>NZ_CP028941.1:1200000-1800000 GCF_013307245.1 Polynucleobacter antarcticus
CGTCTACGGTAACAGTATTGCTCTCTTCGTTATCTACTACTCTTAAGCCTCTACAGAACTCAGGCTTTTCACTATCAACCCAACTCATATCGAGTCGATCAATATCAAAGCGCAGGCTTCTAAATAGGTTATTGATGGTAAAACGAGATCCATTGATAAAGGTGTAGTCACGCATGATGCCTCCTAAGTAGATTTGTTAAATTAATTGTAAAAAATAACTGGCTCATATATTGAGCCTCATGGTTTTTGGGTGCTGTGATTTGGCTTTTTGGGAGGTTTAGAGACTAGATCATGACGATAGGAGGCCTTGGTACTCCAAACACTCCCTAACCCTTCATGCAGCTCTGTCATGGTTAAGACTTCGGGATGCAATTTGAATCCCAACCTACAGCAGATATTTAATAACGTCCTAGAGGAATCACGATCAAGTGTTAATACCCACTGAGGCACCTTTCTACGAAAGCGCTCCTCATATTTTTTTCTACTTAAACCCCAAATGTATTCCGGTGGTGGCCTAAACATATTCCACCTCCTGCTCTTTAGCTTCATCCGTTGGTAAGGGCTCATCGTGCGAGGCACTCTGATCCCACTCCAATTCATCTGGCCGAATAGGCCTTAAGTAGCAATCAGGAACTCGTCCGCTAAATGCCTCCTCAATTGAACCATCAGCGTTCTCATAAATAAGAGGTCTTTCTGAAGATGCGACCTCCACTTTCCATAAAAAAGTCTCAGCAGTAAAGGTAGACCATTGTCGATATCCAATACCTCCGATGATTTTGACTACATTGCCAATATTAATCGGCAACTCTGCCTCTACGGTTACCGCGAGATCACCGACCTTGCAAAATAATTGATTCATTTTCTTCTCCTATTTAGCCAGTTCGACAAGGTGTCAGGCCTAGCAATTGGGAATAACTCCGCCCTAATAAATTATTTCTTAATTTCTTGAATATTTAAAAACCTATTCTTTACAGCATGATAAAAAACATAACCCGCATACTCTTTATAGTTACGCCCATCTTGTTTTTGGACATTAAGCCACTCAAGAATAATTTCATCTAATAGGCTTACAGTTTCAGAGCTCGACAGATTTAATTGGTTAGATTTAGCTCGAATAGCATTACTGCCAATCAGCTGCTGTTTGACGCTAATCGAGATCTTGGTTAAAAAATCCCAATTTTCAGGTGTTGTATTGTTCATTACGCCCTCTCCTCTTTAGCCAATTTGACGATCTGTCGGGCCTGGCAATTTGGAATAAATCCGCCCTGAAAACAAAAAAGCCCACCAATGGTGGGCTTGTCGCTTTGATTACCCACTTGGTATGACTTGGGGTCTCATCTTTTTAGCACCTTACTGCGTTAGCAGGTTGCTGTGGCGACAAAGCCATCTCTTGATGTAGATTTGATTATGCAGACTTTTTATTTTGGTCGTCAAGCTATTTATAGTTTTTGTCATTAATTCGTGCTAAAAATACAATATATGCCAAAAGCTCAAAATATGAGCCTATGGCAAGGCAGAATTAAGCAGTTCGAAAAACCGACCAAAGGTAATCATGAGTGACCTAGAGCGACTACACCGCATCAAATACATGATCCAAGCACGTAAATGTGTGCCGATTGATGACTTTCTCTCTGAGCTAGAGATCTCTAAAGCAACCTTTAAACGTGATCTGGAATACCTACGCGATCGTATGAATGCCTCTATCGTTTTTGATCGTGCCGATGGGGGTTATCGCTTTGACAAACCTAATCTTGGTGAGAAGTTTGAATTACCTGGGCTGTGGTTTAACGAAAAGGAAGCCACTGCCCTAGTGCTCATGCAACACATGCTCTCGAACTTAGATCAAGGCGGCTTAATTGGCCCCCACATTGATCCCTTAATGGAAATTATTGATGGGATCATGGGTCAGACTGAAACCTCCGCTAAAGAGCTGCGTAAGCGGATTAAGGTCTTTGGCATGTCTGCCCGCAAGAATTCTTTAGAGAGCTTTGAAGAGATTGGTGTTGGCTTGCTAAAGCGTAACCGCTTAAATATTTCGTATTACTCTAAAGGTAAGGATGAGGCTACTGAGCGCGATGTGTCCCCTCAACGCCTCATCTTCTACCGTGATAACTGGTACCTTGATGCCTTTTGCCATCTGCGTAATGACTTGCGGAGCTTTGCAGTAGACGGGATCAAAAAGGCCACAGTACTTAATACAAAGGCACAAGAAATCGCTGAGAAGACCTTGCAAGAGAATTTTGCCGAGAGCTATGGCATCTTCTCTGGAAAGGCTACCCAAAGAGCCAAGCTCCAATTTACGCCAGAAAAAGCACGGTGGGTCTCTTCAGAAACTTGGCATGGTCAACAAGTCAGTAGCTTTGATAAGGAAGGTAATTACCTTCTAGAGTTTGATTACAACCAAGATCCTGAGTTAGTGATGGAAATTTTAAAGCACGGTAATGGCGTCCAGGTATTAGCTCCAGCCGCTCTTCGAAATAAAGTCATTAGCGAACTTAAGAAAACCATTTCAGTCTATGAGTAATACATCATCTTCACCCTCTCCTTCAGTTGGTAAGCTTGTCAATGCCATTGCATTTGCTGCGGATAAACATAAGTCTCAGCGTAGAAAGGATGCTGAGGCATCACCGTATATCAATCACCCAATTGGCCTTGTAAACGTCTTGGTCAATGAAGGCGGAATTATTAACAATGATGTGCTGTGTGCTGCCGTCCTACATGACACCATTGAAGATACCGAGACTACTGCACAAGAACTCAGTTCGCACTTTGGTGAAAAGATTGCCTCTATCGTGATGGAGGTAACTGATGATAAGAATCTGCCAAAGGCTGAGCGTAAGCTTCAACAAATTGCACATGCAGTGCATAGCTCTCATGAAGCCAAGTTAGTCAAACTTGCAGATAAGATCTGCAACCTTCGGGATATGCTTGCTTCTCCCCCAGCAGGGTGGGATTTAGTTAGAAGAAAAGCCTATTTTGATTGGGCTGATCAAGTCAGCAATGGACTTAAGGGCACCAACTCTAAACTTGAGAATATCTTGAAATCGTTAATTGCACGTAGCTCAGAACTCAAGCAGTAATAGGATCGTTACTTTAAGTAAGAGTAAGGGTCAGCTTCGTCTTACTCTACGATTACGCTGCTCAAACTCGATAGCTTCCTCTAGCAGAGCCTTCTGCTCTACTTTCTCTATATTCCGCTTGATGATGTCTTTACCAGTGGCGATGGATTGATCTGCCAATAAAGACTCTAGCGTAGGCTTAGGTTTCTTCTGGGTCTCGTTCATAGGTAGTTTCTACAGGCTCAACAACAAGTTTCCCAGCACGTCTTAATGCTCTGTCTAATTCATCTTTTTGAAATTGCTCACGATCACGCTTGAAGTCCTCCTCTAAGGAGGTTAAACGCCGGGGCTTCATTTGCCCTACAAAAATTACGTCTGTTTCTACGCTCATACTGCCCTTATTAATTTAGTAGTGTCTGGATCTTTTTTACCAAGGAAGAACTTATCCAGCAGACTAGCTATCAGTGGTGACTCTGGCTCAGCTGCTAAGAACAGGGTTAAGGAAGACTTCAGCTTCTTGGCATCAATATCTCCAAATATCTGCTCAGCATCACTTTTGGCCGTTTCAAGCAACTGCAAACACTCTTCATATCTTAGACCTAAAACCGGGTGGCTTAAATAGGCTTTAGCTTCATCCAGATCATAGATTCCATAGTATTGAGCATACTCACTATGACCAAGTCCTTTTAGCTGTGGAAATATGAACCACATCCAATGCGATCTTTTTTGCTCATGACGTAATTCTTCAACGACCTGCTCATAGCAGGGCTTTTGTGCAATCACAAAGCGCTCCAGTGAATGCTCAAGTTCTTGTTTTCTATTAATCATTTCAGAGCAAAGAGTTAATCAATCATCATATACAAATTAAAGCTTAAAGTTTGCTGTTTACAGGATGGGCATAAGTGGTCTTTTTGGCCACAGTTATAGTTACCCCACTGCAAGGATTGATTAAATTGAGTCGGAATCGAAACTCTGTCATCCCCATACTGAATAATATCTTGGCTTTGACATTTCGGGCATTCATGCACACCTTCTGTGGCTACATTCACGTCTACGACGCCACAGCTAGAGCAATAGAAGGGAAATGTGGAGTACTTCAAAAAGTCTCTCATGGTGCCTCCAACTTTCACTTTTTGTGAAAATCCACAAGGGCACTTAGCCATACTTAATGAACCCATAATTTACCTTTTTGATCTTTATTAGATTTGTAGCATCACTTATTACTCAATTGATACTTGCCCAATCACTGCTCCTGGCTTATTAAGGGCTTCAGCACGCTTGGCAATGTACTCTGGATTTCTTGACCCAAGCAGACCCAACTGCTTTTGGGTTCCATCGGCTGATTCCACTATTACCGTGTCTGGTCCTACTGCTCTTACTGAGTCCATCATGCTGCCATCCATCTTGGTAGCAGGACGCACATTCATCTTAAGGGTGGGCGCTTCTGGTGGAACGAGTGCCTTTTCTACTGATGAGCCACTTTGACTAAGCGGTGGGATCGCAGCAGGTTCAGGTCTCAGATTGGTACTTGGTGCAATGGGAGGCATTGTTTGCGCTGGGGCTACTAATGCAGGCGCTGATTGTTCCTTGGCCTGCTCTCTCGTTTGATCTTTATTTTGATCCTTAGCTTGATCCTTGGTGACATTGTCTAGCTCTTTAAATGCTTCGCCAGATCGATTCTGAATCTCTTTGCCTGATTTGACTGCATTCTTTTGTCCCATTGGTAATGCTACGAGGACATAGGTCCGAATACGATTACCTTCTGCCACGTGTTTCATCTCTACTGTCTCGACACCAGAGATATCTACATCAGGGCATAGACTACGCACTGTCAGTTCAGACTGCTCTACTGAAGCGGCATCATTATCAGCGCGGTACATCTTCATTTGGCTTCTTACTTTTCCACCAGCGCCAGTGCAAATCTTCACATAGGCCATCGTCTTGGCTTTTAAGTCCGCCATTGAAAAGTCACTACTAATAGCAGTACCGTTCTCGTAGATCACACCTGCCTCTTTGGGTAACTTGTACATCCAGGCTGGCGCTTCGCTAATAGCCTGTTTAGCTACTTTAGATTGTGCTCGGTACTCGTCTTGCTGATTGGATTGCGCCTGCTGTGCTGGGTTGGTGCCGCAAGCACTTAATAAAAGACCCAATACACTACTCACTGCGATTAATCTCAATTGGGATTGAGAATGTTTCTGAAGTTGCTGCTGCTGTTGCTGCTGAAGTTGCTGTTTCATAATAGTTACTCCTTAAATAAAATTAAAAATATGGTCAAAACTTATCGACTACAGTCCACTGGTTTATTCCTGAACGTACTGCTACTAAGGTAAAACGCACTGCTTGGTTTTGATGAATCTCTGTTTTTGATGCCAATTGATAAATGTTTCCTCGCCACCTACGTAAACTAGATTTAGCTTGGCCATCACTCATCTCTTTTGGGGTAAAGCTAATGTGCTCACCAACCCGAATAAAGGGCTTATCAGCTACATAAGGAAAATTGGTACAGATCTCTCTTCTCGTAGAGGTTTGGTCATTACTCAGATCGCTATTGCGATAGCCCACCTGTTTAACCGCTATCTTTGCTTCTGTGATCTCTTCAAAGTAACAACGCGGTGTGGACTGAGGGGCAGCGTTAGGGACCGCTTGAAGATCTGCTTTGATCACTTCTCTACTGACTTCTGTTCCCTGACAAGCAAAGCGCAATGACCAAATACGGTATTTGGCGAGCGAGTAATAGCTTTTGCTAATCTTGTCTGGATAGCTATTCCCTTCCACCCCGCTCACCATATAAAAACGGTTACGCTTGAGTTGCTCTTCTAATAGCGCTACTTGTTCGGTACGTTTCTCACAATTGGGCTCAAACCGGACAAGATCTTCATAACTAAGGCGTTCAAAGTTAGATACGGCAATAGGTGGGCTAGTGATCGGTCTTGCCGGAGTCGTTGATATGACTCTTTGAGCAGGCCTTTGGTAGATGTTTTGGTTGGTATAGCTGTAAGTAGGCGTACTGTAGGTCCGCGCTGGAGCACTATAGGTGGGCGTGCTGTACGACTGATAGCGCGGCTTACTAGCGCACGCTACCAGTGTTAATGCAGATATTAGGCAAAGCAGCAGTTTCATGATGCGGCTTTAGCTCCCCCATCAAAACCCATTCCATAATTACCACCAAGGTCTACTACCTTTGTAGTGTGTGTTGGAGCACTTGAAGTCTCATTGGCACTTTGTACGCTTGCTGAGAATGGCTTGCTCGCCATTGCAGTGGCTGGCGTCACCACTCGATTTACAAACTGGGTTGATGCCTGATTAAAGCCGTTGCTAAATTGCTGTTGCATACGGCCATAGGTGCTATTTTTTCGCTTGAGCTCTTCTAGTTCAGCTTTGAGCTTTTCTTTTTCTAAATCTTGAGCTACTTTTTGATAGCCAATCTTGGACTCATACTCTTGCTCTGTAGAGTATTGCCTCTTTCTGACCATCTCTTTTTCATGTTGAGCAAGTTCAAGCTCTGCCTCTGAAGCTATTCTCTTGCTTGAGCTTTGGTTCATTTGCGCAAATGTTTTGGTCTTGGTTTCGTAAGCAAAGAGTGCCATGCGATGGCCTAGACCTGATTGCCCTGCTTGTAGTTTGAGCAAAATTGGCATGAGCTCTAAACACAACTGCAACAAGGTAATTAATAAATATTTGAAGAACACCCCTGGGCTATGCGTAACGAGGGATGAGAGCACATCAGCTGAAGCCACGTTGATATAGGCTTCATCGATTTGACTAGATTTATTGAGATCAACTACGATTTCTTTTTTAGCACTCTCCACTTCAGCCTGTGCTGTAGTAATAGCCGCGCCCATTTGAGCTAGTTCAGCTTCTCTAGGGTTGACATAAGCTCTATAGGCTGCTCGATAGGCGCCATCAATCCGCTCACACTCCCGCTTATCTTTAGCATAGAGGTTAAGAATTTCATTCTCATCAAGATCGGGTGCAAATGTCGTTCTGGTTTTTCTGTTGTAATCAGCAAAGCAATAATTGACTTGATTACGCTGACGAATAATCTCCGGCGTTAATACCTGGATTTCTTTTTTGAGCCTAGTCTCACGTTGCTCAAGACTTGTTACGTTATTGGCCTTATCTTTTAACTCGTGCTTTTCTTGATAGCGCTCTTTAGCGTCGCTATAACGTCCATTTTTCATATCTTGGGCATGAATCGCTAACTCGGACTTTAAAAACAAAGGCATCGTGAATTGACTACTGAGTGAACCAATCACCGTAATCAGAAAGATACGAATACCTAGATAGACATAGGTGAGCTTTTTATCGGTTTCATAACGTGTATCGGCTAGATAGATAAAGTTACGATCCAGCACGAGGACAATGCCCGCACCGATCATGGCAAACGTGCAGGCCATCAAGATTTGCAGGGATGTATGCAAATCCATCGCCAGGAACCAACCGGCTATGCCAAATTGCAATGCTGCTAGAAAGCTGGCAAAGGCAATGGCCACTCCGATTTTGCTTAGGCTACCCACTTCTTCTGCAGTGGCATTAGCAGCAATGCGGTGACCAGTTAAAAAAACGAGTTGTTGCCTGATAGTCATATACCCACCCACTTGGTTATCTTGATGAGTGGAGTATTTCAAGTGAGAGGCTCATAGATTGAGCTTCAATTAATTAGGTAAGAATTTCCCTATTTAATCAGAATTAGTACTGTATAAATATACAGTAATTAAGGAGACATCGCAGATGAATTAAAAACTATTTTTATAAATTACCTGACTATCTCATGATGCGAAATCCAAGTATGTCATGCTAGTTATGTAGCTTTTTAAATAGTAAAGGGGGAAATTCAAGATGGAAATAAATAAGACAGCTGCCTCAAATGTGAAGACCAATGCCAATCAATGTCATCTCACCCTAAATGAAATTGCAGACATACTTAATCTTACGCGTGAGCGAGTCAGGCAGATTGAAGCAAAAGCAATTCACAAGCTTAGAAAGAAAATGCAGGCTCAAGGAATAAAACTTACTGATCTGATCTGATCGATTTTTGCATGATTGTGAACAAAGTAGTGTCTGCTAGGTTTGCAGTTATTTGAGCTCCATGACGGTATAAAAAGAGCTTATGGGCCAAAAAACTAAATTATTTTTGATTTATCTTAAATTTAATTTGGCATTCTTATAGATAAAATTTCTAGTGAAATCCATAGGAATCCATCTTTAAGCAATGTTTTAGTGGTAAGCGTACTGGTAAGCGGAGCAATTTTGACGGAAAACAAGGGCACCAGTTAAGTGGCTAAGTCTATGTTATATATGGGGAAAAGCAGATGGGTTGGCAATGTTATTGGCGGAGACGAGAGGATTCGAACCTCCGATCAGAGTTTTAGCCCCGATGCTCCCTTAGCAGGGGAGTGCCTTCGACCAGCTCGGCCACGTCTCCGTATTGATACTAAAACCGCTACTACTGCTTCGAACAACCATCCTGCGCCCACAGTTTAACGGATTCCATTAGCCAGCGAGCTTTACAGCTATTTACTTCCCCAACTTACTTCTGGTCTAGCTCAAAAGCCTTATGCAGCGCCCTTACAGCTAACTCCATATATTTCTCGTCGATTACTACCGAGATTTTTATTTCACTTGTAGAGATCATGAGGATATTGATGCCCTCCTCCGATAAGGTACGAAACATCTTACTAGCTACGCCTACGTGGGAGCGCATACCTACACCAACAACCGATACCTTAGACACTTTGGCATCACCCGTAATTTCTTTTGCCTGAATATGTCCTTGAACATTCTTCTTCAATAAATCTAAGGCTTTTTGATAATCAGCACGCGGCACTGTGAAGGTGAAATCCGTAACACCCTCATTGGATTGATTCTGAATAATCATGTCCACATCAATGTTGGCGTCTGCAATCGGTCCTAGAATTTGATAAGCAATACCTGGGCGATCAGGAACCCCCAATACAGTAATTTTGGCTTCATCACGCGCAAACGCGATACCAGAAATAACGGCGGCTTCCATAGTGCTGTCCTCTTCAAATGTAATCAAGGTACCCGACTTCATCTCAAGATCAAGGGGCATCAACGGATCCGTCAAGGATGACAGAACACGGGTTTTTACTTTGTACTTACCAGCAAACTCCACAGAACGAATTTGCAATACCTTCGATCCAAGGCTGGCCATCTCTAGCATTTCTTCAAAAGTAATTTTGTCTAAACGACGGGCATCTTCACAAACGCGGGGATCAGTAGTGTAGACACCGTCCACATCGGTATAAATCAAGCACTCATCGGCTTTTAACGCCGCTGCCATAGCAACGGCAGAAGTATCTGAACCACCACGGCCTAGGGTTGTGATATTGCCATTTGGATCGACCCCTTGAAATCCCGTCACTACCACTGCACGACCCGCATTAAGATCAGCTAGTAACTTCTGGTCATCAATACTTTTAATACGCGCTTTAGTAAAGGATGAGTCTGTGTGTACAGTGACTTGCCATCCAGCATAACTAACTGCATCAACACCTTCTCGAAGAAGTGCTAAGGCCAATAAGCCGGAACTTACCTGCTCCCCAGTAGAGGCAATTTGGTCTAGCTCACGCGGGCTTGCATCAGGATTTATATCTTTTGCTAAGCCCAGTAAACGGTTAGTTTCACCAGACATGGCTGAGGGAACCACCACGACTTGATGCCCAGCACGCATCCATTTGGCTACGCGTTTTGCGACATTCTGTATGCGCTCCACTGAGCCCATTGAGGTGCCACCATATTTATGAACGATTAAAGCCATACAAGCGATCTTTTGTCTATGCTGATTATTCTGCTAAAGCACTAGGAACTTACATTCTATAGTGCGTTAAAACTAGCATTTTACAGGGTTTTTTTACTTGACCATACGGGCAATACTCTCTTGCCACTGTCTAAGAGATGTGGGTAACTGATCCCTATCCCTGCAACCGCAATTAACTCGCCAGCAATATATAACAAGGGCGCCTGTCGCTCCCATGGCGGTACATTACCTTCTTGGTAAAGGTTCTTTAATGTTTTACGGGGGCTCTTGGCTTGTATTTGAATTTTCTCAGATCCTTTTCTATCCCTGTATTCAATCAAGTCTTGTTTTTTGGCATCAGCTAACCATGGAGCAGACAATCCAAATTGCTTGCTATTGACAGGAATCGATTTAAAAATCCATTCTCCTGACTGGGTATGGGCAATTTGTAACATGCCACGCCATAGACGAATGCTGACTTCATCATGCAACCACTCTAAGCTAGCATCTGGGCTAACCTTCATGAGATCTTGCCACCAAGAATCTAAACGCTCTTGCGAGGGCATTGCGAGCTTGTTTAATTTCAGCCAATAGCGCACCACATTATTGGCAGCAGGTAAATCTTGCTGGGCTAATGCTTGCAGTGGAGGCAACTTCAATCCACTTGCTTGCAAAATCGCTTTACTATCTTGCACTGCTAATCGGTCTAGTAATTGTTGAGACTGCGCTAGAAGTTGCGCGCTACGCGCTAAATTAGCAACTGCCTCGGGCTGAATCTTGGCAAGCCTTGGAATAATCTGTTTACGAAGGGCATTGCGCCGAAAGCGGGTACTCTGATTGCTAGGGTCCTCAATCCATTGAAGGCGATACATTTTTGCATAGGCCTCAAGCTCACCCCTACTCTGATTTAGTAAGGGCCGCCATAGAGTAATTTTTCGATCGCCAGAAAGCAGTGGGCGATGCTCTGGCATTCCTGAAAGACCTGCAACACCGGCGCCACGCAATAATTGCAGTAGAACCGTTTCTGCCTGATCATTTTGATGGTGGGCTAAGAGTAGATCTTCAATACCATGATCTTCACAGAGCTCAGTTAAGGCCTCATAACGCGCCGCTCTTGCACGCGCTTCAATATTACCCTCGTTGATATTCTTAAAGTGAAGAAGCCTAAAATCAAAATGAACCTGATATTTTTTTGCTAGCTTCTCACAAAACTCAAGCCATTGATCTGCAGGCTTTTGTAGACCGTGATGAATATGAAATACCCAAATCTCCGTTTTTTTATCGGCAGCTTTGCAGACAGTATCAAGCAATACAACCGAATCTAAGCCGCCACTCAGGGCAACTGCAATTCGTTTGGCTAGCTTAGGATTTTGCTTCGATTTCCTTGAACTTGCCATAGCTCATTAAGCGCGCGTGGCGACGCTCAAGAAGAGCATCGACTTTCATGCCATCAAAAGTCTTTAAGGAATCTGCTAAGGCTTTACGCATAGCATTCATCATAGTTTCGTAGTCACGATGCGCACCACCTGTTGGCTCCATCACAATCTTATCAATCAGACCTAATGTTTTTAGGCGTTGTGCGGTTAAACCCAATTGCTCAGCAGCCTCTGGTGCTTTTTCAGCTGTCTTCCATAGGATAGATGCGCACCCCTCTGGTGAGATTACCGAGTAAGTTGAATTCTGTAACATCAGCACCACATCACCCATTGCAATTGCTAAGGCACCGCCTGAACCACCCTCACCAATAATCGTAGCAATAATAGGCACCTCTAGCTCTGCTTGAACATACAAATTGCGCCCAATCGCTTCAGATTGATTGCGCTCTTCTGCATCAATACCCGGAAATGCCCCGGGGGTATCTACAAAGGTGAAGACTGGTAATTTAAATTTCTCCGCAAGACGCATCAAACGCATAGCTTTTCGATAGCCCTCTGGACGACTCATGCCAAAGTTTCGTAAAGCACGCTCTTTCGTATCTCGGCCCTTTTGATGGCCAATAACCATGCAAGGTTGATTCTCAAAACGGGCTAGGCCCGCAATCATGGATTGATCATCAGCAAAACTGCGGTCGCCATGCAATTCATGAAAATCCGTAAATAAGGCGTTGACATAATCTAAGGTGTAAGGACGCTGTGGATGACGTGCTACTTGAGAAACTTGCCAAGGAGTTAAATTGGCATAGACATCTTTCGTCAGCTGCTGGCTTTTTTCGGAAAGTGTTTTTATCTCATCAGAAATATCTACAGAGGATTCATCTTGTACAAATTGGAGCTCTTCAATCTTTGACTCTAGTTCAGCGATTGACTGTTCAAAATCTAGGAATGTCGTTTTCATAGTCTGATTTTAGTATTCAATGGGCTTGGGGTCGATACTTCTCCACATATACCAGGTAGCAACCGTACACCAAGGGGCCCAATTTGCCGCTACCTCACGGGCCTCATGCCTGCTAACAGGCTCTCCGCTGAAATAATTAAGGGAAATAGCCTTAATTAGGCCAGCGTCATCTAACGGAAGAATATTGGGTCGAACCATATTGAACATGAGGAACATTTCTGCTGTCCAACGCCCAATACCCCGAATAGCGCTCAATTCCTTAATAATTACCTCATCGTCCATACCCTTCCATTGATTGGCATGCAATCGGCCGGAATCAAAATGTTCAGCCAAATCTCGGATGTACTCCGCTTTGCGGCCAGATAAGCCTGCAGCACGTAACTCCTCAACGCTTACCCCTAGGATATTTTTTGGAGTGACCTTCTTTTTTAGGGCGAGCAGGACTTTATTCCAAACGGATTGCGCTGCCGCTACTGAAATCTGTTGGCCGACAATGGATCTTGCCAATGTACTAAAAGCATCTCCACGCGTCACTAAAAAACCTACGCCAATCTTCGGGATCAGTTTTTTTAGAATGCGATCATGTTTCATCAACTCTGCGCAAGCCTGCTCCCAATATTCAGGGGCTACTTCGTCGATGATAATTAAATCTGCTGTTTTACTCAAAATAAATCCATAAGATACAGTGCTTCTTTATTTAATTTATGCATCATGGGTTTAACTTCTACGCCATTCTGTTATTCCACCTGGCTTGTCTTCTAATACGATACCCTGTTCGAGCAAATTCTTGCGAATGAGATCGGACTTGGCAAAATCTTTAGCTTGCTTGGCACTTGATCTTGCCGTAATCTGCTCTTCAATTGCCACGACAGATAAACTCTCATCTAAAGTAGGATTTCCCATTTGCAAAAATTCAATTGGGTCACGTTGTAAGAAATGAAGATGGGCAGCCAACACTTTGAGCGTGCTGGATAAATCAGCTTTTTCTAAGCCTTGCGCCCGATTAATCTCGCTTGCTAAGTCAAATAATGCCGCAATCGCCACAGGGGTATTGAAATCGTCATTCATTGCCTCTGTAAAGCGCTTCACCCACGGTGAGTGGGGATCTATAGCGTGATCTAATGAAGCTGCTTGGGACAACGCAGTATAAAGGCGTACTAGACCAGCACGTGCTTCCTCGAGCTGTAGATCGCTGTAATTAATTGGACTACGGTAATGGGCACGCAACATAAAAAAACGCACAACTTCAGGATCAAAGCGCTTGAGCACATCTCGAATTAAGAAAAAATTGCCCGAAGACTTGGACATCTTTTCTTCATTCACCCGAATATGGCCGTTGTGCATCCAATAATTGACAGAAGGCTGATCAGCAGATGTGTGCTTACGTCCGTACAAAGCACCTTCACTTTGGGCAATCTCATTTTCATGATGCGGAAATTGAAGATCAGCACCACCCCCATGGATATCGAAATGCTGACCTAGTAAGTCGCAAGACATCGCTGAGCATTCAATATGCCAACCGGGTCGACCTTCACCCCAAGGTGACTTCCAGCGAGTATCATCAGGCTCCTCCGATTTAGCGCTTTTCCAAAGGACAAAATCCAGTGGATCTCTTTTACCACCGCCAATCGCAACCCGCTCACCCGCATTCAGTTCATCTATGGATTTACCTGACAAACGACCATATTGGGGAAAGAGACGTACGGCAAAGTTCACATCACCATCATCCGCCTGATAAGCCAACTCTTGCTCAATCAGTCGACCAATCATGCCTTGCATTTGAGTAATAAAGTCAGTAGCACGGGGCTCTTGATCTGGATGTATTAAGCCCAACTGTTCTGAATCGGCGTGCATAGCGTCAATAAAGCGCTGAGTCAGAGCGGCAATGGGCTCGCCATTTTCAATCGCGCGATGGATGATTTTGTCATCAATATCTGTGATATTTCGAACATAAATGACTTCATACCCACTGGCCCGCAACCAGCGCACCACCATATCAAATACGATCATCACTCGGGCATGGCCAATATGACAATAGTCGTAGACCGTCATCCCGCAAACGTACATCTTGACCTTGCCTGGCTCGAGAGGCTTAAAGGGTTGTTTAGACCTACTAAGAGTGTTATAGATTTGCAGCATAGAAGCTTTAAAGGGGCAAGGAGCACTAATTTGTTAGACTGAGCGCTGAGTATATCGAATGAGCCCGTTTTTTACCCTTTTCCTCTATGACATATAGCCCTAATGTACCAAGACATCGCTTCTTGTGGATTCTGAGTGTTGCCTTTGCTCTGTTTATGCTCAGTGGCTGCAGCACGCCCGGTCAGCAACTGGCAAATGCGGAAATACAAGCGCTTAATGCCAGTGCTCAAGCTGGTGGCCAAAACCCACCTGCGCCCTATTTGGGGTCTGATGGGCCTAATGATCCCCCAAAACTTAATAGCAACGCATCTGGCTATGACCAATTCAATACCGAGCTATCTGACTCTGTAGCAGTACCCTTTTTATCCTTCCTCATTATTGAGCCAGACCCTGTCACTAAAAATGCGGTGCCGTCTGAAGTAGAAAGACTTGTTAAAGCTAAAAAATATCCTGAGGCAATAGATCTTATCAATCAACTTCTTAAAAAGACTCCAGGGAATGTGCAGTTGCGCTATATCAAAGCGCGCATGCAAATAGAAATGCGTCAGTGGGAAGCGGCTAAAAAAACCTTAATTGAAATCACTCAACAATTTCCAGAGCTGCCAGAACCTTACAATAATTTAGCGGCCTTAGCCTCCAATCAAGGTAATTGGATTGAAGCAAGAGATTACTTAGAGCTAGCCCTCAAGCTACGTCCAACATATGCCATAGCCTCTGCCAATTTAGGTGAAGTATATATTCGCTTAGGGGCACAGGCATATGACAATGCTGCTAAGGATGCGCGGCTTAATCAACGTCAATACAGTAACCGAGCAAAAGCCTTACGGGAGATCTTAGACCCTCCTAAGAAAGCACCGCCCGCCTCAACCGCACCACTTAAAAATAGTAAATAATTTAATATAACGCAGTTCTCCAACCGTTTAGAAAGCGAATTGAATCATGTCAAAAGTTCTACTCAAAACCAATAAAGGCGATATCACTCTCGAACTCGACGCTGCAAAAGCGCCCAAGACTGTTGCAAACTTTTTGCAATACGTAAAAAGTGGTCACTACGATGGCACGATCTTTCATCGTGTGATTGATAACTTTATGATTCAAGGTGGTGGCATGGCACCTGGAATGAAGGAAAAGAAATCTGGCGAATCGATTGAGAACGAAGCCAATAATGGCCTAAAAAATGATCGTGGCACTGTTGCTATGGCCCGTACTAGCGACCCCCACTCAGCCACAGCGCAGTTCTTTATCAACGTCAATGACAATGATTTTCTAAACCATACAGCGCCCAATGCACAAGGCTGGGGATACGCCGTCTTTGGTAAAGTCACAGAGGGATCCGATGTGCTTGATGTGATCCGTAAAGTAAAAACTGGCAGTAGTGGATTTCATCAAGACGTACCAGCAGAAGATGTTGTGCTTGAAAAGGCTACTGTTCTCGAGGAATGATTCCGCAATACGCGAGCGCCCTGCTCATATCGGACCTCCATCTCACGCCGTCAATGCCCTTGACGGCGCAACGATTTTTCGACTTTTGTGAAAAGGAAGCACCCAAAGTAGAGGTTGTATTTATTTTGGGTGACCTCTTTGAGTATTGGGTTGGTGATGATGCAGCGCTACACTCACCCTTTCATCAAGAAGTTAAACGAGCACTTGCCACCCTTTCCACTAAAGTCAAAACATATTACTTCCACGGTAATCGTGACTTTTTGATTGGCTCTGATTTCTTAAATAAAACCGGTATGACATTGCTGCCTGATCCTTCTAAGCTAGAGATTGCTGGTCATGACTATGTACTGTGCCATGGTGATGGGTTGTGTACTGCCGATGTGGGCTATCAAGCATTTCGGAGTCTAGTACGCAAACCTTGGTTGCAAAGACTCTTTTTGTTGATGCCTTTAGATTGGCGTCGTGGCATTGCTAATCATTTACGCAGTCAAAGTGCTCAGCAATATCAACATACCCAGCAGCAATCCCCTGCGCTTGCTCAAATTAAAACAAATGTGACATTAGCAGCGTGTGCTGCAGTACTACGAGGTCAATCGGATAGGTTGATTCATGGCCATACGCATTTACCAGCACATCATCAAGAACAGTTAGGGGATCAAGAGTGGCAACGATGGGTTTTATCGGACTGGGACATGGATCACCCCGAAAGAGCTCAGCCTAAAGCCAGCGCATTACGTATCGATGCGAGCGGTGTGCACTACAGCGATTTAATTAAGAGCTAAGCAGATACTTAGCAGCTTGAATATCTAGATAAACACTGCACCATCTGCGCAAAGATACGAGGGTTTGCACACATGACTTCGCCGCTTTGTAAGAAACCTTCTTCGCCACGGTAGTTACCAATCAAACCGCCAGCCTCAGTGAGCAACAGCGCGCCTGCTGCCATATCCCATGGCTTGAGATCACTCTCAAAGAATCCATCGTATCGGCCAGCAGCAACATAAGCCAAATCCAGAGAAGCTGCTCCAGGACGGCGTAATCCAGCACATTGGCGGGTCATGTCAGCAAAAATCTTTAAGTATTTTTCCAAGTCTTGATCTTCACGATATGGAAAACCTGTGCCCAGTAAACAATTTACTAAGCGATCTTGAGTAGCTACGCGCAAGCGCCGGCGATCTAAGTACGCACCCGCACCCCGCGTTGCTGTGAAAAGCTCATCACGAGTTGGGTCATAAACTACGGCTTGTTGAGTGACGCCATTCACTGCCAATGCAATAGAAACTGCATATTGTGGAAAGCCATGAATGAAATTGGTGGTGCCATCTAAGGGATCTATGATCCAAATATTTTCTGCATCTAGATTCTGTGCACCGGTTTCTTCTGCTAAAAATCCGTGCGTGGGGTAGGCATCGCTGAGTGTCTCAATAATCGCCGCTTCAGCCTGTTTATCCACCTCAGTAACAAAATCATTATGTTGTTTGCGGTCAACCTGTAGGCGCTCTAAATTCAGAGAGGCTCTATTAATGATGGTACCAGCACGACGGGCGGCCTTGACGGCCACATTTAACATGGGATGCATAGTTTTGATGGACAAATTAAATAAGAACAAGGGCTTCAGATTGCAAACTGCATGACAATATGAGGCGAACTTACTGATTCTAAACGATTCATACTTAAACACCCCACAATCTACGCTTACCAACCATCATGTATAAAGACCAAGCCCAGCTCTTGCGCTGGATCCTTATTCAGACTAGCCACCCTGGAAATGTGGGCTCAGCAGCACGCGCCCTTAAAACTATGGGGTTTAGCGATCTGCAACTCATCAATCCCAAAACTGCTGGGATAGCACAAGATGATGAGGCTATTGCCTTAGCTAGTGGTGCAGCGGATATTCTCCAATCTAGCCAAGAATCTGACTCTCTTGAATCGAGTGTGCAGGGATACACCTTAGTTCTCGGACTAACAAGCCGTGATCGCGAGTTTGGGCCGCCTGCCATAGATTGGAATGAGGCTCGGAAACTAGTTCAAGCTCATGTGGGCAGAGGTCAGAAGGTGGCACTACTATTTGGCCCTGAACGGACTGGCCTTGATAATCAGCACCTCTCCTTATGCACGCATCGCGTTTGGCTAGAGGCTAACCCCCTCTATCCCTCACTGAACCTGGCCCAAGCAATCATGGTTTGCGCCTATGGGCTGAGAGAGGCTCTTAGCGTGGATTCAGATGAGGTACTTAATGCATCCTCGGAGCAGATTGATTATGCCGACCCTGCAGCTGTAGCAGCGATGCTAGAACATTGGCAAGCGGGCTTAGAGGCCATTGGCTATCTTGATCCTGCCAACCCTAAAAAGCTCATGCCCCGCTTACAAGCTCTTTTTGCACGAAGTCGGCTCCATAAAGAGGAAATCGACCTATTACGTGGAATAGCCAAACAGATGATGCTCAAAAAGTAACTAGGCACCCCTTCCATTACAGCTTTAACCGTTAAAATCTCCATATGTTTAAAGCGCTTTTCGACCAAGTCGACTCCATCATCGTTCGTGACCCAGCCGCCAGAAATCGCCTAGAGGTCATTACTTGCTACCCAGGTCTTCATGCAGTCTGGATACATACACTCTCCCACAGTTTATGGAATCTAGGTCTGAAATGGATTGCCCGCCTGCTCTCAATGTTTGCACGTTTTATCACTGGTATTGAAATTCATCCTGGGGCAAAAATTGGCCGCCGTGTTTTTTTAGATCACGGTCTTGGCATTGTCATTGGTGAAACTACTGAAATTGGCGATGATTGCACGATCTATCAAGGTGTCACTTTAGGTGGCACCTCACTATATAAAGGCGTTAAACGTCACCCTACCTTAGGCAAAGGTGTCGTGATTAGCGCTGGAGCAAAAGTACTGGGTGGCTTTACTGTTGGTGATGGCGCACGCGTTGGATCTAATGCTGTCGTACTTAAAGAGATTCCTGCTGGCGCGACCGCAGTAGGAATACCGGCCCGCATATTGCATCCTGATTTACCTCAGGCTACAAGTGTGGACAGCAAAGCCAAAGAATACTTTTCTGCGTACGGAGTGACACCCAATGTCGACGATCCCGTATCGATGGCGCTTAAGGGCCTGATTGATGCTACCTTAGAACAGGAAGCCAAAATTGAAGCGCTTGAGAAAGCATTGGCAAGACTTAACAACACGCCAGCAGATGCTGGTGTCGGTAGTGGCACTAAACGTGACCTGGATGCTTTAAAGGAATGGCTTAAAGAGTAGCTTGTTCGCTAGTGTAAGGTTGGTGAAGGATGCTCAGGATTTGAAGAGGGGTCAATAGAATTATCATCATCGCCATCTTCTTCATTAGGCATACCAAAAGTAAAACTCTCGGCTCCCGCGGGATGACGGTTTTCAATTTCTTCATCGCTAGCTGTGCGAATATTCTCTACCTGAACCCAAAAACGCAAGGCCATTCCTGCAAGCGGATGATTGCCATCTAAAACCACTTGACTATCAGCTACATCAGTCACGGTATAGATAAGGGTCTCATCATCGACATCAGAGCTGTCATCATCTGCCTCAGAATCTGGAACCCCCTCAAATTGCATCCCAATTTCTAGCGGCTCAGGAAATCGTGCACGTGGTTCAATCTTTAATAGTTCTGGGTCATATTCACCGAAAGCTTCATTTGGCTCCAATTGAATACTGGCTTCATATCCAATATCCTGTCCATCTAATAAAGACTCAATCTTCGGAAAAGTACCTTCATATCCGCCGTGCAGGTATACCATCGGAGAATCTGGTTCCTCGATAATATTATTTTGCGCATCAGTTAACTTGTAGCGTAGCGATACAACGGTATTTTTTTCGATCTTCATACGTAATTCATTCAACATGGTGTTTTAAACAGCTTCTAGCATCTATGACTTCATTTTACTTGAGCAAGCCCTACGAGCCTCCACAGGCACCTCAAAATCTGCCACTAGACCTGCCTTGGGCTCTATTGGGGGGTATTAGCCCAAATCAGTTTATGAAAACGTATTGGCATAAAAAGCCTTTGATGATCCGTGGCGCCATTCCGGCATTTCATCTAGCTAAGCAAAGCAATACCTCCTTAGAGAGCCCTATACCGCCTGAGGCCCTATTTAAAATAGCAAGTGAGGCCGATCTGGAATCTCGCTTAATTGAGGCAAAACCATGGCGCTTTTCAGAAGGCCCTCTTAAGAAAAAGGATATTCCCCAGATCACGAAGCCAGATTGGACGCTTTTATTGCAAGGGATGGAGGCAAAGCATCCTGCCGCAGCTGCAGTACTCTCTTGGTTTCGGTTTATACCGGATGCACGTCTTGATGATCTCATGGTTAGCATTGCTGGACTGGGCGGTGGTGTTGGACCCCATTTTGATTCTTACGATGTGTTTTTAATTCAGATGTCTGGCCGTCGTCGTTGGGCCATCTCCCAGCAAAAAGATTTAAGCCTTACTCCTAGCCTGCCATTAAAAATTTTGCAACGCTTTAAGGCTGAACAAGTATGGGAGCTCGAGCCCGGTGATATGCTGTATCTTCCGCCCCATGTAGCGCATGATGGCATTGCCTTAGATTCAGGCTGCCAAACTTGGTCTGTAGGTTTTCGGTCTCAAAGCTACAAAGAACTACTCCAAGAGGGCTTATGGCGCCTAGCGGAATCCCTTGAAGAGATTCCAGATCTAAATGCGCGCTTTGCTGACCCCAAGCAAACTGCTACCCATTCAGCTGAGCAGCTCCCACAAGAGATGATTGCGCAGTTGGCAAAGCAATTAACTAGATTAAAGCTTGATCAAATCAGTACCTTTCTACCTGGAGTTACCGCCTATCTCAGCGAGCCAAAGTCTCAAGCTATTTTTGATGGGCCCGAAAAGATACAGACTACCGAGGAATTTGGGCGATCACTACTGAAAAATCAACTCACGCTCCATCCTCAAACGCGTCTGCTTGCGCTAGGAAAGACTGTCTATTGCAACGGCGAAGATGTCACTACTGGACAAACTATCCCTACAAAAAGGGCTTGGCGAACATTAGCATCAAAAAAATACCTTAAAAATGCGAAAATTGGCAAAATCGATGAGCAGAATAGCCTATATACCTCCTACCAAGGAGGCTGGCTTATTTCCAAGCCCTCTCAAAGATCGCTATAATTCATAATGGAAAATACTTAAGGGGTTTCCCTAGGACTTCCATTAACAATGGCAACTAATTAATCATATTTTTAAAAGGGAATTACCAATGAAGAAGTCACTCGCACTCGTAGCAATGTTTGCAATCGTTTTAGCCGCTTGCGGTAAAAAAGAAGAAGCTAAGCCTGCTGAAGTAGCTGCTCCAGCTGCTCCTGCTGCTCCAGCTGCTGATACTGCTGCACCTGCCGCTGCTCCAGCCGCTCCAGCCGCTGCACCTGCTGCTGACGCAAAGAAGTAATCTTCCCCTTGAAGAAAAAAAGCCGCTTCGCAGCGGCTTTTTTAACGTCTAAGATTTCTAAGAATAATCTAGCGAATCAACTGCTCCGTAAGTAAAGTTAACAATTGCAAGCCAGCAGCAGTATTTTCAGGCTTACCGTCAGCATCTTGTACTGTGACTCTTGAGGAATTATCCCCACTCGCTTTTACAAGCACACTATATTTCTTTGCTTTTAAGCTGGAGTCATCCTTGCTGCTAAACAGATTGGTAAAGAAACCTTTGGTGTCGCCCAAATCTTTTGGATTGACATAACGGACGTAATAAATGCCATTCGCCCGATTTCGATCTTCCACAGTAAAGTTGGAGCGGTCTAAGGCCAGACCCGTATCACGCCAGGCACGATCAAAACCAGCAGTAATTTCAATATAGGCTGTATTCACACCCTGCTGAACTAATTTAGCCTTGGGCGTCTTTGGACCGAGAGGCGCTGCAACCTGAGCTTTAGCTTGTTCTTGGGTCATCCCCAAGCGCTCCATAAGACGCGCCAAAAAAACAGCCTCAAGCTCAGGATCATTAGGGCGAGATGTCCATATCGTGGATATACATGAACCAGTGCTATCAGTCACACATTTTTCGAGAGCGCCACGCTGGGTGATATAAATCTCAGTTTCTCCAGGCTTGCTGACTTCTAAGCGAGTTTTATACTTGTCGCGTTCACCCGTGTCATATAGTGAATCTAGGACTCTACCGAGCGTAGATCGAATAAAATCTTGGGAGATTTTTGCGCGATTCTCAGCCCAATCGGTTTCCATAATGCCCGTTGATGGCGAATCAATGATGAGCAGAAAACCATTCTCCTGCCAGAAGTCTTTAATTTGTGGGTAAAGTTCAGGCGCTGGTTTCTCGACTACCAACCAACGACGCTCGCCATCACGTGCAATCCGCATGCCGGGCATTCCCGTCATGACACTCTTACGAGATTGGACTGATTTTTTTAGTGCTGAGTTGTATTCAGACATGGTGGCAGTACCATCCTGAACGATATAGCGACGATCAGCCTGAGCAGTAATTAAATCAGGTGGCACAGATAAGTTTGGCCCACGAACAGCGCCTGAAGTCTTATAGTCGACCGTGTCATTGGAGGTAACGGATTTACAGCCTATTAAGGTAACTGCAGAAACAGCAAGGAGTAAAACAGTTATGCGATGTTGGCGCAGTGCTTGCAATACATTGATCATAGTAATCCGGCCTGTTTCATTGCTGTCTTCAAAGGTTCGCGTAAAGCGACGCTTAATGGGGTTAAAGGTAAGCGAATTCCGGAAGTGATTAAGCCCATCTCATGCAGGGCCCATTTCACAGGAATGGGATTTGCCTCGGTAAACATAGCTTTATGAACTGCTAATAATTGGTACTGAATCGCTCGGGTTTTCATCACATCATTAGACATGGCGGCAACGCACAATTCATGCATCAGACGAGGTGCAATATTTGCCGTGACAGAAATGTTGCCATTGCCACCCATCAGCATCAGCGCTGCAGCGCTGAGGTCATCGCCAGAGAAGACTAAGAAATCCTCGTATCCCGCTCGCTTCAAGTCTGCAATCAGTAAAGTGCCGCGCTCAATACTGCCCGTAGCATCCTTAATTCCTATGATCCCGGAAACGCCCGCTAAACGAACTACGGTATCACCTGCTAAATCTGCCACTGTTCTACCGGGCACGTTATAGAGAATCACCGGCAGGTCTACTGATTCAGCAATTTTCTTAAAATGGGCATACATCCCCTCTTGAGTAGGCTTGTTGTAATACGGGACCACTTGAAGGCTCGCATCCGCACCAACCTGCTTGGCAAATTGGGTTAGCTCAATCGCCTCCGTTGTGGAGTTGCCGCCTGTTCCTGCAATCACAGGAATGCGTCCTGCAATATGATCAACCGTGACTTTAATTAACTCACAATGCTCTTCTACCGATACGGTAGGAGACTCACCGCTTGTACCTACAATCACAATCCCATCGGTCCCCTCTGCAACATGCCAATCCAATAAAGAGCGAAGCGCAGGAAAATCCAGGCTACCATCTTCAAACATCGGAGTCACAATAGCCGGCATACTGCCAGTGATGGGCTTTTTGCTACCGTAGGATTGATTTTTTTTGGTCACCGAATCTATCTAAATTTGTTTGAATTTTATTAGGGATTACTCATTAAATTGTAACGGAATGCACCCATTTAAATGCCCTTTTACGGCACAAATCCGCTGAACCATAGCTGGTTTAGGGTGATCCAGGTAAATATCCTCATAGGCAATCACTTTTAGGCAAGATTTAGCAGCTAAAGTAAGTAATTCCCCTGAATTTAATAGGAAATTTGGGTTTGAAGGTTTGCCAAATTGGGCGTTACCGTGAGCAAAGGTTTCATAAATCAAAATGCCCCCATCAAGCAGCATCCAGGGCAGCTGATCTAAAAAGGGTCGATAAAGATAATTGGTCACCACAATTGCAGAAAATTTCTCATCCGACAAGGGCCACTGGTCGCTCTCCAAGTCAAATTGCTGAGCTTGAATCCTGGGATTATGCAAAGCCTGTACAGCACCGATATCCTGATCCACCGCTAGTACTGAATAACCCAAGGATGCCAACAAAACTGAGTGCCGACCAGATCCACAAGCGAGATCCAAAACTAGTCCTCCCACGGGAATGGAAGAGGCAAAGTGCTTTACCCAAGAAGAGGCATCTGTGATGGTGTCATGCAATTGGGGCAAAGGATCTACTCGTTTAGTCGTAAGCCAGGCCCATAGACTCACGGACCTCACGCATGGTTTCTTGCGCTACCTTGCGAGCCTGATCACCGCCATCTGCGATGATGGAACGCAATAAACTAGGGTCATCTAAATACTTCTGGGCGCGCTCGAACATAGGCTGCTGCTCCAATAAAATAGCATCGATAACCGGTTGCTTGCACTCCAAGCAACCAATACCTGCAGACTGACATTCTTTTTGTACCCAAGTTTTAGTAACTTCATTCGAGTAGACAGCATGTAACTGCCACACCGGACAACGCGCTGGGTCGCCCGGATCTGTTCTGCGGACACGCGCAGGATCCGTAGGCATTGTGCGTATGGAGCGTGTCACATCTTCAGGCTTCTCGCGAATGCTAATCGTATTGCCATAAGATTTAGACATTTTTTGACCATCAATACCAGGCATGCGTGAAGCAGTGGTCAGTAAAGCCTGTGGTTCAGGCAGAATGATTTTACGAGCACCTTCTAAGAAACCAAATAATCTCTCACGATCCGCCATCGAAAGACTTTGAGCTTCATGCAGTAATGCTTGCGCCTGCTCTAATGCCTCATCATCACCCCGCTCCTGATAAGCCACACGTAACTCGGCATACATCTTGGCACGCTTACTGCCTAATTTTTTAACCGCCTCGAGCGCTTTCTCTTCAAATCCAGGTTCCCGCCCATAGAGGTGATTAAAGCGGCGCGCTACTTCACGTGTCAACTCCACATGCGGCACTTGGTCCTCACCTACTGGAACGAACTGCGCGCGATATATCAAAATATCTGCTGCTTGTAACAATGGATAGCCCAAGAATCCATAGGTTTGCAAATCTTTTTCTTTGAGCTTTTCTATTTGATCTTTATAGGTTGGCACCCGCTCTAACCAACCCAATGGCGTACCCATCGACAAGAGCAAGAATAGCTCTGCATGCTCAGGGACCTTACTCTGAATAAATAAAGTCGCTTGATTCGGATCAACACCACAGGCCAACCAATCAATCACCATCTCCCACACAGATTGCTCGATGACATCAGGCGTCTCATAGTGAGTGGTCAGGGCATGCCAGTCCGCGACAAAAAAGAAGCAAGGATACTCAGACTGTAAGCGCACCCAATTCTTTAAAACACCGTGATAGTGACCAAGGTGCAAGCTACCGGTTGGTCGCATGCCAGAGAGAACACGTTCTGCAAACATCTTTATCTTTATTCTTTAGTAATGAAAATGGATTAAAAGTATCGGTCTAATGAAAGAGTGACCAGACTGGTGTTAAATGATCTGGCAGGTGAGGCAAAGTACCCAGGTCAATGTAACTCTCATCGGGATCATGAAAGTCAGATCCCCGAGAAGCTAAAAATCCATAGTGCTCAGCGATCTTGCCATAAGTTTGATATTGGCTTGGACTATGACTACCGGTAATAACTTCAATAGCTAGCCCACCAATATCTTTAAAGTGCTTATAGAGCTCGTCCATCTGCATGGCATTTAATTTATAGCGGCCAGGGTGCGCGATCACGGCAACACCACCGGCCGCTTTAATCCAGGCAACAGCATCATCTAAACTTGCCCAAAGATGCGGAACATAGCCTGGCTTATCCTGCACGAGGTAATTTTTAAAAACTTGGTTTGTATCTGCGCATACTCCTTGATCCACTAAAAACCGTGCAAAGTGGGTACGAGAAATCAAATCATGGTTACCAGCAAAACTCAGCGCACCTTCGTAGGCGCCTGGTATACCCGCTTTTAATAATTGCTCTGCCATCAACTTAGCGCGATTGTAGCGACCATCGCGTGTGCGGCGCAGACCCTCCAAAATACCGATGTGCGCAGCATCAATACCCAAGCCAACAATGTGAATAGTTTGATCCATCCATGTCACAGAAATTTCAACACCGGATAGATAATCCATACCAAGAGCAATAGCAGCAGCGCGTGCCCTAACTTGGCCACCTAATTCATCATGGTCAGTGAGAGCCCACAGATGCACCCCATTAGCATGGGCGCGCTCTGCCAAGGCCTCAGGAGATAAAGTGCCATCTGAGACAACAGAATGGCAATGCAAATCAGCATTTATATTGGAATTACGCATCATGACCCTATTTTAGGTCAAGCTAGTATCAATTACCCGGCGCGGTGCATCTAGGTAATCACGGGATTGCATCTCGATTAAGCGGGAAACAGTCCTAGAAAACTCACTAGTAATCTGGCCTTCGGTGTATAAATCGGTCGCCGGGAGCTCTGCAGAGATGATGAGCTTGATTTTGTGGTCATATAAAACGTCGATTAACCAGATAAAACGGCGTGCCTCATTGGTCATTCTAGGGGGCATATAGGGCACTCCAGACAAAATGACCGTATGAAATAGTTTGGCAATCTCTAAATAGTCATTTTGAGACCGTGGGCCGCAACAAAGGGTCTCAAAATCAAACCAGACCACTCCTTCTGCCATATGTAGCGGTCTGAGCTCGCGCGATTCGATCCGCAAAACAGGGCGTACAGTCTCTTTTTTATTACCAATGAGGGATTGAAAAATTTGACTGAGCCCCATGTGTGCTGCAGCATCTAATGGGGTTAAATAGGCCTGAACCTGCGCCATCTGCACGCGGCGATAGTCACTACCAGCATCAACATTCAAGATATCTAACTGCTCTTCTAGAAGCTGGATCGCTGGCAATAAGCGATCTCGATGCAAGCCATTGGGATACAACTGGCTAGGCTGATAATTCGAGGTCATGATGAATTGCACGCGATCTTTAAATAAAGCACTTAAAAGGCGATACAAAATCATGGCATCAGCAATGTCATTAATATGAAACTCATCAAAACAAATTAAGCGATAACGCATGGCAATTCTTTTAGAAAGCTCATCTAGCGGATCAGCCATACCAGACAATTCATGGAGTTCGCGATGAACCTCGCGCATAAACTCATGAAAATGAATGCGAATCTTTTTTTCTAAGGGGGAAGCAGCATAAAAGCAATCCATGAGAAAGGACTTGCCTCTGCCCACACCACCCCACAGATAAACACCACGGGGTAACTTCGGTTTAAAGAATTTTCTTTTTAAATCATTGCTACGGATTTCTTTATAAGCCGTCCACTCATCTTCACACTCTTGCAAGCGCTCAATAGCAGCAAGCTGCGCGGGATCGCTGCGATACCCGCGCGCCTTTAGCTCTTGATGGTAATAATCAAGTGCTTTCAATTACATATTTAATGCACGTGAGTCCGTTGCTAATGCTGCTTCACGCATCACTTCCGATAAGCTGGGGTGCGGATGGCAGATGCGGGCAATATCTTCAGCAGCCGCCTTAAACTCCATAGCAACAGCGGCTTCAGCAATTAAATCAGAAGCATTAGGTCCAATAATATGCACGCCTAGAATTTCATCAGTCTTAGCATCAGCCAATATTTTCACGAAACCCTCTGACCGACCCATGCCTAAAGCACGACCATTAGCAGCAAATGGAAACTGACCTGCTTTATAGGCAATGCCAGCCCCTATGAGCTGTTGCTCTGTTTTGCCAACCCACGCAATTTCAGGATCAGTGTAGATAACCCATGGAATGCAGTTGTAATCAATGTGCGGTTTTTGACCTGCAATAATCTCTGCAACCAATACGCCCTCATCCTCAGCTTTATGCGCTAACATTGGGCCGCGTACTACATCACCAACAGCATAAACACCCGGTGCAGCTGTTGCGCAGGTATGGTCATCCACAGGAATAAAACCGCGCTCATCAACTTTTAGGCCAATCTTATCTAAACCCAACTTATCGGTGTTTGGAACGCGGCCTACGGAAACAATTAAGCGATCACAAGCTAATTTTTGGGCTTTACCAGCACTATCGGTGTAGTTCACAACAACACCTTTTTTATCAGCCTTTACTTCGCCAATCTTGACACCCATCTGAATATCAAGCCCTTGCTTAGTAAAGAGCTTATGCGCTTCTTTTGCAAGGCCTTCATCAACGGCGCCCAAGAAGGTCGGAAGACCTTCCAAAATAGTCACCTCAGATCCAACCCGACGCCAAACTGAACCGAGCTCTAAACCAATAACGCCAGCACCGATCACGCCTAATTTCTTTGGAATAGAATCAAATTTTAGACCACCGACGTTATCGCTAATAAGCACGTTATCTACTGGGATATTGGGCAAATGGCGCGCTTTAGATCCTGTAGCAATAATGACATTCTTCGCTGTAACAATTTCCTTATCTTTGCCATCAATTTTGATTTGGTAGCCTTCAGCGCTCTTCCCTTCAAATGAAGCATGACCCTTTAGCAAGGTAATCTTATTTTTGCGAAATAGAAATTGAATGCCTGAAGTCATCTTGGTCACGATGGCATCTTTTCGAGCAAGCATCTTATTGGAATCCAGCTTGACAGAGCCTACTGTAATCCCATGATCTGCAAGGTGATGACTTGCTTTTTCAAACTCTTCAGATGAGGCTAGTAAAGCCTTTGAAGGAATGCAACCTACGTTCAAGCAAGTGCCTCCTAGGCGTGGCTCACCTTTTGGATCATCATAGGCATTCGATTCTGCACAAGCAACCTTGAAGCCTAGTTGAGCAGCACGAATAGCCGCAATATAGCCACCGGGGCCACCACCAATAACCAATACATCAAATGACTGACTCATCATCGTCTCGCTTATAAATCTAGCAGGAGACGTGAAGGATCCTCTAACGCATCCTTCATGGCAACCAAACCGAGCACTGCCTCACGACCATCAATAATGCGATGGTCATAAGACAACGCCAAATAATTAATCGGACGAATCACAATCTGACCATTCTCGACTACTGCACGCTCTTTAGTCGCATGTATACCCAAAATAGCAGACTGTGGAGGATTGATAATCGGCGTAGATAGCATCGAACCAAATACACCACCATTTGAGATAGAGAATGTGCCGCCAGTTAACTCTTCAATAGATAACTTGCCATCACGCGCTTTTGCACCATACTCCGCAATTTTTTTCTCGATATCCGCTAAATTCATTTGATCAACATCGCGCAAGATCGGAACCACTAATCCGCGGGGCGAGCTCACAGCAATACCAATATCAAAGTAGCCATGGTAAACAATATCATTACCATCAACAGAAGCATTCAGTAATGGGAATTTTTTTAAAGCATGCGTAGCCGCTTTAACAAAGAAGGACATGAAGCCTAACTTGACGCCATGCACTTTCTCAAACTGATCTTTGTACTTATTGCGCATCGCAATCACTGGTGCCATATTAACTTCATTAAAGGTAGTCAAGATCGCATTATTGGCTTGGGACTCAAGCAAACGCTCAGCAATACGGGCACGCAAACGACTCATTGGCACACGCTCCTCTGGGCGATTACCCATGGGCACCGGCGCGCTTGGAAGAGGCGCAGATTTTGTAGCACCAGATACCGCACCTATCACATCACCTTTAGTAATGCGACCATCACGACCTGAGCCAGATACTTGAGTAGCACTTAAATTATTTTCTGCCATTAATTTTGCAGCAGATGGTGCGGCTGCAATACCAACTGACTTTGCAGCAGGCGCAGCTTTTACTGCAGCTGCCACAGGGGCAGAAGTAGCTGCGACTACTGGAACATTTGTGGCGACAGCCGTACTATCAATCTTAGCAATCAATTGCTCTGCGAGCACCGTGCCACCATCGGCAATAATAATCTCAGTTAACACACCAGCAGAAGGGGCTGGGACTTCTAAGACCACCTTATCGGTTTCAATTTCAATCAAAATTTCATCTTGACCGATGGCATCGCCCACTTTCTTTTTCCATTGCAATAAAGTAGCTTCGGCCACTGACTCGGAGAGTTGGGGAACTTTAACTTCAAAAATAGCCATGATTAATCCTATTGAGTATGTATGTTTGAGAGATGTCTACGATTACTTCGTAATGACATAGCCCTTAAGTTTTGCAAAAGCTGATGTGAGGAGTGACTTCTGTTGTTCTTGATGAAGGTGGGCATAACCACAAGCAGGTGAAGCAGATGCTGGTCGACCTGCATATGCCAGCTTCATACCTTCAGACATATTTTCTAAAATATTGTGCTGAACAAAGAACCAAGCGCCTTGATTCTGCGGCTCATCTTGACACCATATAACTTCCGCTACATTAGAGAACTTCTTCAACTCAGCAGCCAATGCTTTATGTGGAAATGGATAGAGTTGCTCCAAGCGAATAATGGCAACTTCATCTTGTTTTTTCTCAGTACGCGCTTTCACTAAGTCGTAGTAGACCTTACCGGAACAGATAATTAAACGAGTTACCTTCTTGGCATCAATAGTCTCATCTCGTTCGCCAAGGATAGTATGAAAGCCCCCTTTGGTGAACTCACTTAGTGGAGAGGCAGCTTCTTTATTGCGCAGTAAAGATTTTGGAGTCATCAAAATCAGAGGCTTGCGGAACTGACGAATCATCTGACGTCGCAGTACATGGAAGATTTGCGATGCAGTAGTCGGCTGAATCACCTGCATATTGGTATCTGCGCATAGTTGCATAAATCGCTCCAATCGAGCAGATGAGTGTTCAGGGCCTTGACCCTCGTAGCCATGGGGCAACATCATGACCAAGCCATTGGCGCGACCCCATTTGACTTCACCAGAAGCGATAAATTGGTCAATCACGACTTGAGCACCGTTAGCAAAGTCGCCAAACTGAGCTTCCCAGATGGTGAGCGTATTTGGTTCTGCAGCAGCGTAGCCATACTCAAAACCAAGTACAGCCTCCTCAGAAAGAATGGAATCAATCACTACAAATGGCGCTTGATCTTTTGCAATATGGCGTAGTGGAATATAAATGCCAGCATCCCACTTCTCGCGATTCTGATTATGGAAAACAGCATGTCGATGCGTAAAGGTACCGCGACCACTATCTTCACCAGATAAGCGAACCGGATAACCGCTCGCCACTAAAGAAGCAAACGCCATATGCTCGCCCATACCCCAGTCGACATTAATCTCACCACGACCCATGGCAGAACGATCATTTAATACTTTTTCAACCAACGGGTGAACTTTAAAACCTTCCCGCACGGAAGTGACTCGCTCTGCTAAACGTCTCCACTCCGTTAAGGGAATGGCAGTATCGGCTTCATCAGTCCATTTCTTATTCAGAAATGGCGACCAATCTACTGCAAACTTACCTTTAAAGTTACTCAACACGGGATCTGAAGTTTGCTTACCAGCATCCATTGCAGCGCGATATTCCTTCACCATCAAATCGCCAGTACCCACTGGTAGAACACCTTGGGCCTCTAACTTATCCGCATAGAGCTTACGCGTTCCTGGATGGGCTGCAATAATTTTGTACATCAATGGCTGGGTCATCGCTGGCGTATCTTGCTCGTTGTGACCTAGCTTTCTGAAACAAACAATATCAATCGCAACATCTTTATGAAACTGCGAACGGAACTCGACTGCTAATTTTGTAGCTAGCACTACCGCCTCAGGATCATCGCCATTCACATGCAGTACAGGCGCATCAATGACTTTCATAATGTCCGTGCAATACAAGCTTGAACGTAAATCACGTGGATCCGATGTTGTGAAACCAATTTGATTGTTAATGACTATATGAATAGTGCCGCCAGTAGAATACCCACGCACCTCAGCCATCATCAAGGTCTCTTGCATGACGCCTTGACCTGCTATCGCCGCATCACCATGTACCAATACTGGCAACACCTTTTCTCCGAGTAAATCACCACGACGCTCCATACGAGCACGTGCAGAACCCTCCACTACTGGGTTAACAATCTCTAAATGTGAGGGATTAAATGCTAGTGATAAATGTACGGGACCTGATGGTGTGGAAATATCACTTGAAAAGCCTTGGTGATACTTCACGTCACCGGCTGGCAATGTTTCAGGGCCCTTATGCTCAAACTCAGCAAACAAGTCCGTTGGCATTTTCCCTAAAGTATTAATAAGGACATTGAGGCGACCGCGATGGGCCATTCCTAGCACAATCTCTTGCACTCCTTTGGCGGAAGACTCACGAATTAATTCATCCATACAGGCAATGAAACTTTCACCACCCTCCAAAGAAAATCGTTTTTGACCGACATATTTCGCTTGAAGATAACGCTCTAAACCTTCAGCCGCGGTGACGCGGTCTAAAATTTCGCGCTTCTGATCAGCGCTAAAATGAGGAGTGGATCGAACAGATTCTAATTTTTCTTGCCACCATTTTTTAATCTTTTGGTCGGCAATATACATATACTCAGCACCTAAAGTACCGCAATACGTTTCACGCAAAGCTTGCAGTAAATCCCGCAAGGTCATCTGATTCTTACCGAAGAAAGTATTGCTCGTATTGAAGACGATATCCATATCGCCATCTGTAAAACCATAAAAAGCAGGGTCCAGCTCTGGAATATCAGGGCGTTCAGTGCGTTTCAAGGGGTCAATATCAGCCCAACGATTGCCAACGTTACGATACGCCGCAATCAACTGTTGAACAGCAACACGCTTGAAGCCCATATCTGAATCTGCTGAATCCGCAGAAACAGTTCTGATAGGGCCTTGTTTTGCACGCTCAGCAAAGGAAGCCACAATCGGCCCATGAGCTACATCAGATCGAGATGACCCATCGGCTGCAGGAACCTGCTTTACGTTATCAAAATAGTCTCGCCAATGATCCGATACTGAAGCTGGATCGTGCAAATAAGATTCGTAGAGCTCTTCTACGTAAGGGGCGTTACCGCCGAAGAGATAAGAGGTATCTCTCTGATCCTGCATCATGATGCTCACCTTTCATCGGGTATCCCGAATCAAAACTGTGGTTAAAACCATTCGCCCCGCAGCTAAACCGCTTTACGAATTGATCTATGCAAATATTTCACTACAACACTAATTTAACACGATTAATCATTGAATAAGAATTTTCCTACTCAGGTTTAAGGGTCTCCTGACAGATTCAAATAGCATTGGTTCGTATTCTCTAAATCTTCAAATGAATTAATAAGATTAAGGAAATTACGTATATATGAAAGCAATTACTCCGGAAATGGAATATTTAAGTACTAGGCAAAGCGCAAAGGTCTTGCAGGTCTCCCTAGGTACAGTCCAAAAAATGGTTGAATTGGGGGAATTAATAGCTTGGAAGACCCGTGGAGGCCATCGGCGCATCCTTGCAAGCTCACTGGATCAGCAGCTAGCTCGCCGTAAAAGGGCTATGCGCCAGAAAACCACACAAAATTGCATCGCTATGGGGATTTTCCGAAGAATTGAAAATAGCTATGAATTAATAGAATCCATTCAAGGTTGGCAGCTTAAAGTGGACATGGAGGTTTCAGTAGATAGCCTTGAGGGCCTCATGAAATCAGTCTCTATAAGCCCTGATTTGATATTTTTAGATGCCTTGATTCCCCCTGTTGAACAGGTACATTTGATTCATTACCTCAGCAACAATAGCGATACTCAGCGCATTCCAATCCTAGTAGACGAAGGATTTATCAAACTACACCCTGGGGTGATGGGGTTAGCAGATGAAAATACGATTGGCGTAATACCGCAATACACTGAAATCCTTCAGACAGAGCTAGATAATGGCTTAATTGACAAAAACCCATCACTTATTGCTTATCCCGCAACCAATCCAGAATTAGAGGGTTATTTGGTGGATAAAAATAGATATGAGCTGTTAGAGCCCATCTTTATTCAGGCGCTAAATAGAAAATGTAGCTAAAAGACTGGAGCGCTAAAAAATAAGGCTGATCATTTAAGAATAATCAGCCCTAAATAAAAAACTTATTTAAATCAATACTTTAAATTAAAAAGCTCGCGCGATCTCTACCATCGATCCACTTAGGAGCCTTACCTCGACCCGTCCAGGTCTCACCACTAGCAGGATTACGATACTTTGGAGCAACCTTACCACTAGCACTACGAGCGCCTGATTTACGACTAAATAAATCAGATGCAGATAGACTGTATTGCTCAATAATCAGCTTTGCCTTAGCAATACCATCGGCTTTTTCATGGGCGATAGCTTCTTTAATCTGTTTATCAAGCTGCTCGCGCTGGGCTAAAAGGTCTTTATATGAAGGCATATTCTATATTCTCCGGATATGAATGTCACAAAATAACTAAACAAGTTATTTATTAATTCTTATTATATATTACTGTTTCTAAAAAAAGTAATATATTAAATATAGACCTTAATGATCTATGGGCATTTCAAACGAATAGCATTAATCACAAAATCATTATAAATACTATATCTATCAAGTATATATAATGATTATCTTCTAAGCATAAAAGTACCGCTGGATTTAGCAGTTATTTCTCCAGCCTCATTTAGGGCCACCGCTTCACAGTAATAAATGGTTTTTCCAGACTTCAGCACGCTCCCCTCCACCGCTATTTTCCCAATACTTGGGCGCAGGAAGCTGACATTCATATCAACAGTCATAGCTCCTAGAATCTGATTTGTTGTGCTGCGAGCTGCAGCACCCATCGCAAAATCCAATAATGTCATTAAGATACCGCCATGAGCAATCTGAAAGCTATTTTCAAATTCCGGTTTGATTTCTAAGCTGATCCGAGATTTACCATCTTGTGCATATTCAGGAACAACACCTAGATGGGATAAGAAGGGGATATTCAGCCCGAAATAGGAGATGGCAGATTGATTTGGCGTCATAGACAGGGACATGGATTTTTAAATTGAAAGAATGGTCGGGGCGAGAGGATTTGAACCTCCGACCACATGCACCCCATGCATGTACGCTACCAGGCTGCGCTACGCCCCGACGAGAGAAGAAATTGTAGCAGTAACTATTTGGCTAGAATTTGCAAAACAGCGTGGAGCTCATCCCGAAGGCGCAACTCACCGCGAGCCTCATCCAAACGATTACGAGCGCCACTAATGGTAAAGCCCTCTTCGTATAAAAGCGCCCTAATTTTACGAATAAGAACAACCTCGTGATGCTGATAATAGCGACGGTTGCCACGGCGCTTCTGAGGACTTAATTGAGCGAACTCTTGCTCCCAATACCTTAAAACATGGGAACGCACCCCGCAAAGATCGGAAACTTCACCAATAGTAAAGTAGCGCTTCGCAGGTATAGGCGGCAGCTGCGAACTCAGCAGCACCGACCCTGTATCAAATACTGTTTTGTCGAGCATGCGACTCAACTACGTCCTTAAGTTTCTGGCTAGCGTGAAAAGTGACCACACGGCGTGCTGCAATCGGGATCATTTGACCTGTTTTAGGATTCCTACCTGGCCGAGCCGATTTATTGCGCAATTGGAAATTACCAAAACCAGAAATCTTGACTTCAATACCCGCTTCTAGAGACTGGCCAATTCGGTCAAAAAAAGCATCAATCATGTCTTTTGCTTCACGCTTATTGAGGCCCACCTGATCAAACAAAGCTTCTGATAACTCATTTTTAGTGACGGTATCGTTGGTGGCAAATTCAGTCATGATGGCATTCTCTTTTTACTATTTTGATCTCTAATAATGCAAGACTCAATACATCTAATTTTTAAAAGTTTACTTATATTAAACCTAGCGCAAGCGAGCTGCGCATTTTTTTTCAAGTGCTGAAAGCAAAGCTGTCATCACCGCCTCAATTTGAGGGTCTTGCAATGTTTCATGGGTATTTAATAAGGTAACACGGAAAGCCAGACTCTTTTCATCATCGGCCATACTATTAGAGCCAGCCTTTGGCTTAAATTCATCAAATAGCTCGATTCCCTTTACGAAGGCTTGTTTGCTGGCTGCCATAGCATCCATCAAAGACTGTGCTGAGACCGCCTGCTTTACCACCACTGCTAAATCTCGCTGCACTGCAGGAAACTTACTCAGTTCCTCAGGCTGCGGAATACTGAGTTTCTGAATGGCCTCTAAATCTAATTCAAATAAAACTGGTGCTTGTGGCAATTCATAAATTTGTTGAAGGGCTGGATGCAATTCACCAACCGATCCAATGACAACTTTGCCTTGAGGACTGATGAGATATATCTGAGCGCTGCGACCAGGATGCAGTGCTGGATGGTTAGCTGACTCAGTTGTAAATTGCAATGGATCCAGGACCCGTGCTAAATCACCCTTCACGTCAAAAAAATCCACTGGCCTATTAGCACTTGCCCACTGCTCTGGCACGAAGGATCCATAAGCCAAGCCCCCAATTTTCTGTGGCTGATCAAAACCAGCAACACGGCCAGCGATCTCCTCAACACTGCTGTTACGGTTAAACACACGACCGGTTTCAAATAAACGTACACGCCCAGCGCCACGATTTAAATTGGCCTTTAGGTTGTTCAATAAGCCGCCCCAGAGATTGCTCCGCATCACGCCATATTGACTTGCAATCGGGTTCAGCACTTTAATAAGGTCTTTTTCAGCTGCACCAGCAAGCCCTTGCTCGCTTTCTAAATCAATAAAGCCAAAATTTACCGCCTCTTGATAGCCCTGGAGAGCGCATCGTTGGCGCAATAAATGTATACCCCGCTTTGCTTCTGCCCTAGCGCTCATCTTCAAAGAAGCTACTGGGGGCACATCGGGAATATTTTCAAAGCCGTACATACGGGCGACTTCTTCAATTAAATCTTCTTCAATATCAATATCAAAACGATAGCTAGGAGGTGTCACGATAAATACATCCTGAGCCGTCTGTTTAAACTCAAAACCAAGGCGTTTAAATACATCTGCAACAATTTCCACTGTCAGCGGAATACCGATGACTTTTGTGGCGCGCGCTAAGCGCATCGTGACAGGCTTACGCTCCGGCACTGCAAGCACCTGATCATCGACTGGACCAGCCTGGCCACCACAAACTTCAATAATTAAAGAAGTCAGGTACTCAAGGCAAGGCACGGTATTTTGTGGATCAACCCCACGCTCAAAGCGATGGGCAGCATCCGTGCTGAAATTAAAGCGACGAGCACGACCCTGAATTGCCGAGGGTTGCCAATAAGCTGCTTCAACATAAATATTGGTGGTGTCATCAGTGACGGCGCAGTGATTCCCGCCCATAATTCCAGCAAGGGCTACTGGACCTGTTTGATCAGCCACTACACCGGCATCCTGCATCTTGCCAGAAGAATCAGAGCCGACAAGGGTCACAGTTTGACCATTGAGCAACTCAAGACTTTCGCCAGGCCTAGCCCAGCGTACTGATAATGCACCGCTTAATTTATCAATATCAAACACATGGGTGGGCTGCCCCATTTCTAACATGACGTAGTTAGAGAGATCGACTAAAGGAGAAATGCTTCTTTGGCCAGCATGGCAAAGACGCTGAATAATCCAATCCGGGGTTTGGGCTTTTGGATTCACACCACGAATCACACGACCCGCAAAACGACCACATAGATCTTGATGCTCAACAGTCACTGGTAGCTTATCCTGAATGGATACGCTCACCTTAGTCCAGTGAGGCGCGCACAAGGTAGCACCCGTGATGGCTGACACTTCACGTGCCATACCCATAATCGATAAGCAATCCGCCTTATTTGGCGTCAACTTAATGACAAAGATCTGATCATCCAGATCTAAATACTCGCGAATATCTTGACCTACTGGGGCATCTGAAGGTAATTCCAAAATACCTTCATGATCATCACCCAGGCCTAGCTCACGACCTGAGCACAACATACCTTGGCTTTCAACGCCACGGAGCTTGCCTACTTTAATTAAAAATGGCTTACCACCTACTTCTGCAGAAGGCAGTTCAGCGCCCATTAAGGCACAAGGGATCTTGATGCCAGCACGCGCATTTGGAGCGCCACAGACAATTTGCAATTCTTGACCAGTACCTACATCTACTTTACAAACACGCAGACGATCAGCGTCAGGATGCAGTTCAGCAGACAGAATGTGAGCAACAACAATTTTAGTAAATGGTGGCGCAACAGCATGTTGCTCTTCCACTTCAAGACCCGCCATAGTCATGGCATGACCTAAGGCCTGACTATCTAGATCAGGATTGACGTATTGACGAAGCCAAGATTCAGAAAATTGCATAGCGTTGTTTTCTTTTTACTTAAGCCGGAAACTGCGCTAAGAAACGCAGATCATTTTCAAAGAAAAGGCGTAGGTCATCGATACCATAACGCAACATAGTTAAACGCTCTAAGCCCGACCCGAAAGCAAATCCGGTATAGCGCTCAGGATCAATGCCCATATTACGCAGTACATTTGGGTGAACCTGCCCCGCTCCAGAAATCTCTAACCAACGGCCAGCGAGCTTGCCACTAGCAAATGCCATATCGATTTCTGCTGAGGGCTCGGTAAATGGAAAATACGATGGGCGGAAACGAACCTGTAGTTCATTTGTTTCAAAAAAAGTTCTTAAGAAATCGGTATACACCCCTTTGAGGTCAGCAAAGGAAACACTCTCTGCAATCCATAGACCTTCCACCTGATGAAACATTGGTGAGTGAGTGGCATCACTATCCACACGATACGTTCTACCTGGTGCAATCACTTTGATTGGCGGCATAACATCGGCGTTAGCATATTTCTTAACGTGTTCACTAGCGTAACGCACCTGTATTGGACTGGTATGGGTGCGCAACAACAAAGGCTTTCCGTCAGTATCTTTACCATCGATATAAAACGTATCTTGCATCGAGCGTGCAGGATGATTTTCGGGGCTATTAAGAGCTGTGAAATTAAACCAATCGGTTTCAATTTCAGGGCCATCAGCTACATCAAAACCAATCGAGTGAAAGATCTCTTCCACACGCTCCCAAGTTCTCATCACAGGATGCAGACTACCTACGGATTGGCCGCGGCCAGGCAATGAAACGTCAATAGACTCTGCTGCCAGTCGTTGCAATAAGACCAAATCAGCTAAAGCTTGTCGTCTTTCAGACAGGGCATTTTCTACTGCAGTTTTAATAATATTAATTTGAGCGCCAGCACTCTTACGCTCTTCAGGCGACATACCACCCAGCGCCTTGAGACGCTCAGTCAGAACACCTGATTTACCGAGATACTTGGCTTTCGCGTCCTCTAGAGCTGCCGCATCGGCAGCTCCGAGGAAATCACGTTTAGCATCCTCGACAATGTGGTCGAGAGAAACCATTGCAGCTTAGTTTTTAAATGAACTAAGAATTAAGCTGCAGCGCTTACTACGGATTTAATCCGAGTAACCAAGGCAGCAAAAGCTGGCTTGTCAGCAATGGCCATATCAGAAAGCACTTTGCGGTCAAGCTCGATCGCGGCTTTCTTCATACCATTCATGAATACGCTATAGGTCATGTCATGCTCACGCACTGCCGCATTGATACGGGCAATCCATAAGGCACGGAATACCCGTTTTTTGTTACGACGGTCACGGTATGCATATTGACCAGCACGCATAACTGCTTGCTTAGCAACACGAAATACGTTTTTACGACGTCCACGATAGCCTGTAGCAGCATCGGTGATTTTCTTATGGCGGGCTCTTGCTGTAACCCCACGTTTGACTCTTGGCATTTAATTCTCCTAATTTAGTCTGAGGTTAAGCGTATGGAAGCATTGAGCGAATAGACTTAACATCTGCCTTCGCAACTTCGGTAGTACCACGCAATTGACGCTTGCTCTTGGTAGTCTTTTTGGTGAGGATATGGCGTTTGAAAGCCTGGCCTCGTTTGATCGTTCCGCCTGCGCGAACCGTGAAGCGCTTTTTAGCGCTACTCTTGCTCTTCATCTTGGGCATAAAGCACCCCTTCTTCTACATGTGCGACATAGGTGGTAACCGACGGTTACGCTTCCTGTACCCAGAAGCACTTCTTATTGCCAGAGTCTTGCGACTCCTCGCTACTTAAACCAGCAACACATTCAAAAGAATCTGCTGCTAACTTATGGCTTACTTGGCCTTACGAATGGGCGTTAACACCATCACCATTTGACGACCTTCCATCTTTGGAAACTGCTCCACTTGACCAAACTCTAATAAGTCTGCCTTCAAGCGCTCCAACATCCTGACTCCGATTTCTTGATGGGCCATCTCACGACCCCGAAACCGTAGCGTAATCTTTGTCTTATCGCCATCTTCCAAAAAGCGGATTAGATTGCGTAGCTTCACACCATAATCACCATCATCTGTGCCGGGACGGAATTTCACTTCCTTGACCTGAATCACTTTTTGCTTGAGCTTTGCCTCATGCAAACGTTTGGCTTCTTGGTACTTGAATTTACCGAAGTCCATAATCCGGACCACAGGTGGCACAGCAGTGGGAGCAATTTCAACCAAATCGGTTTCTTTCTCTTCTGCTAATGCCAAGGCTTCACTCAAACTAACTACACCGATGGGTTCTCCATCCAGTCCAACCAGACGCACTTCAGGAGCAGTAATCTCCCGATTTATGCGCTGCGATTTATCAGTAGCGATCTTCTTAATTCCTTTAAAAAAACAATCAAAACCATTCCACCCCTAGCTAGGCTCGGGTCCGACTTTCTGAGAAATATCCTGTTGGAGTCGGGCAACGAAGGCATCAATAGGCATTACACCTAAATCTACTCCGCCACGGGCACGAACGGCCACAGTATTACTTTCAGCCTCTTTGTCGCCCACTACGAGCAAAAAAGGGATCTTCTGTAATGCATGCTCGCGTATTTTATACGTAATTTTCTCATTCCGCAAATCAGATTCAACCCTAAACCCTTGTTTTTTCAGCAATTGCTGGACTTTCTGTGCGTACGCAGCAGAATTACCGGAGATATTCAGGACTACAGCCTGGGTCGGAGCCAGCCAAACTGGCATATTGCCCGCATGATTTTCAATCAAAATACCAATAAATCGCTCTAAAGAGCCCACAATGGCTCTGTGTAACATCACAGGGGTCTTGCGAGTGTTCTCTTCGGTGACATATTCCGCACCTAGACGGGCTGGCATGGAGAAATCCACCTGAATGGTGCCGCACTGCCAAGTACGTCCAATGGAGTCTTTAAGGTGATATTCAATCTTGGGGCCATAAAAAGCCCCCTCGCCTGGTAATTCTTCCCACTCTTGTCCAGATGCAGTTAAAGCACCACGTAAAGCTGCCTCCGCTTTATCCCAAATCGCATCATCACCAACCCGCTTAGCTGGGCGCAAGGCTAATTTCACAGCTACTTCAGTAAAGCCGAAATCCTGATACACGGCACGAACTGCTTTATCAAAAGCAGCTACTTCAGACTGAATTTGATCTTCAGTACAGAAAATATGGCCATCATCTTGCGTAAAACCACGCACCCGCATTAGTCCGTGCAAGGAGCCTGAGGGCTCATTGCGGTGGCACTGACCAAATTCACCGTAACGCAACGGTAACTCACGATAGCTGTGTAAACCAGAGTTAAATATTTGAACGTGTCCTGGGCAATTCATCGGCTTTAAGGCATAAGCGCGATTCTCTGACTCCGTTGTAAACATGTTTTCTTTATAGTTATCCCAGTGGCCTGATTTTTCCCAGAGACCGCGATCCAGAATCTGGGGAGCCTTCACTTCTTGATAGCCCTCTTGCTGATACACGCGACGCATGTATTGCTCTACCTCTTGCCAGATCGACCAGCCTTTGGGATGCCAAAATATTAAGCCAGGTGCTTCAGGCTGAAAATGAAATAAATCCAGGAACTTACCTAGGCGACGATGATCGCGCTTCTCTGCCTCTTCCAACATATGCAAATGGGCATCCTGGTCTTCTTTTCTGAGCCAGGCAGTTCCATAAATCCGCTGCAGCATCTCGTTCTTACTATCGCCCCGCCAATAAGCGCCAGCAACACTCAGCAACTTAAATACTTTGAGCTTACCGGTGGATGGGACATGAGGACCACGACACAAATCGGTGAACTTTCCCTCTGCATAAAGCGAAACATCCTCACCCTGAGGAATGCTGGCAATGATTTCAGCTTTGTAATGCTCGCCTTGATCTTTAAAATACTGCACTGCTGCATCCCGTGGCATTACTGTTCGAATGACTGGCTCATCTTTTTTAGCCAGCTCAGTCATTTTCTTTTCTAGCGCAACCAAATCGTCAGGCGTGAATGGCCGATGGAAAGAAAAGTCATAATAAAAACCGTTTTCAATCACAGGGCCAATGGTGACTTGGGCTTCTGGAAATAGCTCTTTAACAGCATATGCAAGTAGATGCGCAGTGGAGTGACGCACTATCTCTAATGCTTCGGGGCTTTTATCAGTAATGATGGATAGTTGACTATCTTTATCGATCACATAACTGGCATCGACTATCTTGCCGTCTATGATGCCGCCTAAGGCAGCCTTAGCAAGACCGCTACCAATATTTTGGGCGACATCCATGATGCGAACGGGAGCATCAAACTCACGTTTAGATCCATCTGGCAGAGTAACTACAAGCATGACAACTCCATCTTATTTACTAACCAAAAGAAAGCGCGGTAGCATTTCCGCAACCGCGCTCTTTTGGGTCTTTATTCGTTGGTAGGCTCGATTGGACTCGAACCAACGACCCCCACCATGTCAAGGTGGTGCTCTAACCAGCTGAGCTACGAGCCTATATCGCCATAGAGTTTATCACCGGCGGCGTACCTGAGTGACACCTTTGACTTCTTCTAGTCCATTTTGAACCAGCCTAAGGGCCTCAGAGTCTTTAATTTCAACCGTTAATAGGATTTGAGTTAGACCTTTTTTTGCTGACTTACGCAAATCCACCACATGGACACCTTGTCTTGTCAAAATCTCAAAAAGCTCTCGCATGAGCTCTGGACGATCAATACCCGTAACTGCCAAATCCGCTGGAAAAACCCGTTTTAGATCATTTGCAGATGAACTTTGATCGGAGGCTGCATTCCAAGCCGTCTGAATCACACGCTCAGGTGCTCTTTCTAATAAGCCCCTAAAGGTTTTACAAGAGCGGCGATGAATCGATACCCCACGACCTTGCGTCACAAAACCAGCGATTGCATCTGGTGGGACAGGACGGCAACAACGTGCCAACTGGGTCATCAAGGAATCCACCCCCACCACCAATACATCGCTTGCCTGACCATGCTTGCGAGCGCTTTGTTTAATAACGATCTCAGGAGTCGGTGGACTTACCTTAGCCTCGATCTTCGGCTCTACTTTTGAATCTAGTGACTTAGAGCCAGAACCGGCTTCTTCGTCATCAAGCGCATTAAACCAAGTACGCACCCGAGTCCGCGCTCGTTGCGAGCGTATGTAATGGTGATTGGGGCTAATCCAGTCTCGCGATGGACCGCCATGTTTGACGCTAATAATTTCAATGGTTTGACCATTTTGTAATGCCGTATCCAAGGGAACCATCGACCCATTCACGCGAGCCCCACGGCAACGATGCCCCAGATCGGTATGCACCGCATAAGCAAAATCAATGGGGGATGACCCCTTCTCTAAGGAGATTACTTTTCCTAAGGGAGTGAGAACATAAATGTGATCATCAATCTCATGATGCTTGAGCTGCTCCCAAGCATCCTCCTTCCAGGAGATCAATTGCCTTGCCCAAGCGATTTGGCGCTCATAGGTAACAGCGGCACTATGTGTACCCGTTTGACGACCACTGTTTGCATTGTCTAGATCTGGACTTACAGAGGATTTACTGGGCTTTGACAGTTCTACTGCACCAACGTAGGCACCTTCTTTGTAACGCCAGTGTGCGGCAAGCCCATACTCTGCTTGTTGATGCATTTCCTGCGTACGCACCTGAATCTCAAATGCGATTCCATCATCATTCATCACCACGGTATGCAATGATTGATAACCATTGGGCTTTGGTCTTGCGATGTAGTCATCAAACTCACGTGGCACAGGCTGCCATACGTTATGCACTAAACCCAAAATAGCGTAACATGACTTAACGTCTTCTACTAATACCCTAAATGCCCTGACGTCATAAAGATTCGCAAAGTCTAAAGATTTGCCTTGCATCTTTTTCCAGATGCTGTAGATGTGCTTTGGGCGACCTTGAACTTCACCCACAATCCGTGCGCCATGTAACTCCTCTTTGAGCTGCTGCACAATGTGCTCAATAAATGATTCACGCTCAACGCGTTTACCATCGAGCATCTGGGCAATGTCACGATAGATATCGGGCGATAGAATGCGGAAGGCTAAATCTTCCATCTCCCATTTCATCTGCCAAATTCCCAAGCGATTTGCTAAGGCGGCATCAATCGTTAAAATTTCTTGCGCCCACGATGGCGGCATCGATATATTTTCTTGCGTTACCCAATGCAAAGTCTGTAGGCGAGAAGCAAGATAAATGAGGACGACGCGCAAATCATTACCAAAAGCGAGCAACATCTTTCTGAGCATTTCTTCTTGCCCCACTACGCTAGGACTACCATCATTGCGGATTAATTTTGCTTGGGCTTGCCTCAAGCTACGATAACCAATCAATAGTCTAGCTGGCTCTTCACCAATTAACTTAATAAGGGCTTCTTTGCCATGGGTACGAGCGATATTACTTGCAGCAGTTAAAGTAGCCTCATCTAGATGCAAAGACTGAAGAATTTGTAGAGTGCCAGCAGCATGATTGTCAGCCGGCTCACCATACCATCCATCTACGACAGTAAATTTTGCATTTAGGTTTGCAGAAATTTTTTCAGTATTTGCCATGAGCAAGCACCGTTCTTAACTGAAGAATTCTTTAGCTAAGGCGATCTGTTCTGCTTTGACAAAAGCAGGTGCATGCCCTACACCCGGAATTTCAATACTGCGAATATAGGGGTTGACTCTACACATCTCTGCAACCGTATTGGCTGACAACAAATCAGAATCGCCACCACGCACAATCAACATAGGAATATGAATTTTTTTAAAGACATGCCACATTGCCATCTCACCCACTTTCGCCATCACCGGATTAACTGAGGCAAAAGGCACTGAGATATCAGGGTCATAATGCATTACCCACATCCCTTCTTTTTGAACCAGCATCGGACCGTTATAAATTTCCCATTCTTCTGGCGTATGGGAGCCGAAGGATGCACAGATTTGATTGAGGCGATTGAGCGCATCGGCGCGATCAGCAAAAGCAAAAGGTTGGCCAACATAAGAACCTAAACGCTGAATTGCTTCGGGCTCAATTTTCGGGCCCACATCATTAATCAACATACGGCGAATTGGGCTGTGAGGCATAGAGGCATACACCATTCCTATTAAACCGCCCATAGAGGTGCCAAACCAATCCACTTGAGTGACACCTAATTGCTGGACAAGGGCAGCCATATCAGCAACATATTGAGGAACAGCGTAAAGCATCGGATTAGGTAAGTGATCAGAATCTCCCCGGCCTACTACATCAGGACATACGACGTAATAGTCCCGGCTCAAAGTCTCTGCAAGGGTTTTAAAATCACTGCCACGACGAGTGAGGCCATGCACGCAAACAAGCACTTTAGGATTGTGTGGATTTCCCCAGGCGTGATAGGCCATACGATGCGAGCCATCGCTACTCGAGCAAGTTACATAAAAAGTATCGCCTTGATGAATGACGTCAGATTCCTTGGCTTGAGTAGTTTCTTTATGTTCATTGGGTGAATGAGTTTCTTTTAACTCGTCATGCGTATGCGTAGGTGCCTTCCCAATCTCCTCGGGTTGGAGAGTCACGTGATCGATACCATGCTTGTCCAATAACAGTGTATTGATACGCGACATAATGTGAGGCCACTCAGATAGGTCCGCAATTTCAATATGGCCAATCAGCGCTGGAAAACTGGGGGACATTTCCCAAACATGCAAATCATGCACTGCTAAAACACCCGGTACCTTTTTGAGATCATCGCCAACTGCAAGATAGTCAATATGAAGAGGCACACCCTCCATCAAAAAATGATAAGACTCTTTCAAGATAGAAAAGGTAGACTTTAAAATTAATAAAGAAACAAATATGGAGAGCAAGGCATCAATCGGCATCCAGCCTGTCATCTGAATTACCACGCCCGCTACGAGTGCTCCAACCGAGCCTAAGAGATCCCCCATGACATGTACTAAAGCTGCGCGGGTATTGACACTCTTTTTATCTCGCGATAGCACCCATGCCACGATGAGATTGATCAATAAACCCAGTGCTGCCACTACCGTTACTGTTATTCCATCGACATGGTGGGGCGTATTAAAACGCGTTAATGCTTCACCAATAATCCAAGCAACTAGACCCAACATCACAATGCCATTGACAAAAGCAGCTAACGCTTCTGCACGACCAAAGCCAAAAGAATGTTTTGCTGATGGTGGACGTCTAGAAATGATTTGGGCCAGAAGTGCCAGACCTAGAGCAGCGGCATCAGTTGCCATATGCCCTGCATCGGACATGAGGGCAAGTGAGCCAGAGAAATATCCCGCTGTGACCTCTACTCCGGCAAAACCAAGAGTGAGGACTAATGCAATCAGTAATAGATTTTGATTAGAAACTTCTTTACGATGAGAATGCTTTGCATCACCCTGCTTATGGGCGTGAAAAGAATGGGTGGGATCGGTCATGATGATCCCATTATTTCACTATTCCACTATTTACTAAAAATCTTAGATACCCGATGTATCCACAGGGGCACCAGTCTTCGCCACCACTTCCTCTTTGGTCACGCCAAGGGCTAACTCTATTAGCTTCAAACCTTGAGGTGTGATGTCGAGTACACAGAGGTCCGTAATAATTCGGCTGATGACACCAACCCCAGTAAGCGGTAAAGTGCATTTAGGCAATATTTTGATTTCTTCAGTGCCGTCTTTTTTCTTCGCAACGTGCTCCATTAAAACAACCACGTGCTTGACGCCACCAACCAAATCCATAGCACCACCCATACCCTTGACCATTTTTCCTGGAATCATCCAGTTGGCCAAATCCCCATGCTCACTAACTTGCATAGCGCCTAAGATAGCAATATTAATTTTTCCACCTCGAATCATTCCAAAAGAATCTGCAGACGAAAAGATTGCGGACCCAGGTAAAGTCGTTACGGTTTGCTTACCAGCATTGACTAAATCAGCATCAATTGTGGCTTCAGTGGGAAATGCACCAATACCGAGTAATCCATTCTCAGATTGAAGCCATACTTCCATATCTTTGGGGACATGATTGGCAACCAGAGTGGGCATACCAATGCCGAGGTTGACGTAGTAACCATCCTTTAATTCTTTAGCGGCACGGGCCGCCATCTCATCTCTATTCCAAGGCATATCGATCTTTCCGTTACTCTTATATGTTAATTATTTAGGCTGCTGATAAGGTGCGTTGTTCAATACGCTTTTCTGGTGTAGTGTTTAACACTAGACGGTGTACATAAATCCCTGGTGTATGAATCTCATCTGGATCTAATTGACCGTTCTCAACAATCTCCTCTACTTCAGCAACGGTAATTTTTCCTGCCATTGCTACCACTGGATTAAAGTTTCGGGCAGTCAGGCGATAGATCAAATTCCCTGAACGATCGGCCTTCCACGCCTTTACTAAAGAAACATCAGAAACAATGGCGCGCTCCATGATGTATCGCTCACCATCAAATTCTTTTACTTCTTTACCTTCGGCAACGAGCGTGCCAACACCGGTTTTAGTATAAAAAGCGGGGATACCACAACCACCAGCACGTAATTTCTCAGCTAAAGTACCTTGGGGGGTAAATTCCAACTCCAGCTCACCTGCTAAATATTGACGTTCAAATTCTTTATTTTCGCCAACATAAGAAGCAACCATCTTCTTGACCTGTCTAGAATTGAGCAAGAGACCCAAACCAAAGCCATCTACCCCTGCATTATTAGAAACTGCAGTCAGATTTTGTACATTCAGATCCTTAACAGCCTGAATGAGGGCCTCAGGAATACCGCAAAGACCAAAACCGCCTACGGCAATCTTTTGATCATCCTTCAAGATGTCCCGAAGTGCATCGAGTGCTGATGGATAAATTTTATTCATGTTTGATCCTTATATTGCGCAAAAATTACTAAATGAGTGAATATATCTATCATAACGCTTTAGTCTAAAGAGCCAATTAGACTGCGGCAAGTCTCCTTAATTATCGACTTGGAACTACACTTATAGGGTCGGTAAACAAGAATCTGGGAAATAGATGGAATCTACCCCTAGCGCCCTATTGAAAGAAATATTGGAGAAATGAAATGAATGCTCAGGAATTGCTCGAGCAATTTGGTCCAAGAGAATCTATGGACTACGACTTAGTCATCGTAGGGGGCGGTCCTGCTGGCTTATCTGCCGCTATTAAAGCAAAACAACTTGCCAGTGTGAATGGTAAAGAAATTAGCGTATGCGTCCTTGAAAAAGGCTCAGAAATTGGTGCCCATATTTTGTCGGGAGCTGTCATGGATCCCAAAGCACTCACTGAACTTTTTCCTAATTGGAAAGAATTAGGTGCTCCCCTTGATACCCAAGTCACCCAGGATGAATTCTTATTTCTGACTCAAGAAAGCGCTTTGAAGGTGCCGAACTGGATGCTACCTCACTGCTTTAAGAATGAGGGGAACTACATTGTGAGCTTAGCCAATGTGACGCGTTGGCTTGGAGAGCAAGCAGAAAATCTCGGCGTAGAAATTTTTCCCGGCTTTCCTGCAGCTGAAATTTTATACAACACGCAAGGCGCTGTATGTGGCATTGTTACTGGGGCTATGGGCCTAAATAAAGAAGGGCAAGCAACAGACCAATTCCAACTCGGTATGGAATTACGTGCTAAGTACACCTTGTTCGCAGAGGGTTCACGCGGTCACCTCGGTAAGCAGCTAATTGCACACTTTGACTTGGATAAGGACGCAGATCCCCAAAGTTATGGTCTTGGAATTAAAGAATTGTGGGAAGTCGAGCCCTCTAAAAGCAAACCTGGCTTAGTAGTACATACCGCCGGATGGCCACTAGAGAGTGATACTTACGGGGGCTCTTTCTTGTACCACTTAGGTGATAACTTAGTTGCGGTAGGTTTAGTTGTGGGGCTAGCTTATAAGAACCCTTACCTCTCCCCATTTGAAGAGTTTCAGCGCTACAAACTTCATCCCAAAATTCGGGGAACCTTTGAAGGTGGCAAAAGAATTGCCTATGGTGCACGCGCACTGACAGCTGGCGGCTTAAACAGTTTGCCGAAGACCGTTTTCCCTGGTGGCGCACTAATTGGTTGCGATGCAGGTTTTTTGAATGCCTCACGTATTAAAGGCAGTCATGCTGCCATTAAAACTGGCATGTTGGCAGCAGAGGCTGCAGTAGCTGCTCTTGCTGAAAATCGCTCTGCCGATATTTTGGCTGCGTATCCCAGTGCATTTAAAAATAGCTGGCTACATACCGAACTCAACCAAGCCCGTAATTTCAAACCCTGGATGTCTAAGGGTCTATATCTGGGTACGCTCATGGTTGGGATTGAGCAAATGCTCTTTGGCGGTAATGTACCCTGGACAGTACATAATAAGCATGCTGATCATGAATGCTTGGAGCCGGCTGCACAACATCAAGTCATCAACTACCCCAAGCCGGACGGCAAGATCACCTTTGATCGCCTTTCCTCTGTCTTTATTTCTAATACCAATCATGCTGAGAATCAACCGGCGCACTTAAAGCTTAAAGATGATTCGGTGCCAACAAATTTAAATCTCCCAACTTATGCAGGACCCGAGCAGCGCTACTGCCCTGCAGGTGTTTATGAGTATGTAGAAAGAGAAGGTCAGTCACACTTGCAGATTAATGCGCAAAATTGTGTTCATTGCAAAACCTGTGACATTAAAGATCCCAGTCAAAATATTATTTGGATCACACCTGAAGGGGGCGGTGGACCAAACTACGCATCAATGTAAGCTATTGGGTCGAAGTTTCTGAATGGCCATACCTGCTAGTCCACAGGCTAAGGCAGACATTACAAAGACATTCCGCGGCTCGGTAGCATCCCATAACCACCCTGCTGCTAATCCTCCGAAGGTTCCACCCAATCCATAAGAGACGGTTGCCATCAAGGCTTGGCCGCGGGCTTGTAGTGGTCCAGTAAACCAGCGTTGTAACAATTTAGTCGCCGCACTATGGTGAGCCCCAAATGTTGCTGCATGCATTACTTGGGCAAGAATCAATACCCAGGTAATCGGGAAAAAAGCAATCAATACAAAACGAATCACGCCAATACCAAATGCCGCCTGAAGAACTACTTCCGGATCTAAACGGCTGAGCACTTTGCTTTGAAAATAGAAAAAGAGGACTTCGGCAAACACACCTAAGGCCCAGAACAAGCCGATTTGAAACTTGTTATAACCAAGATCAGCTAAATAGAGGGAGTAAAAAACATAGAGGGCTGCATGGGCAAAGATCATAAAGAAGCCAGATAACAAGAACCAACGTACATCAGGATTCAATAAGACTAGCAAGAGCTCACCCTTCACCATCTTGCGACGCTCCATCTTGGGCTCATGCAATCGGAAGGTCACTAGTGCTAAACAGATGAGAACCACCGTACCGACGATGGGATACAGCTCAATGCCTTTGCGCTGAAATAATTCACCTGCAAAGAGCACCATTACTATAAAACCAATCGAGCCCCACAAACGCAAACGTCCATAGCGCTTATCAAATGAGTTGTCTTTGAATAAGGCATGCACCGTTGCAGATTCACCTAAAGGCATCAGGCTACTTAAGATCGTATGGAGGACAAACATCCAAACAAAAAAAGCGGCATAACTCTGTAAATAGAAAATAGAGAGAAACACGATGGCCGCTAAACAAGCGCAGAACTGAATAATGCCCGTTCGATTTGAGAGGTAGTCTGATAACCAACCCCAAGAAAAAGGGCCAACAATACGGGTAATTTGCAGCATGGACATTAAAACCGCAATCTCGATCACACTAAAGCCGCGCTCCAAAAAAAAGAGGCTGGCAAAGGGGGAAACCAAACCAACATAAGCAAAATATAAAAAGAAAAAGGACCCGAAGGCCCAACGCACTGAAGGTGTCATATCGTTTAGTGCACTTAGTCTAAAGTGGATCCAGGGCGCGCTGCTGAAATAGGAGGCACCGCATGGGTAACATCGCCACATTGAGCACGATGACGTAAAGCATGATCCATCACCACTAAAGCAAGCATAGCCTCAGCAATGGGTGTTGCACGAATACCGACACAAGGATCATGACGGCCTTTGGTTTGCACGGTGATCGGTTTGCCATCAAGATCAACAGACTCTTTTGGACTCAAAATACTAGAGGTAGGTTTAATGGCAATTGAGACGCGTAGGTCTTGACCGCTACTAATACCGCCTAAGGTACCACCAGCGTTATTGCTTGCAAAGCCATCGGGATGCAGCTCATCACCATGCTCACTTCCGCGCTGTGAAACGGATTTAAATCCAGCACCAATTTCAACACCCTTCACAGCATTGATGCCCATCATGGCATGCGCGATATCAGCATCTAATTTATCAAATAAAGGCTCACCTAATCCAATCGGTACATGACGTGCCCGCACTTCAATTCTCGCTCCGCAAGAATCTCCTGATTTACGTAAGCTATCCATATAATCTTCAAGTTGCGGAATAATCTCAGCATTCGCAGCAAAAAATGGATTGCCTGCAATCAGGCTAGCATCTTTAAATGGAATAGTAATTTCACCAAGTTGGCTCATAAAGCCATAAAACTCAGTGCCATATTGTTCGTGCAGCCATTTTTTTGCAATCGCAGCCGCAGCTACGACAGGAGCAGTCAGTCTTGCCGATGAACGACCACCACCACGTGGATCCCGAAAACCATACTTATAGTGATAGGCATAATCCGCATGCCCCGGCCTGAAAGTTTGCAAAATATTGCCGTAATCTTGGCTGCGCTGATCCGTATTACGAATCAATAAAGCGATGGGCGCACCTGTTGTCTTTCCCTCAAATACACCAGATAAAATCTCTACAGTGTCAGATTCTTGACGCTGTGTTACGTGACGTGAAGTACCCGGCCTGCGACGATCGAGGTCACTCTGTAAATCGGCTTCACACAAAAACATACCTGGGGGGCAGCCATCAACCACGGCACCAATCGCGGGACCATGAGATTCACCAAATGTGGTGACTGTAAAAAGAAGACCTAGAGTATTTCCTGACATAACGACATTATGTCATCTGTCAGGGGTGTTCTGCCAAGAGAAGGTAAAGGTGCTACCTAACTAGATTTAAGGGGATATTTTTTCGGTTTCTTCGGGCCAATCCCGAATATAGGCTTTGAGCATGGTGTTTTCAAAGTCTTGCGCTTCAACAACAGCTTTAGCCACATCGTAAAAAGAGATCACGCCCATCAACATTTTTTGGTCTATCACGGGCAAATAGCGAGCATGTTCAACTAGCATCATACGCCGCACTTCATTTATTTCAGTTTCCATATTGCAGGTCAGGGGGCTAGCATTCATAACCGTTTGAACCCTGAGGCCATCGAGCTGCCCATGATGCTTAGCTAAGGCGGCAATAACCTCGCGAAAAGTCAGTATGCCGACAATCTTCTCGTACTCCATCACCACAAGAGATCCAATGTCATGTTCACTCATGATCAAGACAGCAGTTTGTAAGGCAGTATCAGGAGCAACCGTAAAGAGGGTGCTTCCTTTAACGCGCAATATGTCACAAACTTTCATATAACTCCCCTGCCGTTTATTTCGTATCAAATCAATATATGCTTATACCCAAGCAGAATCAAGGCTGAAATCCAAATTTTCAGTAACGAATAACCCTAATGAGGCCACTTCGTACACTCGGTAGATTGGCTACCAACACCGCTCCCGCTAAGGTCACCCACCAACTCAAATAGACCCAAATAAGCACCAAAGGAAAGATGGCAAATGCGCCATAGACGGTATTATAAAAAGCGACATGGGTTAAAAAGAGTCCAAAACCAAACTTCATCAACTCAAAAATCATGGTGGCAAAAAAAGCGCCACTAAAGGCATCTTTCCAGTGAATTTGGGTATAGGGCAAAATCTTATAAGCCACCGAAAAGACCGCCATCGCTAATAACACTGGCAAGACGGTGGCAATAAAACTGAAGCCAAAACTTAAAGCCTCTGTCCACCCTTCAGCCGCGCTAAATAACAGACCACTGAAGTAGACACCGGTACCTAGTAATATGGGCCCTAGAATAGTGACTGAAGAATAAATCGCTACTTTCTTCAAAAGAGGGCGCCTGCGACTCACCTGAAATATTTGGTTAACAGCACTTTCAATCACAGCCATGGTCATGATAGTTGTTACCACTAGGGTAGCCAAACCGACAAAAGTGAGTCCCTTGGCTTGCGATGAGAATTGATCTAGGTAGTTAAATACTTGTTGGTTTAATCCACCAGGCATATAGGTATCTAGTAGCCAGCTTTGGAAGGCGTATTTCATGCGTACTACACTTGGCAAATAACCTATCAAGATCGAGGCGACCGTCAGCATGGGAACGATGGCTAAGGTAGTGGTGAATGCCAGACTAGCTGCAATTTGCTTAAGATGGAGACCGCGATTGCGCTCCCAAATCTCTTTTCCAAGAGCAAGCCATAATTGGGGGTTACGTATAAATTGCATTCACCCGATGATAAAAGATAAGTAATCAGAGAAAAGAAAATGAACCAAGCTGATATTCTAGTTTTGTACTACTCCCGTTACGGAGCCACGCGAGATTTAGCGCGCTTGATTGCTGAGGGTATTGAGAGTGTGCCCGGAGCCAGCGCTCGGTTGCGTACCGTACCCGCAATCTCTACCGTATGCGAGGCAACCGAGGCTTCAGTGCCATCAGATGGTGCTCCTTATGTGGAATATGCCGACCTTACAGAATGTATTGGGCTCGCTCTGGGTTCGCCTACCCGGTTTGGCAATATGGCGGCCCCCATGAAATACTTTTGGGATGGAAGCTCTGCACAATGGCTCAGTGGCGCCCTGATCGGTAAACCTGCCTGCGTCTTTACAAGTACTGGCAGCCTGCATGGCGGCCAAGAAAGTACCCTGCTCACCATGATGATCCCCCTCCTGCATCACGGCATGATTATTTTGGGTCTCCCATATAGCGAGCCGGACCTCATGAGTACGAACTCTGGCGGCAGCCCCTATGGTCCAAGCCATTTAGCCCATGCTGATGGCCGTGCGCCTATTAGCGCAGAGGAGCAACGCCTAGCCTTAGCCCAGGGCAAGCGCCTTGCGCAAACTGCGCTTAAATTAGCCTGAATACCCAGTTAACTAGCTTACTTTAGGTCATGATTGATGCTTAAAAATATACTTTCCAAAAACCCTTATCAACTGATTGCCACAGCTGCTTTTGTTGACCTATTTATCCTTTGCATTGCTTGGGAGTGGTTTATTTCACCCCTGAGGCCAGGTGGCTCATGGCTTATTCTGAAGGCAATACCTCTGCTCTTTGCTATTCCTGGCCTATGGAAGGGCAATGTTTACACCATGCAATGGGCTTCCATGCTGGTTCTGCTCTACATCACCGAAGGTTTAGTCCGTATTTTGGAGACGGGGGCTAATTTTTGGTTGGCAGCCCTAGAAACTGCCCTAGGAACCATAGGATTTGTTTGCTTGCTACTTTTCCTTAAGCCTATCAAAGCTAGAGCCAAAGCCTTGAAAAAAGAACAGGCGAAAAAGGAGATATAAGCTTTTTGAGCAAGAAAATGCCATTTTTAGCCAAATTGAGCTATGTGGGGTAATTTATTTAAATAAATTTGTGTTTCTTGTCATCACAGTCACTTTTATAGGCGTTGTATGCCCATATAGGAGACAAATATGTCAACAAGACTAAAACGCTGGGCCCGCGCAATTCAACAGATTGATTTGTCAAAGAGGACTGACCCAGAGGTGGCAATTGGCTACTTGGATAGCAAGTACCGCGACATTGCCTGGCGATATATCCGAATTCTGGGCTTCGAACGCACCATTAGCTTCATGGCGAGCAATAATTTTCACCCGGAATAAACACCAAGAAGGCAGCAATTTCTGCCATAAACAAAACCCCAAAAGAGCTATCTGGAGTAGCTAATTCTTGGGGTTTTTTCTTTGGCACTCAAATCTTAAGCTTTAAGCCGCTATTTAGACTGACTTGCCCAATGATCTGCAGCTGCCTCCATAGCCTCGATTACAAGGCTTTTAATAAGGCTTTGGCCTAGTTGATCGCCTAGGGAGCAAACTCTTTGGTCTCATTTTGATTCAAATAAATAAAGCCTAAGATACTCGCGGTCACGGCAGGCTTCCAATATCGAAATAATGGCTATCGCTAAGACGATAGTGGCAATATATTGTTAGTCATTACAGGAACTGACACTTATCAACACCTTCCAGGAGAAATCATGAATAAAGAATCCTTTGAAAAAGGCCTCAAAACCCGCCGTGAAGTATTGGGCGCAGAGTATGTAGATAACTCGATCAAGAACGCCGATGCTTTCAATATGCCCATGCAAGAGCTAGTTACCGAGTACTGCTGGAATGAAATCTGGAATCGTCCTGGACTTGATCGACGTACCCGGAGCATTATTAATCTCTCGATGCTTACCGCCTTAAATCGTCCTCATGAATTAAAACTACATGTCAGAGGCGCTATTAATAACGGTCTTAGCAAAGAGGATATTCAGGAGATCTTTTTACAGACAGCAATTTACTGTGGAGTACCCGCAGCAATTGATAGCTTTCGTTGTGCTAAAGAAGTATTTGCCGAAATGAGTATCTGATGATGATCATCAATGTGCAAGTATTTTAGATAAGAAATCCTTGGCTCTTGGAGACCGTGCATCGGGGTCTCCAAAAAAATCATCTTTGCTGCAATCCTCAATAATCTTGCCATGATCCATAAAAATGACTCGATTGCTTACCTTTCGAGCAAAACCCATTTCATGGGTGACACAACACATTGTCATACCATCGTTCGCAAGTCCTACCATCACATCGAGAACTTCACCAACCATCTCAGGATCTAATGCGGATGTTGGCTCATCAAATAGCATCACAATAGGATCCATGCATAAAGCGCGCGCAATCGCAACACGTTGCTGTTGCCCGCCTGATAGCTGACCTGGAAACTTATCCTTTTGTGCGATCAAACCTACTCGATCAAGATACCTCAAGCCTTGTGCTTGAGCCTCATCTACAGATCTACCTAATACTTTGATTTGTGCAATCGTTAAATTTTCTGTCACGCTCAAATGTGGGAAAAGCTCAAAGTGCTGAAATACCATACCTACCCGAGCTCTGAGCTTTGGTAGATTTGTTTTTGGGTCTCCCAAACTAATTCCATCGACGATAATTTCTCCAGACTGGAAAGGCTCTAAAGCGTTAATAGCTTTAATCAAAGTAGATTTACCAGAGCCTGATGGGCCACAAATGACCACAACCTCACCTTTTTTAATTGATGTTGAGCAGTCTGTAAGGACCTGAAAAGCTCCATACCATTTTGAAACATTACGAAGTTCAATCATGATGAATTATCTTATTTCAAAAAAGGATTTAGCGAATAATGGCCACTTTAGCCTGAATCTTACGTACTAATTTTGATAGAGAAAAACAAATTAAAAAGTAGGCTACTGCAGCCAAGAGGTATGTTTCGATTGGTCGTCCGAAATTTTTACCCGCAATCTCAAATCCTTTAAGCAAATCATATGCGCCAATAGCATAAACCAAAGAGGTATCCTGAAACAAAATAATGGTCTGCGTCATAAAGACCGGAATCATATTTCTAAAAGCTTGTGGCAAAACAATCAAGCGCATATTTTGACCATAGTTCATTCCCATTGCTTTAGCAGCATCACTTTGACCCCGAGGAACAGACTGAATGCCAGCACGGACAATTTCAGCAAAAAAAGCAGCTTCAAAAGCAATAAAAGTAATCGTGGCCGAAAGATCTGCACCGATTGGCTTACCAAGCAACATAGGGATAAGAAGAAAAAACCAAAGAATTACCATCACCAGTGGAATAGATCTAATAGTATTGATATAAAAAGTAGCGGGGTAAACTAAAAAGGGGCGGCTTGATAGCCTCATTAGAGCCAGCACTGTTCCCAGTAAAATTCCACCAATAGTGGCGATCACGGTTAACTGAATACTAAATAACAAACCTTTCAGAATGTAATTTGTAAACAAATCCCAATTATAAAAGCCTAGATCTAAGCTAAACATTGAAATAATCTCTAGTGCGCAAGGCTTGCATCATTAGACACAATAAAGCCAGGGACGCGAGTGCGTCTTTCAATTAGCGCCATAACTCGATTGACCGAAAACGCCGTGAGTGCGTACAGAAGTGTTACCGCAAGATAAATTTCAACCCCTCTTGAGGTTTCTTCCTGCGCTTGCATTGCAAATAAAGTTAACTCGGGGACAGAAACTGCAAAGGCTACGGAAGAATTTTTGACGAGATTCATACTCTCCGATGTCAAAGGAGGAATCACAATACGCAGTGCCATTGGGAGTATGACAAATCGATAAGATTGGGAAGTAGTAAATCCCAAGGCAATAGCTGCAGATGCTTGGCCGCTAGGTAGAGCTTGAATGCCCGCCCTCACCTGCTCAGCAATGCGTGCGGAAGTAAAAAATCCCAAAGCAATGCTTACTAAACAATAGGAGGGCAATGCTTTAAGAGGCAAAACAAAGGCAGGTATAACATGATACCAAAGGAACACCTGAACCAAAATAGGAATATTTCTAAAAAGCTCTACCCATGCAGTAGAAAGTCGCACTAAGGACTTATTCAAAATACTATTGGGTGGGATAGTGCGTAATGTGCCCATCAGGACACCTAAAATAAGCGCAATAACTAAGCTTAAGCCAGCGACCGCTAAGGTCCAAGCCCAAGCTTTCATCAGCCAATCTAGATAACTTGGATCTGCATTTTGAGCTAACCCAAAAATAGCGGAGAAGCAGTGATCCACCACTTCTCCATCTAAGGTGTTTTTACAAAAAACACCGAAATCAAATGCCATATTAATAACTCAATTTCAAAATTAATGAAGCTTATTTCTTGGCATAGTCCTCAGCCGGTCTATCATTTAAGTTTGCCCAAGCATTCTTAGTGGCAGGTGAAAGCTCAAGGCCAACAACCGCATTTTTAGGTGGAATAGGCTTTAAAAACCATTTATCCCACAACTTAGGCATGCTGCCATTAGCAACAATCTTTGCAATTGCAGCGTTGACTGCCGCTTTAAATTCCGGATCATTTCTTGGAACCATAATCGCAATCGGCTCTGTAGCCAATACCTCGCCAACAATTTTGAAATCCTTAGGATTTTTAGAGTTCGCAATATTACCAGCCAGAATAGAGCCATCCATCACAAAGGCATCGGCACGGCCAGACTCTAACAACAGAAAACTGTCCGCATGATCCTTGCCAAATACTTCGTCAAAATTCACGCCGTTGGCTTTTTCATGTTTGCGAAGTAGCTGAACTGACGTTGTACCAGTGGTGGTAGCAACTTTCTTACCAGCTAATTGCGAAATAGAGTTAATGCCGGAATTCGCCTTCACTGCAATTCTCACTTCCTCAACATAAAGCGTATTTGCAAATCCAACATCCTTTGCACGATTAGCATTATTTGTAGTTGTGCCACACTCAATATCTACTGTACCATTTTGCACTAAAGGCACACGATTTTGAGAAGTAACAGGCTGATAATTAATACGTAGCGTACTCAAGCCTAGATTACTCTTAATGTCTGCCAAAATCATACGGCAAACCTCGACATGGTAGCCATCAAAGCGACTATCGCCTGTTGTGTAGGACATTGGAATAGATGATTCACGCACACCCATTGTTACAGCACCTGATGACTTCATCTTATCTAAAGTGGGACTAGCGGCGTAGGCATTCACAGCCCCGAACAACAAGGCTGCAGCTACCATACAGCTATTGGCAAGCTTTTTACTTTTCACGAATATCTCCTATATTTTATTAATATCAAAAACTCTAAACAGTATATCTATAGATAATCTAATATGCATGCCAAATCATTCAATTCTGCGTATAAACCCTTAATCATGAGTCTTTTTATTTACCATTAAAGCGCCCGCCAGGTGCTATCTGAGTAGCTAGCTATTAAAGGCTAGAAATACTTTCCTTTGATAGGCCACAGCTTGAAATATTCTAAAGCTTAGTCTACCCAGCTTGGATTTTGATGCATTACCGAATGAAACAGTTCTGATTCAAGATGTTGGCTTAACCATCTTTGGGTTAGAGGTAATGGTAGGTGTGCAAACATTTCTGGATTAACCATCGAAAATTGTCTGATGAATGGAAAAATTGCAACATCTACCCAAGATAATTTTCCTCCCATTAAATATGGATTTGCCTGTAAAGCAACTTCAATAGGTTTAAGCATGAGCTCAATGGCAGTATGGAAAACTTCTGCTTGATTAATGTCAGGATATCGATTGGGATATTTATATTGGTCTAATAAGGCTTTAAATGGCCCATCGTTTTTCTCAATCCAAGCCTTAGCGATAGACTGATCCACTATTGCCCAGCCATCCGGATCTGACAGCTGCAGTGCCCAAAGCATAATATCCAAGCTCTGGTCTAGGATGAGATCATCAACACACAGCACAGGAACAGTTCCTTTAGGGGATACTTGCAACAAAGATTGTGGTTTATTTCTTAATACAATCTCTCTATGTTCCACCTGAACACCTGCATACTTTAAGGCCATACGGGCTCTAATAGCATAAGGACATCTTCGGTAAGAATATAAAATGGGCAGCATAATTTTTTAGGCTTGTCTATCGCGTACCACTAGATGATAAGGGGGTTTAGCTACCCAGCACTCTTTAAAAATTGGAGGATCTATTGGCAAAATTTTCCCCAGTCCATTAAGCTAGAGGAATGACTACCACTATAGCCCACCTACCCTCTCCTGAACTTGAAAAAAATCCTTTAATTTCTTTTGGTAAAGGTATTGCTACTTACCAGGAAGTAAAGCCTGAGAATGTAGCGCCTGCCATTGACTTTTTACTTGAGCGCGCTCAATTAGCAGTTGACAAGGCAGTCAGCAAAGCAACTGCAGCAACTTGGGATGCCTTAGTTGAACCTCTAGAGGACGCAACGGAAACCCTTAGTAGATCGTGGAGTATCATTTCTCATTTAAATAGCGTTGCTGATACCCCTTCATTAAGAGATGCTTACGGGCAGATGCTGCCTAAAGTGACTGCTTTTTTTTCAAGCTTAGGACAAAATCTTGCGCTCTACCAAAAATTTAAAGAGTTAAATCACAGCGCTGACTTTGCAATGCTCAGCATTGCGCAGAAAAAAGTTATCGAAAACTCCTTAAGAGATTTTCGTCTTGGCGGTGCAGAACTACCAGATTTAGAAAAACCTCGATTTGCTCAAATTCAAGACGAACAAGCTGTTCTTGGAAAAGCATTTTCAGATCATGTTCTCGATGCCACGGATGGATTTATATATGTGGTGCAAGAGACTTCTGAGTTAGCCGGCCTTCCCGGAGATGCAATTGCGGCAGCCGCTGATCTGGCCGAACAAAAGAATCTACAGGGCTGGGCATTTTCACTGCACTTCCCCTCTTATTACCCCTTAATGCAGTATTCTGAAAACCGTCCTTTACGGCGTCTCATGTATGAGGCCTATGTCACTCGAGCCTCAGAATTAGCATCTCAATTTGGTAATGGTAAATCAGAATGGGATAACACTGAAAATATGCTGTCTCAATTACGGCTGCGAGATGAGGAAGCCCGCATGCTTAACTTTGACAACTATGCAGCCTTGAGCCTAGCGCCAAAAATGGCACGAGATGTTCCTGAAGTAGATCAATTCCTGAGAAATATTGCCACTCGTGCAAAACCCTTTGCTGAAAAAGATTGGCAAGAACTAAAACTGTTTGCTCAGTCGTCACTAAATTTAGATAATGGTTTAGAGCCATGGGATATTGCATTTGCTTCTGAGAAGCTCAAACAAGAACGCTATGCATTTTCTGAAAATGAATTAAAGCAATACTTTCCACTACCAAAAGTTTTAGAAGGTTTATTTGGTGTTATTCAAACCCTATTCGGCGTACAGATTAAGACTGCATCGCTGCCTACTTGGCATGATGATGTGCAATCCTTCTCGGTGAACGATGTAGCTGGGGAAATCCTGGCTCACTTTTATTTGGATCCTTATGCAAGACAGGGCAAACGTGGTGGCGCCTGGATGGATGATGCTCGGGGCCGTCGTGAATTACCCAATGGAGAAATTCAGACGCCGGTTGCGTATTTAGTCTGCAACTTTGCAGCACCCGTAAAAGTAGATGGCATATTGCGTCAACCCACTATTACCCACGATGATGTCATTACCCTCTTTCATGAAAGTGGTCACGGTCTTCATCATCTACTGACCCAAGTAGGCGCCTTAGGTGTCTCAGGAATTAATGGCGTTGAATGGGATGCAGTGGAATTACCTAGCCAATTTATGGAAAACTTTTGCTGGGAATGGGAAGTACTCAAAAATATGACTGCCCATGTTGATACTGGGAATGCATTACCTCGTGACTTATTTGACAAAATCCTAGCCGCAAAAAACTTTCAAAATGGTTTGGCAACCTTGCGCCAAGCTGTTTTCTCATTAACGGACTGGCGCCTTCACTCCAGCTTTAATGCTCAGAAGGCCCAAGGACTCGCCGTTTTAGAACTGTCTAGAGCTATCGCAAATGAGTACAACGTGATCCCTCAAGCAGAAATCTCTCGTTGGCCTAATACCTTTAGCCATATTTTTGCTGGGGGTTATGCGGCCGGGTATTACAGTTACAAATGGGCTGAGGTACTGTCTGCTGACGTCTATGCTGCTTTTGAAGAAGCTGCCAAGCTCACTGGTAGCGTGCTTGATTTAGAAACGGGCATTCGTTACCGTACAGAAATTTTAGAGGTGGGTGGCAGCCGCCCTGCTGCAGAATCTTTCAAAGCCTTTCGGGGGCGTGAGCCTAGTATTGATGCCTTGTTGCGTCACGGTGGCTTGGTAGCGCACTAAGCACAACCTTTCGGTTAACCTAGTTATGCTTCGATTTCGGCGATGACAGGGGCATGATCTGAGGGCTGCTCCCAAGTGCGCGGCTCTTTATCGATGATGCTGGCTATGCATTTTTCTTGAAGGGCTTGACTCAAAAGAATATGATCGATCCGCATGCCCGCATTACGTCTAAAGCCCATCATTCGATAATCCCACCAACTAAATGATTTGGGTGCTTGCTCAAACATACGGAAAGAATCTGCTAAACCTAGACCAATTAATTGATCGAAGGCTGCGCGCTCTTGAGGGGATACTAGATTTTGACCAATCCACTTAGCGGGGTCATGCACATCTAGGTCGTGCGGTGCAATATTAAAATCGCCCAATAAAGCCAGGCGGCTATTCTGAGAAAGTTCATTCTTCAGCCAGGCTTCAAGTGCGCTAAGCCATGCTAGCTTATACACAAATTTATCACTATCGGGCGACTGACCATTGGGGAAATAGGCTGATACTAGCCGCATAGGCTGCATCCCCTTAAAACAAACTGTCGCAGCCAGAATACGTTGCTGCTCATCGATATGATGAGGAATATTGCGGACTGGCTTGAGAAATGCAGACTCCACGTCTGAGGCCATGGGAGCTAAGGCAGCACGACGCAGAATAATAGCCACCCCGTTATAGGTTTTTTGTCCGGCTGAAAAACTTAAGTAGCCCGCATCTTCCAGCTCGCGATGAGGATATTTATCATCCGTGAGTTTAAGCTCTTGAAGACATAGTGCATCAATAGGTTTCTGTGCTTTTTCCTGGCTCTGCAACCAAGTTAATACGTGCGGTAAACGTACTTTCAACGAATTCACATTCCAAGCAGCTATGCGAACAGATTTAGTCATTAATGCCTAACTCCTGCAGTTTCCGAGTAATCGTATTTCGACCTATCCCTAGGCGCTGCGCGGCTTCTACTCTTCTTCCGCGGGTAACTTCAAGCGCTGCCTGTAAAACAGCCTTCTCAAACTTAGATGACAAGGCGTCATATACCTCGACTTCGCCATCCTGAAGCATCTTCACCGCCAAACGACTTAAGCCAGTCTCCCAATCTATAACATACCCTTTTGGTGTACTAGGAGCAGCTGTTGTTATATCTCCTTGCAACAACATGGGCTGCTCATTAGCTTGAGTCAATATATCTGACGGCAGATCGCTTACAACAATTACATTAGATGCAGTCATCACCGTTAACCAATGGCACAAATTTTCTAACTGTCGGACATTGCCAGGAAACGGCATTACTCCAATTTCCGACAGAACTTCATCAGATAACTTCTTGGGCTCAACGCCTAAGGATTTAGCGCAGGACAACATAAAATGGCGAGCTAACACAGGGATATCTTCAGCACGCTCTCGCAATGGAGGCATACGCAGGCGAATGACATTGAGTCGATGCAGAAGATCCTCACGAAAATCGCCTGAAGCAACCCGTGCCTCTAAATGATGATGCGTCGAGGCAATAATACGGACATTCGCCTTAATAGGATCTTGACCGCCAACACGATAAAAGTGTCCATCCGTTAAGGCACGCAATAAACGCGTCTGCAGATCCAAAGGAATATCCCCAATCTCATCTAAGAACAGAGCGCCACCATCAGCCTGCTCAAAGCGTCCACGACGTAAAGTCATAGCTCCAGGAAAAGCTCCCCGCTCATGACCAAATAACTCCGATTCTAATAAATCTTTGGGTACTGCTGCCGTACTAAATGAGATAAACGGACCTTTAGCACGAGGGCTATGCTTATGCAATGCTTGGGCAACCAACTCTTTACCAGTCCCTGATTCGCCAGTAATTAAAACAGTGGAATGTGACTGCGCTAGACGCCCAATAGCACGAAAGACTTCTTGCATCGCTGGCGCTTGACCAATGATCTCTGTAGAGTCCTGTCTCCAGCCATTTACATCCTTACTGCTAGACTGATTGCGCTCGCCCTGCTCGATGGCGCGACGAATCAGCTCTATTGCTTTATTGATATCGAACGGCTTAGTAAGGTACTCAAATGCGCCTCCTTGCAAAGCTGATACCGCAGAGTCTAAATCTGAATATGCAGTCATGATAATGATAGGTAGCAAAGGGTGAGTCTCTTTAACATTCTGCAAAAGGTCTAAGCCATTGCCTCGGGGCATACGAATATCAGAAATTAATACCTGGGGCACTTCTTTTTCTAAGGCATCCAACACATCATTCGGATTAGAGAAACTTTTATGGGGAATATTTTCACGAGTCAGCGCCTTTTCTAGTACCCAGCGAATGGACTGATCATCATCCACGATCCAAACTGTTTTCATCATGATTTCTCCTGCCTACGATATGGAATTTGGATATGAAAATCAGTCCGACCAGGACTGCTCTCACAGGCAATGAAGCCCTGGTGTTGCTGCACAAAAGTTTGCGCTAAGGTTAAACCGAGACCGCTACCGCCTTCTCTACCTGAAACTAATGGGAAAAAAATGCGCTCACGAATATCTTCTGCTACACCAGGCCCGTTATCGATGACATGTAAATCCATCGCCATCTTATAGCGCTGTTTTGAAATCGTTACAGATCGAGCTACTCGAGTTTTAAGCTCTATTTGAGCAATGCCTTCCCGAATTTCACTAGAAAGTGCTTGCGCCGCATTGTGGGCAATATTTAATACCGCCTGAATCAACTGCTCACGATCACCTAGTATTTCTGGAAGGCTAGTATCGTAGCTACGAATAATCTTCAATCCCTTAGGAAATTCAGCAAGCACTAAGCTACGTACTCTTTCCAGAACCTCATGAACATTAAATGACTCCATAGCATGCGGCTTACGATGAGGAGCAAGCAAGCGATCTACGAGATCCTGAAGACGATCAGATTCTTTAATAATGACTTGGGTGTACTCACGTAAGCCTTTTTCTGGAAGCTCATATTCTAAAAGTTGCGCTGCCCCACGAATACCCCCTAAAGGATTTTTAATCTCATGAGCCAAATTACGCATTAATTGTTTATTGGCCTCTACTTGTTGCGATACACGCTCATCACGCTCACTACGCAGCTGCTGATCAATCGGAAACCACTCCATCATGATCAGTGCTGGGTCCTCCAGACTAGCGACCACGACATGGGCAGGTATCGCATCTTGGTGAATGCTTCCAGGAAGGGAATGCAATACCATCTCCTGGCGTTGTGCAGAAAAATGCCCCGCCTTTATCTCTTGAATCATATGATTGAGCGATTCATTTGAGCCAAATAAATCATGAACAGATTGACCCTCAAGTGATTTACGAGAGAGATCTAGAGCTGACTCAGCTGCAGCATTCACATAAATCAATTGTTGGTTCTCCGCCTCAAACACCACGATGGCATTTGGCAGCTGATCAAGCAATGTCGGAAAAAAAGGAGCAGCCGAAGCTGCCCCTTTGAACGAATTGCGCAAGAGACCTGCGCTCAATTCTGCTCCTTCGCTTACAGGGAGTAGTACATATCGAATTCAATCGGATGAGTCGTCATGCGGAAACGGGTCACATCTTCCATCTTCAAGTCGATATATGCATCGATCATAGAGTCAGTAAACACGCCACCACGAGTCAAGAACTCACGATCTTTATCCAATGCCGCCAAAGCTTCTTCTAAGCTGGCACAAACAGTTGGAATCTTCGCATCTTCTTCTGGTGGCAAGTCATACAAGTTCTTGTCAGCAGCTTCGCCTGGATGAATCTTGTTCTGTACGCCATCTAAACCAGCCATCATCAATGCAGCAAAGCAAAGGTAGGGGTTAGCTAATGGATCAGGAAAACGCGTTTCAATACGACGACCCTTCGCATTCGCAACGTGCGGAATACGAATTGAAGCGGAGCGATTACGAGCAGAGTAAGCCAACTTTACAGGCGCCTCAAAACCTGGGACCAAACGCTTATAGGAGTTTGTGCCTGGATTTGTAATCGCATTCAGTGCTTTCGCATGCTTAATGATGCCGCCGATATAAAACAAGGCGAATTCAGATAAGCCAGCATAACCGTTACCGGCAAACAAATTCTCACCATTCTTCCAAATAGATTGGTGAACGTGCATGCCTGAACCGTTATCGCCCACCACTGGCTTAGGCATAAAGGTTGCCGTCTTGCCATAAGCATGCGCCACGTTTTGGATGACGTATTTTTGCCAAATTGTCCAGTCGGCACGTTGTACCAAAGTACTAAACCTTGTACCCAATTCATTTTGACCTTGGCCAGCAACTTCATGGTGATGAACTTCAACAGGAATACCTAATGACTCCAAAATCAAACACATTTCAGAGCGCATGTCATGGAAAGTATCTACTGGTGCAACTGGAAAGTAGCCACCCTTCTTACCTGGACGGTGACCTGGATTACCGCCTTCGATTTCTGCGCCTGAAGACCATGGGGCCTCTTCAGAGTCAATCTTCACAAAACAGCCTTGCATATCAGCACCCCAACGGACGCCATCAAAGATAAAAAATTCTGGCTCTGGGCCAAAATAGGCTGTATCGCCTAAACCGGTACTTTTGAGATATGACTCAGCACGCTTCGCAATAGAGCGTGGATCCCGGTCGTAACCTTTGCCATCGGATGGCTCAATCACATCACAGGTAATAACGAGTGTTGGCTCTTCATAAAATGGATCGATATAGCATGCAGTTGGATCAGGCATTAAAAGCATGTCAGATGCTTCAATTCCTTTCCAGCCAGCAATAGAAGAGCCGTCAAATGCATGACCACTCTCAAATTTATCTTCGTCAAAATGCGAAATAGGTACCGTTGTGTGCTGCTCCTTACCCTTTGTATCTACAAAGCGAAAATCAACGAAAGTACATTCTTTCTCTTTAACTAACTTCATCACATCGGCGACGGTCTTCGTCATGCAAATCTCCTCTATTAACTAAATGCGGAATTCAAACTTAAGGCGTACACCCTTGTCTATTCCAGGCATCAAACATGCCCTTGGGATGTGTCTAATTTACTGAAGCAAACAAATGGGAGAGATCATTATTGCACTGTTTAAGTGCCGAAATAAGAGAAGAAATATCAAAAAAGGCTAATTTTGCACCAAAGTAGTGCTTTTATAAGTGGGAAATGTCATGAATTTTATAACCTAAGGCTTCTGTGCCATGACGCAATGCAATCCATGCAGGCTCTAAAAGATGAGCGATTCCCTTAACCCCAAGTTCAATATGGCGATCAGCATAGACGCCCCCTTTATTAGAGTCACCCACCGAAGGCAAACTAAACACTTTGATGCCAGGGTGAATTGTTTCAATCTGCTCCATCAATGGCGTCAAAGTAGATTCAACTCCTTTGGGGACAATAAAACTTTTCTCTCGCCAATCCTCTTGATGAAAATACTCTTTGTAGAGAGTATCCAAACACCAAGCCATCATGGGAGCAGCCATGACTGGAAATCCTGGCAAAAAATAATGTTCTTGAATACGAAAGCCCGGAATTTGGTTATACGGGTTAGGAATAATTTCACTGCCCAATGGAAATTCACCCATCTTGAAACGATGTTGATTTTCTGGAGAATTCAGATTAGCTTTAACAGGATCGCCATCTGCCATCGATCGAATACGGCCTGCTATCAGCTCTTGAGCCTGAGGATGTAGTTCAGTTTTTGTACCCAAAGCTAGCGCGGCACATTTGCGAGTGTGATCGTCGGGAGTAGTACCAATCCCACCCGTACTAAACACCACATCGCCACTGGCAAAGCTTTCTTTTAAGGTAGCCGTAATTTGTGCTGGGTCATCTGCAACATACTTTGCCCAAGATAGACTCAAACCACGTTCATTTAAGAGCTCAATCAATTTACTGAGATGCTTATCTTGACGACGTCCAGAAAGAATTTCATCACCAATCACAATTAAGCCGAACCGAGGCGGCTTTAGCTCGGATGAATCAAGACTCCCTCGTATCACTTCATCAGCCATGATTCAAAAATTCCCCATCAATTACCCGCGCTTCAATATTTAAAGAATTCTCCAACTCTTGCGCTCGTAAATCTTTTAGAGCTTGTAATAAGAAATGGGCAAACCAGAGTGCTGCAAAAACAAAAATAATAGAGTAAACCCACAAGGCAACAAAACTCACAATTGGAAATAGCACCAGCGCTAAGGCAGAGGTTGCCCAGAAAAAAGTGGGTACTGCACCAAGCATGCCAGAAAAAATGCCCATTGCGAGTAAGGGCCAACGATATTTCAACAGCAAAATATCACGCTCTTCAGCACTTGCGTGCTGAGCTAATACGTCATAAGACATTAAACGCATTGTCAGCCAACCCCACAGTAAAGGCGGCAAAATAGCTACAAACGGAGGCACCCACCAAACTGGCAGCGTCAACATCACCAACGCCAAACAAATCAATACTGACCATAATGTATACACCACGCTGCCAAAAAATCCTCCACCATTTTTCTTATCTAGGTCCTGATAAGTATGCTGCCTGGTAACTCTTCTAATAATCGCAGGCACAGTAGTAAAGGCGATGAGTACCAAAAGGCTAATGGCAATAATAGGAATAAGTAGCATGACAAAAAAGAGGGGTGCAATCCAGGCACGGGCATTTTCAAAGCCCGCCCAAATTAACCCCTCCTGAATCCAGCTAGTAAAAATAGAAGTGGTTAAAAAAATACTGAGCATTTCTAATGCTGGTGTCCAGGTCAGCCAAATGAAACAGCCCCACAAAATGGACACTAGCAAAAATGGACGTAAGCTTAACCAAAGCATTTTTGGATGCATCGTACCAATCAGCGCTAAGCCAAATGCTTTGATGACTTGCTGCATGCTATCCAGATATTCCTATTTATAGTTTGGAAAAAGCACGCGTACAGCATGCTTCAAACTTTGCCACTGCTGCACAAATATTTGATGAGAAAAAGATAAGTCTCGTACGCCAGTGGGATGAACTTCTTTAGAAAAAATAGCCGTCTTTAACAACATGTCCCACCAAGGAAACAGTACACCAAAATTACAGCCCCCTAACACTCCAGGCTTACCTTTTGCTTCGTGACCATAGCCTACTGCATGATGCATACGATGAAATAGCGGTGAAACTAAAAGATATTGAAAGAGGCCAAGGTGTACCTTGATGTTTGAATGCTGCCAGCTTTGTATGAGTTGGCTGAGTACTACCAGCAAGATGAATTGACCTGGCGATACGCCAAACAGTAATGCAAAGAGAGAAAATACTGCCGCGTGCAAGATGTCATCAACAATATGATTCCGATCATCGGACCATGCCGTCATCACTGTCTGGCTATGGTGAAGAGCATGCAACTGCCACCACCAATTAAATAGGTGTGAAGCTCGATGATAGAGATACTCCACAAAATCAAGCAAAACTAAGTAAATACAAAAACTAATTAGAGGAATAGCAGTCAATGGCGGATACCAAGACTCTACGTTTAATCGACTAAAACGGAAGTCGTGTAAGAGTGCATCCATCTGAAAGAAGAATCCAGATAGAACAATGAAGAATATGCCGTGAAAAATACCTAATCGATGAAATAGCGTATAAAAGATATCTGCTTTAGAAGATTTTCCTACATTCTCTTGCACTTCAGCTGGCGCCAATTTCTCCCAATTACGCAGCACAATAACAATCAGAAAAATCTGGATACAGCCGAGCAAGAACCAGTCCATTCCATCAAAGACATCTTCTGCCCATGGCATTAAATTAAACTGATACAACATCGGCTCCACAAGATGCGCGTACAAGAACTCTTGAACGCTAGCATATGCAGCGGAGATGAAGGAAGTGACAGAATTAAACTCCATAGCCTTTATTGTGACTTATTTATCTTGTTTAGGCAGAGTGGCGAAGCAAAACCCACGGTTTTTTAAGTTGATAATGAGTGGCTCCAAAACTGCGGGAGCCCATGGATCTTTTCTAGACCAAATCCCAAGGTGCGCCATGGCAATATCCCCATCCTGAATCTTAGCGCTGGCCTCCTCCAGTAACCTCTGATTGGGGTGAGTTTGAGAGCTCAGCTCATCCCCCAAAAAGCCTGCTAGATTCCAGCCGATATGTTGATAAGAGCATTGCTTGCCCATATTGATTAAACGGGGTGAAGTTTTGCCACCAGGTGCTCGCCAAATTTTTTGCAAGGATGAGCCTGTCAGCTCTTTAAAACGATCATCTACCCTACGAATTTCCCGGCAGTAACTTGCTTCGTTATACAAAGAGCTTACGCCTGCTTTAGGGCCAAACTGTGGTTTTGCATAGACCTCACCTACAGGGCCATCTTTTACGAAATAGACATGATCATAGGTATGGCTACCGAAATGATGACCTTCGCGGAGTCGATCTTGCCAATAGCCTTTCCACGAATCATCTAATGAAAAGTCACCCTGGGTAGTTTTTTCATTCGCAAGAAAAAATGTCGCTTTCACTTTCTGCCGATTTAAGATGTCAGCAACAGTTTGTGCAACAGCCATGTTGCCGGTATCGAAACTCAAATAGACCGTTTTGGTACAACGGGCTTCTTGTGCCAATACCAAGCTAGGGATGATGCATAAAACGACAAAACCCAGCAATTGAATAAAAAAGGCATTGAAGTGCATGCGCTCTGACTACTCCCAAGCAGCTGATGGAGTAAAGAAAACACCATGCGGAGATTTTCCAACGGGAATAACCGTCACTAATTTCAAAGAAGGAATATCAATCACGCCTACTTTTTTCGCAAAACGTAAAGTCACCCACAAAGTTTTTCCATCAGGCGTGACCTCCATATCATCTGGTCCTGCAGGCAAGCCCGTAATATCACCCACCTTTTCTAGGGTTTGCATATTCAACATACTAATCGTTGCGGCTACCCGATTACTTAGGAAGACATGCTTCTTATCACCTAGTGGACGAAAATTATGCGCCCCCTTGCCTGTAACAATACGCTTAATCTCTTTACGATTTCTCCAATCAATCACTTGTACAAAATCTTCACCTGTATTTCCAATCAGCAGATATTGATCACCTGGCGTCATCCATAATCCAGCCGGCATTTTGCCTGTGGGCATTTTCCACAGCACAGTCTGAGTTTCTAGATCTATTGCAGCAAAGTCATTTGAGTCTTGCAGGGTGACAAATGCTATTTTGCTATCGGCCGTAAAAGCAATATGACTTGGCGTCTTACCAAGCTTAATAGTCTTAGCCAATTTTAGATCAGTACCTTGAGCGTGATAGACATCTACTCTATCCAGACGGTTACCATTTGCAACAAACCATTTATGGTTGGGTGAATAACCAATATGGTACGGATCAATAATGTTGGGAATTTTTCCAGTTAATTCACCCGTGGTGGGACTCATGAGGTCAATGTCATTGCTGACGGCATTGGCAACTAATAAGGTCTTCTTATCTGAGGTCATCATTAAGTGGTGTGGCTCTTTACCAACTGGAACCGTCTTAATCACTGTTCGAGTAGGCATATCGATCAAGCTAACGGAAGCTTCACCTGAATTAAGCACAATCGCTAACTTAGGCTCTGTCTTTAGATCGGGGGCAGCTTGCACTGCGCTAGCCCCCAATAGGGCCAAGTAGGTCGCTGTTATTAGGGCTGAAGGAGTGCTTAAGTTTGAATAATCTTTAAATGTATACATATCTCTTATTGTAAGCATTCAGGGGTGACTGCATGTCCTTAGAATCAGGGGGAATTTGTCTTATCTCAAGCTAGATAAGACTTTTTCAAGTCGTTTGAGGGACATCGGGGTAGGCGTCTTCAATTCTTGGGCATAAAGAGCAACCCTTAACTCCTCAAGCTGCCAACGAAATTCCTGCAAGGGCTCATCATTATTTACTATGTAGCCATGACTCCCCTGGCTATTTTGAATCAGTTTTTGCCATGGCCTTGCCACTGACTCCCAATCTTTTTGACATTGGGCATCGCGGACAGGATTAGACCGTAACTTATCGATCCTCAAAGCAATCGCCTTGAGGTAGCGAGGCAAATGGACTAGCTGGCCATATGGAATACCAGAAATCAATTTAGGAAAAATCAATCCCTGTACTTGTGACTGAATATCTGCATACGCGCTTGGCGAGGCAGCTTTTGCTTGAGCAAGCTTTTTTTGTAAATCAGCATAGGCTTGTAGCGCCGCCAGGGCATGTTTGGCAATCTCCTGAGCAATTAAAGCCAATCCAGGTTTTCCAGCCTGCAAGCGATCGGAAAATTGTTCTGCGTTGACCGGCAAGGGGTCAGACATAAAAGCACGCTCCAGGGCAAGATCCAGAATTTGTTCGATAAGCGCCTCTACTGAGCCAATATTAATAAAAAGCAGACCCAGCTCACGTATGCCTGGAAGCTGTTTTTGCAAGGCTTTTAAAGTGTCTTTATTCGACAAAGCAAAAAGACGACGTAGTCCTTGCCAATGGTATTTTCTTGCTTCTAATAAATCATCAAATACCTCGAGATCACATGTGTCACCGCGGTCAACCAAGGCGGGGTAGCCAAACAAAGTGCGGCTTCCTTTTTGAATTTCTAAAGTCTCCGGCAACTCACCAAACTCCCAACTTCGAAAACCGCCCTGCTCTATCGGACTGGTAGCGGCTGAAGTGGGGATAGCCTTGTTAACAACAGTACCAAGTGGCACCGCTGGGGTGTCGATACCTAGCTCTTCATGAACAGCCTGTTGAGCAATTGCCTGAAATGCAGTCCGCGCCTGCTCACCATACTCTGCTCGTAAGCGACTTAAATTACGCTCTAGCTCCAGTTGTCGACCATGCTCATCCACTAAACGAAAATTCATGGAGGAATGCAGTGGTAAGGCTTCTGGCCTAAAATCTGCTCGCTTGATTTCTAAGCCACGCTCTTTGCGGATATCAGTAATCAGACTATCTAAAAAGTCACCTTGACCAAATTGACCTGCATCCAGCATACGATCTAAGAAAGCCTTTGCGTATTCCGGCAAAGGTACACAATGACGGCGTAGTTTTTGAGGAAGCGTCTTTAGGAGGAGGAGTATTTTTTCCTCACACATTCCAGGTACAAGCCATTCACAACGACGGCCATCTACCTGATTTAGTAAGGTTAGAGGAACCACTAGCGTCACGCCATCCTTTGGGCTACCTGGTTCAAAGTGATAAGTCAAACTTAGGTCACCGGCGCCAAATCGTATGATTTTTGGATAACGATCTACTGTAATACCCGCTGCTTCATGTCGCATTAAATCCGCTTTAGATAAACGGAGTTGAGCATCATGATTAATAGCGTCATCACCCTCTTTTTTCGCAGGGCGCTTTAACCACGCCTTTAGACTGTCTCTACTGAGCACATCTTGCGGAATACGTGAATCATAAAAAGCAAATAACAAGTCGTCATCCACCAATACATCTGGGCGCCTAGAGCGATGTTCGAGCGCTTCAATTTCTTTAATTAGCCGACGGTTATGCCAGAAGAATTCAAAACTACCAGGGTATTGTTTGCGGGCATCTGCCTCAGTCTCCCGCATCAGGGCTGGCGTATCCATGCGACCAAACATGCCCTCTTGCACTAGGGCTTGGCTAATGAAGAGTGCGCGCGCCTCAGAGGGATTATGAGGCTCAAAACGAACACGGCGGCCATGATAGATGGGTAATCCATACAGGGTGCCGCGCTCAAAAATCATTACCTCACCTTGGCGACTATCCCAAAATGGGTCACTTAAGGAAGTGATCAGGCGATGCGCCGCTACTTTTTCCACCCATTGAGGCTCAATCTTGGCAATCGTGCGGGCATACATTCGGTTTGTTTCTTGAAGCTCACCTGCCAAAATCCAGGCACCTGCTTTTTTGCCTATGGTTGATCCCGGCCAAATAAACGGCCGAATACCGCGAGCGCCGATATAGCTTCCCGTCTTGCTGCCGCGCTCTTGAGATTTTTCATCCTCTTCTTTTTTGGCGACATATCCCAATAAGCCTGTAAGTAAAGATAAATGCACTTGCTCATAGGTTGCGGACGAAGGGTTTTCTTTCCAATCCTTTTCTCCCAACATCGTATGTAGCTGCCCATGAATATCTCGCCATTCACGTAAACGTCGAGGAGATAAAAACTTACTGCGACAAAGATTTTCTAATTGACGATTACTGCTTTTATGACGTAAAGCATCGTGATACCAGTCCCACAGTTTTACAAAGCTTAAAAATTCTGAGCGTTCATCAGCAAACTGTAAGTGCGCTTGATCTGCAGCTGCAGCCTGATCCATCGGTCGCTCACGAGGATCTTGAGTAGCTAAGGCCGAAGCAATAATGGTCACCTCACGCAAGGCATGGTGTTCTTTGGCTGCCAAAAGCATACGGCCAATACGAGGATCTAAGGGTAGGTCTGCCAATTGCTTGCCGATAAGGGTCAACTTAAATCGTCGATTACTATCTTGACTTTCTGCAGTCAAAACCTCGTCATACTCAATCGCTCCTAACTCATCTAAGAGTTGCACCCCATCTGCAATCGCACGACCCAGTGGTTTATCTATAAATGGAAATTCTTGAATTCTGGGTAAACGCAGTGCGCTCATACGTAAAAGTACCGCCGCTAAGGAACTTCGGAGAATTTCAGGATCAGTGAATTTAGGACGACTGAGATAATCCTGCTCACTAAAAAGCCGAATACAAATACCATCGGATACTCGGCCACATCGACCTGCACGCTGATTGGCTGCTGCTTGTGAAATCGGCTCAATTTGTAACTGCTCTACTTTGTTACGGTATGAATAACGCTTGACCCGCGCCAAGCCACTATCAACCACATAACGAATATTGGGTACCGTTAATGAAGTTTCAGCAACGTTTGTCGTGAGAATGATGCGACGGCCATTTCCAGGACTAAAAACACGCTCTTGCTCCGCTACCGACTGACGAGCAAATAGACTTAATATCTCTGGATGAAATCGTTGTTGGAGTACATGGTCTTTTCTGAGTGCTTCAGCACAATCCCGAATCTCACGCTCTCCTGGCAAAAACACTAAAACATCCCCGGCACCAGAAGCGCCCTCTCGCCAGACATTGGCAATCGCCTCAGTCACTGCATCAGGAATTTCTTTTGCTTCCTTAGATGGTTTTTTACCGTCAGACTTGGCATCGGCTCGAGCCTCGGGCTCCAATGAGATATATCGCTGCTCAACCGGAAAGAGCCTACCGCTAACCTCAATGACTGGGGCAAGCTTGCCACCGATCGTAAAGTGATCAGAAAATCGTTGGGCATCTATGGTGGCCGAGGTAATAATGAGCTTTAAGTCTGGACGCTTTGGGAGCAACTGCCTGAGATAACCCAACAGAAAGTCAATATTAAGACTACGTTCATGGGCCTCATCAATAATGAGGGTGTCATAAGCGCGTAGTTGAGGATCGCGCTGGGTCTCTGCCAGCAAAATACCATCTGTCATGAGTTTGATAGAAGCACCTTGACTGGTCTTGTCGGCAAAGCGGATCTGATAGCCGACATCCTGACCAATTGGCGTTCCCAGCTCTTGCGCGATACGCTTAGCAGTGGCTGTTGCAGCAATCCGGCGGGGTTGTGTGTGCCCGATCAAGTGCCCACCATTCATGGTGCCCCTACCGAGGTCTAAGCAGATCTTGGGCAGCTGGGTTGTTTTGCCTGAACCTGTCTCCCCACAGACAATGATCACCTGGTGAGAGTTCAAGGCATCTTTGATGATTTGGCGTTGACCAGATACGGGCAACTCCTCCGGAAAGCGAATCTCTAGGCGCCGCAAGGTGTTGGAACCAGGCACAGCAATCGGGCTTGCTTTGGGTTTTTGTTGGTTTATGGGCTCTTGCACCCTATAATTTTCTCACTATGCCAACAAATGCACCAAACCCCGGCTCAAACGCCGAAGAATCAAGCTCTAACTTTCCTTTTGTAGGGTGGCTGCGTGATGTTGCGCCCTATATTCATAGCTTCCGCGAAAAGACATTTGTCATTGCCTTTGCTGGTGAGCTCGCCTTAGAAATTGGCCTAGAAAATCTCATTGAAGATATTGCGATGCTCCATGCCATGGGCATGCGTATTGTGCTGGTTCACGGTATTCGCCCCCAGATTGAAGAGCAATTAAGCCTGCGCAATATCAAGAGTAAGTTTGGAAAAAGCGCTCTGCACAGCTATCGTATTACCGATGCTGCAGCTCTTGAGTGCGTTAAAGAAGCTGCAGGTGAATTGCGTCTTGATATTGAGGCGGCCTTTAGTCGTGGCTTACCAAATACACCAATGGCAGGATCGCGCATTTCTGTAATCTCAGGGAACTTTATTACCGCTATGCCAGTGGGTGTAGTTGAGGGTGTCGATTACATTCACACGGGCCTCGTTCGTAAAGTCGACTCATCTTCAATTAGACAATCGCTTGATAGTAATAAGATTGTTTTGCTCTCTCCGCTGGGATTTTCTCCCACTGGACAAGCATTCAATTTAGCCTTTGAAGATGTTGCGGCTTCTACAGCTGCAGCCCTCAAAGCAGACAAGCTAATCTTCTTAAGTCAGTATGCCGGACTCAAAGATGATGAGGGTGATTACATTACTGAATTATCGATGCCGCAGCTTCAAGAACATATTGTCAAGCATCCACAATTAGATATCGGTATGAAAGGCTTGCTCAATATCTCTGGTAGAGCAATTCGTGCTGGCGTGAGTCGGGTGCACTTCTTGCCTTGCAATCAAGATGGGGCCTTATTAGAAGAGCTATTTACCCATGATGGTATTGGCATGATGCTTGCTTCATCAGATATAGAGAATCTGCGTGAAGCTAACCAAGATGACATCGGCGGAATTCTGCAGCTCACTAGTCCACTTGAAGAAGATGGCATCCTCGCCGCGCGAGGCCAAGATGTAATCGAGCGCGATATCCAGCGTTTCTCCGTAATTGAGCATGACAAGGTCCTTTTTGGTTGTGCTGCCCTCTTCCCATTCCCTAATGGGGTTGGGGAGCTTGCCTGCTTAGCAGTCGATCCGGATGTCCAAGGTTCAGGGGATGGGGAACGTCTGCTTAAGCGTGTTGAAATGCGAGCCAAGCAGGAAGGTATTAAAAAGCTGTTTGTTTTAACCACCAGAACGGAGCATTGGTTTTTAAAGCGCGGCTTTAAAAGGGCAACGGTTGAGGATCTTCCAGAAGAAAGAAAGCAAATTTATAACTGGGATCGTAAGTCAATGGTCTTAACTAAAGATCTGTAAAAAATTTATACTAGCAATGAAGTTCAATCGTATTTGAAAGGTATTACAGATGGCACGCATGGTTCAATGTATCAAACTCAATAAAGAATCCGAAGGCATGGACTTTGCTCCATTGCCTGGTGACTTAGGCAAGAAAATTTGGAATCAAGTTTCTAAGGAAGCTTGGGCAGCCTGGTTAAAACACCAAACCATGCTGATTAATGAAAACCGTCTCAATATGGCAGATCCTCGCGCACGCCAGTACCTGCTCAAGCAAGTAGAAAAATACTTCTTTGAAGGTGGCGCTGATGTGGCACAAGGCTATGTGCCCCCTGCGGAGTAAAAAAGTTCTTTTACGTCTTCGCTATTGACGATTCAAAATAAGAGGCATAGGATGGAGTTGTGGTTGATCAGAAATAGTGATTAACTACATTGGCGTAAGCCAATCCTAATAAGCATATCTTTATGCTTATTGGACAAGGGGAACGAAATACCTTCTTTTTGTCCTAGCCATGCATGACATGGCAAACAAACCCGATGGGCTTACTACTGTATCCCCGTCGGGTTTTTTATTCGAATACGATCCTGCTAATCCCAGATTCATTGCTCACTAGCAGAACATCGGCTTTTTCTTTAGCGAATAAACCTACCGTAATCACCCCAGCAATCTGATTGATCTGCGACTCTAGTGCTAGTGGATGGCTAATCTGCAGACCTGCAACATCTAAAATCCAGCCACCGTTATCGCTTACAAAAGGTTCACTTGGGGTTTGATCTAAATCTGCGCGGATACTTTTAGTCGCACGTAAGCTCACCTTACCGCCTAGCCTCTCAAGCTCTCTCGTGACAACGCCTCTGGCTAAGGGAATAATCTCAACTGGTAAGGCAAAGTGACCTAGTACGGGGACCTGCTTGGTAGCATCGCAAATGCAAATAAATTGCTGCGCCATTGAGGCAATGATCTTCTCACGAGTCAAAGCGCCACCGCCACCTTTAATCATATGTCCGGCTGGATCAATTTCATCAGCGCCATCAACATAAACAGGCAAGACACTCACCTCATTAGGGTCAAGCACCTTAAAACCATGTTTGAGCAAGCGCTCCGTGGTGGCATTCGAGCTAGATACTGCCCCAGAAAAATGGGCCTTATAAGGTGCCAGCGCATCAATAAAACAATTAGCGGTAGATCCCGTACCAACACCCAGTACCTGCCCTGCGGGTAATTTAAGGACTTCGTCTTTGGCTGCTACACCCACTAACTGTTTTAACTGATCCTGGTTCATATCCTGACCTAAGGCCCTTATCTTTGCTGGAAGACGATGATTAATACATCTATCATATGATATCTAAAGATACTCCTAAACAATCGTCTTTTATTTATCGATAGCCTCAAAGATCCTCATGACATCTCACACCTCAGCGCCTAACCAACTCAAGCAACTCAAGCAACTTACAACCGTCGTGGCTGATACCGGCGATTTTGAACGAATGCAGGAGTATCAGCCTCAAGATGCCACGACCAATCCATCCTTAATTTTGAAGGCGGCTCAGCAAACGAACTACCAGGCACTCGTCAAACAAGTGAAAATGGCTCATCCCGGCATGAAGCCAGTAGATTTAGTGGATTACATTCTGGTGGCGTTTGGCCTAGAGATTTTAAAAATCGTTCCCGGCAGAGTCTCCACAGAAGTGGATGCCCGCCTCTCATTTGATACGCAAGCTACTGTTTTAAAAGCAAAGCACCTGATTGCACTATATGAATCTCATGGCATTGATCGTCAAAGAATATTAATTAAGCTAGCTGGAACTTGGGAAGGCATCCAGGCAGCTAAGGCATTGGAAGCAGAAGGCATTCATTGCAATATGACCTTACTCTTTTCACTAGTTCAGGCTGCTGCCTGTGGCGCAGTCCATGCCACTCTGATTTCACCATTTGTAGGGCGTATTACTGACTGGTACAAAGCAAAGCTGGGTAGCAACTGGAGTGATATCGATAACGGCGGAGCCAATGACCCTGGTGTGACATCTGTTAAGCGGATCTTCCACTATTACAAACATTTTGGTATTAGCACTGAAATTATGGGTGCCAGCTTTAGGAGTGCTACTCAAATTCTGGAGCTCGCAGGTTGCGACTTACTCACCATCAGTCCAGAGCTATTAGGCGAGCTTCAAGCCAGCAACAATCCAATAACAAAAAAACTGGATGCCAATAATGCAAAGGCGGCATTGGCAAGTGAGGCTATTGCACCTCTCAAGCTAGATGAATCTCACTTTAGATTGCAATTAAATAATGATGCCATGGCAACAGAAAAGCTCGCTGAAGGAATTCGGAACTTCTGTATTGATACAGAAAAATTAGAAGCCCTCTTAAGCTAAAAAACCGCCTAACTTAGATTGAATTTACTTAGGAGTTTTTGCTAAACGTTGACGCAAGGCTTCATACAAACAGACGCCGCTCGCAACCGATACATTTAAGCTTTCTACAACGCCTTGCATCGGAATGCGCACGAGCTCGTCACAGGTTTCACGCGTTAAGCGACGCATGCCCTCACCCTCGGCGCCCATCACAATCCCGATTGGCCCCGTCAAATCAATATCATAGATCGATTTTGTTGCCTCATCATCAGTACCAATCAGCCAAACACCTGCCTCTTGCATCTCTCGCATACTACGCACTAAGTTAGTGACGGTAATAACGGGCATCACTTCAGAAGCTCCGCTAGAGACCTTACTGACAGTAGCATTAATTGACGCAGAACGGTCTTTTGGAATCACTACTGCATCTACTCCAGCACCATCAGCTACTCGCAAGCAGGCGCCAAAGTTATGAGGGTCTGTTACGCCATCCAATACCAAGAACATCGCTTGGCTTTGATTGCTTTGAGCATCTTCAATAACTTCCGTAATGGTGCGGGCAACCGTCATTTTGTCCGCGAGCGCTACGACACCTTGATGGCGATCATGTCCTGCCAGCTTATGTAGGCGCTCAGAATCTGCTGCATGCAAGCGCTCACCGAGCACTTCTTCGGCTTGCTTCAAAAAATCTCCCATACGACGATCCCGACGACTAGGATCAAAATACACCGATTTAAGACTGACAGGATCTACTCTTAAGCGTGCTTGCACTGCATGAAAACCTACTAATATTTGTTTCATAATCACTTTATCTTTGAACTAACTTTGCTCTGAATTTAATTTGCCTTAGCCACTGGCTTCAAGATCATTTTTTTCTTCCGGCATTCGTGCTTCGAACTGGCGGCTTGGTGCCAGCAGGCTTTCCAGCAGATCTAGTGGGTTTACTGGGTTTGGTAGATTTAGTTGCTTTACCTTTAGCCTGATTAGCACCTAAGTTACCAGCAGATTTAGCAGCATTAACATTGACGCCACTGTGTCTTTGAGGCTCCTTACTTCCAGATCTGCCTTTTTTAGGCGCAGCCTTCTTGTTGGGACGACCAGTATCACTTGCCAAGATAATTTGACGACGATTAGTCGTGCCACCTGGCTCTAGGCCCACAGACTTGACCAAGCTAAATTCGATCTTACGTGCATCAAGATCTACTCGACTAACTAATACGTGTACACGATCGCCTAAACGATAACGAATACCTGTTCTCTCTCCACGCAGCTCTTGGCGCGCTTCATCGTATTGAAAATAATCACCCCCTAGCTCGGTGACATGAACCATGCCTTCAACAAATAGGTTTTCCAGTTGTATAAAGAGACCAAAGGATGCTACCCCAGTGACAGAGCCCGCATATTCTTGTCCGAGATGGTCTCGCATGTAATAGCACTTTAACCAAGCCTCAACGTCACGGGATGCCTCATCAGCACGTCGCTCATTAGAAGAGCAATGAACTCCTAGTTGACCCCAGATAGGCAGTGCAGCGTTTGCCCCTTTTGGTAATTTAGGTAATCGAGTACCTTTTGCACTAGCCTCTTTTGCATCATGATGTGATTTTTTCGCATTCACCGCATTCTCACGACCCTTACCTTTGCGAGGTAGCGTGAGATTTAAAGGTACTGTTGGTGGCAATACAGGAACATATGGTTTCTTCGCTAAGATCGACTTAATAACACGATGGGTTAAGAGATCTGGATATCGGCGAATAGGACTCGTGAAATGTGAATACGCTGGGTAAGCTAGACCAAAGTGGCCTTCGTTATCCGGCTGGTACATTGCTTGCTGCATCGAACGTAAGACAACTGTCTGCAACATATTGGCATCGGGCCGCTCTTTAATTTCTCGCATTAACTTGGAATAGTCTTTAGGTTTAGGTTTGTCGCCGCCCCCCAATGACAGACTAGAAGTTCGGAGCACCTGACGCAAGGTCGCGAGCTTTTCTTCTGAAGGCTCGCCATGCACTCGGTATAGACTGAGATGCTTATTTTTATCAATAAAATCTGCAGCGCAGACGTTAGCAGTCAACATGCACTCTTCAATTAAGCGATGTGCATCATTGCGAAGGCGAGGCTCAATTCGCAGAATTTTACCCAGCTCATTGCTAATAATTTGAGTTTCAGTTGTTTCAAATTCAATAGCACCCCGTTTTTGGCGTGCATCTAGCAAAATTTTATAGAGCGAATATAGGTTTGTTAATAAAGGTCGGAGCTCTGCAAAACGCGAAGCCTCAGGACCCTTGCTATTAGAGAGGACTTCCCAAACAGCGTCATAAGTAAAGCGTTGCGCAGAATGCATCACCGCTGGATAGAGTTGATAAGCAAGCACTTCGCCATGGGTATCCACTACCGAGTCACACACCATACAAAGGCGATCTACGCCTGGATTGAGGGAGCACAAGCCATTCGAGATCTTCTCAGGCAGCATCGGTATTACTCGCCGCGGAAAATACACTGAAGTAGCCCGTAATAATCCTTCATCATCCAATGGATGACCTGGCTTAACGTAATGCGATACGTCTGCAATTGCCACAATCAGTCGCCAAGCCTTCGCTTTGCCATACATCACAGGCTCACAATAGACCGCATCATCAAAATCACGTGCATCTGCACCGTCAATGGTAACTAAAGGTACATCCCGTAAATCAACCCGGCCCTCTAGATCGGATTGCTGAACGGTATCGGGCAAAGCATCGGCTTCTTTTTGGGCTGCAACAGAGAACACATGAGGAACGCCATACTTACGCACGGCGATTTCAATTTCCATACCAGGATCATCGATTTCCCCTAAGACCTCCACTACACGGCCTACTGCCTGACGATAGCTATCCGGGTAATCAATAATTTCTACACTAACGACTTGACCTAATTTGGCATTACCTTGGCCTTTTGGTGGCATCAAGATATCGTGGCCAATTCGCTTATCTTCAGGAGCAACAATGAGAACGCCATTCTCATTTAAGAGGCGTCCAATCACCACTTTATTGGCATGCAAAATTACTTCAACTATCTGACCTTCAGGACGGCCACGACGGTCTGTCCCTAATACTCTGACACTCACTCGATCACTATGCATGACACGGGACATTTCTCTTTCAGAAAGAAAAATATCTTCACCGCCATCATCGGGGATCACAAATCCAAATCCATCTCGGTGACCTTGGACTGTACCTAAACGGTCAGCCTCTCGTGGCACCAAGTCTTTTGCTTTACGCATTTAATTCCTTCGGCAATATTTGCCTTATAAAACGATCAATATTCTGAATGTGGCTACTGTATCAAACCATCAAGTCTGAAGGGTGAAAAGCCAAACGGGGGTTAAAAAGAAGCCTAAAGGGCACATCCCTTTATAATAATGGCATGCCCAGGTGGCGAAATTGGTAGACGCACCAGCTTCAGGTGCTGGCGATCGTAAGGTTGTGGGGGTTCGAGTCCCTTCCTGGGCACCATTTACTCTAACTAGTGCTTATATGGGGACTATAACCCCTTATTGCAATAGGAACTTAGATTTCCATCATACGGTGCAAAATCTTAGGTTTCATCTCCGCCCAAAGGCTCTCAAACTCCTCCTGCTTGTTTTCAGAGAGCTCAACAGGCTCAAATAGACCGCTAAAAAAGATGGATTCTTTTGGGGCTAAAGTCTTTTCAAACTCAGTCAACCCTACCGGCTTGTCATCGAGATCTCGCATCAGTGTCGCAGAGCAGACGATAGCCTCGTCATCGTCTTCATCAATGACGGCAAATTCAATCAATTGTGAGGATTTTGCGAGCACCACTAAAGTACCTCTGGCGTAACAAACTGCCTCATGCTCTTGAACAATAAAAGCGAGAAATTGATTTTCCTCATCTTGCTCTAACTGCAGATCATCAATAAAAAAGAGGTACTGACTACCCTCACCATTTACTAAGGTAAATACTTTGGGTATAGCGCCATGTCCTAAGGCCAGGTTGCGATAGTAAGAGGCGATTTCAACTGCAAGGTTTTCTGAAAATAAATGCATCTACTAGTTCTTTATATGCTCATTTAAAAAATGCATTGTGCGATCCCAGGCTAATGCAGCCGCCTCAGGGTTGTACTGTAATGGCGGTAGATTTCTTGTAGTGGATTTCGGATTAGCAAAAGCATGCTTTGCCTCATAGCGCTGGAAGTCATAATTCACGCCCGCAAGTGTTAATTTTTCCTCTAACTGGTCAACGCCACCAATAGCAAAGAACTCATCATGCAATGCCCAATGCCCTAGCATGGGTTTTTTAATCGCTTGCGCATCCACATATTCCAGGGGAGGATAGCCATACCAGACAACGGTTGCGTCACACTCAGGAACGAGACCTGCTGATAAAACCGTCAATGCACCACCCATACAAAATCCTGTAACAGCTACTTTATTGCTGCCACTTGCCTTCAGATATTGGACTGCACCACGAATATCTTGGCTGGCTGCATCACCAAAATTTAAGTCATTCATCAAATGCTCCGCCTCGTTTGCTGCAAGCGCTAATTGCCCACGATAGAGATCGGGTACCAAAGCCCTGAATCCAGCCTTCGCTAAACGATTGGCAACCTCTTTAATCTCTTCGTCTAAGCCCCACCATTCCTGAATCACGACGATGCCAGGTGCATTCTTTAAGTTATCCGGTTCAACCAAATACGCTTGGGCTGATGTTCCGTCAGGTCTTTGAAAGTCAATCATGTGCACCTCGTTTATTGAGTATTAATTTTGTGAGTAAATAAATTTAAACAATCATTTACTAAGTTCTTTAGCGCTATTTTCCATGAATACCAATCTATGCACAGCATCTATTCAGCTAGGAAGTCTTGGTGTTTAAGGAAAGCTCTCCATCAACCGAAATACATGTAAGAGGGGTCATGAAGCTAAATTTAGGGTTAACCCCAGTATTTATTCAAATTATTGCTATAATCAGGGTTAACCCTTAAGGAGCCCATCATGGCAAATATGAATGCAGTAAGTTTTCAAACAGTTTCTGGCATCAGTTTTAAGCCTCTATTAGCTGTCTATGAGTATGTCAAATTATTAGCTGAGGCATTTTCTGAAGCAAAGATGTTAGAACTCAAATCCCGTAAAACTTGCGGAAATTGGTAAAAATACAGCTATTTCCCACTGTTTTAGGTCATTTTTGACGGTTTTTACATAAAAAGCCTCTATTCATTTGGAAGCTTTTTTCTTACCTTAATGATCTACACCTTCGATTTTGATGTAATAGCCATAAACACAGCGCTTACCACCCCGCGATGGATCATGAGTGTCATAAATTACTCCATTCACCACAGCACTTAAGTGCTTAGACACCTTTACTAGCAATGTTCCGCTAGGCAACTCATCTGCCCTAAGATGAACCTGACATCCAGCACCTATCTTCATCGTCGGAATCCATTTAAACCCATGACCCAAAATGTATTCATGGAATACCTTGCGGTGATTGCCATTACGAGGAGAGGCACCGGTAGCATTCAATCGACGAGCCAGCTTGTCATGACGTAAGTCAGCATAAGCCGCATTGGCAGAGCGCAGATCCTCATAAACCTGCAAGTAAGGCAATTGAGTTGCAATAGCAATCGAACGCACTACGCAGTCACCGGCACTACCTTTAAAGCCTGCTGCTAATCTACCCCCATCATGAAAAGCAAACTTGAGCGCCTTGATGTTGGCTGGCTTTATTTGTGCAAAAGGATTTAAAAAACTAAACATGATGTATCGATCTAGCTAATGAAAAATAGACTTATTTTTCAACAAATCCATTGTGCGCTACTTCTGCTGAGGGCACATTTATGCGTTGGCTTTCTTCACCACTAAACGCCATGCATGTAACAAAGGCTCAGTGTAGCCATTGGGCTGCTCGAGGCCTTTAAAAATTAAATCGCGGGCAGCTTTAAAGGCGTATGAATCATTGTAATTTGGCATCATTGGCTTATACAAGGGATCACCTGCATTTTGTGCATCCACAATCGAAGCCATGCGAAGTAAGGCTTCATCCACCTCTGCAGCAGTCACAATTTTGTGCAGCATCCAGTTAACAATATGTTGACTAGAAATACGCAAGGTAGCGCGATCTTCCATCAATCCTACGTTATAAATGTCAGGCACTTTAGAGCAACCCACGCCCTGATCAATCCAACGAACAACATAACCCAAGATGCCTTGGCAATTGTTATACAGTGCTTCACGAATTTCTTCTTTAGTCCAATCTGGATACAGCGCTACTGGTACCGTCAACAAATCATCTAACAAAGAGTCGTACTCAGCTGCCGTATCTTGCTTTTCCATTTCCTCTTGAATTTGTGCCACATTCACTTGGTGATAGTGCATTGCATGGAGTGTTGCAGCAGTAGGCGATGGCACCCAAGCTGTATTAGCGCCTGCTTGTGGATGGGCAATTTTTTGCTCAACCATTTCTTTCATAAGATCTGGTGCGGGCCACATACCTTTACCAATTTGTGCGCGGCCACGTAAACCACAATTGAGGCCTGCCAATACATTCCGCCGCTCATAGGCTCCGAACCACTTGCCGACCTTCATCTTGCCTTTACGTACCATGGCGCCACCGTGCATACCCGTATGAATTTCATCACCAGTCCGGTCTAAGAAACCGGTGTTGATAAACGCAACGCGCGCACCTGCTGCGGCAATAGCAGCTTTGATATTAACGCTCAGGCGACGCTCTTCATCCATGATGCCTAACTTGACAGTATCTGCCGGCAGGTCCAATAACTTCTCTACCCGACCAAATAGTTCACCCGCAAACGCTACCTCTTCAGCACTGTGCATCTTTGGCTTCACGATATAAACAGAGCCCTTACGAGTATTACCAATAACCTGAGAAGCTGGACGTCGAATATCATACAAAGCAATTAATACAGTCACTACTGCATCCAATATCCCTTCGTAAATTTCTTTACCTTCAGCGGTGATGATGGCTGGATTGGTCATTAGATGACCTACATTACGCAGGAATAATAAAGAGCGGCCATGCAATGTCACTACGCCATCTTTAGCATTCAGAGCGCCAATAGCAGCAGTGTACTGACGGTCTGGATTCAAGGTACGGGTGAACTGCTTGCCGTCTTTGCTCACCTCTTCAGTTAAGGTTGCCTTCAGAATACCCAGCCAGTTTTCATAGGCAAGGACTTTATCTTCCGCATCCACTGCTGCAATCGAGTCTTCTAAATCTAAAATGGTAGAGAGAGCTGACTCTAGAACAACATCATTGATACCGGCAGCATCACTAGAGCCGATTGTCTTGCTGTGATCGATTTCAATATCAATATGAATGCCGTTATTACGCAACAACAAGGACCTAGGTGAGGCGGCATCGCCTTGATAGCCAACAAACTGCTTCTCATCTTTTAGGCCGGTATCACTGCCATCTTTTAGTTTCGCTACCAATTTATTACCACTGACTAAATACGCGACAACATCGTGATGGGAGCCATTTGCCAAAGGCAAGGCTTGATCTAAGAAATCCCGAGCATAGGCCACTACTTTGGCTCCACGTACTGGGTTATAGGCACCTGCTTTGGTAGCACCATCTGCCTCAGAAATAACATCCGTGCCATACAAAGCATCATACAAAGAACCCCAACGCGCATTCGCTGCATTTAAAGCGTAACGGGCATTCAGTAATGGCACTACTAATTGAGGGCCAGCCTGCAGCGCTAATTCATCATCCACATTTTTTGTAGTAGCGACTACTTTCTCTGCCACATCCTCCAAATATCCAATTTCTTGAAGATATTTGCGATAAGCGGGCATATCTTTAATCGGTCCAGGATTGGCCTTATGCCATTGATCAAGATCCAGTTGTAAACGATCACGCTTGGCTAGTAAGGCTTCATTTTTAGGGCTGAGATCTTTGACAATCTCCTCAAACCCTTTCCAAAAATCAGCGCTTTTGATACCTACTCCGGGTAAAACCTGGTCTTCAATAAAGCGATAAAGGGGGGTTGCTACTTGCATGCCATTACAGTTGGTGCGGGAAGTCATTTTAAAACCTTAAGAACAAATGTGAAATAAACGAGGATGTATCAAATTAAATAAGTAACGCTATATTTTACGTGTTTTTATTTGCCACTTACTTCTCAAAAGGATGCTGGAGCAAGATGGTTTCATCCCGCTCTGGACCTGTAGAGACCATGGCAATCGGCTTGCCTGCAACCTCTTCAATGCGACGTAAGAACTTTTGCGCCTCAGCTGGAAGCTTATCCCATTCACGGATACCGAACGTAGTTCCTTTCCAACCTGCAAAATCCTCATAAATAGGCTCACAGTGGCTCACTGCTTCTGCACCCCGAGGCAATACATCTAATTTTTTGCCATCGAGCATATAGCCAACGCAAAGGCGAATGGTCTCGAAACCATCCAATACATCTAGCTTAGTGATACAGAGTCCCGATAAACCATTAATTTGTATTGATCGTTTCAAGGCAGCTGCATCTAACCAACCTGTGCGACGGGGGCGGCCAGTCACAGAGCCAAACTCTTTGCCCACTTCAGCCAAACGAATACCCACTGGATCTTGCTTAGCGGGATTATCAAAATCATATAACTCACTTGGGAATGGGCCAGCGCCCACACGAGTGCAATAGGCTTTGGTAATACCTAAGATGTATTGCAATGAGTCGGGGCCTACCCCTGAGCCTGCAGCAGCATTGCCTGCTACGCAATTACTAGAGGTGACATATGGGTAAGTGCCATGATCAATATCAAGCAAGGTGCCTTGAGCACCTTCGAATAAGAGATTTTGACCAGCCTGCTCAGCGGCATACAGCGCACTGGAAACATCCACCACCATCGGCTTAATCCTCTCCGCATAAGACATCGCTTCTGCTAATGTCTTAGCAAAATCTACAGGTTCTGCACCATAATAATTAGTCAGCATGAAATTGTGATATTCCAAGTTCTCGCGTAACTGCTCTGCGAACTTTTCTGGATAAAACAAATCTTGAACACGTAAGGCACGACGCGCGACCTTGTCTTCGTAAGCAGGTCCAATGCCACGGCCAGTTGTACCAATCTTGGCATTGCCACGCTTTTTCTCACGCGCATGATCAATTGCTACGTGATACGGCAAAATTAAAGTCGTTGCCTCAGAAATCTTTAAACGCGATTGAACATCCAATCCAGCAGCCTCTAACTCACCGATCTCTTTAAACAGAGCCTCCGGCGAAAGCACCACGCCATTGCCGATGTAGCAAATCACATTCCGATGCATGATGCCCGATGGGATCAAACGCAGAATAGTTTTCTTGTCGCCAATAATCAGGGTATGCCCTGCATTGTGGCCACCCTGAAAGCGAACAACAGCTTGCGCATGATCAGTCAACCAATCAACTACTTTGCCTTTACCCTCATCACCCCACTGGGTACCGATGACAACGACGTTACGACCACGAGCTTCTTGCTTTAAAGACATAATGAAATCCAAAAGATAATGACAGAATAATTTATTAAATACGGGAGCCTACTTTTGCTTCACTTCCCAAGAATCACCTTTTTTAACTAACTCACGATTGCAAAGGTATTCAGCAGTTTCTACAGCATCATCCGGCATTGCCTGAATCACTACCTCACCTGTATGACGTAACTCTGTGATTTTACGAGTCAGAGTGACATCATTGATCCAAGGAGCCACAATAGCAGGTCGACGTACCCATTGTGGCGCTAAGTGCGCTAAGCTTAGTAAATCCAAAGAGAAGCCTGTTGCGGGACGTGCTCTACCAAATGCTTGGCCGACATGATCATAACGACCACCACGAGCAATAGGCTGTGGCAACTGATCTACATAAGCAGCAAACATCACACCACTGTGATATTGATAGCCACGCAAGTCTGCTAAATCGATACTTAGCTCAAGCTCTTTAGAAAATCCAGCTGCAGCCGTGGCTAAGCAATCTAATTGACTCAGCGCTTCATCAATCAGCGAATGTTTTGGCAAAATCTTTTGAGCTTGGGCCAACACTTCAGTGCATGAACCATTTAACTCAGTAAGGGTCATCAATGCTTGCGCAGATTCGGGTGGTAAGCATTGAGCCCAAGAAGCAAGACGTGTCCGATCCTTACTTTGCAATAAGCCATAAATTAATTCAATATCTTCTTTGCTAATATTTTGGCCATCCAAAATACCCTCAAGAACACCCGCGTGAGAGAAATCTAAATACACTTTGTGAATACCAGCGACATTCAAGGTGCTAAGCAAGAGCGTTATTGCTTCAAAATCAGCTTCCCAGCTAGCGCAACCATAAATCTCAGCCCCAATTTGTAACTCCTCACGGGCAGCACTGCCTACTGGAGTACGCGCATGAGCAATTGACCCGGCATAACAAAGCCGCGTAACACCCTCACGGTTCAGTAAATGGGCATCAATACGAGCAACCTGCGGCGTCATATCAGCACGCAAACCTAAGGTGCGGCCAGATAACTGATCTACCAATTTAAAAGTTTGCAAATTCAGATCAGACCCAGTGCCAGTCAATAAAGAATCTAGAAATTCCAGAATCGGAGGAGCAACGAGCTCATAGCCGTAAGATTGGTATAAATCTAAGATGGAGCGACGTAGGGCCTCTACCTTGCGTGCCTCTGATGGCAAAACATCCGCTATATCTTCAGGAAGCAGCCAACGATTCATAATCTAAAATCTCTATCCTCAGTTTTTCTTATTCAAGAATTTAAAGAATTCATTATTAGGCTCTATGACCATAACGTCTTTCTTATCCTTGAAAGAACTGCGATAAGCCTGAAGACTCTGATAAAACTGGGCAAATTGGGCATCACGTCCGAAAGCTTCTGCATATAAGGCAGTGGCTTTTGCATCACCAGCGCCTTTAATTTTCTGCGCATCACGATAGGCTTCAGCCAAAATCGTATCGCGTTGACGTTCCGCATTAGCACGCGTCTTGTCTGACTCAGCAGCACCCGTAGAGCGCAACTCATTAGCAACCTGCTTGCGCTCTGCTTCCATACGGCGATAGACAGAGTCACTAATTTCAGCGAGAAGGTCAACACGTTTTAAGCGGACGTCCACAATCTCGACACCAATGTCAGCAGCATCAGCAGCAACTTTTTTCCGAATACCTTGCATCACCTCTTCGCGCTGCTCTGAAATTATCTCTCGTACAGTTCGCTTGGTGAACTCTTCGTTTAGAGCAGAACGTATGAGCTGACTTAAACGATCTTGCGCTAAACGCTCATCACCCTTAAAGCTCACAAAGAATTTACGTGGGTCAACAATCCTCCACTTGACATAAGAATCTACCAAAAGATTCTTTTTCTCAGCAGTAATAAAGCGCTCTGCCTCAGGCGTATCAATCGTCAAAATACGGCGATCAAAGAAGCGAATATTTTCAAAAGGCGCAGGTAACTTGACTTGCAGACCGGGTTGCTCTATTACACGGACAATTTGTCCAAAAGCGAACACCACTGCAAATTTACGTTGGTCAAGGATAAAAATACTGGATGACAAAACGTAAGCCAGTGCAATAAGCCCAGCGATAGCGGCTAGAAGACGATTTGGGTTCATTATCTGACCTCCCGATCACGGCTTCGTAAGCCAGAGTTATTTCCACCCGTAGCAGAAGGACTGATATTTGGGGTAGGCGTATTTACAATAGGCGCAGCAGGATTGCCCGTAGCGCCACCCACCGTTACTGAACCTGTAGGTGTGTTGCCGGAGACTTGACCAGCAGCTACTTGCGCACTTTCTGCACTGACTTGAGCTACGAGCTTATCTAGCGGTAAATACAAGAGACTATTGCTCTTGGTAGTGTCTACCAACACCTTAGTGACATTGTTGTACATCTCACGCATCGTATCGATGTACATCCGATCACGCGTCACGCCAGGTGCTTTGGAATACTCTGCTAGCACTTGCTTGAAGCGTCCAGCATCACCCTCTGCTGTTGCTATCACTCGAGCTTTATAACCCTCGGCTTCTTGCATCAGTCGTGCAGCCGTACCTTTAGCGCGAGGAATAATGTCATTGGCGTAAGCTTGACCTTCACTCTTCAAGCGCTCTTGATCTTGTCCAGCTTTCACTGCATCGTCAAAAGCTGCTTGCACTTGCTCAGGGGGTTGAACGTTTTGAACGGTCACGCTGGTGACAAAAATACCTGTCTTGTAACTATCAAGAATTTTTTGAATTGAATTGGCTAAATCCACGCCAATCTTTTCACGACCCTCATAAAGCACGGTATCCATCTTGCTGCGAGCAACAATTTCGCGCACTGCAGTTTCTGCTGCTTGGACAACCGCAGTATCTGGATCGCGGTTATTGAATAAGTAATCGGTAGGGTCTTTTAAGCGGTACTGAACTGCAAAGCGCACATCGATGATATTTTCATCCTCTGTAAGCATGGAGGAGTCTTTTTGGTTGGTCGCCTTAATCAGTACTGAACGACCTACTTCAACGGATCGCACGCCCGATAAATTGACTGTCTCATCGGACTGAACAGGCCAAGGCATCCGCCAGTTAATACCGGGACTCGCAGTGTAGTCATATTTGCCAAAGGTGGTAACTACACCTGCTTGACCTTCCTGAATCATGAAGATCCCTGAAGCCATCCAAATTAAGAACACACCACTACCTGCCACCAAAACGGTAGATTTAGCCGTGAACGGATTAGTGAAATTAAAATCAGGCGTTCTCATACCGCCACCACCGCCACCCCGATCAGATGGTGGTGGAATATCCGTGCTGTTGGGTTTATTCGCTGGTCTGCGTGGGGAAGAGCCTGGCTTTTTACCGCCAAAAATACTGCCTAAGCGATCATTAAAATCACGCCATAGTTCATCTAAATCAGGAGGACCACTTGGCTTGGAGGGTTGAGGATTTTTAGGTTGAGCCTCTACCGGCTTATCAGCCTCAGGATTGCCTGGCTCAACTTTAGGGGCTTGCTCACCACTCTGCCCATCTTTAGCATCTTTTGATCCGTTACCAGGATGGCTATTGCCCCAGCCTGGATCATTGATAGAGAAAAACTCAAGAAATTTACGCGTCATTGGATAGATATTTTCGTGTTGGAATCGGATTAAATTCTGAAGACTCTGGTCGCTCTGGTAAAGGGGCTAATAACTCGTCCGGGGCCATTTGCGTCTTGGCACGGTTGTGTTCAAACCTTATTCTATCAGTCATTTGAGAGCATTCCGCTAGGGCAGATCGCAATAAATCCAGGCCTAGGCCAGTCTTGGCGGAAAGGAAAATTTGGCTCGGTACTCCGGCAGAGTCACGCTCTAAAACGGCACCACGATGAAAGGTCTGCGGCATCTGATCGATCTTATTCATAACCTCTATACGGGGGATGTCATCAGCCCCAATCTCCCTTAAAACAGCCTCTACTTCGGCTTTTTGCTCACGGGCAACGGGACTACAGGCATCAATGACATGCAAAATCAGATCAGCATGGATAGTTTCATCCAAGGTCGCCCTGAACGCCTCCACTAACTGATGAGGTAATTCTCGGATAAATCCAACGGTGTCAGACACCACAATTGACCCTACATCGACTAGGTGAACTTTTCTTGAGGTGGTATCCAAAGTAGCAAATAGTTGGTCGGCAGCATAAGCGCCAGCCTTGGTTAAAGCATTAAATAAGCTAGATTTTCCCGCATTGGTATAGCCTACCAAGGAGACTGAAAAAACATCTTTCCGATTGCGGGCTCTTCTTTGAGTTCTTTGCTGACGCTGGAGCTTCTCTAGCTCATTTTCCAAACGCTTAGCTTTCGTTGCCAACATACGGCGATCCAACTCCATCTGGGTTTCACCCGGACCTCCACGAACGCCAATGCCGCCTCTTTGACGCTCTAGGTGGCTCCAAGCCCTAACCAGCCGAGACATGCGGTAACGCACTTGGGCTAACTCAACCTGGGTTTTACCAATATGACTTTGTGCCCTCTGGCTAAAAATATCTAAAATCAAACCAGTTCGGTCCATCACATGAAAGCCGAGGTGGCGCTCTAAATTACGCTGCTGGGTTGGAGAAAGCGGATGATTAAAGATAGCGAGTTCCGCGCCCTGCTCTTCCATGACCTTTTGCAACTCATTGACTTTGCCAGACCCAATAAATAATGCGGGATCGGTTTTACCCTTGCGGGCAATGACACTGGCCACCGGGATTGAACCGGCACTATCAGCTAAGAGGCTCAGTTCGGCCATGCTCTCGGCAAAATCTTCTCGTCCGGTATCAACCCCTACGAGAACTGCCCTTGCTGCATCTACGCCAGTCTTATGCAGGGCTTGGCTCTTCCGTACGGAATTCCACAGCGCGAGCGGGAACAATAGTGGAAATCGCGTGTTTGTAAACCATCTGGGTGACGGTATTGCGCAACAAAATCACATACTGATCATAGGATTCAATATTGCCCTGCAACTTGATGCCATTAACTAGATAAATAGACACTGGCACATGCTCTTTGCGCAAAGCATTGAGGAAGGGGTCTTGTAGTAACTGGGTTTTACTAATGTTCATACTGCTCCTTATGGAATTTTTATAGCTTGGGAGTCTTGCTTTTTTAAATGGTGCATCTTGAATTTAAAACTGTAGCTCGTTTACTGTAGCTCGTTTTACAGCTTCTTACTTTTTCTTCCCTTTATCTGCATCAACGTAAGGGTTTTTAGCAGTATTCATCTGAATTCTGAGAGGGGTGCCGCGCAGCTTGAAAACATCCCTAAAGCGCCCTTCTAAATAACGCTTATAACTATCTGTCACACCGCTCAAAGATGTTCCATGAATCACCACAATGGGGGGGTTCATACCGCCTTGGTGAGCGTAACGAAGTTTTGGACGCCCCATACCAACGCGTTTTGGCTGTTGATGCTCAATCGCCTCTTGCAAAATACGGGTCAATCGTGGAGTGGGTAGCTTTGCCATCGCTGCTGCATAAGCCGAATCTACATCCTTAAAGAGCTCTTTTAATCCTGTACCTTTTTTAGCGGAGATGGGGTGAACGTTCGCGAAATCCAAAAAGCGAAGTTTTTGAGCAATCTCTAAACGGGCACGTTCTTTGACATACGTATCCAGACCATCCCACTTGTTCACTGCAACGACTAGAGCGCGCCCTGCCTCCACAATAAATCCAGCAATATGGGCATCTTGCTCTGAAATATCTTGCTGAGCATCCAACATCAGGATCACTACATTACAGTCAGCAATCGCTTGCAATGTTTTCACTACCGAGAATTTTTCAATCGCTTCAAATACCTTTCCACGCCGACGCAGGCCAGCCGTATCCACCAAAATGTAGGGCTTGCCATTACGCTCAAAAGGAACCTCAATAGCATCGCGTGTAGTACCAGGCATGTCAAATGCAATGACCCGCTCTTCGCCGATTAACTTATTAATCAAGGTCGACTTGCCAACGTTGGGGCGACCCACTACCGCAATCTTCATGGGGCGATTAGGATCGTTATCTTTTTCCTCTAGCTCTGGCTCGGCAATACCCAAAGAATCCAAAGCGTCATCAATCAGGCCACGGACACCGTCACCATGCGCAGAAGAAATCGGGAACGGCTCACCCAAACCCATTTCATGAAAGTCTGCAGTGACAACACCAGCTTGCATGCCTTCTGTTTTATTGACAGCCAAAATAATGGGTCGACCCGTCTTGCGTAAAAAATCCGCAATCACGCGATCCTGAGGTGCCATGCCTAAACGGCCATCTACCAAAAAAATAACAATGTCTGATTCAGCAACGGCTTGCTTAGTCTGCTTCGCCATCTCAGCGACAATGCCGGTTTTTGCTACTGGCTCAAAGCCACCAGTATCTACACAAATAAATGGGCGCTCACCGATCCGGCCTTTGCCATAGTGACGATCACGCGTCAAACCAGAAAAGTCTGCCACTAAGGCATCACGCGAACGAGTGAGGCGGTTAAACAATGTCGACTTGCCTACATTAGGGCGGCCAACAATAGTGATGACTGGGTTCATTTGGGACTGTACGCCGCTAGTTTTCCACCTTGGGATTGAACCAAGATGAGCCCGCTGACCGCAATGGGTGCAGCAGTGATGGGACTACTATCATGACGAATCCGTGCCAGCATTTCGCCCTTCTCTTGTGAAAAGGCATGCACATAACCTTGTGCATCCCCCATCAGTAATACTTTACCTATGGCTAGTGGCTCACCGACACCTCTAAAACTCAGTTGAGTATTTTCCCAAAACTGTGAGCCGTCTTTTACAGAAAATGCAGTGACATAGGAGCGCTCATTTGCAGAAAACACCAAGTCAGGGCTTTGGGCTGTACCGGTATAGCTGGAGTAATCTTTAAACCACAGTAAGTTACCCGTTCTGGCTTGACCACAACCAATGCGGCCTTGATAAGACACAGCACAGATGACATCGCCTTCCATACTTGGCTTCGCTGTGACATCGTTCAAGCGCTCAATTTCAGAAAAGCCTTTTGGAAAGGATACGGGTGTCTCCCATACAAGCCCACCATTCGCAATCGCAATCATGCCAAAACGACCGCCCGCAAAGCCCGTCACAATCACTTCATTCGCGATTGGCAACATGCCATAACCCACGCGCAAAGATAGAGCAGATTGTTGACGCTGATAAGTCCACTTACGAACGCCAGTAAGTGCATCTAAACCAACAAAACGATTATCTAAAGTACGAATGACAACGACGCCACCAGCAACTACAGGGGCTGTTAACACTTCACTGCCAAGATTCATATTCCAGATAGCTTTACCTGTGTCGTCGTAAGCATAGACAACGCCTTTAGTGGTCACGACTGCGGTAGTTCGCCCATCAGAGCCCGGGCCAATTGATAAACGATCCGGGGCAGATGCTTCCCATATTTTTTGCCCCGTGCGCAAGTCAATCTTCATCACATTGCCCCGGTGCGAAGCGGTATAGACGGCATCACCTGCAACCGTTGGATGAAAGCTAAAAGGCTCGGATGAACCAATGCTGGTTGACCATACTGGCACTAAATCAAACTGATTACTTACTGGAACAAGTTCTGCAGGTTTGCGCACGCGTGCACTACCAGAGCAGGCAGCTAAAGTGACCACAATAGAGCCAATCAGTGCAGTCCTTACTACTTGCTTTACTACATACTTTAAGTCAACCATTAGCGAGAAGATCCTCCAACAGCATCCAGTTTCACTTTAAGAAGACGGCGTGCTTCTTCTGGAAACTCTTTGACTTCATTTAACTGCTTCCAAGCAGCTTCATAGCTTGCTCGCGCATCTGCTACTTTTGCTTGCGCCAAATACCAATCCCCACGACGCTCTAACCAGAGCGCCTCAAACCCAATAATTGGCTTCTCTTTAAGAATCGTATCCGCTTCAGCAAAATCTTTTGCGGCACCCTGCTCGATGAGTTGCGTTACCAGACGCAATTTCCCCAAGGCTGAATAACCTGAATTAGAGGCATTTTTAGCAACCCAACGTAAATAATCAGTCGCTTTAGCAGCATCGCCTGCATCTGCAGCAATCTTTGCGGCCACTAAACTAGACATAGCAGCATACGGCGTACCGCCAAATTCCTTTTGCAAATCGTCTGCTGCGCGCAAAGTTTGTTCTTTGTCTCCCTTGCCCACTGCAGTGACCATGGTTTCATATAACTGAGAGGCAGAAGTTGTTTGGCTGGTACGCCACCATTGATAGCCGCTATAGCCAGCATAAGCAAATAAAGCAGCAGTCACCACACCAGTAATCACATTACGGTACTTGCTCCAAAAATCTTTGAGTCGGTCGACTTGTTCTTGTTCTTCTAGGGCTAAAGGCATATCAATCCAGGCTAATCAAATCAATCATGAGACATAAAAAATAGGGTACAAGCTTATTCTATTCGGTAGCGCCAATAATGGCATCAATTACCGCATCCACTACGCTATCTAGTGCAACGGCCTTTTGTTCACCGCTGCTACGTAAATTCTTAATTTGTGCCTCATTCTTGGCCAACTCATCAGGCCCAATAATGACTGCATAAGTTGCCCCGCTAGTGTCTGCCTTCTTCATTTGAGATTTAAAGTTAGCGGATTGGCCATCTGGCGGGCAAAACAAAATGACATCAATGCCCGCACTACGCAGTCGCTCAGCGATGATCATGGCAGTTGTGAGAGTCTCGCCACCTTGGTGCAAAACGAAGACATCACAGTGTGCCAAAGGCTCTGGCAGAGAACCGGATACTTTCATCAACTCTAAGACCCGCTCCATACCCATCGCCCAACCACATGCTGGCGCAGTTTTGCCACCCATACGCTCAATCAGGGGATCATAGCGACCGCCCCCAGCAATGGTGCCCTGAGCACCTAACTCGTCGGTGACCCACTCAAACACTGTCAGATTGTAATAATCTAGGCCCCGCACCAAGCGCGGATTAATCTTACAAGGGATGTTGTTTGCTTTGAGTAAAGCCTGTACGCCCGCAAAATGGGCGAGCGACTCTTCACCCAAAAAATCCAATAATTGAGGAGCTGCTTCAAGCAGGCCTTGCATTGCCGGATTTTTAGAATCCAAGATACGCAATGGATTGGTGAGTAAGCGTCGTTGTGAGTCCTCATCTAACTGCTCTTTATTTTTCTCAAAATACATCACTAGTGCACCGCGGTGTTCCGCACGCTCGTTGGCTTGGCCTAAAGAATTAATCTCTAAACGCACTCCTTTGAGCCCAAGCTCATCCCAGAGTCTTTGACCCATAAGAATGATTTCCGCATCAATATCAGGACCTGCAAAGCCAAGTGCCTCAACACCAAACTGATGAAACTGACGATAACGACCTCGCTGTGGACGCTCATGACGAAACATAGGACCTGTATACCAAAGGCGCTTTGGCCCCTCGTACAGTAAATTATTTTCAATCACAGAGCGTACTAAAGCAGCGGTGCCCTCTGGACGCAAAGTCAGTTGCTCACCATTGAGACGATCTTCAAAGGAGTACATCTCCTTTTCAACAATATCCGTAACCTCACCAATGCCCCGCTGAAATACTGCTGTTGCCTCTACGATGGGGGTACGCAAAAACTCATACCCATAAGCCCGAGTTAAATCACGCAATACATGCTCGAGATGAGTCCACTGCGCTGCATCTGCAGGCAAGAGATCGTTCATGCCGCGAACGCCATTGATTTTTTGGATCTTCTGTATTTTTACTGACTCAGTCATATAGTCTTTGCAGTGATTGCTAGTTACTTGGGTGCGTAATGCTGATTGACATAGTCATCCACAATCACTTGAAAATCTTGTGCAATATTGTCACCGCGCAAAGTCTTCACCTTAACGCCATCTACAAATACTGGGGCAGCTGGGGTCTCGCCCGTACCAGGTAAAGAGATCCCAATATTGGCATGCTTACTTTCGCCAGGGCCATTCACGATACATCCCATCACCGCCACATTCATCGCCTCAACACCAGGATGGGTTTTTTTCCATTGCGGCATTTGTTGACGCAAATAGGATTGAATATTGGCAGCCAATTCTTGAAAGGTGGTGCTTGTGGTTCTACCGCAACCAGGACAGGCAATCACCATCGGCGTGAAATTACGCAAACCCATGGTTTGTAATATTTCTTGGGCAACAATCACTTCGTTCTCTCGTGGCGCACCAGGGTCCGGCGTTAAAGAAACGCGAATCGTATCGCCGATACCCTCTTGTAACAAAATAGCCATCGCAGCCGTTGAGGAAACAATGCCCTTGCTTCCCATGCCCGCCTCTGTAAGTCCCAAGTGTAGGGGATTGTCACAGCGTCGTGAGAGATCACGATAGACCGCAACTAAATCCTGAACATTGCTCACCTTGCAGGACAATAAAATTTGATCAGGGTTCATGCCCAGCTCAATAGCTCTTTCAGTAGACTGCAGTGCCGACTGAATCAAGGCCTCAATCATGACCTCTTGTGCGGTTTTAGGATTCGCTAATGCGCCATTACTATCCATGATGCTCGCCAGCAAATCTTGATCGAGGCTGCCCCAATTGACCCCAATACGGATGGGCTTATCGTATTGACAAGCCGCTTCAATCATTTGCGCAAACTGAGTATCACGCTTGGCGCCCTTCCCCACATTGCCAGGATTAATGCGGTACTTCGATAAAGCCATAGCGCATTCAGGAAAATCTTTTAATAAAGTATGGCCGTTGTAATGAAAGTCGCCTACCAAAGGTACCAGCACATCCATCTTGTCTAACTGCTCACGAATATGCGGAACTGCGGCAGCAGCGGCAGGCGTATCGACAGTAATACGCACAATCTCAGAACCTGCACGAGCCAACTCTTTTACCTGAATGGCAGTAGCAATCACATCAGCAGTATCGGTATTAGTCATAGACTGAACACGCACTGGGGCATCACCCCCCACCGTCACAATATTTGTTTTCCAGGCAATGCTGGCTTGACGAGTCTTGCGCTTAGGGGCCGGACCTAATGGAAGTGGTGTTAAGCAAGCATTAGGATGTGCAAAAGGTGTTTTGCTCATATGATCTCAATTATCCAATCTGTTAAGCCATTGAACAGCATGTTCTGTCTGCACGATATCAACATCATGCACCGCCCGTTCTCGTACGCGCGTGCGATCAACTACATCCCCCGCTAACTGGCCGCAAGCTGCTGCAATATCATCACCGCGGGTTTTACGAACAGTTGCTACCATACCAGCCTCTAGCAAGATATTCGCGAAGGCATGTATCCGTTGCGCTGATGAACGCTTTAATCCAGATTCTGGGAATGGATTAAATGGAATCAGATTGACCTTGCACTTAATATCTTTTAGCAAGCGAACTAATTCTTTTGCCTGAATATCGGAATCATTGACTCCATCTAACATGCAGTATTCAAAGGTTAAGAAATCCCTGGGTGCAAAAGGTAAATACCGTTCGCAGGCTGCCAGTAGCTCTTTAAGGGGGTATTTTTGGTTGAGCGGCACGAGTTGATCACGCAAAGCATCATTGGGTGCATGCAATGACACCGCTAAAGCGACAGGGCAATCTTGCGCTAAACGATCGATCATCGGTACTACACCAGAGGTAGACACCGTAACCCGACGACGTGACAATCCATAAGCACGATCGTCCAACATGAGCCGCAAAGCAGTCACGACGTTATCGTAATTCAGTAAAGGCTCACCCATGCCCATCATCACTACATTAGAAATGACCCGACCCGTGTGCTCCCAACCCGGCGTTGGATATTCTTCAATACGACGAATAGCATGAGGGTCATTGCGTAATAAGTGCTCAGCAAACCATAACTGGCCAATGATTTCACCAGCCGTGAGATTACGGGAAAAACCTTGGTAACCTGTTGAACAAAAGCGGCAATTAACGGCACAACCCGCTTGTGAAGATATGCATAAGGTACCGCGACCATCTTCTGGAATAAACACCGACTCGACTGCATTACCACCGTTGACATCGAGCAACCACTTACGAGTGCCATCGCTAGCATGCTCGTCTTTCAATATTGGCAGGGAGATGACTTCGGCTTGATCGAGCAAAGTAGCTCTGAAGCTTTTAGCTAAATCACTCATATCATTAATGTCGGACACACCCCGTTGGTGAATCCACTGCATGAGTTGCTTCGCCCTAAAGGGCTTTTCATTCAGCCCCGCAACATACGCTGCCATATGGTCAGCGTCAAAATCTAAGAGATTTACGCGCGGGGAGGTCAATGCGCCTACTTATTGTGAATGTTTACGTGTTTAAACAGAAAAATAGGGGTTCAACATTAACGCGTGAAGACTTGCATGCCTGGGAAGAAAAAGGCAACTTCCGCAGCAGCTGTTTCAGGAGCGTCTGAACCATGTACAGCATTGGCATCAATACTGTCAGCAAAATCAGCACGAATAGTGCCCTTATCAGCCTTCTTAGGATCGGTAGCACCCATCAAGTCGCGGTTTTTAGCAATCGCGCCTTCGCCTTCCAATACCTGAATCATCACAGGACCTGAAATCATGAAGCTCACCAAATCTTTAAAGAAGGGGCGTGCTTTGTGAACACCATAGAACTGCTCGGCTTCATTTTGTGACAAGTGCGCCATTCTGGAGGCGATGATCTTCAATCCAGCAGATTCAAAACGGTCATAGATCTTACCGATCACATTTTTAGCGACAGCATCGGGTTTGATAATAGAAAGGGTGCGTTCAATAGCCATGCAAAACTCCAGTAGTAATTTCAAAGGTTTTTGTCAAAATGGTCCAAACAGGCTTGTCCCAGCTTGACGACCCCCAAATTATACATTGCCTGAGGGTATTTACCCATGCATCTGTAGTCCTAAGCCTTTGAATTTACAGGGCATAACCCTCTAATTTGTAGACTTTTTCCATAGGGTCTTGAAATTAGCCTATTTTGTCTATACTTAATGTCATTAGTCCCTAGTGGGCTTTCGAAATCACTACTCAAAAGGAGTCAATATGAGTGATCTGAACTCTTACGGCTTTGGGCAAGCAGGCTCGGTCAGCACCCCACAGATACGTAACCGCGTATTAAGAAATACTTATGCCCTCTTGGCATTAACCATGGTTCCTACCATTATTGGTGCTTGGCTAGGCGTTTCAATGGGCTTTAGCTTTATGGCAAATAGTCCTTTTATGGGCTTCATTATCTTTATGGCTGTTGCTTTTGGCTTCTTCTGGGCGATTGAGAAGAACAAAGATACTGGCATTGGCGTTCTCTTATTACTGGGTTTCACTTTCTTTATGGGCATCATGATGTCCCGTTTGGTCGGCTACACCTTAAATAGCTATAGCAATGGCTCAACCCTGATCATGTTAGCTTTCGGCGGTACCGCTTCCATTTTTGCTGTGATGGCATCCATTGCCACTGTCAGCAAGCGTGACTTCAGTAGCATGGGTAAGTGGTTAATGGTAGGTGTACTACTCTTGATCATTGCTTCCGTAGCGAACATCTGGTTTCAGATACCCGCCTTGATGTTGACTGTAATGGTCTTGGCCATCGGTATCTTCTCAGCATTCATCTTGGTAGATGTTCAGCGCATCATCAACGGTGGTGAGACAAACTACATCATGGCAACCTTAGCAATCTATTTAAACGTCTACAACATCTTTACCAACTTGCTCGCATTATTGGGCATCGCTGGTGGCGACAGAGACTAAGTTTATTTATTAGTACTGTTAGGTCTTAGTAAAAAAGCAGCTCAGGAAACTAAGCTGCTTTTTCTTTTTTTTGCTTCATTCTTAATTCTTAACTTTTTTAAAGTCTCTCAAATACCGCCATTGACTCAACATGCGAAGTATGCGGAAACATATTAATGATTCCAACGCTCTTCAGGCTATAGCCTGCTTGGTGGCACAAAATCTCGCTATCTCTGGCAAGGGTTTTAGGATTACATGAGACATACACAATCCGTTCTGGCAACAGCATGCTTTTCTGCCCATGGAGCAATGCTAAGGCCTGGCAAATTTCCATGGCACCTTCCCGCGGGGGATCCATTAGCCAGCGCTCTGCCCTACCCCAAGCAGCAATCGTCTCAGTATTGACTGCAAACAAATCGCTTTGCATAAACTGCACTTTATCTATCAAGTGATTATGCTCAGCATTTTCTTGAGCTCTCATAGTTAAGCTTTCTAATCCTTCGATCCCCAAGACACTCTTAGCCTTTCTGGCTAGCGGGAGCGTGAAATTACCGATTCCACAAAACAAATCCAGCACGCGATCCCCAGCTTGCACATCCAGTAAGCGAATAGCTCTACTCACTAATACGCGGTTCATCAGATGGTTTACTTGTGTAAAGTCAGCTGGCTTAAATGGCATCTCTATCTCAAACTCAGGCAGCCGATAACATAGCTTGCCAGTCGTTGGATAAAACGGTGCCACGGTTTCAATTCCTTTGGGCTGCAGCCAAATCCATACCTGATGTTGATCTGCAAAATCTTTGAGTAATTGCTCATCTGCTAGGCTCAAGGCCTGTAGGATTCTGAGCACCAATGCAGTGACTGGCTTTGCTTTTCTTAAGTCTGTTGAGTGGGGATCCTCTGATTCGCCCACTGCCACCTCTACTTGAGGCATGCGATCCACGATCGATAAAGCATTAATCAGCTTACGCAACTCGGGAAGTAGAGCAGAAACATGGTTAGGTAAGATTTCACAAGCGAGCATATCGGCAACATAGCCACTCTTACCCTCATGAAAACCCACCAGCACAGTGCCTTTTTTGATCGAGCGGTTTACTACACTTAAGCGGGCCCGGTGGCGATACTCCCAAGCAGAGCCGCCCATAGGTCGCAAAATTTCTTCTGGGGTAATTTTGGCAATGTGCTTTAAATCATCCTCTAGCACACGCTGCTTCATAGCAATCTGCGCCCGCATATCTAAGTGCTGCATGGTACATCCACCACACACTCCAAATACTTTACATTTTGGTTCAGATCTAAAGACTGCTGGCTTTAATATATCTAAGACTTTAGCTTTACTAAAGCGCGCCTTCTCTCGCGTCACAACATAAGTTACTAATTCAGTAGGCAGCGCGCCTTGAATAAACACAACCTTACCGCTCTGGCCCTCTAAGGCCTCAGCCTCATTGGGTGGTAAGCGAGCAATGCCTTGTGCGTCGAGATCCAGTGATTCGACTCGGATAGGTACAGTCACTTCGATATGGACTGGCTTTTCGCCTCTACGCATCCGGGCTAAAGCCTAAAAGATATTCTTGCCACTGCGCTCCATTGGGCTCTTTTGCTAGATTCTCTAAATAGGCTTTGACAAAGACAATTTCATCTTCGTACTCTGCTAAAGAGAAGCCACCACGCAGTAACTGAAAGCGGCAATACATCAAATAAGTATTCACTACATCCGTTTCGCAATAGCGGCGAATATCATCAATCTTGCCATCTTGATATGCAGGCCAAACTTGGCTGCCGTCCATGCCCATCTTCCCTGGAAAGCCGCAGAGCTTTGCTAAACCATCTAAAGGGGCATTCGCACGGCCATTAAATTTCGCGAGCAGGTCCATGAGATCGAGGTGACGCATGTGATAACGACTAATGTAGTTATTCCACTTAAACTCACGACTATCATTTTCTTGACTCTCACCCATTTCCCAATAGCGTGGCGCTTGAATTTGATTGACTAAGGCGCGATAGTGCAAAACAGGTAAGTCAAAACCACTACCATTCCAGGAAACTAATTGGGGGGTGTACTTTTCAATCAGTTCAAAAAAAGTTTGAATTAATACCTTTTCATCATCATGAGAAGTCCCTAGTGTGCCCACTTTAATTTGTGGAGTACCTTCTTTAGTCGTACGACGAATCACGCAAGAGATCGCACAAATACGCTGCAGATAAAGGGGGAGAAATTCACTGCCTGTCTTTTCTAGACGCTCAGCCATTGCTGCCGAAGCAACATCGGAATCCGACATCGAGGAAGGAAATGCATTGAGGCGACGCAAACCTACTACATCAGGAATAGTTTCAATATCAAATACAAGGACTGTTGCAGTTGCCATAGTTAAGCAGTCAGAGTATTGCTAAAAATACTACTGCAGAAATGGTGTTGGATTTACCGGCTTACCGTTGACGCGAAGCTCAAAGTGAAGTTTGACTGAATTCGTATCGGTATCGCCCATCTCGGCGATCTTTTGGCCTTTTTTAACCACATCACCCTCTTTAATGGAGAGGACTCGGTTATGGGCATACGCTGTTAGATAGGTATCATCATGCTTAATGATGACTAAATTTCCATAACCACGCAGACTATTGCCTGCATAAACTACCTTACCCTCTGACGCAGCACTGATTGGATCGCCCAGTTTTCCGGCAATATCAATTCCTTTATTTTTTTCACTGAACTCATCCACTACCTTGCCCTTAGCCGGCCAAGATAAGTTGATACCTGGCTCTGCAACGATTTCTTTTGAGCTATCTGATTTCGGCGGTTCTGCTTTTACAGTATCGCGACTAGCAATTGGTTTAGTGGTAGATGTCGGGGGCTTGACTGCAGCCATAGAGCCGGCGGGTGGCTTTACTAAAATTAGATCACCCACTTCAATCAGATTAGGATTGGAGATGTTATTCCATTGGGCTAAATCACGCGGAGACTGGCCGTTATCTAAGCCAATACGAGCCAAGGTATCGCCTCGCTTGACGCGATAGTATCCAGGTGGCGTCGAATCACTACTACTGCGGTCAGCACTGGTGCGATCTACTACGTTAGCTGGTTTTGTGCGCGGCGTAGAGCAGCCCACTATCAGCACTATCGATGCAAGGGCAAAAAGTATTAGGCGGTATTTAGGCATTAAATTTATGGGTTTTATACTACCCCTGATTGTAAGGGTACAAAAAAGACCTCATCCAAAACGGTCCTTTGATAGCGTTGGGAGCTCATACGCTCAACCATAATTAACTGCTGTTCTTTTTCGTTTCTGGCGACAGGAGCCACTAAACGGCCTCCAATAGCCAGTTGATCTAACAAAGCATCAGGAATACCTAAACCCGCTGCTGCCAGAATAATGCCGTCAAACGGAGCGGCTTGGGGCAGCCCTAAAATGCCATCGCCATAAATTAAGCGGAGATTATTAATACGAAAAGGGCGTAATTTAGCTCTTGCCATGTCATGCAGTGCCCGTATGCGCTCAATGGAATACACCTCCTCGGCTAACAAACTCAGTACGGCTGCCTGATAACCACAGCCAGTACCAATTTCGAGAACCTTACCTAGGCGACTTCTCGGTTTATGCAAAAGCTCGATCATACGTGCCACTACAGATGGCTTTGAGATTGTTTGAGAATGGCCAATGGGCAATGCCGTATCTTCATAAGCTTGAGGATGCATTCCAGCATCCATAAAAGCATGGCGTGGAACAGTAGCAATCGCCTCTAATGTTTTGGGGTGCTTTACTCCTGAAGCTAAGACTTTTGCTGCTAATGCTTGGCGGTAACCCGCTAAGCGTTCAGTATTTGCCTTCAACCGCGATCCCAGCCATTTGCACTCATGGCTGCTAAACGAGCATGGTGTGTTAAATCTAATTGCATCGGCGTAATGGAAATACAGCCCTGATCAATCGCATGGAAGTCTGTTCCTGCCGTACTGTCTTTTGCGAAGCCTGCGGCACCAATCCAATAGATCGGATCACCACGAGGACTCTTTTGCTCAACTACAGGTTGAGAGTGATGGCGATTACCGAGACGCGTTACGCGCCAGCGAGATAAATCGGCATAGGAGCGGTTGGGAATATTGACATTCAGTAAAGTAGCAGCGCCTTCAGTATGAGATGGCTTTGATGCTAGTAATTGCACAACGATATCGTGAGCAGCCTTAGCAGCATCTTCAATCTGATTCCAGCCCTTATCAATTTGCGAAAAAGCAATTCCTGGGACTCCAAACATCACCCCTTCAATCGCAGCAGCAACAGTACCTGAGTACAAAGTGTCTTCACCCATATTCTCACCCTGGTTAATGCCAGATACTACCAGATCAGGCTTCTCATCTAAGAAGCCTGTCATCGCAATATGTACACAATCCGTTGGCGTGCCATTGATAAATAGGAAACCATCTCGCTCACCACCAGCAACGCGATGAATCGACAATGGTCGAGACAGTGTTAAAGAATTAGATGCGCCGCTATGATTTTGCTCAGGTGCAATGACCGTGATCTTGCCCAACGGCCTGATGGCATTTACTAAAGCCAAGAGGCCCGGTGCAAGGTATCCATCATCATTTGAAATCAGGATATGGGGCTGCTTGGTATGTTCACTCATTTTTAATTCAATATGGTTATCAATTCGCTTGGGCTTTTACTACCTGATTTAGAGTGCGGCCCCTAAACCATCCATATATTACTGGTAATACCAGCAGAGTCAAAATAGTAGTAGTCACCATCCCACCTACGATGACTAGGGCTAAAGGGCGCTGCGCCTCAGAGCCAATTGAATGGGATAAGGCAGCCGGAAGCAGTCCAAAGCCAGAAAGCATGGCTGTCATCAAGACCGGGCGAACCCGAAGTGAAGCACCCTCCACCATGACATCCTTCATTTCTGCATGGTCTGTAGCAGCAGTCTTGTTAATAAAGGAGATCAAAATCACACCATCCTGAATCGCAATGCCAAAAAGAGAAAGGAAGCCAAAGAAAGCCGAGATGCTTAAGGTTTCGCCAGCAAGATGGAGCGCGAGCACGCCACCAATTGCGGCAAATGGGACATTGATCATCACAATCACTGCATCACGGAAGTTACCAAAGGCACTTACCAATAGTAAGAAAATTCCCAATAAAGCGAGCGGCACAATCACCATGAGCTTATGCTGCGCTTGTTTCATCTGATTAAACTGACCATCCCAACTAATCGAATAGTTTGGCGGCAAAGTAATGTTTTGTTCAACTAAAAATTGCGCATCCTCTACGGCACTACCTAAGTCTCTATTGCGGACACTGAACTTAATAGCAATGTATCGTTTACCGGCTTCACGATAAATAAAGAATGGCCCGTCAGATAGCTGCACAGTCGCTACCATAGATAGAGGGATTCCTGATCCATTTGGGGTGTCTACTAATAGATGACCAATATCTGAGACATCATTTCGGCTATTTTCATTTAGTCGAATTGCAACACCAAAGGTCTTTTCATCCTCTAAAAGATTAGTCACTGCAGCACCACCAATTGCATTCGCAACTACCGTCTGAATATCATTTACGTTAACGCCATAGCGAGCAGCACGATCACGATCAATCTGAATGTTGAGCGTGGGCTGACCAAGCTCCTTCAAAATCCCTTCGTCAGTAACCCCACGCACCTTTTTAAGCTGGTTCAGCACTTCATGCGCCTTTTGATCTAATACCTCCAAATCTGTGCCGTAAATTTTGACCGAGTTCTCCCCTTTAACACCGGACAAAGCTTCATTCACGTTATCTTGAATGTATTGTGAAAAGCTATAGGTAATTCCCGGAATCTGATTGAGCTCTTTCTCCAAGTTAGCAATCAACAGTTTTTTACTTGATCCCTTAGGCATCTTGTCAGGACTCTTAAGATAGAGGCCAAATTCTTGGTTAAACACACCAGTTGAATCCGTTCCATCATCGGGACGACCGATTTGACCAGCAACCTTATCAATTTCTGGTTGCTTGATAAAAGTTTCGCGCAGTTGATTTGCAATTTTGACGGAGTAATCTAAATCAACTGTATTAGGCAGTGTCACACGCAGCCAAATATTATTTTCTTCTAAGGTTGGTAAGAAAGCGGTTCCGAGACGCATAACGCTCAATAAAGTTAAGCCCAAGACAAATACTGAAACGGAGACCACAGTTAAGGGGCGATCCATCCACTTTCTGAGCAAGGGCTTGTAGGCCTTTAAGAGTTTAGTCATAAACCCAGGCGGTTTATGTTGCAGGTTTTCACCAAACACTAAAGAAATCATCGCTGGCAAGAACGTGAGGCTTAAAACCATCGCTGCAATTAAAGCAAAGCCCATGGTGAAGGCCATTGGTTTAAAGATGATGCCCTCTACTCCACCCATAAAGAACAAAGGAGAGTAAGCAACAATAATGATGCCAGTAGAGTAGATCATTGCACGCTGGACTTCACTGGTAGCCAAAACAATACTTTGCTTAAGACGTTTGCCACCCTCTTCCAAATGGCGCATAACGTTTTCCGTCAAAATGACTGCGGAGTCAACAATCACCCCAAAATCAATAGCGCCCAAAGAAATCAGGTTAGCTGGCACGCTCCATAAATGCATTTGAATAAATGAAACACATAGTGCCAAAGGTATAACGGCGGCTACTACTGCAGCGGCACGTAAATTTCCCAAGAAGAAGAACAGCACTGCCATCACCAAAGAAATACCGAAGAACAGGGTGTGCTTCACTGTGCCAATCGTAATATCCAACAACACTTGGCGATCATAAAATGGTACAACCTCAATACCTGGTGGCAATATTTGCCTGTTAATATTTTCCACCGTGTGGCGTACACGCGCCAACACTTCGCTGGCATTTTCACCGCGACGTAAATAAATAATACCTTCCACAGCATCAGGATTATTATTAAATTGGAACATTCCTAAGCGTGGTGCATTGCCAATTTCCACAAGAGCGACATCACCAATCCGAATAGGTACGCCATTGGCATTTGAAATCACGACTCGCTTGATATCATCAATATTTCTTAATAGGCCGACACCGCGCACAACAAATTGTTGTTCGCCAGTAGGTAGTAATCCGCCGCCAATATTGCTATTGGCATTAGTCAGAGCGAGAATTAAATCATTGACTGTGACACCCTTGGCTTGCAGCCCTTCTGGACTAACAATCACTTGGTATTGGCGCACCTTGCCGCCAAAAGAAGATACGTCTGCAACTCCTGGAGTTTGCTTAAGCTCTTTATAGATCTCGTAGTTCTGCAGTGTTTTTAATTGCGTGGATGAGGCGTGATCTGATCGCACCTCATAACGCATGATCTCACCAGTGGCATCTGAGTCCGGACTAATACTCGATGTGACACCGAGTGGAAAAGTAACATTACTTAAATTAGCTACGAAACGTTGACGCGCCTGAAATGCATCAGTGGTGTCATTAAACTTTAAGGTAACAACCGACAAACCAAATAAGGACACTGAGCGAAAAGCTTGTAAACCAGGAATACCCGCCAAGGCATTTTCTACTGGAATGGTGACCTGCTGCTCTACTTCCGTAGTACTTCTGCCCGGCCATTGTGAAATCGCCTGAATCGTTAAGGGTGCTACCCCAGGGTATGGCTGAATTGGCAGCTGGCTCAAACTGAACATGCCTAAGCCCAAAAGACCGATAGAGGCAACGATCACGATGACGCGCTTCTCTACCACTCCCCGAATGAACGAAGTCAGTACACTCACTTAATCTTCCTGCTTAGCAAAACGATCATTTAGCAACACAGCGCCTTGAGCCAAGATGCTTGATCCTGGCTCTACGCCTTGGGTAATCGCAAAGGTCTTACTATTAAGATCATAACCTTTAACCGGTAAGCGGCGATAAATCTCATCACCCACTTTAATAATCACGTAGCGCATTTCTCGAATACGTATAACCGCAGTTTGTGGAACAACAATTGCATCAGTCGTACCAGTGGTAAGTCGCGCTGAGGCAAACATATCAGGACGCAATAAATTATTAGCGTTCTCTATTTCAGCACGCACCAACAAGGCGCGGGTTTGTGGATCGATAGTGGGAGCGATGTAGTTCGCATAAGCAATAAATTCTTTATCAGGATAGGCTTCGACCCGAATGACCATTCTGAGTCCCGGCTTAATTAAGCGTAGATCCTGCTCAAACACATTACCTAAGAACCATAATTGTTTTGGATCAGCTAAGGTAGCAATCACATCGCCAGAGCTCACGGCAGAACCTGGTTCGACATGGCGCTTAACAACGACTCCTTTTAATGGAGAGCGCATTACTAAGTTACCTTGGGTAACTCCGGTGGTTTCTATCGCCTTAATATCGCCATCATTAGCACCTAAATTTCGCATACGATTCGCGGCCGCTTGCTGAGTAATACGGGCATCGCCCAGTAAATCACTCATCGTCTTACTTGACTCTAATACCTTAGCAGTCTTAGAAGAGAGTAAATATTCTTGCTGTGCTGAAATAAATTCAGGGCTATACAACTCCACAATAGGTGAGCCAATATTAATTTCAGCGCCATCAAAAGCAAAGATACGCTCGACTCTGCCTGGTGCACGCGCTGATAGGATCTTGGATTTTTCAGCATTAAATGCCAAGCGCCCAGGCACTTTAAGATCAACGGGCACCACTCCCTTTTCAGCAGTCTGAAATATATAAATATCCGGATTGAGTTTTACACCAGCCAACTTCAACTCCAAGATACCGCTCTTTTCTACCTTAAGGGCTTTATCAGAAGCTTCTATTTTGACGTTGCGATTGACGTTAGTTATACGGCCGACTACGATGCCTAATGAGAGTATGGCAAATGCAAAAGCAGCTAAGCGCACTCGGTTCCGGTTTTGGGGGCTTAAATTCCAATACAAGCCAGAAGCACTAGCAAAACCCAATTGCAAACGATGTCCACCAAAATGCATCACCTTATCAAGGATGTGCTTTGCTTTATCAGCTAACTGCTTTAGATATGAGAGTATTTTGTCTTTCAATACAGTTCCTTAAAAAGGTTCTTTGCCCGATGTCACAAGCAGTACCGCTTGCGCTTGCAGGAGATTACTTTCTGCTAATGCCAATTGAACCTCAAGCACCCGCAATTGCGTTTGTGCTGTGAGTAAATCATTAAACCCTTGGCCATTATTTGAATATTGCGTTAAGCCTACTTTATAGGCAGCATCGGCTTGGGGTACTTGGCGCTCTTTTAAAAATTGAGTTTGATTCTTAACTTGCTCGTAATTAGCGTAAGCACTGTTAACTGCTAAGCTAATTTGCTGCCGATTAGAAATGTTACCTGCTTCAGCCGCTGCTTGTGTTCGCTGGGCTTGCTCTACGCCATAACGCTCTTTTGTAAAAAAATATAAGGGAATAACGAGATCAAGCTCAAACTGATAAAACATCGCCCCATTGTTCGCTGAAAAAGGGCCTCGCGGTGTATAAGATGATCCAATTACCTGAAAATCTGGTAAGTAGGCCTTCTTTGCCAGAGTAACGCCTTTGCGAGCCGACTCTAATTGCAAGGCAGAACTCTTGAGTGATGGGTGACTTGTTTCCGCATAATCCTCTAGCTCAATTAAGGTCGGAACACTGTTAATAGCTCGACGCACGTCACCGCGTAATACAAGCTGTTCACGAGAATGGCGGCCTACCAAAGTATTAATACTCTTGAGTGCAACCTGTAGCTGACGTTCCACATTGAATTGATCCGCTTGCGCAGCACTTTGAGATACCTGGGCATTGAGATACTCAATATAGGCGGCGGCATTATTAGAGTAGCGTGCTTTGGCGACATTTTTAATCATCTCTAGACGCACGACAGACTCTTTAAGAACCTGCAGTTGCTTTTGAGCTGCTAATGCTCCGTAATATAAAGTTGATAATTGAGCGCCCAATTGCAAGTAGATAGATTCACTTTGGGCTAGGAGTGCTTCGGCATTGGTATTAGCAATCTCTGACGCTAAACTGCGCTTGCCTGGAAACTGAAAAGGCTGCGCCACTGAGATGGCGTTATTGCTACTAATGCCTCCTGGATTGGCTGCTGTAGGCGTATTGGCAGCGCCTAATGCAAATGGCGAGTTTGCTGGCATACCAGACCAGACCAGACCGACTTGCGGATTGGCTGGTGCATTAATCTGCGGTACGGTTGCCTTGGCAGATAAATAGGATTCACGTAAAGATGATAGTTGTGGGTTATTGAGCTTGAGCTCCATCCATAACTGTCGTAAATCCATGTCAGTGGCACCTGATGGCATCCCCTTGGTATAGATCTGCGGCGTATTGCTAGAAGTGATGGGCGTAAAGAGTGATGCTGCATTTCCTGAGTTGGCTGGACTTACAGTAGGAGGTGCCGATAAAACGATCTTAGGATCACCTGTCTGCACAGTGACCGTAGATGGAATAGCTTGGGCGAAAATAGTGGAAGAGAAAAATAAAGCTGTGACAAATAAAGGTAGATCAGCGATCCGTGGAAACGAATACGCTTTAGCTTGAACAAGGCACGACGTTTTGCTGTGGCTGCAACTCAAATTGACTACCTCTATAACCTCTAAAACCGCTATTTTTATTGTGCTTCATGCAGAAAAAACTGCATATTCACTTTATGAGTCAGATTATAGGGGAGAACTCGTAAAAGTCTATTGCAAGGCTTTTCTTAACTTATTGATTACAAAGACAATAATCGATTCTGATACCATCGAAATATTTAGAATTCAGCATGCACTCTTAGAGATAGGATGTTAATGGGGCCTCTAGCAGCGTTATAGGCTGGATTAATCACATGCTGAAAGTTCAACCCCGCTAGTACATTTTTAATGACCGTAGCGTTGTAATAGATCTCCCCAATCCGCTCTGGACTATAAGAAATGGTCTGCGTTGGACTGTTGTAATCACCAATGAAATAAGAAACACCGCCAGCCTGGAGATAAGTGCGACGATAACTGGATAAGCCATTTTGCATCATGGCGATACCTACACTATCTTTAGGGCGTTGCCAGCCAGTGCCATTCATACCTATACCAACCGATAAGGAGTTATCTGCTTCCGTAAAAGACATGGTTTCTGTTTTTCCGTCAGAGGTAAATGCCCGTGCATAAATTCCAAGATCTTTCGTCAAAGCCTGTTCCCCGTGAATACCTACCCCCGTTTTAATTTGTGCATTATTGCGCACATAATTAATGGCCTGGGTCCCTTGGGCATTATTTTGAATGACATAATTTGTTGCATCCGTAAAGCGTGCGAGGGTCATCTGATTACGATAAGCCAAGATACTGACCTTACCTGGAAGCTGAGCAATATGATGTTGGCGCTCTACCTCGACCTGATCGCCATAGCTATTGAAGATTTGCCAATTGAGATCACGGCCATTAGGAGATTTGGGGGCAAGCATACGGGAAGCGCGTAATACCCAATGATCTAAGTACCACTCTCCTGCTAAGCCTGTACTGTAACCACGCGCATCCGCTGCATAGTCATACGCTAGATAAGTCATATTGCCCCAGTTCATAAACTGTATGCGTGGATCTTTCGCGTATCGACTGTCATCAAAGATATCCAGCGTAGAGAACTGCCCCGCAGTAATCACCACACGATTGCTGCTGACTGTTTGGGTAATTTGATTGGCTTCATTTTCTAGTACGACCTTATCACCGGCTTGATTGATAGTGTGGCGCATAAAAGCACGGGCAGAATAAAACTTGGCTTGAGAGCTCGTTGCTTTACTCCCCTCGCCATTTGTAAAGCCGCCCAAACCTGATAAACCTGAAAATGCAACGCCAGAGATCACCTCTGGATTGAAATACACATCTGTATTTGGTGCAATACGTGCGCCAAAGAATAAAGTACCAGACCAGGTGTAGCTCATAGACTTATCACTTGATAAGCTTCTGATGCCTGAGTATGAGGAAGTGAAATTGTTGTAGCGCTGATTAATATACGTAGTTTGCCCATGCAGATTGACGGGCAAGCCTAAAAATTCACCTTCAGTATTGATACCGTCAATAGGAGAAGCAAAAGTGGCAATTTGATCTGACCCAGATCCTGCTTTTTGAGCGGAAACAGATGTGCTTAGCATCACACCGAACATGCCACTCAATACAGCTAAGAAGAGGAAATAAAACTTGCGGGTCATACACAATTTCACGATGGGTAGTAGTGCCAGCTCTAAATGAGGAACGGTCTACTGAAGTCAACAATCAAAAGATGAATAAAGGCTCAGATGTGAGTTTCAAACTCAACACGGATATACCCCAAATTATCTCTAAAAAGAATTAATTTACCTAATAATGATGTCAGTATGGTGACGAATACACCTCTGGCTGAGCTTGAGAGTGCCTAGCCTACTGCGCGACGATCCATCAACGCCCTAGCTAAAGTGCCGGCATCTACATATTCCAGCTCACCGCCAACAGGAATGCCTCGAGCAATTCGGGTGACTTTAATACCTTTTGATTTTAGTACCTCGCCGATGTAGTGAGCTGTAGCTTCACCTTCACTGGTGAAATTAGTAGCTAAAACGACCTCTCTGACGGTGACGCCAGTATCTGGTGCTTCAATACGATTAAGCAGTCGATCAAAATGAATTTCATTGGGGCCCATACCATCTAGCGGTGAAATACGGCCCATTAATACAAAGTAATTACCTTTAAAGCTCAAGGTCTGCTCAACCATCACTTGATCTGCCGGGGTCTCCACGATGCACAGCAAAGATGGATCACGGCGATCATCGCTACAAGTCACGCAGATTTGAGTTTCTGAAAACGTATTACAACGGGCGCAGTGGCCAACAGTCTCTACAGCCTCACCTAAGGATTGCGCCAGTACTGCAGCTCCATTACGGTCATGCTGTAATAAATAAAAGGCCATGCGTTGTGCTGACTTCGGCCCTACTCCAGGCAAGACTCTTAATGCCTCAATCAGGCGACCGAGTGCATCTTGAGGCGCTTCATGACGTGCCATTAATTAGCCGCCATCAAAACGGTAACTTAAATCCAGGAGGCATTGGCATCCCTGCAGTCGCTCCAGACATGACTTGATTATTAGCAGCCTCGACTTGCTTGAATGCTTCTGTATAGGCGGTCACCAGTAAATCCTCAAGCATCTCACGATCATCCATAGCACCTGGATCAATCTGTATCCGCTTCATCTCATGCTTACCAGAAATCGTCACTTTAACTAAGCCACCCGCTGCTTGGCCAGTTACTTCTAGCGCAGCCAATTGCTCTTGCGCTACTTTCATCTTTTCTTGCATCTGCTGAGCTTGTTTCATCAAACCCGCAAGGCCGCCTTTCATCATCACTTTTTCCTTTTTTTACTAATGTATCGATTTTGTATATCGTAATATCTCGTTCTTAATTGAAATACTTACAGAGGCTTTACAGAGCCACCCACTACTTTGGCTCCAAACTCTTTTTCTAGTTGCTGGATAAATGGATCTTGTGCAATCATTTGCTCGGCATTTTGTCTTTTCTCTTGATGTATTTGAGCGTCAACTTTAGCTACTGTCTTTACTTCAATTTCACCTTTTTCAGTTTTTTCACTTTTTGCAATCGTCACCTTGACGGGTTTACCAAAGTGCGCCTTTAACGCATCTTCAAGACGACCCACCGAAGCATCTGAAGCCAATTGTGGCATTGGCGTTACTACTATTGCCCGCACACCTGCAGCAGAATCATGCCAATCTTGTAGCTCCGTCTGGAAAGCCAGCTGCTGAACCAGACCCTTAACAGGTAATTGACGCATTAAAGCATGCCAGTCTGGGCGCTCAGCACTAGCAGAAACTGAACTGACTGATACTGGTGAAGTAACAACAACGGGGGCTGCAGTTATGGTGGGTGCAGCCGGAGCGGATGATCTTGGGGCCAATCCTGCTGGAGGAGCATTACCGCTTGAGTTACTCACGCCCCCTACTTTGGGTGTTTCATTGCCAGGACGAAAGGCCAGCATGCGTAAGAGCGTCATCGCAAAACCTGTTTGCTCGTCTGGTGCCAGCGATAAATCAGGGCGACTGGTAATACTAATTTGATAAAAGAGCTGCGCTTCTTCTTTTGTCAGTACGCTAGCCAAACGATGAATCTCTGCCGCCTCAGGCCAATCTTCTAAAACAGATTCGGGAACAATTTGGGCTGCCGCAATTTTCTGAATCAAGCTTGATAGATCAGCCAGTGCAAGTGAAAAAGACATACTGCGTTCACCCATCTCATTAGAGATATTGAGTAAAGTGGCGCCATCTTTTGTAATCAGAGAATCTAAAATACGAATGAGATACGCATCATCTAGGGTGCCCAGCATGCCACGAACTGCTTCTTCTGAGACTTTACCGGCTGCATAGGCAATAGCTTGATCCGTGAGGGATAAAGCATCGCGCATGGATCCTTGAGCTGCTTTTGCTAATACGCGTAATGCATTGGTTTCGTACTCAACTTTTTCAGCGGCGAGGACTTTTTCGAGATGCTCAACAATCAGCGGAACTGGCATTTGTTTTAGATTGAACTGCAAACAGCGGGAGAGCACCGTAACTGGAATCTTTTGCGGATCGGTGGTTGCCAAAATAAACTTGACATGCTCTGGTGGCTCTTCAAGAGTTTTGAGCATGGCATTAAAGGCGTGATTGGTGAGCATATGCACCTCATCAATCATGTACACCTTGTAACGTGCATTACTGGGTACGTAAGCAGCCTTCTCTAACAGCTGAGCCATCTCGTCGACACCCCGATTACTCGCTGCATCCATTTCGATATAGTCAATAAAGCGGCCAGCATCAATTTCTAGGCAAGCGGGGCATTTTCCGCAGGGCTCTGAGGTCATGCGGCCTTGCCCATCTTCCCCAGTGCAATTCAGGGCTTTTGCCATAATTCGGGCAATCGTGGTCTTACCTACCCCACGGGTACCCGTAAATAGCCAAGCATGGTGAAGTCGGCCTTGATCTAAGGCGTGGGTTAGGGCCTTGACCACATGGTCCTGCCCCACCAATTGGGAGAATGTTTTAGGTCGCCACGAACGGGCTAAAGCCAATGCTGTCATGTTTCACATTCTAACAAGCTAAAATGTAATTGGACGGGCCTCCTCGCATGGTGGGCTGGATAACCTGGTCAGGTCGGGAACGAAGCAGCCAAACCCATTCTCTGCCAGTGCCGGGGGTCAGGCTCGTCCACCCTAATTTTTTTACTTATCCTTCCTCAAGAATCCAGTCGCATTTGTGACAAGCCATTCATTTATCTGAATCGATAGCATCTGGGCTTGGCTCATAAGCTCGTTCAACATAGCATCACTCACTATGTCACCTAAATAATCAATAGCATTCCGCTGTTTGCGCAACTGGTCTAAAGTGATTAGGGTTCGTGTATCAGTGCCAATCGTAAGCGCCAAAGTTTGAATCAATGTTTGATGGTGCCCGGGTTTACTCGTCAGTACTCTGTAGCCATTCGCTTGCAATGCTGCATTCGATGCCTGAATGATTGACTTATAAGCTAAATCAAAACGACTCTCATTACTAAGCCCCTTTAATTGCGCATCTTTCAAGCTGGACTGGGAGGCCTCCAATAAACGCGCAATACTGAGATTGTCGTACTCTATAGAATCAAGCGTTATCCCAATAAGATTTTTTAACAAGCTGTGTGTCTCCATGGATAAGCAGATCGTGCTCATTGCCAATGATGTATAGCTTTGGTTTGCTTAATACATCACGAATGAAGGCTCCATTATCTTGCACTAGCTTGATCCAATCCTTAACAGTAAAAACCTTGGGGTTAATTTCTCTCCCGAGTATTTTTTGATACTCATGAAGAGTTGTAACAATTTCACCAAAGTTAACATCGCCAATTATCATCAGGTCGATATCACTATTAATAGTTGACGTGCCGCCCGCAGTAGATCCATACACAAATGCAAATTGAATCTGATTTTCTAGAGGCAGCAAGCCCTGAAGTAAAACATCCACTAGACCACTTGTTTTTTTAGGTATGCTGCTTATCTCATCGAAAATTGGGCACGAAGTATCTGCTTGGTAATGCGTTTGGTTGCCGATCCTTTTTACAGTCACTAACTCCGCATGCTCGAGCTTGATCATTTCTCGTTGCAATGTTCCTGGTGCTGACCCAGTTAGGCGCGCAATTTGACGCAAATAATAAGATTGCTCGGGGTGCAACAGCAGTAGCCCCAATACGCGACTGCGATATTGACTAAAAAGTATTGTTGAAAGTGAAGACATAGGCATAAGATTGCCATATTGTTGCTTTAATAACAACAATTGTTGCTATTAAAGCAACAATATCTACGATTTACGGCCTATGACTCAATAACCAATCCTTTAAAGCCAAATCAATCTTGGTCTGCCACCCAGCTCCAGATGCTTTGAATTGCTCTAGTACATCAGTAGATAAACGAATGGTAATAATTTGTTTTTTAGGTGACTTACTGACACTTCCAGCAGGTCTGCCTCGAAGTTTCTTCGCAAATGCAGCCCTACCTTCTTCCTCGGAGACGACCTTGCCACCTAAAGTCCAGACGGCACGCGCCAGGTCCTCATCTCTTAGCTCTGGAGCGTCATCTGGATCAACCCATTCACTTGATATATTTTTTAATTTCACGTTCATTTGCTTTTCTCATTGAAATAATTCTTCTCTTTGCTCCGCGAACCGTCCACACCAGTACTACAAGACGATCATCTAGAAAGCCATATGAAATAAAACGTTGCTCGCCATAGGGCCCTCTTTCATCTTCTATAGTTGCGGCATCTATAAAAACCTCACTTGCACGGGCAAAATCTAAGCCGCGATCCAAAAGAGTCTGAAAGCGCTTTTGCTTGTCATACTCAATGTTTTTATTTGATTGTACTAACAATTTATTCATGGATCAATGAATTATTTGTATTTACAATTAAATAATACTCAAAATACGAATTACTACGATGGTCAAGTGTGAGCAAGCTGAAATCTCCTCTTAATAGATGAGTTCAGCTTAGAGAAGCCAGCAGTAGAAGTTAAGGGCTGAAGATAGATCTAGCTGTCAGTGAATGACTAGCGTGAGGGTGACTTATCCAATAGCTTTGTCAGAAGCTATTGGACTACGAGTAATTACGAAAATAGGTTTATGGATTACCTAAATAATCACGCTTGCCAATTTCCACTCCAATGGTTCGCAAAATTGAGAATGCAATGGATGAATGAAAATATACATTTGGAATGGCATGTCCCAATAAGAACTGCATACCTTTGTAATGGGTTTCTTTATCGCCCCGCTTAGTCACAATATCTTTATCTTCAGTGCCATCAATTTGCTCTGGCTTAAAGCTTTCAATAAAAGCAATGGTTTTAGCAATACGTGCTTTCAGCTCAGCAAAGCTAGTTTCAGTATCTTCATATGCGGGGATCTCTGCTCCTGCTAGACGTGCCACTACACCTTTTGCGGTATCGCTCGCAATCTGTACTTGTCTTATGAAATTGAGCATGTCGGGAAATAAGCGGTATTGCAAAAATACATTGGCATCAAGCTTTTTAGCATCTACATGAGCCTGAGCCTTATCTAATATGTTGGATAAGTTACGCATTGCATTGGCAAGACGCGGTACGCTGGCTTGGTACATAGAAATAGTCATAATGAAGGATCGATCTAATGAGTTAAATACAGCAGGTTGAACACAATAAACAGAATACTCGCCTTAAAATAGGTTTTTCATTAAATTTGAGCTAAAAGCCCATGGAACTGTTACCTTGTATTGAAATCCAAACTTCCGATAACCCTAGCGCTGCCATTATTTGGCTCCATGGCTTGGGAGCAGATGGCAGTGACTTTGCTTCTTTAGTACCTCAGTTGGATTTATCAGGCTGTCCAGCAATTCGGTTTGTCTTTCCTAGTGCGCCCAGCATGCCAGTGACAGTGAATAATGGCTATGTGATGCCTGCTTGGTACGACATCATCGGTCGTAGCGATAGTGACCCAGAAGATCGCGCCGGTATTGAACGCTCTGCAATAGCGATTAATGCCCTGATTGAGAAAGAAGTAAGTCGTGGCATTGCCTACAACAAGATTGTTTTAGCAGGCTTCTCCCAAGGGTGCGCGATGGTGCTCCATGCTGGCTTACGCTTTCCCCACCGCTTAGCCGGCATTATGGCTTTATCGGGTTATTTGCCGTTAGCGCAATCCTTAGCAGCTGAACGTAGCCCTGCCAATAGTGACACTCCCATTTTTATGGCGCATGGTGACTGGGATGCCGTGATTATTCCGGAGCGCAGTGAGCGGTCTAGAGATCTTCTTACTACGCATGGTTATGAGGTGCAGTGGAAAAGTTATGCCATGGAGCACTCAGTTCACCCCATTGAAATTAAAGATATTGGGCATTTTTTACGCAAAGTTCTAGCTGCGTAAGGTACTCACGATTACCATCCAAGATCATCATCAATATATTCTCACCCTACTGAAAAAATACCCATGCCCCAAGCCATTATTTTTGATGTTGAAGCAACCGATAAAACAAACGCCGTCATTATTGAAGCTGCTTCATTAGATGTTATTTCTGTTAATCCATTAGAGGTCGGCAATCCTTGGGTGCAGCGTTATAACCCTGGTAAGCCGATTAGCTTAGGTGCACTAGCAACGCATCACATCATGGATGAGGAGTTGGTGAGTTGTCCACCTAGTAGCGCATTTAAATTACCTGCAGATGTTCAATACATTATTGGTCACAATATTGATTTTGACTGGGAAGCGATTGGTAGCCCAGAAGTAAAACGGATTTGCACTTTGGCACTTGCGCGCAGTCTTTGGCCCGATTTAGATAGTCATACGCAAAGCGCCCTACTCTATTATTTTGAAAGAGCAGGCGCTAGAGAGCAGCTACGGAATGCACATAGTGCATTAGCAGATGTAGGTATTTGCTCGAAGATTGTTGGGCAGATTATTAATAAGCTCAATCCCACTTCTTTAGATGCCCTATGGCAAATGTCTGAGAAAGCCCGTATTCCGACGACCATGCCTTTTGGTAAGCACAAGGGCGAACTGATTAGCCAAGTACCATCAGACTATAAGCAATGGATGCTTCGCCAAGATAACGTTTCTGCTTATTTACGCAAAGCCTTAGAGGCTTAATGTCTGATTAGCCTTGACTAGGGAATAAGGAATCCGTGATTTCCTTATTCCCCTCTTGGCTTGCTGCTAAGAAAAGTACTGCCTACTACTTAACGATACTTACGACTAAATACTTCCTGCTTTGTTTGCTCTTGGCGCTTAGTATTTTTTAATACCGCCCAATAAGACAAGACCATAATGATCGCCAATGAAATGCCGTTAAAGTTGTTTAATAGTTCCATGTTTATTTCTCCTGATATTTTTAGTGGTAAGTTCAATACTGTTGCTATAAATTAAAAATCTTGTCTTAGCGCACTACCGGTAACTCATCCCACTGCGTGGTGTAGTTCGGTGATCGGTTACTCGATCTCATTTGCCAATCTTGCTTATTGCCATGCGACCCTGATGCTGCCGTTCTAATAACCGCATTACCAAAACGACTGTTAATCGAATCCATGGCTTTCATGAGACCAGCAGACTTGCCCTTGACTTCCATGTCATCAAATAGTGATTGCTGTACCGTTGGTTTATCTACCAAGCAACTAAACATCACTCCGGCTTTTCTATACTTAAAGCCTGCTTTGTAAATCTGCTTGAGGCCTTGAAGTGCTGCAGTGGTCAGCGTGAGGGTGTTATCACTAGGGTCTGCCAAGGAAATGGTGATGCCTTGATGATGCTGTGGCTCAAACTGTTTATGCGGATTTGTTTGTACAAAAATAGTGAGTGCGCCCGCCACTGATTGTTGACTACGCAGTTTTTCTGCACCTCTTGCAATATGGGTAGCAATAGATTCTGCTAACTGCTCCATGCTGATGACGGGCTTACCAAAACTACGTGATGACACAATTTGCTGCTTAGCGGGTACCACCTCTTCTAATCGCAAACAAGAAACCCCACGCAACTCATAACAAATGCGCTCGATGACTACGCCGAACTGTTGACGCATTGCTTGTGGCGATGCCTGCAACAGATCAAATACAGTATGAATTTTTAGTGCCTTCAGTTTTTTAGTGAGCTGTCCGCCAATCCCCCATACCTCACCTACCGCGGTTTCAGTCATCCAGCGGTACAGTGCTTCCTTAGGCATCGAGTCGATATCGCATACCCCAGAAAATTGTAGATGTTTTTTAGCCAAGTGATTGGCTAACTTTGCCAAGGTCTTACTCGCAGCAATACCAACACATACAGGCAGACCTGTGGTGTCTTTGACTTGCTGCTTCATTTTTTGACCCAGACTACTGGGATTTTCATATTGCTTGAGGATTGACTCAATAGATAGAAAGCTCTCATCAATACTGTAAGTCTCTAAATGCGGGGTAAAGGTTTTTAATACCTCTACTACCCTATTGCTCATATCGCCATACAAGGTGTAATTAGATGAATACGCTTGTATGCCATGCTTCTTGGCCAAGTCTTGCATCTGAAACCAAGGTGCACCCATCTTGACACCGAGTAACTTTACTTCGGCACTACGCGCCACAGCACAACCATCGTTATTGGATAGCACCACCATGGGGACACCCTCTAATTTCGGTGCAAATACCCGCTCGCACGAAACATAGAAGTTATTCACATCAACGAGGGCAAAGAGCGGGGTTGGCGCACTACTTCCCTTAGTGGGCATAGTGATGCTCATACTGTTTTGCCATTTCTGCTACTAGCGTGACTGTATTTACGCACTACTCCCACCACCACACCCCAAATCTGGAGCTCGCTATTCTCATGAAAGGTGATGGGCTCGTATTGAGGGTTCTCAGGCTGGAGCTCAATGCGACCGCGTAATTGATATAAGCGCTTAATGGTGTATTCACTATCGACTACAGCAACCACAATGTCTTTGTGCTTTGGCTTGAGCGCTTTATCTACCACTACCTTGTCACCGTCACAGATACCTGCGCCCATCATGGAATCACCTTGAACAGTGAACATAAAAGTGGCAGGCTTGTTTTGGACGAGGTAGTTGTTGAGATCGAGGCCTTGCTCTACATAATCGGCTGCTGGACTCGGAAATCCTGCTGAAATACGGTGACTCAGCAGGGTGAACTCAAAAGGAGAATGCGCTGCTAAGGCTTGTGGGGCCTGACTAAGCGTTACTTTTAAGGGGCTGATCTGAGTTGTCATAGTTGTTAATATACTGTATGTTTATACAGTATATGTAAAAACCTCAAAAATAACCCCATTTTTGTTGTTTTGGCATCTACAGCCCTTTTTTCTACACATAAACCCCAAGTTCTTTGGCTAGCAAGCCCCCGCATAATGGAATGAGAAACCTTGTGACAAATGGGCTCAGATCCATTCATCAAAAACAGTAGCAGGAGACCCATGAAGACTTACCAAATCGCCTCCATTCCCGGTGATGGCATCGGCAAAGAAGTGATTCCCGAATGTGAAAAAGTATTAAATGCTTTAAGCAAGAAACATCCTGAAGTGGCTTTTGCATTCGAGCACTTCGACTGGGGTGGTGACTACTACCGTAAGCACGGTGTCATGATGCCGGCAGATGGTCTAGAGCCCCTGCGCTCTAAAGATGCTATTTTATTTGGCTCAGCAGGTGATCCGGATATTCCAGATCACATTACGCTGTGGGGTCTGCGCCTTAAAATCTGCCAAGGATTTGATCAATATGCGAACGTCCGACCTACCCGCATCCTGCCTGGTATTGAAACCCCCTTACGTCATTGCAAGCCAAGCCAGCTTGACTGGGTGATCGTGCGCGAGAACTCCGAAGGTGAATACTCTGGTGTAGGCGGCAGAGCACACCAAGGACATCCTATAGAGGTGGCATCTGACATGAGCATCATGACGCGCGTTGGTGTAGAGCGCGTGCAGCGCTTTGCTTTTGAGCTAGCACAGTCTCGTCCTCGTAAGCATTTAACGGTAATTACTAAATCTAATGCTCAACGTCATGGCATGGTGATGTGGGATGAGATCGCCAACATCGTTGCCGAAGACTTTCCGGATGTCACTTGGGATAAAGAGCTCGTCGATGCGGCCACTGCACGCATGGTCAATCGCCCTGAGTCCCTAGATACGATCGTTGCTACCAACTTACATGCGGATGTACTCAGTGACTTGGCTGCCGCCCTAGCGGGTAGCCTGGGCATTGCCCCAACCGCCAACCTCGATCCAGAGCGGCGCTACCCTTCGATGTTTGAACCGATTCATGGTTCGGCTTTTGACATCATGGGTAAAGGACTTGCCAATCCGATTGGAACTTTTTGGTCCGCTGTCATGATGCTAGATTTCTTAGGTGAAAAAGCCTTGGGAGCCGAGCTCATGAAAGCTATTGAAACAGTGACTGCCAATCCTCAATTGCATACCCGTGATTTAGGAGGCGTAGCCATGATGAGTGACGTTACTAACGCAGTAATTAAGGAGATCTCCAAATGAAGCTGTATTCATTAATTAAAATTTCGCTACTTGCACTACCACTTTCCTTCGGCTTAGCGTCAGTCGTGAGTGCTCAGCCATTTCCAGATAAAACCATTCAATACATCATCCCTTTCCCGCCTGCTGGTGAGTCTGATTTAGTAGCACGCTATCAGGCAGATATCTCTGCCAAGAAATTTAAGCAACCGATGGTCGTGATGAACCGTGCTGGTGCTGGTGGCGCACTAGTATGGAGTGCTCTCAATACCTACCCTGCTGATGGCACTACGGTAGTAGGCGTCAATATTCCCCACACTATTCTGCAGCCTCTACAAGAAGGCATTCAGTACAAGACTGATGATATTAATGCGATCTACTACTATCACTTCACTCCAGATGCACTGATGGTCTCCGCAGATAGTCCCTATAAGACCTATCAAGAATTTATTGCTGCCGCCAAAAAAGAACCTGGCAAGATTAATCTTGCTGGATCAGCACAATATTCAGCAAACCATATGGCAGTAGAGCGTTTAAATAAATTAGCTGGCGTCAAGATTAATTACGTACCCTTTAAAGGTACTGGTGATTTGATTACTGCCTTAATTGGTATGCATGTAGATGGTGCTATGGGTTACTTGCCACTCGCTATTCAGCAAAAAAGCAAGGTTCGCACCTTAGCCATCGCCACTGAAAAAAGAAACCCTTCACTGCCCGATGTGCCGACCTTTAAAGAGTTAGGCCTCAATTGGGTCGATGGCGCCTATCGCGGCGTTGCAGTCCCAAAGGCGACCCCTTTAATATTGCAGCAGAAATTATCAGACTACTTTGCACAACTCAATGCTGATCCAGAGACGAAGAAAAAACTAGAAGACTCTGGATTTGTCATCGTTGATGTCCCTCTAGCAAAAATGCCCGCTTTCATGAAAGAGAAGATTCCGCAAGCGATGGAAGATGCTAAAAATGCAGGGATGATTAAGTAAGAGCGTACGTGCCTAATAAAAAATAAGCCCTCAGTTCATTCATCAGTCTGAGGGCTTATTTCTTTAGCGGGTTTAAGAAAGATTTAAAAAGTTGATGCATGTATTTAATTAAACTTAAACATCACTCATGAAATCACCACCACTGTCATCCCATGAGCTTGCGCTATTGTCATCCCAGGAACTGCCATCACGCACACCAAAATTAGGGTCTAAAGATGCGGGGCCACCAACTTGATTCATGTGGGAATTACCAGCTTGGCTATCCACTTGATTCCCCGCAGAATTACCGTTCGCGTTATTGTTATTGCCAAACAAACTACCAGCCAGTGCTTGGCCTGCATACATACCAGCACCTAATGCAGCGCCCGTAGCAAGACTTCCCATTAAGCCGCTACCCATTCCAGCAGTTGGGGCTACTGGAGCTGCTGTAGCCATTGGGGCTGCCGAAGTGCCAGGACCGCTAAAGCCGTTAGGATTATTAGAACTATTAGGCTGGCCAGTAGGTCCACCCTGATTTCCAGAGGTACCAGGATGGGGAGTGCTTGAGGCCGAATACATTTGAGTAGCTTCACGTTTACGTTGCTTCATTACTATGATGACGCCGACTACTAAAATGGCAATCAAACCCCAGAAAATAGGATTGCTAACAATAGAGTCCGGGCTAAGGTTAGGGCTGGCACTCGAAGCTACCGCTGTGCTTGCTAATTGCGTTTGGAGTTTTTGGACCGACTCTGCTTGCGCAAAGGGTAAGCCTGGAGCCAAGTTTTGCGCTTTAATAAAATAATTACGCGCTACTTCTACCTGACCTTGTTTTAGATATAACTCAGCAGCTACATAGTTTGCCTTAGCGCTATTAGGATGGTTTACTAAAACTTCTTTCATCATGCTGTCGGCTTTAGCCAATTGTCCAGACTGTACTGCTTTGTAGACCTCGGACAAACTAGGTTCGGCCATAGTCATTTGACTGGTCAACAAAAACGCAGTTGCGAAAATGCTAGCCAATATATTCAGTAACTTAGGTGCTTTCATCATGACTCCTTGAGTAAGGTATTTAACAAACTGATTATCTCCAGTTTGGGAGTTTTGCTATGCCTTAGTTATATAAGGGCTTTTGAGGCAATTTCAAGTGGAAGTGAGAAATAAACCAAAGCTAGTAACCTTAATTTTTGTAGTTATATTAATTCATTGATGATATGATTTAACGTAACTACAATATTCTGGATGAAATTAACCTATCATTCAACAAAAGATGAATCTAACTTTAAAAAACATGGTGTGTCACTTGCAAAAGCGGAGTTCCTCGATTGGGATGATGCCCTCAGTTGGGCTGACAACAGAAATGATTACAGCGAAGAGCGTCGCATTGCTCTCGTAACTCTGAAACAACGTTTGTATTGTGTGGTTTATATCGACTTGAAGACTGTTAGAAGAATTATTAGCCTAAGAAAAGCAAATAGCCGTGAAATAAACAAATATGAAAAAGAAACTAATTAAGTTAAGCGCTAAGGAAGATGCTGCCATTACAAAAGCTGCGATGGCCGATCCAGATGCTCGGCCATTAACAGATGCGGAATGGGAGAGGGCTGGACCCACCCTCATCCGTGGAAGAGGCAGACCACTAGGGAGCGGATCCAAAGAGCAAATTACTTTGAGAATTGATAAAGACACCTTAGATTTTTACAAATCTAAGGGAGAGGGTTGGCAAACCTTTATTAACTTAGTGCTAGGCGAAGTGAGAAGAGAGTCTAAATCTATTGCCATGGTTGAAAAGAAAATGAATCAAGGGGTATTAATTAAAAGCAAACTTAAAATTGCTGCTTGAAATAGTCGCTTAGTTGATTTCCTTAATAGAGCCTGTAGCAGAAATTAAATAGGCTTTACTAGGCTTATCAGCCCTGATGCGCCCCAACTCTGTTTGGTAGCCCTGTAACTGTTTGCGGTATTTTTCATACTGTTCACTACCCTGTGCTGGAATGGTCAGCTTGTAATCCAGAATCGCTAAGTGATCTTCAAACTCGACTAGTCGATCCATGCGATAACTCTTACCTTCCTCTGTCGCAATATCGATCTCATTCCATGCCTGTAGCCATGGCCCAGAAATGAGATAAGGTTGCAAGGCTGGCGCTTCTAATACTGTCTTGGTCCTCTCGAGTACTTTGATGGCGCGCTCTTGATCTACATCGAGCCAGTTCATGACCTCTTGCTCACTGGGTAATGATGGTGCCAATACATTGTCAGAGCTTACGGTAAGGAATTCCAGCAGCTTATGGAAATGCACACCCTCTTCTAAAATTTCTGGATCGGGCTGCACTTGGGTCTGATCTAAAGCTTTTGCGATTTGTTCGCGTGCTAATTCACCATCCTCAATCTGAGCCAGATTATCTTGATGACTCTGCACGGCAAGATCCCATTCAATCTGAAAGTGGTCCATCTTAAATGGCATGCTGCCAAGTTCAGCTTTGATATCCTGTGGCTTGCTAGTGGTATCTTGCAAATTAAGTGCATCTAGATCTAAGGTACTCATACCAGCAGCCAATGCCCGACCGTACCAAGAACGTTCCTGAATACCTGTCTTCGTCCTACCCTGCACCCCGCTGAACCATAGACCCTGCTTTGCCCTGGTCATGGCTACATAAAGTAAATTCCAATTTTCATTTTGGCTTACTTCATTCTCTTTGTTATGAATAAGGCTACGTTCACCCGTCAATGATTTGGAGGTATACAGAGATAAATGACTGGGGCTAATCTGATCCGGGGACCAATCTAAGAGGACGCCGCGGTGTGGTGCCTTCCACTCTGTATGGTTAGTATCGAGCATGATGACAAAGGGTGCCTCCAGTCCTTTAGCGCCATGAATCGTCATCAAACGTACACGCTTATGCTGATCTTCTTCAGACAACTCACTATCTACATCGACCTCGCCAATATCATCATTGGCATCAGCCTCAGACTCTGCTTCCACATCACCCTCATCGGGGGTTTCATCGATATCACCACGCCGCATAGCATTCATATCATCAATGAATCGACTTAAACTGGGATAGCGACCACCATCTTGATTTAAAGCCAGCTCTAAGAACGCATCCAAATTAGCCAACACTTGTGCTCGCGCTAAATTTTGAGCAACAACTGCATACTTAATCCGTAGATTACTTTCCGCATAAATCAAATCTAATAAGTCATGTACAGGCAAGGCTTCACCTAGTTGGCGCCAATGGGCTAAATAACGGGCTGCCTTTTGTGTTTCTGGATGCGAACTGGCCTGCAATGCATCCCACCAAAAAGAATCATCAAAATGGGGATCGCCCACATTGATACTGAGCATCTGCATTTGCACTTCAGTAAAACTAAAGATAGGGCTTCTGAGTACTTGCGCCAACGGCAAGTCATGCCTTGGGGACACCAATACCGTGAGCAATGCAATTAAATCATCGATCTCTAAGGTATTTAAGAGCCCCCCTAAACGTGAACTGTCATAAGCGAGGCCTGCTTCCCGTAGCGCTCTCTCAAACTGCGGAAGATACTGACGGCGCTTTACCAATAGGATGAAATCACTGGCGTAGGCTGGTCGCCAATACTCTTTACCGTCTTTTTTATCCACGACTTGACGCGTCGCCAGAATGTGATGAATCAAACGACTCACCTGCTTACCTTCCTCGTAGCGCTGTGCAATACCTATTGTTTGACTAGCATCTTCAATGGCATTATCAAAAGCCGTCCCCAAGCGCTCTAGCTGTTCTTTTTCTACCCGATCTATTAAGGGCAATAATTGAGCCTCACCTGTAGTCGTATCATCCGACTGCATCAAGGCATCTGACTTAAGTACTTTCGGCGCTTCCCAAGCCGTAGTCTGTGGAGAGTAGGGATAGCTAGGCGGCAATGTACCAGCTAAAAAGATATCGTTCACGGCATCATTAATCGCCGGTGCATTTCTGCGGGTTTTATTTTGAGATAGAGACTCTGCCTTTAATTTATTCACCAAAAAATCTCTAGCACTATCAAATAAGCGAGGGTCAGCACGGCGGAAACGATAAATCGATTGTTTTGGATCTCCCACAATGAAGACGCTGGGCATTGAGCCATCCCCTCCATAACCGTCCAACCAAGAGCGCAAAATCTGCCACTGCAGAGGATTCGTATCCTGAAACTCATCAATCAGAATATGCTTATATTTAGCATCCAAACGTGACTGCAGATAAGCAGCATTAGCTGGATCAGCCATGAGTTGACTCACACCAATTTCTAAATCGTCAAAGTCACGCACACGCATGGATTCTTTGGCCTTGGCCATGTGTAGGAGCATGGCCTCACTCATCGCAAACCAAGCATCATTGAGTTGATGTATGAGTGCTTCACTTTGCCATGCAAACAAGGCTTCAAATGCCTCAACCCATTGATTTCGGATTGCGGTGATCTCTGCAGGATTGCCGCCAGACTGGGCAAGGTATTTCAGCATCGGTGCGGAAGTAGCGGCAATATCAGCCAATGGTGTCAATTTTTGCGTTAAGAAAATGGATTGCCATTCATTTACTATCTCCATCACCGATTTTCCAGTGCGGTGAAGTTCAATCGCTTTCTCAATGATGGGTACTCGACCTATTTGGGTGGGCGTACCATGACTAAAGCATTGATATAGAAAATCTAAATTGTCTTTAGTTTGCACTTCGCCCCAAAAAGCTTCTAGCGGGTTAGGTTTACCCAAACAAGATAGGCATCTATCTAAATGCTGGATGGGGCTTATTCCTTGTGCTGCGCAAGCACCCTGAAAAAATGACCATGCACCACGTTGTTTAAACAGACTGTAATTACCCATCAAGAATTTTTGGGTTTCGCTCGCTCCAAATTCGGCTAATAAAATATCGTAGTATTTTTTAAGATCTACAGGTAAATTCCCCCACCAATCTTCCATGCATTCTTCTTGCAAGCGCTTAGCATCTTCTCGTAAGCTAAAGCCGGGCTGCACATCTGCAGAAACCGGTGCCGCACCCAGCAAACGACCAAACCAACCATGGAAGGTATCAATCACAATCGCTTGTGGACTTGCTAGTACTTTAAGATAGAGCGCTCTTGCTTCAGGCAGCAGCGTAATCGCCTCGCTTTCCGAAAGCCCTCTTTTAACTAATTCCTTAGTCAAGCTCACATCATCGCTACTAGAAAATTCCTCTAGCAACCCATAGAGTCGATCACGCATCTCTTGCGCTGCTTTGCGGGTAAAGGTGAGTGCAAGGATTTCTTGGGGCTTTGTGCCAGCAAGCAGCAGCCTAATCATCCGAGCCACTAATAGCCAGGTTTTGCCGCTACCAGCACATGCAGACACAATCACAGACTTATCTGGATTGCAGGCAATGGCGTAATCGAACTCTTTGCTCACCACATACCCTTTCTACAGATGCCTCTGGCTTCGCAGTACAAGCAGACGCTATCGGGAGCAAATGCCTTCATCGGCTTACGAGCCCATAAACTATTTAAGTCTTTGACGATCTGCTCTGAAAATTGCACCATGACTTCTGGCATCTCTTGAACAGGCTGCGTTCTGATCATTTTCTCTGTGCCTTTATCGAGCTCCGCTTTTAAGCTAACCCACTCAGCCTGTTGGATGGTTCGTCCAGGCAGATGGGCTGCAATAGCATTCTCATTGACACTCCGGGCATAGATTAATAATTGCGGATCATCCAAGATATTTTTGGCACGATCTGTAATCTTTTTCATCTTTTGATTTTTATAATCAATCACCGCAGCAACAGTCTGATCCGTTTGATGAATATCAAAACGATCAGCGCGCCCACCAATCTGAATATCCCTTTGAATACCCTCCGGATCCATCAAAGTTAATGTGAAGCTAATTGGTAACTCAGCATCGTGATAGCGCCAGCCCTCAGATTCACGCTTTAACTGCCAATCTACAAAACTCGGGATTTGTTTTTGCCAATCGCGTAGAGTACCGAGGACTCTGGCATCCCCAGCAATTAAGCGCTCAAATTCTTTTTCAGAATATCGGATTAACTGATCGATCATCCATTGGCGACGTACTTCATGCCCATCATGAAGAGATGAATGGGTCTTTTCTTCTTCGGTCTTAAGTGCCTGAAAAAAGGTTTTTAGCAAAGCATGTAGAGTTTGGCCCACTAAAGATGCATCAAAGCCTTCCTCAAATTCTTTAGCCTTACGTAACCCTAAAAGACTACTGACGTAATACCGATAGGGACAATCACGCAAAGCTTTATAAGCACTCGGTGAAACAGTCATGGGGATAGCCAACTCTTTATGGGGGTTACCAACTGCCATCTGAATGGGCTGCGATTGACCGTCATATATTTGCGGCTTAAGCTCAATGGCCCGCCATTGTTTGAGCTCTATTTGTAAGCGCTGAATCCAAGCTGAAGGCCTGAGTGGTTCACCACTTTTACTTTTGCTCTGCCAGAGTAAATCCACGTGCTTACAAGAGACTAATAGCTGAGACAAATCTCTGGCCTGCTGAATATATTGAGCATTCATCGTGGAAGATTTGAGATAGCGGTTGAGCGTATCCGAGAAAAATAAGGGTGGCTCAGAAAAAGCAGGTAATTGCTGCTCATCGCAACCCACCACCACTACCGCGTCAAATTGACGTAAGCGTGTTGAACTTAGCGGCAAAATACTCAAAGTTGCCTGCGCCTGCTTACCAGTCTCTGAATAGCTCGCTTCTTCAATCACCGTTTTTAAAAGACTGAGCCACTCGGGCAAACGCATCTTCACATGTTGATAGGCTCCCGCGCTCAGATCAAAACTCTGAATAATTTCTAACAATTGCTTGCCGGCAGCGTCTTTCTCAAGGCGCATCAACATACCTGTTTCCTGTAGATCAGATTGCAGGCGCGCATATGCGCTTGAGCAATCTAATGCGAGGTTTTGCCAAGCCAGATGGCGGCTTTGAACAAAATGAATGAGCTCGAGCAGATGGGCGTTGGGTGATCCACCATGACTTGATGCATAGAGATTAGCCCGATCTATAGCTGCCCTAAAAGTTTCCCATCCAGACTGTGCCTGACTCGCAATCAAAATATCTTCTAATTGAGCAATCAGGCCTTCACATATTTCTGGTGATGTATTCAGACTATATGCAAGATCAAAATAGGGGTTTTGCAAAAAGGCAAATAGAGTGTTTGCAGTAGGTCCTTCTCTTGGTGCTCGAATCAGTTCTAACCACGAATCCAGAGCAGCTGCTGCTCGAGTAGTAGATAGCTTCCACCCTGTTTCATCCAGGATACGTAGCGAATCTCCCAAACGACTGAGTAGTGCACGCGCCCTTCTGGCTGCTAAACGATCTTGTGCCACTAAGGCAATATTGGTCTTGCCTGCAATCAAATGTTTTTCAATTGATTTTGTTGCGGCCCAGGCTAGCTCTTCAAAACGTCTTGCTGCAAGCAGATTCCAAATACCGTTACTGGTTTCTTGAATATTATTTTTTATTTGCACTACATCTTGGGTGTCTGCACTCATGATTTGACCATCACCATCTTGGCCACAGAGCGCCTCAGGCCATAATGCAACGGATTGCCAATCTAGATCAACGCGTACGACTGGCGCTACCTGCGCGTAGTTAGCGAAGTATTGGTCAATCAACTCTTGATCGATTGGCTTTGGATCTGCTGTTTGCACCCAGATAAATGGTCTTGCTATCTTGCGCACAGCACCACTTTGAGCTGACTGCAAATGGGCTGCCATGGCTAAGTGCTTACGAATTACGGGATCACCTGCATGCGTCAGGTGACGCCAAAATGCCAGTAAAACGGCAGACTCTTCATCCACAATATTGCGTGATAGACCCACATACGCTTTTGCTACCGCTTGATCTAACACACGCTCTACTTGCTTTAACGACAAAGAGCTATCTAATTTTTGGTCTTTTAATAAGGCATTTAGCTCATCCTGCAATTGCGGGACAACCGCTTCCGATAAAGCATCACATGCATCAATCACGGCTTGCGCTAATCCCCATGCACCCGCTTCACTCTCGGCTTTAAACCAGGCTTGTAGCACTTTATGCTTGCGCAGATTTACGAAAACGGATAACCAACGTTCTAGGTCTGTTTGTTTTTTGGGGAACTTCCAAGCACCTGGTGCCGCCTCTAGCCAATCTTGAAAGCTCATCACTTGGGGTAAGAAAGCAATCTGGGGATCTAGGTCTTTGGGTCGATATTGCTCTAAGGCGGCTCTCACCCCGATTAATGGCCCTGCAGTGCTAAGCACCACCAAGGGGCGCTGCTGGGTTTGAACCGCACAATTCCAAATACCCTGGGCAAGCGCCTGCAGAGCACCTGCATTAGGCGCAATCCTCCAGGCATGTGGCTGCTTTTGCTGGGAAATGGTCGGAAATGGCATGGACATTAAAAGCGGGTCTTGGCGAGTATTTTCATTACGTTTTTAAAATTTAGGCAGAACTGATGGCTTATTGCTAATATAAGCCCTGTAGCGTAATAGCTAGATAAGACTAAATAAGACCAAAAAGGAATTTCCATGAGCGCCGGTATTAAATATGTAACTGATGCCTCTTTTGAGCAAGACGTTCTCAAATCCGATAAACCTGTGTTGCTGGACTTCTGGGCTGAGTGGTGCGGTCCCTGCAAGATGATCGGCCCTATTCTGGAAGAGCTCGCTGGCGAGTATGGCGATAAGATCCAAATCGCCAAGATGAATGTCGATGAGAACCAAGGTGTTCCTGCCCAATTTAATATTCGGGGCATTCCAACACTCATCCTATTTAAGAACGGCACTGTTGCTGCTCAAAAAGTAGGTGCTTTGGCCAAATCCCAGTTGACTGCATTTATTGATAGTCATCTGTAAATCGTCCTTGATCACAGGCTCACTGGGTGGGCCTGTGGTTTTAAAAGCGCTTTAGACCTGTTTTAGCGCCTTTTGATCCTTGCGAGACCCGATTTTTAGTGTAATATCTACTTCATCAGTATTTCACCGCACATACCAGTGCCCCGACTTTTCGTTTTCTTACTCCCCCTTCTCTTTAGTAAACTCCCCAAAATTCTGTTTTTTATAGCTGTCTGATATCGATCTAGACAGCAATACCTCAAAACACATTCTTACTTCCCTCTTTATCTACACCCGAGAACCACATGCAATTATCTGAACTCAAAGTCCTCCACGTATCCGCTCTACTTGAAATGGCTTCCAGCCTAGAGATTGAAAATACGCAACGGATGCGCAAACAAGAACTCATGTTCGCCATTCTCAAAAAGCGCGCTAAAGAAGGTGAGTCTGTATTTGGTGATGGCACTTTGGAGGTGTTGCCAGATGGCTTTGGTTTCTTACGCTCTCCAGATGCCTCCTATATGGCTTCTCCGGATGACATCTATATCTCCCCTGCCCAGATTCGTCGCTTTAACCTGCATACCGGTGACAGTGTTGAGGGAGAGGTTCGCACCCCTAAGGATGGTGAGCGTTACTTTGCTTTGGTCAAGGTCGACAAGATCAATGGCTTGCCACCTGAGGCGCTAAAGAACCGCATCATGTTCGAAAACCTCACACCACTCCACCCTAATCGCACGATTCATTTAGAACGTGAAATTAAAGCTGAAGAAAATTTAACCGGTCGCATTATCGACATGATCTCCCCGATTGGCTTTGGTCAACGTGGTCTGATTGTGTCTTCACCAAAGTCCGGTAAGACGGTGATGATGCAGCATATTGCCCATGCGATTTCTACTAACTTTCCAGATGCCATTTTGATTGTTCTCTTAGTCGATGAGCGCCCTGAGGAAGTGACTGAGATGCAGCGCTCTGTGCGCGGTGAGGTGGTCGCCTCGACATTTGATGAGCCTGCGGTGCGCCATGTTCAAGTTGCTGAAATGGTGATTGAAAAAGCCAAACGCCTTGTCGAAATGAAAAAAGATGTCATCATCTTGCTAGACTCTATTACCCGTTTAGCGCGCGCCTACAACACTGTCATTCCTTCATCTGGAAAAGTATTGTCTGGTGGTGTCGATGCCAATGCGCTACAACGTCCAAAACGCTTTTTCGGTGCAGCTCGTAATATTGAAGAAGGTGGCTCTCTCACCATCATCGCTACTGCCTTGATTGAAACAGGTAGTCGGATGGATGATCTGATTTATGAGGAGTTCAAGGGTACCGGCAATATGGAAGTCCACCTCGAGCGTCGTTTAGCCGAGCGTCGTGTCTATCCGTCAATTAACCTCAATAAGTCTGGCACCCGCCGAGAAGAGTTGCTGGTCAAGGCGGAAAATCTCCAGAAAATCTGGGTTTTACGTAAATTACTGGCTGATATGGACGATATCGAGGCAATGAATTTCATTGTGGATAAGCTCAAATCAACCAAAAATAACAGTGAATTCTTTGATTTAATGCGTAAAGGTGGCTAATTTGAGCTAGGAAAGCCAGGAACACTGCGCTTTCCCATTGATTTCATGGCATAATTTCGCTTTTATTGCTGTGGCAACTGCTTTCATTTATCGCAAGAGCAACAGCATTTAACTGGGTAAGTATTGAGGTCTCTCGACCTGAACGGCTACCCGCTAATAGGACTAATAATGAAACCTGGCATTCACCCCGAATATCGTGAAATCGTCTTTGTAGACGTTTCTAACAATTTTAGCTTCAAGACTCGCTCTACGATGTCTACCAAAGAGAAAATCAAATGGGAAGACGGCAATGAGTATCCATTGTCCAAGATCGAGACTTCATCTGAATCACACCCTTTTTACACTGGTACCCAAAAGATTATGGATACTGCGGGTCGTGTTGAGAAATTCCGTCAAAAATTCGGTACTAAAGCAGTTGCTAAGTCTACTGGTGATGGCGCCGCTAAAACAGCTGAGAAAAAAGCTGCTGCTGCAGAAGCAAAAGCTAGTGCTCCCGCTGCTAAAAAGACTACAGCGAAGAAGGTTTAATCTTCTATTTGCGGGGAATCACTTCCCTACGAGATAATCAAGGCAGCGTTTGCTGCCTTTTTTATTGCTCATTCCTAAGCCATGGTTAAACTCACCGCCGCCGCCACTACGTCGATTCCTCGCATCATTATTTTTGCGTTGACCTTGATCTATGGTTTCGCTGGCCTCTTTGCACGCGACCCTTGGAAGAATGAAGATGCCATTGGTTTTGGCGGTATGTGGGCCTTACACAATGGCAAAGCACTTGACTGGATTGTTCCTCATCTCACAGGGCGGGATGTTTCATTGGGCGCCCCATTACCCTATTGGCTCGGCGCTACCCTCATGGATCTTTTTGGCCCATTTATTGGCATGGCGAATGCGGCACGCCTCTATTCGGCAATTTGCTTCTTTGCAGCAGCTGTAGCAATTTGGTATGCAAGCTACTTATTAGGTCGTCGCCCAGAAGTACAGCCTGTGGAATTAGCAGTAGGTGGTCAGCCTGGCCGAAGAAGTTATGGCATGACTTTGGCAGATGGTGCTTTACTCATCTTTCTTGCTTGTGTAGGACTTGCACAGCGCGCTCACGAAACGACCCCCATGATGGCGCAGCTGATGGGTATCAGCATTATTTTATATGGCACTGTACGCGGACTAGATAAGCCATGGCAAGGCGGCTTGTGGACTGGTTTAGGGGTGGCGATTATTGCCCTATCAAGCAACCTCACGCTCAGTTTAATCGTTGTGAGCGCCACCATCATTGCAGTGATTGCTAGTAATGCTAAGTTACGATTTCGGTGGACGCTGACAAGCACAGTGTTTGGTTTGATTGGCTTTGCAGTTTGGCCAGCACTTTGGTATCTGGGCGATCTCACTCCTGAATGGCGTCATATTGCGCAAGATGGATGGCGTAATGTCCCTGAAATGCGATCTACACCATCGATAGAGTCGCTAGGATTTATGAGTGTCAATTTTTGGGTTTATGCCTGGCCTGTTTGGCCCCTTGCTATGATTTCACTTGCGCATTGGGCTAGAGTAGAAGAAGCCGGAAAATGGCGTGCGCCGCACCTATGCATTCCGCTGAGCTTATTTATTGGCTGCTGTGTTTATGTACTTTTTAGGTTGGAGGCCAATGAGCATGACCTGATTATTTTGATTCCGAGTCTAGCGATGATTGCCGCCTTTAGCTTGCCGATTTTAAAACGGGGCCTCATTAGCTTTATTGACTGGTTCGCCATGTTTAGTTTCACTATTATTGCTTTGGCGATATGGATTATTTGGCTCGCTAAAATGACTGGCTTTCCAGAATCAACTGCCGCTAATTTACAAAGGCTCTTGCCAGGCTTCCAGTCACAATTTGATTACTTTGGTTTTGTAGCGGCACTGATCATTACTGGTATTTGGTTAGCTATCGTACGCTGGAGAACATCCCGCGCCCCAAAAGAAATTTGGCGCTGCCTCATCATCTCCGCTTCCGGTACTACCTTAATGTGGGTCTTGTTGATGACTTTATGGCTCCCTACGATTAACTATGCTAAAACCTATCGCTATGTTTCAGATCGTTTAAGTAGCATTATTGCCAATACTCCAGGATGTATAGACACGAGTAATCTCGGATCAGCCCAACTCGCCTCTTTTAATTACTTCACCACATTGACTCTACGTGATGACCCTAGTTGCAATCTGATGCTGACGCACAGCTCTTCAGGTGCTCAAGCTTACGCAAGTCTAAACAAAAAGAAAATTGAGTTACTTTGGGAAGATCGTCGCGCAGCTGACCGCGATGAGCGCCTCCGTCTTTACCAGATTACCCCTGTAGGTCAACAGTAAATGACGTTGTACCTTAAGTTATCGCGCTTGCGCGAGGATATTCCCGCTCTACTAAAACTCGCTGGCCCACTACTTATCGGTCAATTGGCTGTTATCAGCTTTGGTGTTTTAGACACCGCCATGACCGCCCGTTATTCTGCGGATGATTTAGCTGCACTAGCAATGGCTTCTGCAATTTTTATTAGTATCTATGTGGGGCTCACTGGCGTCATCTCTGCCCTCGCACCGATTGCAGGTCAGCTCTTTGGCGCAAAGCGATTTACAGAAATTGGTGAAGAGGTCAGGCAAGCTACTTGGCTCGCACTGGGTCTCACTGTTTTAGGTTGTGTCATTCTTCTCAACCCCGATTATCTACTGGCAATCTCTCAAGTCACTCCAGATATTGAAGAGAAGGCACGCCTATATCTAGCCATTTTAGCTATCGGACTACCGGCGAGCATGGCAATGCGTGCCTTGATCGCTTTTCATAATGCTGTCTCGCGTCCTGCCGTCATTACAGTCATTCAGCTCATTGGTCTAGGTTTAAAACTTCCCTTAAATCTCTTATTTATTTATGGTGGTCTTGGTATTGAAGGCATGGGTGGTCCGGGTTGCGCTGTTGCCACCGTGATTATTAGCTGGTTCTGGCTCATCATCACTTTAGGTTTTGTATTGTTTGATCGCTTTTATAAGCCCTTTCATATCTTTGCCCGATTTAGTTGGCCAGATTGGCATCGGATCTGGACCTTACTCAGATTGGGTGCCCCGATTGGGTTTAGTTATCTGATTGAAGTGACCTCTTTTGCTTTTATGTCTTTGTTTATTGCTCGCTTAGGAACAACGGCATTAGCAGGTCATCAGATTGTGGCGAATTTGGGCACTGTCATCTATATGGTGCCATTATCACTATCGATTGCCACCATGACATTAGTCTCCCAATCGATTGGCGCAGGACGACAAAAGCGTGCTGAAGAAATCGGCTGGTCCTCTGTATTTTTTACTACTGCTCTCTGCATTGTGATTGGTATTTCGGTGTGGGTTTTCCGCATGGCCTTATTAGATCTCTACGATCCCCCCGAAGAGGTGAAAGCATTTGCTATTCCACTCTTTTTGTTTGTTGCCTTTTATCAGATTTTTGATGCCCTACAGATTACTGCAGCATTTATTCTGCGTGCTTACCGCGTCGCCTTTTGGCCGATGCTCATTTACGCCGGATCACTTTGGGGTATAGGCCTAGGTGGCGGTTACGTCATGGGCTTTAATGTCCTAGGCAATACCCCAGAATTTTTACAAGGTGCGAATGGCTTTTGGGCTGGCAATAGTGTGAGTCTAGGTTTAGCTGCATTACTACTGCTCTATCTATTTAGAAAAACGGCTGCACGCTTTGAAAAAACACATCCGCCTGTGCAAGTTTAAGCAGACTTAAAAACGTATTGGCCAAACAGATAAGGCGAAGTTTTACTGGATAGGCTTAAATCCACTACTAGGTGGATTAAAGTTTCGACCACTACCTGATCCAGGATAACTAGGCACTTGATTGCCTTTAGAGTACATACACTGCTGATAAGCAATGTTGTACTGGGTTTGAGCTTGGTTTTGTTTGCCAGCAGAGTTCATAGCACCAATAGCAGCCCCGCCGAGTAAACCAACACCTGCACCAGTACCAATATTTTGACTGCTACCCCCCTGAATCACAGCCCCTGCTGCTGCACCTAAAGCAGCACCAATCGCTGCACTAGTAGCACCCTCCTTCAGAGCAGCGTTACTAGTGTCCTTCACGGCATTTGTAGCGAATTCTCGGCACTGCTGATCTTCTTGCTGAAACACCTCAAAAGGCTTTCCTTCACGCGGCATAACGGCAATAGTGGGTCCAGTGGGTGCGGAGACGCAAGCAGCCAAAACACTCACGATGGCGAGAGTCAGTACAACACGTTTCATGGGTAATCCTTTTGTCATGATGCTATTCATGGTTATAAAAAATCGTTAATTATATGAACGCTGTTGAGGCGCTACATTACTAGATGGAGGTGTTGCGGGCTGAATTTGCCAAGCAGAAGCGCAGTTTTGTACATACGGAAAGTACTGCCCACTCGCTTCACAAAAATACCATACTGGGGGTTGAGGCTGAGCTGCCAGCACCAAGGGTTGTTGGGGAGGCGCTACATAAACTACTGGTGGGGAATAAAAACCTGTCACAAATGGGTAGGCATTTGGATATGCATACCCAGGACCATAGTAGCCACCCCTCCAACTAGGCCCATAAGCACCTCGCCAACCGGAGCCATAAAATCCAGGGTAGGCTGCCGGGCGCCAACCGCCGTTGTACCCGCTATAGCCGTTCCCGCCACCTACTGAAACAGACCAGCCAATATTACCTGCTTGAGCGGTGCTTGGTAAAGCCATTGCACTAATGAACATAGCTATCAGCCCACTAAGCAGTAGATTGTTTTTGCGATATCGAATCTGAAAGAAAATATCTCTGATACTCATAGCGGACTCCCTTTTGGATGCCTTCTACCATTTATAACGCTTGATCTTGATGCAAGCTGACAAGAATGCTACTTTTTTTATTAAAACCCTGTGCACATTAAGGCTCTAATTTAGCGCCAGACCTCAACACCACTCTACCCCATTTAGCACTCTCCGCTTGGATCAGTTTAGAGAGCTCTTGGGGGCTTCCTGGTGCCGGGTCTAAACCGCTAGCCAGCAATTTACTTTTAACATCTGCTTGATTAAGTGTTTGGCGGGTTAAGGTATTTAAACGTTGCTGTAAGTTACTAGGAAGATTGGCAGGCGCCATCAATGAAAACCAAGAGATTGCTTCAAATCCAGGCAAACCTTGCTCTGCCATTGTCGGAATGTCCGGGGCAGCGGGGGATCGCCTGAGACTCGTTACTCCAATTGCCTGAATCTCACCTGCTTTGATCAAAGACAAGGATGAGGAAAGATTATCAAAGAGCATTGAAATCCGTCCGCTCACTAGGTCTGGTAGAGATTGTGCTCTGCCCTTGTAAGGAATATGCCGAATTTGCACACCCGTCATCTCTTTTAGTAACTCACCAGACATATGCAATGAAGTGCCGACACCCGAGGAACCAAAAGTAAGCTCATTGGGCTTTGACTTCGCTAGCTCAATGAGTTCTGGCAGATTATTCACACCAAGCCGTTTATTAACTACCAATACATTAGGGGTGCTAGCCAAAAAACTAATCGGTGTGAAATCATGAATTGGATGAAACGGTAACTTCTCGTACAGGGCCCCGTTAATCGAATGAATACCCACTGTACCGATCAGCAATGTATAGCCATCGGACTCACTCTTAGCCACAATATCCGCACCAATATTGCCACCGTATCCAGGGCGATTTTCTACCAGCACTGGCACACCCAAACTTTGCTGCCAACTCTCAGCTAGCACGCGCGCCAAAATGTCTGGCGCACCCCCAGGCGTAAAAGTCACCACAATCCGAATAGCTTGCTTAGGCCATACAGATGAGTTAGCTTTCAGTACTTGCGCATGCGCATGTACAGGTATGGCAATAGTAGCCAACAAAATAAATAGGGGCTTGAGCACCGTGGAAGTGAAGCGCATCATGCAGGCCACACCAAATTACAAACCAAAGCGGGAGCGTAACCAAATCCATCCCTCGTACCGCACGGGATCATCAGCACAAGGGCCAACACCGCACTCTAGTAAGGTGGAAATGACATTTGCTAAGACTAATATGATGAATGTAATCACCAAACTATTAGCGATTACAGAGCGTGAGCGGACAGCTCCATTCGGTAGCATAAGCAAGATAGCCAAACCAGCTAAAAGGCCAACGTAGCTAAGAAAGGCCCAAGTATAAAAATGCAACTCTAAAAAGGTTGCACCAAATCCTGAATCACCCGGTGCAATGTGTAGCAGCACCTGCCGTAAAGAAACCATCATACCGACTAGACCGCCAATAATTCCCCAGCCATAATGTGAGGAATAAGCGCCACAGCGAATGTTCAAGACCAACGCAAAGCCAATAATGACAAAACCAATACGTTGCATTAAACATAAAGGGCAAGGCAACTCACCAAAGTAAATCTGATCTATAAAAGCATAAGACAACATACCAACAATGGCGAGCAATGCCAACTGATTGCCAAGAGCGGCAAATGAGGGAAAGGAGTGCTGTCTCATGAAATTAATTACAAACTAATATTGAGATGAGTAGTCGCATGAATACGAAACCAGAAAATCAAAATACCGACAGTGATTGCTAGCATGACCAAGCCTGCTAAGCGTTTCTCAAACCATACCAACATTAGGCCAATAAAAGCAGTCAGAAAAGGAAGGAACATGTACATCAGGTCATTTTATCGCAGTAGGACGTGTTACCTCATTTAGATAATCTTTAGTTTCAGTGGGGTTAATCCATCTACAAAACCCCCTAAAACATCACCCTTCTTTACAGGGCCAACACCCGCAGGCGTTCCTGAGTAAATCAGATCACCTGGCTCAAGCGTAAATAAAGTAGAGAGATATGCAATCGTATCGGGTACATTCCAAATTAACTGATTGAGATCACCCTCTTGGCGCACTTCACCATTGACCAGGAGTTTAACGGCACCTTTATTGGGATGACCGCACACAGTAGCAGGCGTGATAGCAGCACACGGTGCAGACTGATCAAAAGCTTTACCGGTATCCCATGGACGGCCCATTTTTTTAGCTTCACCTTGTAAATCACGGCGCGTCATATCCAGACCTACGCCGTAACCATACACATGCTCAAGTGCTGTATCAGCAGAAATATTTTTTCCACCCTTGCCAATGGCTACCACCATCTCGATTTCATGATGGACATCATTCGACAGGTTGGGATACTCCATGTCTTTGCCATCTGTCACGATGGAGTTCGCAGGTTTCATAAAAAAGAAGGGGGGCTCACGATCTGGATCATGCCCCATTTCACGTGCGTGGTCTGCATAGTTTCGCCCTACGCAGTAAATACGATTGACAGCAAAACGACGGGTATCGCCCACTACCGGAAGTGATGGTGTGACGGGGGGATCAATAACGTATGCTGTGCTCATAAATGGCCTTTTAAATGAGGGGTCTGTTTTCAAACGCAGATAAATGTCAAAAGTAGAGCTGAATAATCGACTTATTATGACATTAGGGACGATCGAGTGAGGCAATACCTCGGGGATTAAAGCAGCTTAGCACTGTCGTGCTTTTTATTATTTACTCTTATTTAAACCCGCTTTACGTGCCTCAACCTCTTTATTAATAGCAAGCAGCATTTTTGCATCGGGCGATTTCCAATTACCGCCTGACTGATTCACTAAATAGACTACGGAATCCGCAAAGTCCTCAATAGAGAGATCGGGCTTGCCCCCTTTAGCGGGCATCTTCCTGACGCCAACATAACCATGCGCAGTCAGAGTAACCTGCCCTTCTGCAATTAAGGGCGCCCACTGAGCCTTATTACCCAGCTTAGGAGATTTCAGAACACCAGATCCATGGCAGGAAGCGCAAACCTGTTTGTATGTTGCTTCGCCGGAATTAGCAACAGCAACAGAACTAAAACCTAGGGCAATAGCGAAGGTTAAGAGTGGCAGCGAGGGTGAGAATGAGAGTTTCATAAGGGGTCATATTTTTATAAAGAATGAATCATCACAATGTATCTTAAATTGGAGATCACTGCTTTAGGGAATCGTATACCCGTTTTTAACAAGGATTTGTTTTGCTGCGCTACTCTGAAGGTAGTCATACAAAGCAATGGCTGCTGGGGGTGGGTTCTTTTTTAAGACCGTGCGTTGACGAATAGGCTCATACAGATCATCAGGAAGTGCAATATATTGCGTCGTGGCCGCTAATTCAGGGGCTTTTGCTATCGATAAGGCAGTCAAGCCCACCTTTAATGCACCTGTACTGACATAGACCGCAGCAATGGAAATATTGTCCGTCAGTACTAAGCGATCTTTAACCTCATTCCAGACTTTGATTGCCTTGAGATATTGAACGGATGCTTTGCCATAAGGGGCCAATTCTGGATTAGCAATAGCGATCTTTTTGGCATTCTTCAGCAGTCTTTTAATCTGCTCTGGGTCAGAGCTCAAACTCAGCCCAGCTGCCGTATTTGTCATCAGCGCCAGATGGCCATAGGCATAAATCACTCCACGGTCCCGTGTGACACCTTCATCTGCTAAGCGCAAAGGATAAGATTCATCAGCGGAAATAAATAAGTCATATGGAGCGCCCTGCTTCATCTGGCTTGCCAGATTTCCGGAGGAGCCGTAAACAATGCGCATAGCTTGGTGAGAGCCTGGCAATTGCTTAAACTGTTGATGTATTTCCTCGAAAGCAGGCTTGAGATTACTTGCCACTGCTACGGTAATCGTTTGGGCATGAACCTGAGCGCTCAATAAAAGCCCAAGCAATAAAAAGAAACATGCCGATATCCTGTATCTCAGAGGGATAGGCATTAACGTTTTCATGAAGCTCAGTTTATAGCCAAGCAGCCGTTTTTTGTTTTAAGCCGATCGGCTTGTATCCCGGCATTTCACGAGAGAGCCTCTGAATCTTCCGAACCAGCTTAGTAAGGTCTTTATTTTTAGCAAAGTCTTGACCCATAGCAAGAAAGAAAATTTCATCTTTTAAATGAATAAAATCTAGGCCATTTTCAAGGGCAATACTCTTTACACCCATTCCCACATCGGCTTTTTTTGCCAAGATAGCCATGGCGATAGCCGAGTGTGTAAATTCTTCATTTTCATAACCCTTGATCGCCTTTGAATCCATGCCTTCTTGCTTCATGATCGTATCTAATAAGAGCCTTGTCCCCGATCCCTTCTGTCGATTAATAAAACGAATTTTGGGGCGCAATAGATCTTTTAAAGAAATGATATTCAGTGGATTACCTTTAGTAACCATCATGCCTTGTATGCGCTGCATGACTGGCAACAACTGCATACCCTCTTTTTTCAAGCGCTGAGAAATGATCTTAGAACTACTTGCATCAGAAATATGAAAGCCTGCAACATCCACCTCATAATTAAACAGACGCTCTAAGGCCTCACCAGAGCCTGCGGTAATTAATTCAAAACCATCAATGTCTAATATAGATTTTTGAATGATCGGGTCGCTACTACTAGCAAACCGCCATTGTCTTTTTGTACTCAATCTAAATTGGGCAAAACCTTCCTCGAGATGTGCAAGGCTAGTTTGCTCCAGTCGAGCTGTTTTTTGCTCAAAATCATCAATAAATTGAGTAAGGTATTGGGCGTACTCAGAAAGCTGTGATCCATGCCCTCTCACCCGATCAATTAACTTAAAGCCTAGAGCTAGCTCAACATCATTGAGTTTTTGCCAAACATTGCGATAGGAAAGCCCTGCTTTTTTGCAAGCAGATACCAAGGTCTTCCCTTGATCAATATCTTTTAGCAAGCCTGATAGCCACACTAAATCCAATACAGTGGGGTCTTTGGCATTTTTACTGCCAAACACTAAGGTAGGTCGAATCTGAATTCTCATATTTCTAATATGTAATTTTTTGCATATTGATGTTAAGTAACATGACAAATGTTAACCGAACAGACCCCCTGGAGACTAAATAATATGAAACTCGCATTCAATCGACTATTCATAGCAGCAACAACTACCGTAGCACTACTATGTGGACCTGTAATCGCTCAAGAAAAAAGCATCATCATTTCATCGACTACCTCTACAGAGCAATCTGGCTTATTTGGTTTCATACTCCCAATTTTTAAAATGAAAACCGGAATTGATGCCAAAGTTGTCGCTGTTGGCACAGGTCAAGCTTTAGATATTGGCCGCCGTGGCGATGCTGATATCGTGTTTGTGCATGACAGTCCTGCAGAAGTGAAGTTTGTAAATGAAGGCTTTGCAACCAAACGGAATGAAGTGATGTACAACGACTTTGTATTGCTTGGACCTAAATCTGACCCTGCCAAAATTGCGGGTGGCAAAGATATTAAAGTAGCATTTCAAAAAATGGCTGCAGCGCAAGCCCCCTTTGTTTCTCGTGGCGACAAGAGTGGCACCCATGCGGCAGAATTACGTTACTGGAAAGATGCTGGTATTGCTATTGCCCCAGGAACAAGCTGGTACAAAGAAACTGGATCTGGAATGGGTCCTGCGTTAAATACTGCCTCCGCTATGAATGGTTATATTTTGGCAGACCGTGCTACTTGGCTCTCGTTCAAAAATCGTGGCGACCTGACCATTCTTGTTCAAGGAGACCCAAAGCTCTTCAATCAATATGGCGTCATGTTAGTGAACTCGGCAAAATTTCCCCATATCAAAAAAGCAGAGGGACAAGCCTTTATTGACTGGATCACTTCAAAGAACGGACAAGAAGTAATTGCAACCTACCAAATTGGTGGGGAACAGCTGTTCTTTCCTAATGCCAAGAGATAATAAAAAAGGCTCACAACATTGTGAGCCTTTTTAGTGCTATTGCTAATGCATTATTTCTTTGGCGTTACAAAACCAATCGCTGTGTCATCCACAAACTCGACCATCACATCATCGCCAGCCTTGAATTTCTCAAGACCGAGAACGCTTTGATCAACTTTTACTCTTTGCTTTTCACCCGATGGTAATGTGAAAGTCACAACACGAGTCTTTGCATCAATCGTGGTGATCTTAACGGTTGCATAGACAGTATCGGTTGTTTCTTCAAATGGCTTTACAGATCCTTTGCCAGACATTACTACTGAACGCACACCTGAAACACCAGGTTTTGCATCCTTAGGCGCTGCTACCAGGCCTACTGCAATCGCTTGAGCATGCTCAACTACAAACAGATCGCCCTTCTTGACCTTATCTAGGTCGTTGACTTGCTTGGCAACATTCATTTGCGCTAAATTGCCATTAGCATCCTTTAACACCACAATGCGCTTCTTTGCGTCAACTGAATCAACAGTTGCAGTTAAAACAACTACTTCTGCAGCCAGGGGTAGCATTTTGGCTGGTGCTTGGGCAAACGCTGCACTAGCGCCAACTAGGCCAATAGAAGCAAATAATGTAGCAAGTATGGTTTTCTTCAAGATCATTCCTTAATAAGAGGGGTTTTGGGGCATGCAGAAGGTTTGCAAGCCAATCAACTCGTGAGCCACACTAGCCATGCATCTGCTACATCAATGAAGTATATTCTTTATGAACCCTATAGCTAATGTCCAACTTAGACATATGACCCAAAATGAGGCTAAAAGAGTCAAGCATTGAATGCAAACCGAAGGTGTAGGATGGCGAGGTGATCCTCATTAAAACCTGGCCAGAAGCCCAAGATGAAGCTTATTTCATCCGCAGAACTGTTTTTATTGAAGAACAAGGGGTTCCAGAGGAGTTGGAGCTCGATGAATTTGACCCGATTGCCCTGCATGCATTGGTCTACCATCAATCACAATGTATGGGCACAGGCCGTCTTATCCCCCTCAATACTGGCTCGAGGATAGTCCCTCTTGGGCGCATCGGCAGGATGGCGATATTGCCCCAGTATCGCAAGCAAAATATGGGTAAGCAGCTACTCCAGCGCTTAATACAAGAAGGCCGGGATCGGGGCATTACTCATTTTGAATTGCATGCTCAGTTATCCGCTATTCCGTTCTACGAAAAATCTGGTTTTATCGCTCATGGAGCTATTTACGATGAGGCAGGGATTACGCATCGCGATATGATGTTCAATCTCTTTCCTTCAACCTATAAACCATGACCCAGATTGTTGATACCCCCTTTCTTTTTCGCGTTTGTTACTCTGATACAGATGCAGCAGGATTTGTTTACCATGCGCGGTATCTTGAAATCTTCGAGCGCAGTCGTGCACAGTGGCTCTATCAACGTGACCTTAGTCCCTCGCATTTAGTGAATGCATTCGGCATCCTATTACCGGTGCGCGAGCTATCCATGAAATTTCATAAACCCGGTCGCTTAGATGATCTCTTAAGTATCGATCAGTTGATAGAAAAGCGTGGGCGTACACAAATCACCGTTCAGCAGACTGCAACGCGCATTAACAATGCTGCAAGCGGTGATTGCGAGCCAGAATTAGTTGCGAGTGCCGTACTGCATATTGTTTGTGTTGATACCCAGACTCTGAAGCCTAAAGGCTTACCTGACTGGCTCTTCCAGATCAATCCATAACTCAATATTTTTGGAAATACTTATGCAAGAAGGCAAACTGCTCACCTTTGTTCAAAAACTCACTCAACTACTAGAGACACATCCAAGTGAAAAAATCATTTTCTCTCAGGGCAAGAAATTGCTAGAAGAGTTGATTGCAGTCGATGATTGGTTACCTGAGGCCCTATCAAAATCGCACCCAGATTATTATCAGCAATATTTACTGTATGCCGATCCTATGAACCGTTTCTCGGTCGTAAGCTTTGTTTGGGGCCCTAATCAAAAAACGCCGGTCCATAACCATACAGTTTGGGGAATGATTGGGCAGTTACGTGGGCAAGAATGCGGTACTAATTACTACCAGCAACAAGACGGAAGCTATCAAGCAGGTGAATCATCGATCTGCCACCCCGGGCAAGTAGAAACGGTGTCTCCCAATACCCATGATATTCATGCAGTGGTGAACAATTCAAGCGATAAAACCTCAATCAGTATTCATGTATATGGGGGCAATATTGGACGTATTGAGCGTGCTGTGTTTGATATTAAGACTGGACAGCAAAAACAATTTATCTCGGGCTATGCCAATGCTTTTACTCCGAACCTATGGCATACCGGCACCTAATTTACCGAGTCATTGCGTAGATAGCTTAAAATAAGATTCTTCCTGCAAACACAGTGCGTGTAGCAGTTCACCCCATTGGCCGGGATAGTCGTTTAATTGAATACGGGCCAATATCTATTTGGCCCCTATGTTATTTACAGATCTCGGTTTATCAGAATCCATTCTTCGTGCTATTAATGAAGAAGGCTATACCAGCCCCACTCCCATTCAAGCAAAATCCATCCCTGCAGTTTTAAAGGGGGGAGATTTACTCGCAGCTGCCCAAACAGGCACTGGTAAAACGGCAGGCTTTACCTTGCCGATTTTGCAGCGCTTAATCAGCGCGCCTGTCACTGGCAGCGGTAAACGCGTATTACGGGTATTAATATTGACGCCCACTCGTGAGCTCGCCGCCCAAGTACAAGAGTCCGTAGTGACCTACGGCAAATATACGGGACTAAAGTCAACCGTGATCTTTGGAGGCGTAGGTGCCAATCCTCAAATTAAAGCGATTGCTGCAGGACTTGATATCCTGGTAGCCACACCAGGTCGTCTACTCGATCTGATGTCACAAAATTGCGTATCTCTTAGTGCGATTGAAATTCTAGTACTCGATGAGGCAGATCGCATGCTAGATATGGGCTTTCTAAGGGATATTAAAAAGATCTTAGCTGCACTTCCTAAGAAGCGTCAGAACCTACTATTTTCCGCAACCTTTTCTACTGAAATTAAAGCTCTGGCTGATGGCTTATTAAATGCCCCAGAACTGATTGAAGTTGCGCGTAGCAATAGTGCCAACGAAGCGATTGCCCAATTAATCCATCCAGTTGATAGAAATCAGAAGCACCCTCTTCTAGCACATCTTATTAAGACCAATCAATGGCAACAGGTACTGGTCTTTACGCGTACTAAGCATGGTGCTAATAAATTAGTTACTCAATTGGAAAAAGATGGCATCACTAGTATGGCCATTCATGGGAATAAGAGTCAAAGTGCGCGTACTAAAGCGTTGGCTGACTTTAAGGCTGAAAAAATTACCGTCTTAGTAGCAACGGATATTGCTGCACGCGGAATTGACATTGATCAACTGCCCCATGTCGTGAACTATGACTTACCAAATGTCTCAGAAGATTATGTTCACCGCATTGGTCGTACGGGTAGAGCCGGATCTAATGGCGTTGCAGTTTCCTTAGTGTGTGTAGACGAACATGAAATGCTCAGAGATATTGAAAAACTCATCAAACAAAAACTTCCCCAAGAAGTCATTGTAGGATTTGAGCCTGACCCTAATGCAGTGGCACAACCTATTCAGCTCAGAAGCCAGCAACATCAGCAATCTAGAAAACCTCGGACTGGTGGCGGTAGTAGTGAGGGTGGGCGCAAGCCAGCCGCTAAACGCACTGGTGCTCCTAAGCGAAGCTTCAATAGATAAAAAATACTTGATGCTTGCTAGATAATTTATTGGGAATGTCATCATGAAAGTAATTGGTTTAATTCAGCTTAGCAATCCAAGTGCCTTTGAGGAATATCGATCTCAAGTGGGGGAAACTGTTGCGCTTTATCAGGGCAAGATCACTTCCCGAGGGTCGGTAGAGGCGATCTATTGGAATGAATTGGAATGTACGCCATTTAGTGCTTACGTAGAACTCGAGTTTCCTGATACCGCATTGGCGCAGACTTGGGTAAGCAGTCCTGAGTACCAAAGCTTGTTAGCAATACGCCATCAAGCTATGAAACTTACCTTGTTTTCTGTTAATCCTGAACCTTAACTCCTGAGAGAATCGTAGATAAAAATAAAGCCTAGCTCCTTGTGAGAGCTAGGCCTGATATCTCGTTTAGGAAATCAGAATTACTTCTTGGCTTCCATCGCTTCTTTAGCAGCAGTAATTTCTTTACGACGCTCTTTACAAGCACCGGCAATCTCTTGAAGCGCTTTACGTGCTCGTGCAGCAGATGCTTTAACGCCTTTTTCAATAAACTTTTCATTTTCTGCTTTGTATGTTTCAAAAGCAGCTAACAATGTATCGTGTTGTGACATCTGATCTCTCCTGTTTCTGATTAATATGCGAGTTTAGGACTCCAAATGAGTATATCCCTATAAAAAGTCATGAAATTCAGGGGGTGTACTAGGGAAAACTCTTAGATGACTAAAATCCTCCAAAATAGTGAACATCACTTTAAGTACGTTTTAAACCACACTAAGCGCCATAAATAGGCTTTTTTATCAAGGATTAAGCACTTTAAACCCTGTAGGGCTGACCCCCACCAAACCCTTAAAAAGAACCTATGTCCATCAAAAATCAAAATTACGCATTTGTCAGAAATAAATTAGTAAACAAAGAGGAAATTGCTTTTTTAGACGTTCGCGAAGAAGGTCCGCATGCCCAAGAGCATCCCTTGTTTGCAGCGAACTTCCCCCTCTCCCGCATAGAGGTAGATGCATTTTCCAAGTTGCCCAAAAAAGATGTGCCTATCGTTACATTAGATGATGGTGAAGGACATGCGCATCTAGCAGCTCTAAGACTCTCTGAACTCGGGTACTCTGATGTATCCATATTTGATGGAGGGGTAAAGACCTGGAAGGCTGCTGGTGGGGAAGTATTTAAAGATGTCAATGTCCCTAGTAAATCGTTTGGGGAATTTGTTGAATCTAAAAGACATACTCCATCCCTATCCGCTGAGGAAGTAAAAAAACTCATAGACGATCAAGAAGATGTAGTGGTGGTTGATGTACGCCGCTTTGATGAATATCACACTATGAGTATTCCAACGGGAATCAGCGTACCAGGAGCAGAGCTTGTACTGCGAGTTCCTGAGATCGCACCTAACCCTAATACTAGAATCATCGTCAATTGCGCCGGCCGAACCCGCAGCATTATTGGCACACAATCCTTGATTAATGCGGGCATCCCCAATCCAGTGAGCGCGCTACGGAATGGCACTATTGGCTGGACTTTGGCTGGTCAAACATTAGATCAGGGTCAAAGTCGAAAATTTAACGATGTAAGTGATATCACTACTGAACAGGCAGCGCAGCGTGCCCGCAATGTTGCAGACGCTGCTGGGGTAAAGCGCGCAACGATGAGTGATATTGCAAAGTGGAAATTGCAAACTGAGCGCACCACTTACTTTTTTGACCCTCGCACTCCTGAAGAATATGCAGCTGGTCACTTACCAGGGTTTCGATCCGTACCGGGCGGTCAATTAGTTCAAGAAACAGAAATGGTAGCGCCAGTTCGTGGTGCACGTATTGTGTTGATGGACCCTAGCGGAGTGCGAGCCAATATGCCTGCCTCCTGGCTTGCACAAATGGCATGGGATGTTTACGTTCTTGATGATTTGAAGATCACCGATCTGACCGAGAAGGGATCATGGAGCGCCACTCTTCCAGTAACTCCTCAGGTTCAATCGGTAGATGCTAAAACAACCGCACAGTGGTTACAAGATAAAGACACAACTATTGTCATAGACCTCAGCACCCATGCTAATTATGTCAAGGGTCATATTGCGGGGAGCTGGTATGCCTTGCGCTCAGAATTTACTCAAGCTCTTGAAAAGCTTCCCAATGCTAATCGTTACGTATTAACTAGTACTAAGGGTGATCTCGCACTATATGCCGCCCATGAAATACAGAGCCTGACTAAAGCAGCAGTGTTCGTTTTATCTAGAGGTAATGAAGGCTGGACTCAGGCAGGCTTTGAATTAGAGAAAGGGGAGACCCATTTAGCATCACCTCCGCTCGATCGTTATAAGCGCCCGTACGAAGGCACTAGTGTTAAACCTGCGGCCATGCAAGCATATTTAGATTGGGAATACGGTCTAGTAGCACAGCTAGGCAAGGATGGTACTCATCACTTTTGGGTCTTATAAAAATCAATCGCATGACTGCTCCGCGAAGACTACTGATCATATTAAGCCTCTTGCTGGGGCTAACTGCTTGTGAGCGAAACAATTACACCACTTGGATCTGTAAGAATGTAGCTGGGGAAAAATCTACTATGATCATCAAAAAAGCGCAGATGCAATTTCAGGATCGTGAGTTCGATTATTGCGGTAGTCTAGGGCCAAATAGTTATTTTGATCTAAAGTGTCTGCTATTAATTCAGGATGCCAGCAAGAGATTTACTCCTAGTACTGGGCAATTAATCAGCGATGGCAATGAGTACCAATGTAATGCCCTACTAAAAAAATCAATACCGTAAGCCCTAAAAAGTTACTCCTGAGCAAGTGGACTGCAGCGCATCCTAGCCAAAAAAGAAAACATTTTTTAGTCAGTAAAGTCATTCTTCCTGACTTACCTGAGCAAGCCATTGAATTCGTAGAGTTAGAAGCTGTCTTTGATCATCATACTCAGACCGTTCACTGGAGAGAGCTCATGAATCAGGAGGTATGGCTACAAGGCTGGGTGTAAAAAAGCCGCCCCATTTACAAAACTCACTGGGCGGCTTTGACTACTTTTAACTTCAGAATGCTACGATTTATCTTGAAAGCAAATTACTTTGTTTTCTTTTTCGTAGGCAGAAGATTGCCTCACATGCTCATCCACATTTTTTTCTGCGGCGTCTGCCACTTGATTCACAATTTTTCTACCCTCTTTAAACATTTTCTGTCCAGCAGTAGACATATCGTGAACAACCTTCGACAATTTATCTGCATGACCAGGAATCTTACTCTCAGCATCCTCTAACCAGCTCACCAATGAACTGCGAACTTTTTCTAGATGCTTTTCGGTTTCGTCAGCTGCATCGTCACCAAGTCCTTTGAGTACAGCTTTGACTTTTTTCTGATAAGTCGTAGCACGCTTGGCAGCTTCTTTAGTTGCCTCTTCTTGCAAATCTTTTAACTGCTCTAAATCGCTTTTGGCAGCAGACTTGACACTCTCCATCGCATTTTTCATGCCCCATTGCATTTCTTGCATATGATGCTCAGCCAAATCCTTTGCTGCATCCATCAGTTTTTGTGAATAAGCAAACAACTCTTTTGCTTTTGCTTGTTGCCAGGCCTGAATTTCTTTCTGATCCATTGTTTTCTCCTTCTGTGAAATTAAGTGAATAAACTAATTTTTTGCGTCTTATTTACAACTCTATACCCAATTTTGAAGCTTGCCAATACTGCTGAATCTAGCAGAGCTATTCTTCAGCTTCGTTACAAAGTAAAAAACAAACTAACTCATGGGCATTATTCATTAAATTAATCTAGTTTTGCCCCAGCCTGCTTTACTACTTTAGCCCAGCGGGGCATCTCACTAGCTAAAAATTTAGTGAATTGCTCAGCATTCAGATAAGCTGGATCAGCGCCTTGCTCAATCATTCTCTTTTGAATCTCTGAAGACTCCAGGGTATCTTTAAAGGCTTGACTTAATTTATTAACAACCTCAGAGGGTGTTCCTTTTGGCGCCAATATGCCATAAAAACCAACAATCTCTAGATTAGCAACGCCTGTTTCTATTACCGTAGGCGTATTCGGCAATGCTAGATTTCGCTTTGCACTAGTTACTGCTAAGGCCTTTACCTTTCCCTGTTTCGCGTAGGCTGCAGCCTGAGGTACTGACTCAGCCATAAACTGCACATGGCCAGCAATCAGATCAGTAAAAGCTGGGGCACTACCTCTAAACGGGATATGCACCATAAATATTCCCGTCTCATTTTTTAGCATCTCAGGAACCAGATGTGAAATACCACCATTTCCGGCTGAACCATAATTTAATTTACCAGGATTGGCTTTTGCAAAAGCGATCAATTCTTTCAGAGATTGCACGGGGACATCTTTATTCACAATCAAGGCAAGGGGTTGTTGCGCTGTTCTGGCTATAGGCTGAAATTCCTTGAGGGTGTCATAGGAAGATTTTGTATAAATTGCTGGATTAATAACCATAGTGCCTGTATTGGCCAATAACAGCGTATAGCCATCGGGCGGTGATTGGGCTACAAATTGAGCGCCAACGGTTCCGCCTGCTCCGGCTTTGTAATCGACAATCACTGTTTGACCTAAAGAGGACTGTAGTTTTTCGACCAGCAGTCGCATATGAGCATCTAGAGGGCCGCCAGCAGGAAAGCCAATAATGATTTTTATAGGTTTATCAGGGTATGCAGCCTGAGCACTCTGAATCGATATAACACTCAGGAGGGTAATAAGAAAATAACAAAATGCTTTCGCGTTACGCATGAAAATCTCCTACTAACAAGATATTAGACAAATTATCTCAAAGTGCATGTGCACAAGCAAAGCCACTTGCCCAAGCCCATTGGAAGTTATGTCCCCCTAAATGACCGGTGACATCGACACATTCCCCAATAAAATACAGTCCAGAGTGATTACGTGCCATCATTGTTTGGCCATCAAGCTCTTTGGTGTCAACACCGCCAAGCATCACCTCTGCTTTTTTCCAACCCAGAGTGCCCGCGGGTTTAACGGACCAGTGGCTAATTAGCTCTTTTAGTACCTGGCGATCCTTCTTGGATACTTCGGCCCACTTACGGCCTAACAGATTTTTTTGCTCTGCAAATGCTTTTGCAAGACGCTGCGGCATGACAGATGCCAGAATACTTTCTGTCGATTTCAAGCGATTCTCTTCATCATTAAAAACTTCATCGCAACTCAAGTCGCCATTGACCCCGGCCGCTCCCAACCAATCAATCTGAATAGTCTCGCCCTCTACCCAGTAGCTACTTGCCTGCAGCACAGCAGGACCTGATAATCCTTTATGGGTAAGGAGTAAGTCTTCATGAAAGTGACAAGCACCGTAACGACTACCCTTAGATCCAGCGGCAATCCGAATGGGCAAGCTCAAGCCAGCAAGTTCAACCAGATTTTCAAACTCACCTGAGGTGAATGAGAGTGGCACTAGGGCGGGACGAGGATCAATCACATTCAATTGAAATTGTTTGGCAATATCTAATGAGTAAGCTGTAGCACCGATTGCAGGGACAGGCAAACCACCCGTCGCCATTACAACGGACCTTGATCGCTCAATGCCATTATTAGTTTTAACTACCCATTGTTCTGATTCATGAGAGATCGACTCCGCGATGACAGGATGCCGAATCAGCACATTCCCTTTGGCACACTCGCTGAATAGCATGTCAATAATTTGTTTAGCAGACTCATCGCAAAATAATTGACCTTGGTGCTTCTCATGATAGGCAATTCGATATGACTGAACTAGCTTAATAAATGCAGAAGAGGGGTAGCGGGCTAAAGCACTTTTTACAAAATGGGGATTGAGAGATAAGAAATGGGATGGGCTCGTATTCAGATTCGTGAAGTTGCATCTACCCCCACCACTAATCCGAATTTTTTCACCTAATACCTCTGCATGATCGAGCACCAATATCTTTTTATTACGCTGACCAGCAATTCCAGCGCAAAATAAACCAGCAGCACCACCACCAATAATGATGGCATCCCATATTTTATTCATAACTTATTTAAAACGCTCAATGACTTCGGGAGAAATCTTCAGTTTTTGCATATGGGAACGCGTATAAGCCTGACGAAAATTTTTAGTCATGGAAATCATCACCGATGCAGTCCACGCAAATGCGAACATCCCAGAAAAAGCAATAATGACAGCAAGCATTTTCCAGCCATTAGGCAGGAGATCATCCATAAAACCCATAGCAGTGTAGGTGCTGCCACTAAATAAAATACTTTGACTCAAACTAGGTAAAAGATTGAAACCCCAAAGAGCTACCCCCCAAAGAATGATTTCAAAAATATGGACCAGAAAAAGACACAGAATACTGATGTAAAAAACAAAGCCGACCGAGGAATATTGATGCTCTGACATGTATAGAAAGGTTTTCACCTCGTAGCGCTTGGCAATCTGAAGCAACGCCAATCCATGAATTAACATCACGATCAAGAGCATGGCAATGCCAAATAAGTAGGCCGGTAAATCTAATTCGGTCGAAAAATTAATAGTGTTAGATATGGTCATTCTGGGCCTTTGAGCTTATTTTACAGATCTTATAGACGCAATCAGTTAAGCTAACTGATACCAGTCTTGAATAACATGCCAGGCAGACTCGGCATTTTCAACAAAATGAATCAAGTTCATATCCTCTTGATCAATGACGCCATTTTGAAGCATCGTTTCAAAACGAATTGTCTCGCACCAAAAGTCACGCCCCACCAAGATGATGGGGAAGCGCACTACTTTCTTGGTCTGCATCAAGGTGAGTACTTCAAAGAGCTCATCAAATGAACCAAAGCCGCCCGGGTAGGCGACAATTGCTCTAGCTCGCAGCATGAAGTGCATCTTACGAATAGCGAAATAATGAAAACGAAAGCTTAGCCCTGGCGTAAGATATTGATTAGGGTGCTGCTCTCGAGGTAAGCTAATGTTAAAACCGATGGATTTATCCCCAGCTTCAAATGCACCGCGATTAGCTGCCTCCATAATTCCAGGACCGCCGCCCGTAGCAATATGCAGCTTATTGCGAGCTTCAAATTGAGAGGCGTTATAGCTAGCTACAAGACTACCGAACTCTCTAGCTGAATCATAGTATTTCGAATGTAGTAAAGCCTTTTGAGCTGTTGCTAATGCCTCTGGTGATTTAGCACTCCGCTCCATTTCTTGTGCGACCTGAGAACTCACGAAACGGGTGGAACCAAATACGGTAATCGTGTGTTCAATCCCCTGCTCATGCAGCAAAATTTCTGGCTTTAATAATTCCAACTGAAAACGCACGCCAAGAGTCTCTCGTCGCAATAAAAAATCTTCATCATCAAAGGCAAATTTATAGGAATCCTCAGACTCATCTTCTGCTATTAGACTCTTCTGATGATTGAGATAATCTGTAATAGTTTGGGAATTATTTTCAGGGAGCTTTGGGCTCATGTCACAACCTTTTAAAAATTGGCCTTATGCTGCTGTAAGCCTAATAAATAGCGATAAATTGTTTACTATTATTTAACACTGTATCTCTCTACAGCTAGCATAACAAGTATAGAGAAATAGAGAAGGCGCACCTTTTCATCATTATTCAATTAGAGCGATACTGCTGATATGCCCTTTCCTTCGCACCCTGCTACTCCCCCTTTAGATTCTTTAGCACTCATCAGACGCCTAAAACGAGCACCTGCTGAGCATAAGGGTCATGCTGGCAAAGTACTGCTGATCGGGGGCGCCCCTGGTATGGCTGGAGCGCTTATTCTTGCGGGCAATGCTGCCCTGCATCTCGGAGCAGGCTGGACGATACTGGAGATGCTCGATCCTGCCACAGCCCATGCTTCTTCTGAGCAGGCCGAGCTCATGGTACGCTTAGCCAGTTTTGATGCAAAAGATCAATTACAAAAGACTGCTCCCGATTTAATTGCGATTGGCCCGGGCTTAGGATTCTCTGCGCTTGCAAAAGAATGGCTTGGTGCGGTCTTGCAATACCCACAGATCCCCCTAGTCATCGATGCAGATGCCCTGAATTTAATTGCAGATACCCCTCAATTTTTAGACCTTCTCAAACAACGCAATCTAGAGTTTCCAGGTATGAGTGTGCTAACCCCTCATCCGGGCGAAGCTGCAAACCTCCTTAATACGACTGCCCAAACGATACAGGCTGATCGATTGGGCGCATTAATGAAGCTCGTGGACTTAACACATTCTATTGTTGTACTAAAGGGGCAACATAGTTTGATTGCCTCACCCACGCAGCCAGTATTACTATGTCAGCAAGGCAATCCTGGTATGGCCGTAGGGGGGATGGGGGACGTCTTGACTGGTAGTGTTAGTGCAATCGCAGCCCAAGGCATCGCCCATCATATTGATCTTTGGGAAGCAAGCTGTATTGGAGTGCAATTACATGCCACTGCCGCGGATAGTCTGGTTGCCAAACAAGTCGGCCCCATTGGGCTTACACCAACAGAAGTCATTTTTGAAATGCGAAGCCTGTTGAATAAACTGTTATAAATTAGCATGCATTCAAAAGAATTAAGTATTCATCACCGCCATTATTTTTACGGCATCTGCATGGCCGGTATTGGGTCGATTTTATTTTCTGGAAAAGCGATCTTAGTAAAACTTGCTTTTACTCATGGTGCTACAGCGGAAACACTGATCGCCTTAAGAATGCTGATGGCTCTGCCACTTTTTTGGGGGATTTACTGGTGGCAAGCGCGTAAAGAAGCAATGAGCTCGCTAGTATTACAAGACCATATCAAAATATTTTTCTTGGGATTTATGGGTTACTTTTTTTCTAGTTACCTTGATTTTCTGGGTCTTCAGTACATTTCAGTAGGCCTAGAGCGTATCGTTCTTTACCTAACCCCAACTATCGTGCTGCTGATTTCCTATTTTGTTTTAAAAAAATCCATCAGCCGACTTCAGTGGTATGCATTAGCTGTTGGCTACCTTGGAGTGATCGTAGTATTCATTCAAGATGCTAGCGCATCTGGCTCAATGGCATTGTTAGGTATGGCCCTGGTATTTGCTAGTGCATGTTCTTATGCCATCTATATGATTGGCTCAGGCGAAATGGTTAAAAGAGTGGGTAGCGTGCGATTGGTGGTGTACGCGAGCTCAGCATCCGCCCTACTCAGTGTGATTCAAATTTTGATCTATGATCCAGCCGCAGTCTTTACCCAAACGCCTCAAATTTACTGGCTAAGTTTAATTAATGCGAGTGTGTGCACCGTTATACCGATGCTTTTGATCATGATGGCCATCAACCGAATTGGCTCACCTTTGGTTGCTCAGGCCGGTATTCTGGGACCTGTCTCTACCCTCTTTATGGGCTGGGTTGTTCTATCAGAGCCGATTACCTGGTTGCAAATTGGGGGGATGGGTTTGGTGATGGGCGCGATGTGGTTGCTAGTACGTAATGACCCCTCAGCACCGAATACAGAATTGATCCCCTCTAAGCATTTAGACTGAGAAACCATACTCCTGTAATTTAAAAGGCCGTCTAAAGACGGCCTTTTAAGGTGTGCTTCAATAAAAAAATTATGCTGGCTGAGCTTCTTCCTCAGTAATCTTTTCCAAAGCTTTCTCAAGATGGCTCATCGTACGATCGATGTTTGCTAATTTCTCTAAACCAAATAAGCCAATTCGGAAGGTACGGAAATCTGGTCTTTCATCACACTGCAAGGGAACACCGGCAGCAGTTTGTAAACCCAGGGCAATAAACTTTTTACCCGACTGAATCTCAGGGTCAGTGGTGTAACTTACTACTACACCAGGAGCCTGGAAGCCCTTAGCGGCAACTGAGTGATAGCCCTTGGAGACCAATAAAGCACGAACCTTTTCGCCCAACTCTTGCTGCTTTTGTTTGAGCGATGCAAATCCTAGGGCTTGGGTCTCTTTCATAACATTACGGAAGATCTTCAATGCATCTGTAGGCATAGTGGTGTGATACACATGACCGCCTTTTTCATAGGCTTCCATAATTTGGAGCCACTTCTTCAGATCGATCGAGAAACTGCTACTTTGCGTACTGTCAATCCGAGTACGAGCACGCTCGCTCATCGCAATCAGAGCGCAACAAGGTGAGCTACTCCAGCCTTTTTGTGGCGCGGTAATTAAGACATCAACATTGCAGGCTTTCATGTCTACCCACATAGCACCAGAAGCAATACAGTCAAGTACAAATAAGCCATTCACTGAATGAACTGCATCACCCACTGCTTTGAGATAGTCATCAGGCAAAATAATTCCAGCGGAAGTTTCTACATGCGGAGCAAAAACGACAGCAGGCTTTTCTTTTTTAATATAGGCAACCACCTCTTCAATCGGCGCAGGTGCAAATACACCCTGGGTGCTATCGTCCAATTGCCTACCCTTAATGATATGAACGTCTTGGGTAATGTTGGCCATATCAAAGATTTGCGTCCAACGGTAACTAAACCAACCATTGCGCAATACGAGGCACTTTTGATTATTGGCAAATTGACGAGCAACGGCTTCCATGCCGAATGTGCCGCTACCAGGAACAATCACTGCGGAGCTAGCGTTATAGGCATCTTTTAAGACGCTAGATATATCGACAATCACTTTTTTAAACTCTTCAGACATATGGTTTAAAGATCGATCGGTATACACCACAGAGAACTCTAAGAGACCGTCTGGATCAACATTGGGCAATAAACCTGGCATAGTAATTTCCTAATAAATCGTAAGAATGACCTTAAATGATACCGATTTAGCACTATTTGTGTATCAACCTGCCGAAAACAGGATTCAAAGGGGATTTGAGGGCATTTTAGCTTGAAGCGCTAAGGCGTTTGGAGGAGGACACCAAAATTCCGACGGCAATTAAGATAAAAGCCAGCCCATGAAATACCCGCGGGGGATCACCTAAGATTGCCGCTGAAAATACGGCAGTGAATAAAGGAATTAAGTTGGCAAAAAATGCCGCTACAGTTGGACCTGCCCCAGCAACTCCGAGACCCCAACAGCGATAGGCAATTAAAGATGGGCCAATGGCTACAAAAATAATTAATGGTGCAGTCAGCTCATCAACGACAATAAAAGCATTGCCAGAGGCTATTTCAGCACCCTCAAAAACCATAGTCCATAAAAAACCAATCATCACTTGTGCCAATAGAAATTGAGCCCATGGCCATTGCCGCTCTGAACTAGAACCCGGTCGTCCAATCATCCAGCTATACAACGCCCACAAGATGGTGGCAAGCATAATAAATAAGTCGCCCATCATGATCTGCATATTTAAGAGGCTTGTAGGTTCACCGCGAGTCAATACGATGATGACTCCCGATAAAGAAACTAAGACACCGACCATTTGAAGCGGCGTGGGTCGCGTCTGATAAAAAATTGCGCCGATAAATAGCATCCACATCGGCATGCTAGCGCCAATTAAAGTTACATTGATCGCAGTTGAAGTCTGCAAAGCTAAATAAAGTAGGACGTTATAGCTGCCAACGCCAAAAAGACTTAAAAGTAAAAAGCGGCCTTTGTATTGCCACAACTCACTACCAGGCTTAAAAATCTGCCAGCCAAAGGGCAGTAAGATCAAGGCTGCTAAACCCCAACGTACTGCACTCAAGGTAATCGGCGAGACACTGCCTACTAGCGCCCTACCCGCAATTGCATTACCAGCCCATAAGGCCGTAGCAATCAATAGGTAGGTAGTCGTTCTGAGGGTCAATTGGGACATTTAGGGTCGGCAAGCAAATTAAGTGAATTAGAGGGTATTCAGAGCATCTCATGTGGGTAATTACCTAGGCATTGTAAAAACAAATGTTTAGGATCGCTAAGGTTGCTAAGATAGAGCTTAATGAAGTTTTAGCCGTAAAGATATGGCAACAGAAAGGGTATCAAGTGGGAATTATTACCAATATTGAAGACTTAAGAGTATTACACCAAAAACGCACCCCGAAGATGTTTTATGACTATGCGGACTCTGGTTCGTGGACAGAATCCACCTACCGAGCCAATGAGTCTGACTTTCAAAAAATCAAACTCAGGCAACGCGTAGCTGTCAACATGATTAATCGGACCACGAAGACTAAAATGATTGGTCAAGAGGTTGCCATGCCTGTTGCCTTAGCACCTACAGGGCTAACAGGGATGCAGTGTGCTGATGGTGAAATCTTGGCAGCCCAAGCAGCTGAAAAGTTTGGCGTACCCTTCTGCTTGTCCACCATGAGTATTTGCTCTATAGAGGACGTTGCTGAAAGAACCACTAAGCCATTTTGGTTTCAGCTCTATGTCATGAAAGACCGTGGCTTCATTGAGCGTCTGATTGAGCGTGCCAAAGCAGCTAAATGCTCAGCACTAATGTTAACGTTGGATCTCCAAATTTTGGGTCAGCGTCATAAAGATTTAAAAAACGGCTTATCAGCACCACCCAAGCTCACTATTCCTAACATCATCAATATGATGACGAAGCCTCGCTGGTGTATGGGTATGGCAATGACTCCACGCAGAACTTTCCGCAATATTGTCGGTCACGCTACTGGAGTGGGCAATATGTCATCCTTGTCCTCATGGACTGCGGAACAATTTGATCCCGGCTTGAGCTGGGACGATGTAGAGTGGATTAAAAAGCTCTGGGGCGGAAAGCTCATTATTAAAGGCATCTTAGATGAAGACGATGCACGCCTAGCTGCCAACTCTGGCGCTGATGCCTTAATTGTTTCTAATCATGGTGGTCGTCAACTAGATGGCGCTGTTTCTACTATTCATGCGCTACCGGGAATTATTAATGCTGTTGGCAATGACATTGAAGTGTGGATGGATGGCGGCATTCGCTCAGGACAAGACGTATTAAAGGCCTGGGCACTGGGTGCTCGCGGCACCCTTATTGGCCGACCCTTTCTCTATGGCTTAGGCGCTATGGGTGAAGCGGGAGTGACCAAGTGCTTAGAAATTATTCATAAGGAGTTGGATATTACTATGGCCTTCACAGGACACCGTGATATCCAGAATGTCACTAAAGATATTTTATATCCGGGAACTTTTTAATATTCCACATTTAGCCAATTCGCCTCTACTCGTTTTTTTTCTTTCTGTACTAACGCTCTCTGCATCTGTATGGTTTGGAAATATAGTACTGAGTCGCTTCCGCACTAAGGATACTGAGACATCTTCAGACTTAGGCATCATTCAGTCTGCAACTTTGACGCTACTTGCATTGATTATTGGCTTTACATTTTCAATGTCGATTGCTCGGTATGACCTGCGACAAAATTATGAAGAAGCCGAAGCGAATGCGATTGGCACTGAGTTTCTGCGATCAGATTTATTGCCAAGTAAAAATGCAGAGGCTGTAAAAGCTTTATTAAATGACTATGTTGATCAGCGTATTTTGTTTTATTCCAAGCAAGATCAAGAAACCGCAAAGCAGATTACGAAGCGCACACTTGAATTACAAAATGCACTATGGAACGAAGTGCTTACTGCGGCACGTATGCAGCCTAGTCCCACGATTGCACTCGCTGTCTCAGGAATGAATGATGTGATTAACACCCAAGGCTATACGCAAGCAGCCTGGTGGAATCGGATCCCGAGAGCAGCATGGTGGCTCATGGGGGCTATAGCGATCAGTGCCAATATGTTAGTTGGCTTTGGTGCTCGAAATTTTAAAAATAATATTAGCCTCTTCATGATTTTCCCGATTATGATTTCAGTTGCCTTTTTCTTGATAGCAGATATTGATAGCCCTAGAGGCGGAATTATTCGCATTGAGCCTCGTAACTTAATCGATCTCAAACAGAATATCAGTATGCAAAATAGTAGCGTACTTTCAATAGGCACTCCAAGATGAAACGTATTGTCGATATCTATAAAAATCGTGGTCGTGAACTCGTGTGGACTTACGTCATCCATTTAGGAAACATTGAGTTCCACCCAGCCCAGGTTGATTTTGAAGCAGAGGCCCTTAGGCTCTCACAGCTTGATAAACGGGGGCCCATGAATGAGCTCAGCGCTAAGGCTAGACTCTCAGTAAAGTAATATTTTTACTAATTTCTGTGATTATGAAACCCCTCAGCAAAAAAGCCAAGATGGCAATTGGTTGGACAATTTTGATGACTGTTATTGGAACAGCTATGCTTAACCAATGGCAGTTCTTTGCTATGGGTTGTGCATCAATAGCTCTATTACTCATTGCCAATCACTACGATCTGCTGAAAGACCCGGAAGATAAAAAATAAGACCCCCTCACTAACTTTCGAGAGCGGTCTTAATCTATTGATATCTAGAGTGCTGGATAGTCGGTATACCCTGCCTCAGCTCCGCCATAAAAGGTAGCGCGATCATAGGCATTCAGTGCAGCGCCTTGCTTGAAGCGTTCTGCTAAATCTGGATTAGAAATATATAAACGTCCGTATGCAATTGCATCTGCTAGCCCAGCCTCTAGGACAGCCTCACCCATCGCTTGATCATAGCCGCCTGCGCTAATGAATTTACCTTGATAAGCAGCCCGAAATATCTCTGAAGTGATCGGCGCCTCTGTGTCGACTTGGTCATTACCACCAGCAGTAGTAGACCGTGGCTCAATCATATGCACGTATGACAGTTGATAGGTATTGAGCTTTTGCATCACAGCATTAAATAAGCTGATTGGATCACTGTCACTAATATCGTTAAAGCTTCCATAAGGTGATAAACGCACACCAATACAATCGCTTGGGAATACCGTTGCAACCGACTCAATCACTTCACCTAATAGGCGCAAACGATTATTAATTGAACCACCATATTGGTCATTTCGTTGATTGGTTTTATCCTGCAAAAACTGATCTAGTAAATAGCCATTTGCTGAATGAATCTCTACACCATCAAAACCAGCTACTTTTGCATTTTGTGAAGCCACTGCAAACTCTTTGATTAAGCGAGCAATATCCTCCAGAGTCATTGCCTGAGGTATTTCATAAGGATGCAGCTTCCAATCGGCGCCATATGTTTGGCCAGAAGGCGCTATTGCAGAGGGGGCTTGCGGCAGACCCTGCTCAGGATGTAAAGATGAATGAGAAATGCGTCCAACATGCCACAACTGCGCAACGATCTTACCGTCTTGAGCATGCACCGCTTCGACAATCTTCTTCCAAGCTGCTGTTTGTTCCGCAGAGTAGATTCCGGGGGTGGCGGGGTAGCCCATACCGAGGGGGGAAATTTGTGTTGCCTCAGTAATAATGAGTCCAGCTCCCGCTCTTTGACTGTAATAGACTTGAGCCAAAGGATTAGGCACATCACCAGCAATTGCACGCATTCTGGTTAAAGGCGCCATCACAAGGCGATTCTTTAGCTCAATGGAGCCAAGCCTAACAGGGGTAAACATCATTTCTTTTCCGGACATCACAAGCTCTCTATTTTTATTATTTAAATTACTATAAATACGACTGAGTAAGAAAAATGCACACTTACTAAGTCACGCTTCATTACCTCAAATACTTTTACGCATTCCACGAGTCACTCTCAACCCACCTTTGAAATGCTCTTCAATAGCAGCGGAGAGTGCTTCAAACTCATCAATATGCGCAGTAGATGATCGCGCCGCGAGCGCAATAATACGTTTTGGGGCGGGAGGCGATAAGGGGCGAGCTACTAGGCTGCTGCCATTTAGCAAGCCTCCTTTTACTGCCATCTCAGGCAATAAAGCAATACCCATGCCTGACTCTACCATCTGCAAGAGAGTTAATAAACTCGTTGCTTCCATGCTATCAGCATGACGGATATCTGAACGCTTACACGCTTGAAGAGTGTGCTCTCTGAGGCAATGCCCCTCTTCCAATAAGAGCAAACGTTCCGCCATATTAGCTGGCAGATGAACCTGTTTTCCCTTGAGCGCTGAGTCATTCTCCTTGGCGACCAACCAAAACTCATCATTGAATAGTTCCTTCACCATCAAACCCGATGTCTCATAAGGCAAAGCAATCAGAGCGAAATCTAGCTGATGCTCAGCCAGTCTTGCCAAAAGATTCGCTGTCAAATCCTCCCGTAAGGCTATTTTCAGATCAGGAAAAGAAGCTCGAAGCTGCGGCATTACCTTTGGCAATAAAAATGGAGCAATGGTAGGGATCACGCCCAGGCGAATAGTTCCTGTCATGGGTTTACCGACAGCAATCGCGAACTCCACCAGATCTTCGGAGGCAGCTAAGATAATTTTGGCCCTAGTCAGTACCTCAAGCCCAATGGGGGTTAATGCTACATTTTGACGATCTCGCTCCACTAAGCGGGTTGCTAGCAGCTCCTCTAGCTCCTTCAAACCGGCACTTAAAGTAGATTGCCCAACAAAACATGCCTCGGCCGCCCGAGTAAAGTTCAGCTCTTGGGCAATCGCTACAAAGTAGCGCAGTTGTCTTAATGAGGGCAAATTCATCATAGTCTGAGGATTTCATATTATCGATTTATTAGATAAATCATATCATAATTATTCATTAGACAGATCATTACTAGCGGTTCAGAATGCATTCATCGCGCTTTAATAGCGCCGTAAAACCGCTGCATCAATGAACTAAAAGGAAATAAAAATGACCCGTCCAGAAATTAAAACTATCCAGAATCTTGAATCAGCATTTGCTGGTGAATCCATGGCCCATATTAAATATCGCTACTTCGCAAAATTGGCACGCGCAGCGGGAGATATTCAAACAGCGGAGATCTTTGAATCAACCGCCGACCAAGAGGTGATGCATGCCTTTGGTCACCTCGATTTACTTTACCCTGCTAGCTCAATCACGCCCACTCGTGCCCTTGAAATTGCGATTGAGGGGGAGACTTATGAGTACACAGAAATGTACCCCTCTTTCCGCAAAACGGCGGTAGAGGAAGGCAATATCGCCGCTGTGGCAGAAATAGATGAGCAAATTGCCGAATCAAAAGAACATGCTGATCAATTTCAGGCAATGCTCACAAAAGCAGCGAAGCGCTTTGCGGCCTTGGCTAATGTAGAAGAGCGTCACGCAAATCACTATAAAAAAGCATTAGAAAAGGCAAAAGAATTTGCGGCCTCGTAAGTTACTTTAGCAATAAATAGCAATTAAATTTAAACTATCCAATTATCCAGAAGGAAATATTATGAAATCTTGGCAATGTATCGTGTGTGGCTTTATCTATGAAGAAGAAAAAGGGCTACCTGAGGATGGTATCGCGCCCGGTACTGCATGGGCTGACGTACCAGACAACTGGGAATGTCCAGACTGTGGCGTATCTAAATCTGATTTTGAAATGGTTCAAGTCGGCTAATTTTTAGACAGCTTTGATGCCCGGGCATCAAAGCCAGTCTTACTCATTCAATGCATTATTAGGGAGCCTTCACTTGGACCAACAAGCACCTCCAGCATCTATTGTCATTATTGGCAGTGGTTTAGCTGGCTACACCGTCATACGTGAAATTCGTAAGCTCGATAAGTCCGTTCCTATTACTTTAGTGACACGTGAGCCAGGATATTTCTATTCCAAGCCTATGCTTTCAACAGCGCTTGCTAGCAATAAGGAAGCTGAACAGCTTATCTCTGGCAATTCAGAGAGTATGGCTACGCAGCTTGATATCACGATCTTAGGAGGAGTAGATGTATCAGCAATTGATACAAAAGCGCACACCATCACTACGTCTCAAGGAATTCTATCTTATGGAAAATTGGTATTAGGTTTAGGTGCCGATCAAATTCGTTTGCCCCTACAAGGCAACGCTGCTCATCAGGTCATGACCGTAAATGATCTTGAAGAGTACGCAGAGTTTCGTAAGGTGATTCATGATAAAAAACAAATTACCATCTTAGGCGCAGGTCTCATTGGATGTGAGTTTGCAAATGACTTAATCTCAAAATCATTTAAAGTCGATGTTATTGATCTGGCACCTCAAGCCTTAGGTCGCCTACTTCCAGAAGCAGCTGCACTAGCACTACAAAATAAATTAAGTGATGGTGGTGTTCGCTGGCACTTCGGCACTACTGTGCAGTCCCTGGATTGTGAAGGAGATCACTTAAAAATCACTTTGGCTAATGGCAATATGATTCAAAGCGATGTCTTTCTCTCAGCCGTTGGATTGAAGCCACGACTAGCCTTAGCTAAAGCCGCAGGCATCGAGACAGCCCTAGGTATTCAAGTGAATCGTCAACTAAAAACCAGCGCCCAAAATGTCTATGCTATTGGGGACTGTGCAGAGGTGGATGGCTTGGTATTGCCTTATGTCATGCCAATCATGCAAGCAGCTCGGGCTCTAGCTCCAACCTTGATCGGACAAGAAACCACCCTTACCTATCCTGCCATGCCTGTGATGGTCAAAACACCGGCACTACCAACCATCGTCTCTCCCCCTGCTAAGGACAGCAATGGGCAATGGAAGATCAATACGGTGGAGGGCGGAATTGAAGCCCGTTTTGAATCCACAGATGGTCAACTATTGGGCTTTGCTCTCCTTGGTACGGCTACTGCACAACGTGGAGCCCTCACGAAAGAATTGCCATCTATTCTCAGCTAATGACTTGAAACGGATATGCTGCAAAGAAAAAGGTCCGCAATTGCGGACCTTTTTACTAGCCTAACTGTTGTGTCATGGTTGATTATGAAACCACGACAAACCATGTTGTGTTGTGCGACTGAACAATCATCAAGAACAACATGGGAATAGAAAGTAACGTATTGAAACGTGACGTCAACATGGCAATACGCGCTGACTTGGCCTTGACCTCTGGCGCGACTGTAACCATACCTAAAGCACGCTTCTGATTCGGCCAAATAATGAACCAGACATTAAAAGCCATGACGAGTGCAATCCACATACCTAAGCCAATCGCACGAAATGGTGCTTGTAATGTAAATGCTTGATGGGCATAGCCATTTAGTACTGCCAGAATGACGCCACTCACTACTGTCAAGAGCGCCGCCCAACGAAACCAAAAGAGTGCTGCTGGTGCAATAACTTTAGTGATTGCCGGCTTCTGCTCATCGGGAATTTTGGGCATAGAAGGAATTTGCACAAAATTAAAATACCAGAGCAAGCCGACCCACATCATGGCAACCATGACGTGGATCCAGCGAAACAAAAATGGCAGCTCGATAGAATTAAAGTTACTGCCCAAGGCGAGAACAATCAGAGCGAGAAGAATAAATCCTGCTAGAACAGTGCGGCCTAATGAGGTCAAAATAGATGACATGGATAACTTTCTATCTAAAGCACATCGTCATTACAAGATTAAGCAAAATTCTTGCTGGCAAAATCCCAGTTCACTACATTCCAAAAGTTTTCAAGATACTTAGGGCGTGCATTACGTGTGTCGATGTAATAAGCATGCTCCCAGACATCACAGGTCATCAATGGCTTAGCATCTGTCGTAACAGGCGTTCCTGCGTTGCTGGTGGAGGCTAAATCAAGGCTACCATCGGCCTTTTTTACTAACCAAGCCCAACCGGATCCAAATGTACCAACCGCACACTTTGCAAACTCTTCCTTAAACTTATCAAAGGAACCCCACTTGGCATTAATAGCATCTGCTAATAGGCCAGTAGGTGCACCACCACCATTAGGCTTCATGCTATTCCAGTAAAAAGTGTGATTCCATACTTGGGCCGCATTGTTAAATACACCGCCAGAGGACTTTTTAACAATCTCTTCTAAAGAGGCGTTTTCGAAGTCGGTACCCTTAATTAAATTATTTAAGTTAGTAACGTACGTTTGGTGGTGTTTGCCATAGTGAAACTCGAGAGTTTCTTTTGAGATAAACGGTGCGAGTGCATCCATCGCATATGGCAACTGAGGTAATGTGTGTTCCATTATTTTTTCCTTAAAAAGGTATTGATGAGGGGCTAAATAAAGCTCTAAAAGTATGAGTGCCTAACTATAGACGATTCTGACATTTTAGTTTCAGGGCGCTAAAACCAGGATTTTTCACTGAAATTAGGCGCATGTGGCTACTGAGCAGTCCAACCCCCATCCATATTCCACGCCACACCACGCACCTCAGAGGCATCTGGCCCACAGAGGAACACTGCCAAAGCCGCTAGCTGTTCGGGTGTTACAAATTCTCCAGAGGGCTGCTTTTCTGAAACCAAGGCAATCTTTGCCTCTTCATTTGTCATCCCCTCCCGCTCAGCTCTTGCGTCTACCTGTTTTTGAACCAAGGGGGTCAGCACCCAACCAGGGCAGATCGCATTACAAGTGACACCCGTTTTTGCTGTCTCTAAAGCTGTGACTTTGGTGAGGCCCACAATGCCATGTTTAGCAGCAACATAAGCTGCCTTTTGGGAAGAGGCCACTAAGCCATGCACAGAGGCAATATTAATAATGCGGCCCCAGTTGCGTTTTTTCATACCTGGTAAGGCATGATGAATTGTGTGAAATGCTGAACTTAAGTTAATCGCAATAATCGCATCCCATTGATCCGCAGGAAAATCTTCAATATTGGCAACATACTGAATGCCGGCATTGTTCACCAAGATGTCAAGTGATCCAAAGCGCTTTTCTGTTTGTTGAATTAGGTCTTGAATCTGCACTGGCTTACTCATATCAGCACCGTGATAATCAACCTCAACGCCAAAAGCCTTGATGGCAGAGATGGCAGCATCTTTTTCGCCAAAACCGTTCACCATGATGTTGGCACCTTGCTTAGCTAATGCGATAGCCATCGCCAAACCAATGCCACTAGTTGAGCCTGTTACCAGGGCTGTTTTACCTTTTAATGATGACATGACTTTCTTCTCTATCCGAGTGAGTTAAAGCTGCATACTACAGGTTAACGATATTAGATCTTTCCAAGTGCCTTCAGAATCTTTTCGCAGGTAATGGGTTGATCAAAGACGGTAACGTTGAATGGCGCTAGAGCATCATTAATCGCATTTTGGACTGCTCCCGGTGCACCCGCAGTTCCAGCCTCTCCTGCTCCTTTAGCCCCTAACTTAGAGGACTGAGTGGGAGTCTCAACGTGAGCTACTTCAATGTCAGGCATTTCGTTAGCCATTGGTACGAGATAGTCTGCCATGCTGCCATTTCTTAATAAGCCACTCTCATCATAGAGGCACTCTTCAAACAGGACACCGCCAATACCTTGAACAATCGCGCCACGTATCTGCTCATCAACCAGCATCGGATTTAAAACACGTCCACAGTCCTCTACCGCCCAATGCTTTAGAAGCTTCACAAATCCGGTATCAGGATCCACCTCAACATAAGAGGCTTGCACTCCATTTGTAAAGATAAAAGGATATTCTTTTTGAGTGTAGTGACGGGTCACCATTAAATCTGCTGAAAAACCAGCTGGCAAGGTATCGGTTCGGAAATAACCAATACGACCAATTTCACTAAAAGATAAAAGCTGCTCGCCACTGGCTTTGTCTAAGACATTGCCGCGATATACCGTCAATGAGTCTGGTGACTTGGTCAAAATAACTCCGGCTAACTTTAAGATATTTTCTTGAAGCGCTTGGCATGCTAGCAATACAGCCTCACCACCTACACCAGCACCGCGTGAGGCCCAAGTACCACCACCATAGGGGGTGACATCGGTATCGCCGGTAATGACTCGCACATCTTTAATGGAGATGCCTACTGCATCCGCAGCAATCTGAGCATAAATACCTTCGGTACCTTGACCCTGCTCACCAACGCCAATCAATACCGAAACTACACCACTTGGATCGAGTCTGGCAGTCGCCCCATCTTGGGATGCAATGCGCGCACCCCCTACTCCATAGAATGCAGGACTCGGATTAGTTAATTCAATTAAGGTAGCGAAACCGATGCCTCGGTAAATGCCCTGCTTACGCAACTCAGACTGCTCTTTACGTAAGGCAGGATAATCAATCATCTTTTCAATGACACGCAAACATTGTTGATGAGATAACACCTCTAACTTGATACCAGAGATGCCCGAACAAGGATACGCATCGTCAGGAATCACATTACGCTTACGAAACTCCAAAGGATCCATCTTCAGTTTTTGCGCAGCTAAATCAACTAAACCTTCAGTGACCGCACAGGCAATAGGATGACCTACACCGCGATACTGGCAGGTGGGTGTTTTATTCTGAAAAACGACATTCAACTTCGCGCGGTAGTGTTGGTGCTTATAAGGGCCGCCAACCAAATTGACGACCTGATTACCCTCAATTGCACTAGTTCTTGGGAACATTGAGTAAGGACCAATAGCGGTGAGGTCATCGATCTCGAAAGCCAGGATATCCCCCTCCTTGTTAGCAGCAATGCGCCCTTTAATGCGATGCTCACGCGCATGGATATCACTGGTAAAAGATTCCAAACGATCTGCTACAAATTTGACTGGGCGACCTAGCATCATTGCTAAACCTACTGTAGCAAAGTCGTCAGGATATGCGTGAACTTTGATACCAAATGATCCACCTACATCTTTACAAATCACCTGAACATCGGACTCAGATAAACCAAACTGACGGCAATACAAATCTTGCATCATATGAGGCGCTTGCTGTGAGTGATACACAATCAAACGGCGATCGCCGAGGTTGTAGTCGGCAATTTGACAGCGTGGCTCTAAGGTAACACCAGTATGACGGCCAAATCCAAAAGTTGCTTCAGCAACTACGTCCGCACTTGCAAATACATCATCCACATTCCCAACATCGAGCGTGCGAGTAAAGCAAAGGTTATCTCCCAGTTCAGGATGTATTAATGGCGTTGCTGGATCTAGTGCCGTTTCCATAGAAACGACTGCAGGTAACTCTTCCCACTCAACCTCAATATGCTGTAAAGCATCTTCTGCCTGTGCGCGAGTCTCTGCAACTACTGCGACGACGGGCTCTCCTTGCCAGCATGCACGATCAATAGCTAGGGCATATTGAGGAGCAGATTTCATACCTACTAAATGCCCCAGAGTGGCAACCCACGGCTTACACAGCTGAGCCATTTGTACACCGTCAACTACAGCTAAAACACCAGGCATCTGGCTGGCATATTCGGTATGAATTTTTCCAATTTTCATATGCGCTACTGGAGAGCGCCAATAGACAACATGCCCCATTCTGGGTAACTGAATATCATCAATATAGGTACCTTGACCTTCAAGCAGTCGCCGTGCTCGATGACGAGGCTCACTATTGCCGATGTAACGTTGATCGTTAGTAACGGGATCAAGTACTAATCCCTTGAGGTCTGTTGGCTTATTCATAATCTTTGTTTCCAATCGCCTTAAGCATGAGCAATCACGGGTTTAATTTTTTCGCCCTTGGAGCGCGCCTCTAATACATCCATGATGGCGCTCACTATAGAGTGATAACCAGTACAGCGACAGTAGTTTCCAGAGATCCATTCACGAACCTCTTCACGCGTTGCTTTAGGCTGTTTCTCAATTAACTCTGCAGCAGCAAGTAGCATTCCTGAGGAACAAAATCCACACTGCATGGCGTTATGGCGCATGAAGGATTCTTGTAGATCTGCTAGTGCCCCACTTTTTGTTAGCCCCTCAATAGTCTCCACCACGCTACCATCAGCCTGAACTGCCAAGAACAGACAGCCCCGAATAATCTGTCCGTCTACTTTTACGGTGCATGCGCCACAGGCACCATGTTCGCAACCAAGATGAGGGCCCTTTAAAAATAGATCCTCCCTGAGAAAATCGACCAAATGGCGCCGCGGCTCTACCTCAGCAGTCACTGAAGCCCCATTGACTGTCATCGTAATTAATTTTTTAATACTCATCTCAATCTCCGTACTTGATTTATCTCTTAAGCAATTAAGTGCTTTAAGCCACGTTCGAGTAAAACGCCTATTAAATGCCGCTTTGTTTCTACGCTGTTTGTAATATCAGCAATGGCATCAATCTCAGATTTTGCGGCAGCGACAGCGCTCGCAATAAGCTCCTCGGTCAGTGGCTTACCATCTACCAATCCTTGGGCCTTAATTGCCATGAGCGGAGTAGATGCCACTGAAAAGAAGGTAAACGCACAATGGCTTAGTACATTGCCTCGCTTCTCGGCAACTGCTGCAAGACCAGCAATCGCATAGTCGCCATGACGCCTGGCCAACTCATGGAAATACATGACTTGATTACTAGTGGCGATGGGAATTTCTGTGGCTATTAGAATTTCATCTGGCTCTAAAGCGGTGGTGTAGAGATCAATAAAAAAATCTTGGGCTGGAATACGACGCTCACCTCGAGGGCCGGCAATGATCATCGTGGCATTCAAGGTCAAACTACAGGCGGGCCACTCAGCTGCCGGATCGCCATAAGCTAAAGAACCACCCCAGGTGCCTAAGTTACGGATGGCTCTATGTGCAATATGGGGAGCAGCCGCTTTTAATAGTGGCGCATGCTGAGCTACCAACTGCGAATCTTCAATCTCTGTATGGGTAACAAGTGCACCAATACGAAGTTGATCCCCAAGAAGTGAAATGCCTTTGAGCTCATCAATATTGCTGATGTCAATTAATATACTTGGCTCAGAGAGACGCATATTTAGAGTGGCAAGCAAAGTTTGTCCGCCTGCAATTAACTGCCCATCGTCACCCGCCTCAGCCAGCAGAGACAAAGCCTCAGCCAAAGCTTTGGGCTTTATGTAATCAAATGCTGCCGCCTTCATTGGATCTCCTCCGCTACTTTTTTATTAATATTGAAGACTACTATTCAGTCTTTGTGTCGAGCTCTACAGGTATCACTTCTCCACCAAGTTCATTTGCAAATCTCTGAAAGAAATCATCTGCAATCTTTTTTGCAGAGGCACTAATCAGACGTCCGCCAATTTGGCCAAGCTTGCCTCCAATAGAGGCTTCCGTTGTGTAAGCCACCAGAGTGCCTCCCTCGACCGACTTCAATTCCACACGTGAACGACCCTTAGCAAAGCCAGCAGCCCCGCCTGAGCCCTCAAAAGCCATCGAACAGGAGTGATCTGGAATGACATCACTCAACAAAAGCTTCCCAGAAAAGCGAGCTCTGACTGGGCCAATCTTGAACATCACCTTGGCATGGATCTCCTCTGGGGAAATGCGATTTATTTCCTCACACCCTGGAATAGACTTAGCTAACACGTCAATATCATTCAAGCCCTTCCAAACATCGGGGATTGAGGCAGCAATAAGTTGCTCACCATTCAGTTCCATCACTTCTCCTTGGGGTTTGTACGAATAGAGTCTTATCTACCAATTGTTCAACAATGTACCATTATTTAACTTTTGGTCAATAAGCCCAAATTCGGATAAACCCTGACAACTATGAATTTGACCCACCTTCTCAAATCATGAGCTTTAATTTAGATAGCTCTCTTAGAAATACCTCTGTTGAGTCTTCGGCTGTGATGCCTTTGCCTATACGGCGCAGAATGAGCACTACTGATCGGAAGCGGCAATTACTTGACGGTGCTATTAAATTCTTTGCTCGGCACGGAATCGAGGGTCAATTAAGAAACTTAACTAAAGATCTTGGTGTAACCCATAGCTTGCTTTACCACTACTTTCCGACCAAAGATGCCTTAATTAAAGCGGTGTATGAGGATGTGTTTGAATCCCGCTGGAAATCTGAGTGGGAAGATCTGCTTGATGATCAAAAACTATCGCCTGAAGAAAAGTTAAATGCCTTCTATATTGACTACTCTGATACCGTGCTGACCTATGAATTCGTACGCATACTGATTTTTTCAGGCTTAAGCGATCACTCCATTAGTGATCGATTCTTTGAAATGCTGCGCTCTCGCTTATTACCCCGCCTGATTCGCGAAACACGTAAATACTGCGACTCTCACTCACGCACTAAGCCCACCCAGCGGGAGCTAGAGCTGTTGATGGGACTTCATGGCGGCATCTTTTATATTGGGATGCGGCGTTGGGTATACGGCCAAGCCATTTATGAATCTAGCAACACCACAACTGATCAAGAAATTATTCAAGATCGGGTTCGCTCTTATCTTATTTCAGCCAAATCTATATTCTCTATAAAGTAAAGTTCACTATGACCAATTTAAGCTTGAATCACTTTTCCATTCGTAGTTTAGAAATTGAAAAAACTACCCAGTTCTATAGCGAACTACTAGGCCTCACCATAGGCCCTCGTCCAGAATTTCCATTTCCAGGAGTGTGGCTATACAACGGCGATGAAAATGACTGGGCCAACGCTGTTTTGCACCTAATAGCCATTGATAAAAATGATCCCAATGGCTTAAAACAGTATTTAGGCGAACGTGATCCTGCGTCGCTATATGGCTCAGGCGCCGTTGACCACATTGCCTTTTTTGCTACTGGCCTAGAAGAAAAAATTGCAGTACTCAATAAAATGGGTGCTCCTTTCCGCGAACGCTCGGTACCCGTTATCAAACTACATCAAATCTTTCTTAATGATCCAAATGGTATTGTGATTGAATTAAATTATCCCGCTGAAGAAAAAACAGCATTGGATGCTAAGTTCGCATAAAAAAGTATGGCTAAAATTCTGGTGATTGGTGGTTCTCTTGGTGGCTTGTTCATGGCAAATATATTGCTACGTGCTGGCCATGATGTGAACCTCCTCGAAAAAGCCACAGGGTCTTTAGATGGCCGTGGCGCTGGAATTGTGACTCACGATGCCTTAGCAGATGCTTTGCGGGAAGCCGGTATCTCAGTTGATGACAGCCTGGGAATAGCCGTGAGCAAACGTATTACGCTAGGCGCTGATGGAAATAGCCTTGGAGAGATTGCCTTGCCTCAGATCGTTACCTCATGGAGTAGGCTGTATCACTTGCTAAGAGAAAACTTTCCAAATGAACGTTACCTGCAGGGAAAGAATGTCAAGTCTGTACTCCAAGATCATCAACAGGTGAAAGTGAGTTGTGAAGATGGGACAAGTTATGAAGCAGAATTATTAATTGCCTCTGATGGCATTCGCTCATCTGTACGAACTTTTGTTGCGCCCTCTATTCAACCAGAATATGCAGGGTATGTAGCTTGGCGAGGTGTATGTGATGAAAGTCATCTTTCACAGCACACGCTCGACACCCTCTTTGATTACTTTGGATTTTGTTTACCCAAGGGAGAGCAGATGCTGGGCTATCCCGTCGCAGGACCTGGAAATGATGTCACGCTTGGTAAGCGACGCTACAACTTCGTCTGGTACAGGCCCGCTTCAGAGGATAAAGAGCTAAAAAACTTGTTAACAGATGCTGATGGCAAATACTTTCCCCTGGGCATTCCTCCGCTTAAAGTATCTTGGAAACATATTGCTAGTATGCGAGAACAAGCTCGCAAACTTCTAGCGCCCCAATATGCAGAGATTATTGAGAAAACAAGCTCACCATTTTTACAGGCTATCTATGATGTACGTTCAGAGCAAATTGTCTTTGGCAGAATTGCTTTAATGGGCGATGCTGCTTTTGTGGGTCGCCCTCACGTTGGAATGGGTGTGACAAAAGCAGGTGACGAAGCAATGGCTATTGCAAAACATATTCAAGCATTGGGAGCCACTCCTGCGGCATTGGAGGCATATAGTAAAGAGCGTCTATCGCTAGGGCAACAAGTAGTAGCAAGAGCGCAATATCTTGGTCGCTATATGCAAGCGCAAGGTAGAAAAGGAACGGTAGATGGCAGGGGCCTAAAAAGAAATGCCGAAACAGTCATGGCAGAGACAGCTATCGATATTAGCGATTTGTTAGCAGCAGGAAAAGCAGTCCCAGAGTCACAGTATTAGATTGGTAGTAGATTTATGTTTTGAAGTAAACATTCAGTTAATATTTATGAATTAAAAAGTTTTTTTATTAATCTTTATTAATCAACTGTTTTAAATGGAGGAGATACCATGAAACAAAAAAATACGAATCAAACGAGAAGAAAAATATTAATTGGTGGAGCAACAGCCGCCGCTACCCCACTTTGGATGAATGCCGCATCTGCCCAAGCAGGGACTATCAAAATTGGTTTTCCATCACCGTTAACCGGCCCTTTTTCTGCAGAAGCACAAGATCAGGTTAAGGCAGCTGAATTGGCAATCAAAGAATTTAATGATGCTGGCGGTTTTAATGGTCGAAAAGCAGAGCTGTTAGTACGTGATACCAAGTTAAATCCAGGAGAAGCCGCAACCCGCACACTGGAGTTGATTGAAAAAGATAAGGTGAATTATGTTGTGGGCTCACTCTCTGCTGCGACCCAGCTATCTATTAATGCAGTCTGTAAAGAACGTAAGACTCTTTTTAACTCTATCAGTCAATCTGATGCTATCAATGAGGTGAAAGACTGGAGTCCGTACACGTTTCACGAGGCTCTCAATCCCACAATGACCGCTGGGGCGGTAGCAAGGTATTCGATTCCCCGCTTCGGCAAGAAAATTGTCTTTTTAACTGCGGACTATGCTTATGGGCACGAAATGGTGCGGGCATTTGAGCGTGCGGGCAAAGAAATGGGTGCAACCACATTAGCTGATATTCGTCACCCACTAGGAACTTCGGATTACTCTGCATTCCTGCCGCGAATCAGAGCCCTGAATCCCGATATTTTAGTGCTCTGTAATTTTGGTCGTGATCTGGTAAATTCAGCCAAGCAATGCACAGATTTTGGTCTCAAATCCAATATTAAAATTGTCGCGCCGGTGTTACTTTATACCTCGCGTCTTGCTGGTGGCCCGGAGGCTTTTGAGGGCATCATTGGTGGCACCTCATACTATTGGGGCCTAGAAGATCGCATTCCTTCAGCCAAAATATTTAATGATGCTTTCCGGAAAATGTATAACGGCTCAGTGCCATCTGATTATGGTGCGCTAGGCTATGCTGGTGTGAAGAGTGTCCTAGAGTCAGTCAAGATTGCAAAATCAACAGATACTGCTAAGGTGATTACTGCAATGGAAAATCTGAAGTATGACTGGTACAAAGGTCCCGAGTACTATCGAAAATGTGACCATCAAGCAGTTCAAACAGTCATCATTGTTGAATCTAAGTCAAAGAATATGAAAGATAAGTATGACGTCTTTAATATTCTGACGATTGAGCCTACTACCGAGAAGAATATGCGGAGTTGTGCCGAGCTGGGCCATAAGGCTTAACGCTGAAATTTCAGGGTAGATCATCTGATTTACCCTGAATACCTGCCCTTTTGCTTCATCTCAAGGGCAGAATTTTTTGAGTACATATATGACAGGTCTTACATTTGAACTTCTTTGCATGCAACTACTTACGGGAATTGCCCTTGGTAGTATTTATGCTCTCTTAGCATTGGGTTTATGCCTTATTTTTGGCATGCTGAATGTAGTGAACTTTGCTCATGGCGCCTTTTTCATGGTGGGCGCTTTTATGGGCATTTATTTTTTAGGCATCACTGGTAACTTTTGGTTCAGCTTAGTACTAACGCCTATCGTCACCGGATGTCTTGGTTTGGTAACTGAGCGATTTTTAGTTCGGCCACTCTATGGTCGCGGAATAGACTACCCCCTATTACTGACCTTTGGCCTATCTTATGTACTGATAGAGGCAATGCGTGTTCTATTTGGTATCGAAGGACTTCCCTCTGTTACGCCTGATGGATTAAAGGGCACAATGAATGTTGGTATCGGCTACTTTCCTAAATACCGCCTCTTCTTAATCGCTGCTACTGCGGTCATTATTTTAGGAGTTTGGTTTTTTATTCAAAAAACACGTTACGGCCTCATTATTAAAGCAGGGGCTGCCGATCAAGAGATCGTCAAAGTTCTCGGTGTAGATATTGCCAAAGTTTGGCTTTTGGTATTTGGTCTAGGTTGTGCGATTGCAGGCCTCTCTGGTGTTTTAGCTTCACCGACTCGCTCTGTGAACCCGGAGATGGGAATTCCGATTCTGGCTGAATCTTTTGTGGTTACTGTAGTTGGTGGTATGGGCTCGCCTGTAGGCGCAGTAATTGCGGGTCTGTTAGTTGGAGTCGTTTACAGCATGACTTCCTTATTTTTTCCTGATCTTGCTGAGCTATCTATTTTTATTCTGATGGCCGTAGTACTTCTCATTCGGCCACAAGGTTTATTTGGCAAAGCGGGGGCAATGGGTTAAGTCCCTCATGTATATGAACTCATTTTTTCAAATGGTTGCACGCCATCGCGTGTTAGCCAGCACCCTCTTCTTGATGATTTTTCCTTTCATCATGCCGTATGAAGCACTGGCTATTAATATTCTTGTCTTTGGCCTATTCGCCATGGGATTTAATCTCTTATTCGGCTACATGGGCTTGCTCTCCTTTGGGCATGCTGCCTTCTTAGGTATTGGCAGTTACCTCACTGGCATTAGCATCGTCCATTACTCGCTGCCATGGGGCACTGCAATTCTCGTGGGCGTGATTGGTGCAGCCATAGGCGGATTGATTGTAGGATTCTTGGCGATTCGTACTCGTGGTATTTACTTTTCTATGGTCACTTTAGCTCTCGGTCAAATTGTGTTTTATATTTTTTATAAAGCAGAAAGTTTGACGGGTGGTGAAAATGGCTTAAGAGGTGTTCGGGTGGACTCTTTTAATATTTTTGGAATTCCTGTAGATTTTCTTAATCCACTAGTGAAGTACTACATCATTCTTTTCTTTGTTGTCATCGCGATTTGGTTCATTTCTCGCATTCTCAGCTCACCCTTAGGCGCAGTGATGGAAGCTATTCGAGAAAATGAAAAGCGTGCCGCTGCATGTGGATTTGATGTTGCCCGTACCAAGCTATTAGTCTTTGTTTTATCTGCCGCTATCTGCGGGCTAGCTGGATCCTTGCGCGCCCTACACTTATCTATCGTTCCTATTGACTCTTTGCACTACCTACAATCAGGTCAGGCTGTAATAATGAGTATCTTAGGGGGCATGGGCACCTTCTTCGGTCCATTTATTGGTGCTGCCGTGATGCTCTACCTTGAAGATATCGTAACGACCTTTACTCGCCATTGGATGGCAGTCATTGGCCTTGTCTTTATGTTCTTTGTACTGTTCTTCCCAAAAGGCATCTGGGGCACTATTTTAGATAGGCTCTATGTGAAGCAGGATACAAAAAAATGACTAGTCCAAACCAGATTCCAATCTTAGAGGCTCGTAATGTCAGCAAGAGCTTTGGGAAATTCAAAGCCTTACAAAATGTATCAACTCACTTTATGCCAGGAACTTTGACTGCCATCATTGGACCTAATGGTGCTGGGAAAAGTACTTTCTTTAATGTCTTAAGTGGGGCATTTCCACCTACCAGTGGTCAAATTCTATTTAATGGTAAAGATATTACTGGCATGCAACAACACGAATTTGCACGTATCGGTATTTCAAAGAGCTTTCAAATCACCAATGTTTTTAAGCAATTAACAGTCCATGAAAATGTCAGAGTAGCGGCGCAAATGGAAACAGCGCGTTACGACTTCTTGCGCAATGCCCAGAGTTACTCAAAACCGATTGAGATAGCAGATCAATTACTACGTCGCGTTAATCTAGAACATCTTCGCAATAAGATAACCGGTGATTTAGCACATGGTCAGCAACGCGCCCTAGAAATTGCCATGGCTTTAGCTTGCGATCCGAGTCTCTTATTGCTAGATGAGCCTACCGCAGGAATGTCTCCAGAAGAAACACTTGTCATGATGGATTTGATTCGCACACTAGCGAGCGAAAGAACTGTTATTTTGGTTGAACACAAGATGAAACTCATCATGAATTTGTGCAAACGAATTATTGTTCTTCACCATGGTGAATTTCTGGCTGAAGGATCTCCAGATGAAATTCAAAATAATGCAGAGGTACGACGTGTGTACCTTGGTCAAGGTTAAAGAAAGCTTGGATATGTTGCGCGTAGAAAATTTAAATGCTTGGTATGACCGAAGTCATGTTCTTCAAGGTATTTCGTTAGAGGTCAAAAAAGGCGAGATTGTGACCTTGATGGGTAGAAATGGTGCTGGCAAAACAACTACTCTACGATCTCTGATGGGCTTACTTCCTAAGAAGGAAGGGAAGGCTTTTATTGATGGTGTATCTTTCCTTAATTTAGCCTCACATGAACGATATCATCTTGGTTTAGCTTATGTTCCTGAAGATCGTCGAATTGTCCCCGGGCTGACCGTCAAAGAAAATTTAGAATTAGGTGTGATCGCCCAAAAGAGTCGGGGTGATATGGGCGTCATGGTCGATGAAATTGCTGAAACATTTCCGCGTCTTAAAGAAAGATTACAGCAGGATGGGGCATCTTTGTCGGGTGGAGAGCAGCAAATGTTGGCGATTGCTAGGGCATTAATTGCCAAGCCCAAGGTCATTCTCCTGGATGAGCCCTCAGAGGGAATCATGCCCGTATTAGTGGATGAAATGTTCGAGTTATTTGCGAAACTGAAGGATGATGGAATCACCATCCTCTTAGTTGAACAAAATGTGCAGCAAGCACTCAAAATATCTGACCGAGCCTATATATTGGATCAAGGTGAGATCGTATTCGAAGATACTGCTCAGAATCTATTAAGTAACGATGAGATCCAGCAAAAGTATTGCGCCGTCTAATTAGTGCTCAAGAAATTTGTAGCCAATGGCCTAATTGATGCCAAAAAGAACTGGGTATGAGCGTTAAAAGCCACGTCATAGTGAGGTAGCGAAGAAACTTACCTACAGCCATGTAGCCTAGGCAAGGCAGCCAAGGCAGTCTGAGCCATCCCGCTGCAAAGCATAGGGGGTCGCCAAAACCAGGGAGCCAAGAAAGTAATAGCATCTTCGGCCCTCGTGCCTCTAGCCAACGCTGCATGCGTCCATTAGTTGGCCCCTTCAGTGCTTCAAAGCCATTGCGCCCGAGTAAGCCTAGCCACCAATCCAACATACCACCTAGTGTATTTCCTACGGTTGCCACAAAAATAGCTATCCAAAAAAAATTGGGGTTAATAGTGATGTAGCCAAACAGTATGGGCTCTGATCCTAGTGGTAGTAAGGTGGCGGAAATAAAAGCGCTAATGAAGATAGCGGGTAAGCCAATCGATGGCATGCCTAAAAACTCAAATAGCTGACTAAACAATTGCTCCATTAAATCAAGCCTAGAGGTTGGTATTGGGCGGCGAACATCATCATGCCTTCAGCATTTCTTTTGTAACGAGATTGCAAAGGGGGATGAAGGCTTTGATTTAAGTGAATTTGCATGGAGATAGCTATTTTCTCCTGCTTTTGGAAAATCTACTGAAATCTCTAATCTTGCTTAAAATATGAATATAACTTTCTCATTAAACCCTGTCTGCCTGAGCTCAAAATCTATGAACCACCCTATTCCCAAACCAGATCAATACCAAGAAATGCGTGAGGCGTTACGTGACCTCTGCGGCAGCTTCGATTCTGCCTATTGGCAAAAAGTAGACCATGAGCGCGCCTATCCAGAAGCTTTTGTGGATGCTATGGCAAAAGCGGGTTGGTTGGCAGCGTTGATCCCTGAAGAATATGGTGGCTCAGGCTTAGGTCTAGCAGAAGCTTCCGTCATCATGGAAGAAATTAACTTTGCCGGTGGCAACGCTGGATCCTGCCATGGTCAGATGTACAACATGGGCACACTGTTACGCCATGGGTCTGATGTACAAAAGAAACTCTACCTGCCTCAGATTGCTACAGGCGCATTACGCCTTCAATCCATGGCGGTGACAGAGCCCAGTACAGGTACTGACACTACCAAACTCAAAACTACGGCAGTGAAAAAAGGTGACAAATATGTAGTCAATGGGCAGAAGGTATGGATCTCACGTATTCAGCATTCTGATTTGATGATTCTATTGGCACGTACTACTCCCCTATCTGAGGTCAAGAAAAAATCAGAAGGAATGTCTATTTTTATCGTGAATCTAAAAGATGCGCTGGGCAAGGGTATGAGCATCCAACCTATTGCAAATATGGTGAATCACGAAACCAACGAAGTCTTTTTTGATAATCTAGAAATTCCAGCAGAAAATTTAATTGGTGAAGAAGGTCAAGGCTTTAAATATATTCTGGATGGCCTGAATGCAGAACGCACACTGATTGCCGCTGAGTGCATTGGTGATGCTTATTGGTTTGTAGACAAGGCGCGGCGTTATGCGAATGAACGCGTGGTTTTTGATCGACCCATTGGTAAGAACCAAGGGATTCAGTTTCCGATTGCGGATTGCTATATTGAAACCGAAGCGGCCAACCTCATGCGTTTTAAAGCCTGTGAATTATTTGACCATCAGCAGCCTTGTGGCGCTGAATCCAATATGGCTAAGTATTTGGCAGCGAAGGCATCATGGGAGGCAGCGAATGTTTGCCTGCAAACCCACGGTGGCTTTGGTTTTGCTAACGAATACGATGTAGAGCGTAAGTTTCGAGAAACCCGTCTTTATCAAGTCGCACCTATCTCTACCAACTTAATCTATTCATATATGGCTGAGCATGTGCTTGGTCTACCGCGGTCTTTTTAGTTTCTTGACTCTGGATAATGAAATAAATACATGAGTATTCGTCCTTTAGATGGCATTACTGTTGTTTCTCTAGAGCATGCCATTGCAGCTCCTTTTTGCACCCGCCAACTGGCAGATTTAGGAGCCAGAGTGATTAAGGTGGAGCGTCCGGGGGCTGGTGACTTTGCCCGTGCTTATGATGAGCGCGTCAATGGCATGTCTTCACACTTCACTTGGGTCAATCGCTCTAAGGAAAGCATCACGCTTGATCTCAAACAAGCGGGGGCACTAGAGGCCTTAAAGACACTGCTTAAAACAGCTGATGTGCTTGTGCAGAACTTAGCGCCCGGTGCTGCTGCCCGCATGGGGCTCACTGCCGAGCTGCTGCACAAAACTAACCCCATGCTCATTCTGTGCGACATCTCTGGGTATGGCAACAATGGTCCTTATCGTGACAAAAAGGCCTATGATTTATTAATTCAAAGTGAGGCTGGATTTTTATCTGTGACAGGTACGGAAGAAACGCCTAGTAAGGCAGGTAATTCAATTGCAGATATTGCAGCGGGTATGTATGCCTATACCAATATCTTGGCAGCCCTTCTACAAAGAGGTAAAACAGGTAAAGGCTCGACCATTGATGTTTCTATGCTCGAGTCCCTCGGCGAATGGATGAGCTACCCACTCTACTATGCATACGATGGCGCAAGCCCGCCCCCTCGCAATGGAGCATCGCACGCAACGATCTATCCTTACGGACCATTTAAAACAGGCGATGGTGGCACAGTGATGCTTGGCTTACAAAATGATCGTGAGTGGGCCTTATTTTGTGAAGTGGTCTTGGAAAACCCGTCCTTAGCACAAGATGAACGCTTTGATAAAAACTTCAAGCGCAATGAAAAACGAGAAGCGCTACTGACTATCATTGATGACTGTTTCAGCAAACTCAGTACTGAGCAAGTGATTGCTAAATTAGATCAAGCCCAAATTGCCAATGCACGTCTCAATGATATGAGCGGCCTATGGAAGCATGAGCAGCTTAAAGCAAGGAACCGCTGGGTACAAGTAGGATCACCAGCCGGGCCGATTCCAGCTATGCTGCCACCTGGGATGAATGATAGCTTTGACTATCGTATGGATGAGATTCCAGCGGTAGGTCAGCATACTGATAATATTTTGACTGAGATCGGTCTCTCAGTAACCGAAATCCAAGCGATGCGTGCCCAAGGGGCTATTTAAGAGATCCCTTTAAAGTAAAGGGGATGTTAGATGCGCTGCGTTCTCTAGTAACACACGCCAACGCACCCTTCTACTCCAAGTTACTGGGTTCACTCGGTCTGATTGGGCTAAATAGGAGTCAAGCAGTTTTTGGAGTGTGGCACAGAACATTTCATTATAAATAATGAGACTAATCTCAAAATTGAGTCGCAAACTCCGCTGATCAAAATTGACCGAGCCAAAAATAGCAATACGCTTATCAATTAATAGGCTCTTGGTGTGCAGCAGCCCACCATGAAATTCTGCAATATGAACACCAGCATCCATTAAGTCGGCATAGAGACTTCGACTACTCCAAGCCACAAGAGTGGAATCATTGAGCTTAGGCACAATGAGTGTTACCTGAACACCGCGTCCTGCAGCCGCCATTAAGGCTTGCATCAAACCATCATCAGGGCCAAAGTAAGGCGTAGTAATAGTGAGCTCTTCACGCGCATCCATAATGGCAGACAGCAGTACTTGATACAAGATATCGTCGCGATAGACTGGGCCAGAGGAAAACTCTTGCGCCAATACGGATCCTTCAGTTGGGCTCGGTGCTGGAGCGACATCCTTAAAATGAGAAATCTTAGGGTTATCTACACTCCAGTCAAAAGCAAAGGTCAACTCAAACTGTGAGGCTACTGGGCCTTCTATTTTGACCATGGCATCAACCCATTCGCCTACCCCTGAATCTTGCTTAAAAGTACGTGGGTCGACTAAGTTCATGCTCCCGGTCCAGACGATCGTGTTATCGATTACGAAGATCTTGCGATGGAGCCTCAGGTCAGCGCGACGAAACTGAAAACGTCCAATCTCAATAGGCAATGCTTCGGTTACCTGTATGCCGGCACTTTTAAAGCGTGCAGGCCAGCTTGACTTAAACCAATCTTTACTTCCTAAAGAATCTAACAATACTTTGCAAATAACACCGCGTTGAGATGCCGCAATCATGGCCTCGCCAACTCGATCTGCGTCACCCCCTAAAGCCCAGATATAAAACTCTAGGTGCAATGTTTTTTTAGCGCGATTAATCTCATCAATAAAATCTTGCAAAATTTCTAAGGAATTGGTGAATAACTCAATCTTGTTACCAGCGATTGCAGGAGAGCCATTTTTTGCCTCTGCCAATAAACTCAGTGCACGCCCTTCGATTGGTAGCTGATCCTTATCTACTAGATAGCGCTTGCGCATTAACTCAGTGATCGCTGCGTACTCTTTATCCATGCGAATAATTTTTCGCGTGAGCTTGCGGCCTACAGGGCGCTCACCTATTAAGACATACAAACAAATGCCTACTATAGGAAATAAAATCACAATCAAAAACCAAGCTATCGCAACACCTACTGGCCTTCTCACGGAAATCAAGCGGAAACCAAAAAGAATCACGATGATGATATGCAGGATGGGTGCCCAAATTAGGGAAAACCCAAAAAAAGATCCCAATAGGATATTCAATAAATTCATAGAATCTCAAGCTCCGCAGTAATACCCAAATGATCTGACAACTTTAACCATTCATGCAAAATTTCTGCTGAATGAATTTTTAAACCCCGCACATAAATCCGATCCATTGCTAGTAGCGGCTTCATACTCGGAAATGTTTTTGCTGGCGCTCCCGTTAGGGACTCAAAAACCTCATTAAACCCAGCAGCTTGCATCGGGGCACTCATGCGATTACGCCAATCATTAAAGTCACCTGCCACGATGGTGGGCCCGCCTTCAGCCAGATCATCAATGTAACGAATGATCTGCTCTAGTTGGCGCTCTCGCCCACGCTCGAATAATGCCAGGTGTACGCAAAAACAATGAATCGATTTCGCTACGCCCTCTAACTGAGTCACACTATGCAGTAAACCGCGTTTCTCAAATCGGTAGGCGGAAATATCGTAGTTCTCGCCCTTATGTAAGGGCCTCCTAGAAAGAATAGCATTGCCGTGGTGGCCATCAAGATATTCCATATTTTTACCGTAATGCCAATCATGCCAATAATCTTCAGATAAAAACTGGGTCAACTCTGTCATTGGCCACTGATGAAAGCGCTTGATACGACCTCGATGTTCTTGCTGAAGCTCTTGCAGAAAAAGTAGATCCGGATGATGCGCCCTCATCTTTTGACGCAATTCATGAATCGTCGATTTTCTATGGAGGGGTGATACGCCTTTATGCATATTAATCGTCATGACACTAAATCGACCTAGCGTGTTTTGCGTCATGGTGCTTTACCTCTCGCCTTCTAGCTGCTGCCTACGGACACGCGCAAAATAGATTTCGCTTTCCACTAACTCTTGGCATTGCATACATTTATTGCAAATTGCGGCCTGCTCACGTAATTCCTCAATCGACCCAATGGGATGACTGTCTAGGTATTCGCGAAGATCAATATCCAGGACCTCATTACAGAGGCAAATGACTTCAGCCATGGGTTAAAAAAGGAGTAATAAGCTGCATTTGCTCTATTTTGCCACCCCCTTGCTAAAATCAAGCCCATGCTAATTACCTTTCAGGATGCCTTCCTACTTCTCGCTCAGCTAGATGCTGGGGTCATAGGGATTGTGCTGGTATCTCTCCAGGTCAGTTTGACTGCGCTACTATTTGGCACCTTGCTGGGCCTGCCCATTGGCGCCCTTTTAGCTACCGAAGAATTTAGAGGTAAGAAGGCCACCACCGTCCTAATCAATACCCTCATGGGGGTACCTACCGTGATCGTGGGTGTTGTGATTTATCTATTGCTATCCCGGAGCGGGCCTTTGGGGCCATGGGGGTGGCTATTCACACCTAAGGGGATGATTCTGGCGCAAACCCTGCTGACAACCCCATTAATCGCCGCCCTAAGCCGCCAAATACTGGAAGATTCTTGGAAAATTCATCGAGACTCCTTTAAAGCGCTTCGGCTGCCTCATCTTTCTTCCCTCAAGTGGCTCATGTGGGACTGCCGCTTTTCTCTGACCATTGCTGTGCTTGCTGGCCTAGCCAGAGCTATATCTGAGGTGGGAGCGGTCATGATCGTGGGCGGAAATATAGATGGCTTTACGCGCACCATGACTACCGCCATTGCCTTAGAGACCAGTAAGGGTGATCTTCCTTTAGCACTCGCCCTCGGTATTGTTCTGCTCATGATTGTGCTTTTGGCCAATCTATTTACATTTGCTGTCAGACAAGTTGCGGAGCGTCGCTATGGTTGATGCTCGGGAAAATATGAATCACTTTATTGAGCTCAAAGAGATTATTGTCAAAAGCGACGGGCGCATCATCCTCAATATTCCCCACGCGCTCATTCCCACTGATCGTATTTGCGCTTGTATTGGTCCTAATGGTGCTGGCAAAACGACTTTTTTAAAACTGATTGATGGCTTAATTACGCCTGATTCAGGAAGTATTGTCCATTCATCTAGCGAGACGCGATCATCTTTGGTTCTGCATCACACTCCTATGATTAAGGCATCTGCTCGGATCAATATGGCTTTGGTTCAAGATGCTGATCCCAGCATCAGCAGTGCAGATATTGATGCAGTCATAATCCAAATTGGACTAAGCCAACTAGCCAATAGCCCCGCACATAAACTTTCTGCCGGCGAGAGACAAAAATTGTGCCTAGGTAGAGTTATGCTCCAAAAACCCAACTTAGTATTATTGGATGAGCCCACAGCTAACTTGGACCCCACTACTACAGAGCAAGTAGAAGAAATCATTCGTCAATTCAGACAACGTGGCTCTAGCGTTATTTTTACTTCGCACCAGCTTGCCCAAGTACAAAGATTAGCGGATTACATAGTATTTATTGATCATGGCGAGATCAAAGAAAAAGGACCCGTAGGTCCTTTCTTTTCCAGCCCCCAGACACAGGCAGCGAAACGCTACCTCCATCAAGAGTTACTGTCAGAGTAGCGCTTACTTTGCTGCTGGTGCCGCCGCTACAGGCGCTATAAAAGGGGGCACAACCGCACAAGCAGCTGGCGCTGGCGTACCAGACACCCGATATTGATCAGCGACTTTGTTTTGAGACTGACAGAGCTGAAAGTTACCAACCCGGCCAGCATAAGCAGTCTTTGCCTTTGCTAAGTCAGCAGCAGCTTGTGCCTCAGGTGTTAGCGGAGGGAGTGCAGCAAACGCAGCGGCACTTGCAAATGAACAAAGTGTAATAACGATGATTTTTTTCATGACTTTGTCCTTATTTATTTACTTTGTCGTACCAGAGCTTATGGTGCTCTTTAGCCCAAGTAGCATCAACAGAACCTGTTCTCATGCCATCGAGTGAGCCTTGCATACCAATCGATCCAATGTAGATGTGACCCATGGCCATAGTCGTCATCAAAATTGATGCACTACTGTGAATGATGTTGGCAATCTGCATGGTGCCGCGGGTGTACTCAATCTGCATAAATGGCACGATCATATCGAGCACAAAACCAGAACCAGAGATCACTAATCCAAGGAAAGTCATACCGAACCAGAACCAAATTTTCTCACCGAAGTTAAAGAATCCAGCCGGAGGATGCTTTCCTGAAAGCAGACCACCAAAGGTCATTAACCAATTTAAATCACCTTCACCTGGCAGATTTTTCTTAGCCAGCAACAAGAAGAAAATCACAATACTGAGAGTAAATAGTGGGCCTGAAAAATTATGAATATTTTTCATAATATCCAAGAATGAGCCATAAGCTACCCCACCCATCATTGGTAGTGCAAAATATTTACCGTAAAGAATTAGTAAACCGGTTAAAGCCAATCCAATGAAGCTATACGCCATAACCCAATGGGTTAAACGCTCAAAGAAACTAAAACGCTTAATCAGATTGCCTGACATCGGCTCATGCAATTTAATGGGACCTTTAATGGCAAACATGCCAGCAATACCAAAGAAGGCAATTGCTAATAACCAACCGCCGTAAACCGTAATCACCCCGTTACGAATCACGCGCCACTGTTCACCAGCACGCTGAATCAGAACGCTCGCCTCTTTGTCAGGAATGCTGACGAAGTTATAAGGATCGCTTCCAGCTGATGTAAAAATCGAAGGATTCGCTGGTTGAGATTGAGCCTGCGTTCCCTTTGATATAGCCTCAAGATTTTTTGGCACAGAAAGTGGTGGCGGAACATCCACACCACTTGGTGAAGGCAAAGGCGCCATGGGCGCTTTCTGAGCAAAGCTAGACGCGCCAGCTAAGCTTAGAGTTAAACCTGCAGCCAACACCAAAGTACGGATAACTTTAGGTAATGATCGATTCATACAAATATCCTTAAACGTTTTCGTATTTATTTATTATTCTTCAGCGGATCACTTAGTGCGACGTTGCTCAGATTGGCTCAGGGTTCGCTTGTCAACAGACTCTGTCCAACTCGCCTGATCACCCGGTTTCCAATTTTTAGTCATAAACCCATTATCAGCACCCACATAAGGAGCAACGTCAGGACGTAAAGCTTTCCTAGCGGCGATCTGTGGTGGCTCAGAACAAGCGCCCAATAGGGATACAGTAGCGATCCCTAGGCCCAATACTTTAAGGATTGATTTCATTATTTGGCCCCTGGGATTTTGGTAGCAGCGGTAGGTGTAGGATCAGGAGTACCTGGGCCACCATAAGCAGTTGACCAACCAAATAATTGTGAACCTGTGTATTTTCCGTTAGCTTGACGATTTTCAACCCGCTTATTAAAGATACCGCTAATGATTTCGCTATCTCCACCAATCAATGCCTTGGTTGAACACATTTCAGCACACAAAGGTAATTTACCCTCAGCCAAGCGATTACGGCCATATTTCTTGAACTCGGCAACGCTACCGTTCGCCTCTGGGCCACCACTACAGAATGTGCACTTATCCATCTTGCTACGGACCCCAAAAGCACCAACACTCAAAAATTGAGGTGCGCCAAATGGACATGCAAATGAACAGTAACCGCAACCGATACAAATGTCTTTATCATGAAGTACAACACCTTCATCTGTACGGTAGAAACAGTCTACTGGACAGACCGCCATACAAGGCGCATCGGTGCAATGCATACAGGCTACCGATATAGACTTTTCTTGACCGATAATGCCGTCGTTTACCGTTACAACACGACGACGGTTTACGCCCCAAGGTACTTCGTTATCGTTCTTACATGCAGTTACACAACCGTTGCATTCGATGCAACGCTCTGTATCACAAATAAACTTCATTCTTGCCATGATTTTCTCCGGACTTTAATTATTTAGCTTAGGCAAACTTTTCGATTTGACACATAGTGGTCTTGGTTTCCTGCATGTTGGTTACTTGATCGTAACCATATGTCGTCGCCGTATTCACTGACTCACCAAGAATGATTGGAGATGCGCCTTCTGGATAGAACTTGCGCAAATCTGCACCTTGCCACCAACCAGAAAAATGGAAGGGGATGAATGCGGTTTCTTGATCGACACGCTCTGTGACCATTGCACGAACTTTAATCTTAGCGCCTGTCGGAGATTTAACCCATACATAATCCCAATTCTTAATTCCACGAGCAGCAGCAGCTTTCGGGTTGATCTCCACAAAGTTTTCTTGCTGAAGCTCAGCCAACCAAGGATTAGAACGGGTCTCTTCACCACCACCCTCGTACTCAACCAAACGACCAGAGGTCAAAATAATTGGGAACTTTTCGTACAACTTATCTTTCAAGTTTTTATCTTGCAGAGTCTTGTACAGAGTTGGTAAGCGCCAGAAGTTCATCTTGTCTCCTGAGGTTGGATACTTACGCATCATCGCCTCATTTGTACTGTATAGCGCTTCACGGTGGACCGGAATTGGGTCTGGGAAGTTCCAAACCACTGCACGGGCTTTTGCGTTACCAAAAGGATGGCAACCATTTTTCATCACAACGCGCTGGATACCACCAGATAAGTCTGTCTTCCAGTTTTTTCCGTCGGCCTGCTTTTGCTCATCTTCAGTCAACTGGTTCCACCAGCCGAGCTTCTTCACAAGCACGTGATCAAACTCAGGATAACCCGTCTTAATGGCTGAACCTTTTGAGAATGAACCATCTTCAGCAAGCAAGTTGACACCGTCTTTTTCTACACCAAAGTTAGCGCGGAAGTTGCCGCCGCCTTCCATAACTGTCTTACTGGTGTCGTAAAGATTTGGGGAGCCTGGGTGCTTAATTGCTGCTGTGCCGTAACAAGGCCATGGCAAGCAATAGTAATCACCAGCAGTATCGTAGCCAGACACAGGATCAACACCTCCGCGGGACTTCAATGTGAACGGATCAAAATTACCCGCCATGCGCATGTGGGCCTTGATACGCTCCGGGGTTTGACCGGTGTAACCAATAGTCCAAACTGAGCGGTTAATCTCGCGTAAGATGGACTCGATTTCAGGCTCTTTCCACTGTTTGCCAGCAAACTTAGAGTTCTCCATCTTAAAGTTTTTGGACAGTTCTTGACCAAAGCCCAAGCGATCAGCAAAAGCTTGCATGATGACGTGGTCAGGAACAGATTCAAACAAGGGGTCAATAACTTTCTCACGCCACTGAATAGAGCGATTCGACGCAGTCACAGATCCGCGGGTCTCAAATTGAGTTGTTGCCGGAAGCAGATACACATTGCGATTCTTATTGATCGTATTACCCTCAGCTGGAGGCATGGCTGCCATCGCTGCAACTGCAGTAGGGTATGGATCAACCACCACTAATAAATCCAGCTTATCCATTGCGCGCTTCATATCCAAGCCGCGAGTTTGGGAGTTAGCAGCATGACCCCAGAAGAACAAACCTTTAACGTTCGTTTGCTGGTCAATCATGTCTGGATTTTCAAGAATAGCATCAACCCAACGAGAAACGGTTGTACCGGATTTCTCCATCATGTCAGGTGCGTAACGACCTTTGATCCACTCATAGTCAACACCCCAAACAGAGGCAAAGTGCTTCCACGAACCAGCAGCAAGGCCATAGTAGCCTGGCAAGGAATCTGGATTAGGGCCTACGTCAGTAGCGCCCTGAACGTTACAGTGACCGCGGAAAATATTCGTACCACCACCAGACTTTCCAACGTTACCTAGTGCTAATTGCAAAATACAAGAAGCACGAACCATCGCATTACCGATAGTGTGCTGGGTTTGACCCATACACCATACGATCGTACTTGGGCGGTTCATAGACATGGTTTGAGCAACTTTGAATACCTGAGCCTCGGGAACACCACAGGCCTCTTCTACATTCTTCGGATTCCACTTCTCCATCACCTCTTTACGGATGTCTTCCATGCCATAAACGCGGTCGTTAATGTACTTCTTGTCTTCCCAGCCGTTTTTGAAGATGTGATACAAAACACCGAACAAAAATGGAATGTCTGTACCTGAACGGATGCGAACATATTCGTCTGACTTTGCAGCTGTGCGGGTGTAGCGAGGATCAACTACGATGACTTTGCAACCCTTCTCTTTTGCATGCAACAAACTCAACATCGAAACAGGGTGAGCTTCTGCAGCATTTGAGCCGATATATAGGGCTGCCTTGGAATTCATCATGTCGTTGTAACTATTGGTCATCGCACCATAGCCCCAGGTGTTTGCAACACCGGCTACTGTTGTGGAGTGACAAATACGCGCTTGATGGTCTGTATTGTTGGTACCAAAGAAAGAAACCCACTTACGCAATAGGTATGCTTGTTCGTTGCTTTGCTTGGAAGAGCCAATAAAGAATAATGAGTCTGGGCTGTACTTCGTACGCAAATCTTTCATCTGCGCAGTGATTTCAGTTAGAGCCTGATCCCAAGAGATTTTTTGGTACTTACCATCAACCAGCTTCATGGGGTAACGCAAGCGATATTCGCCATGTCCGTGTTCACGGAGGGAGGCGCCCTTAGCGCAGTAGGCGCCCATATTAATTGGGGAGTCAAAATTAGAATCTTGGCGAACCCACACACCATTTTCAACTGTAGCGTCGGTGGAGCAACCTACTGAGCAGTGTGAACATACCGTTCTTTTAACTTCAATTTTGCCTTTGCCGTCCAGCATATCTCTCATGCTTGGTTCAGCAACCGCTTTCTGCACAAAACTCAGCTGACTTGCAGCAATACCAGCGCCTACGCCTACGCCAGATCGCTTCAGGAAAGTTCTACGATCCATCGTAGGAACCGCTGCTTTTAATCCGCGAGATAAGCTACCGATTAAGTGAGAAGTTGAACGACTGCTTTGTGGAGTATTGGATTTACGAGTCAGACTCATATTTTGTCCCTGAAAATAATATTAGTTAGTTGTATTAGTTATGTACTGGCCTGATAAAGCGTGTTTTAGAGCATCGTTGTTTCGTAATATTTTCGAATATGGGCGGTCAACTGATAGCCTTCATCCTTAGATTTGACAGTACTACCGATCTCCTGAATCACTGCTTTACCAATGGAGGTTTGTGAGGCAACGGCTACGGCACCGACAGTGGCACCTGCTCCGATAAAAAACTTCCTGCGTGCAGGTTTATTTTCTTCATTTACTGCAGTAGTAGATTTAGTGCTCATCTCAAACTCCTATTAGGTGCAAAATTTATATAAATGAGTGTAATTGGAAATTGCATTTTTTGCATATTTGTCATTATTTTTTTATAGGTAATTTCCCTTGTGTGCGGTGCAGCATTAAAGCATGTCAAAACTCTGCCCCTCAATAGCCAAAAACTCTCTAGTCAAAGCAGCAACTGGCTGATAAAGGAGCAACTCTGGAATAGCATCAATCGCATCACATAATTCGTCATACCAAGGGCGAATATGGTCATTAAAAAAGATTTGCTGATTTGTGAGGTTGGATATCTCCACATCATCCCCTGCAATAAGGTAGCGCATCACCTCACATAGCGCAGAAATGTGGTCCTCTGTCTCCGTAATTTGCTCAGCGGCCTCTAGGCCGAACTTTGCTAAGGCATTACGAATATTGACCAATGGCCGCTCATTTAAGTGGCCCGCCATGTAATAAGAGCCATTAAGAATGACATTAGGCCGACCTACGCTGATGAAATTCAAATCAAATTCATCCTGCCATTCCTTAGCGGAATGGGACTTTGCCGCTGCAGCCACGCTCTGCCATACCTTTGATAAAGGTGCATCTGTATTTTGAGCTTCCTCCCCCTGGGGAATAGAAGCCACTATCTGATCAAGCAACTCTTGGTCGGGCGCTTGATGAAAGAGCCTGGCAATCAGGCCATATAGATCGGCTCGCGCCAAGTCTTCTGGGAGCCCCACATCCCCAATCTCAGTGGAGGTATGTTCCATTGTTGGCTCATTTATTGGTGCTTTTATTGGTTCGCTCATGTTTCTTTATTCACCATATCCACTACACGACAATCACTACACATTTTTAACCTATCCAGTGATCCAGAAAACGCCCCATGAGCTCCTAACTTGAGGAGCATCAGATCTACCATCTTGGCAGTACCAAACACCTTGCCGCAACTAATGCAATGAAAGGGCTTAGTTTCATTGATTTCGACACGTTGCTTACGTGCCTCTACAGTCTGCAATCGGGGTGCCAAAGCAAGAGCCTTCTCTGGGCAAGTTTGTACACAAATGCCGCATTGAACGCACTGCTTCTCAATAAAAGAGAGCTTAGGTTCATCTAAATTATCTAGTAAAGCGCCTTCAGGACAGCTACCTACGCAAGACATACACAAGGTGCAGGCATCTTGATTGATCTTGAGGCCACCCAAGAAAGAAGATGAAGGCAAAGCGACTCCACCAACTGGAAGCGGTGTTTTTGCTTGCTTTTCTAGATGCTCCAGAACCGCTTCAATGGTTTCCCGCTTTTGCGTCGTGAGGCCAAAGCTAGCAGGAGAGCAAATCGCTGGCAAGGCACCGCGCTGACGCAGCTTACCCATTGCAGCCGAGGCAGCTTGCAGGTCCTCTACAGAATCGAGCTGAATCAAAGAAATCCTGGCATCAAATCTATAAGCAGCCAACATCGCGTTGCCTAAGGTACTTTGGGTTTCCAAAGCGGCGCGGTAGGATGGATCTTCATCTCCAGTCAGTAAAAGCACCACTTCACCAAAGCCATAACTCAAGGCGCCCAGCCACACATCTAAACCGGTAGAGGCAATATGCTCAATGCCGTAGGGCAGAACAAAAGAAGGTAGGCCCTGAAACTGCTTGGGTCGTAAGTGGGCTGCTCGTCCGAGGGCATCTATTAGTTGAGTGCCTACTTTTAAGTTGTGTAGCAATAAGGTTGGCGCAATGGATTGCTTTGCCTTAGCGCTCTCAGCACCAAAGACGGAAGCAAGGGCCTTAATTTCTTTTCCTTGATGCGGTACGCTCGGATAGTTATAGCGCATTGCACCTGATGGACACACCGTTGAACAAGCACCACAACCCATACACAAATTCGGGTTGACCTCAACAGTGCCTTGGCCATTATTGAATAAAGAACTAATCGCACCCGTAGAGCAAGCATCAATACAAGCATTGCACCCTACTTTGCCATTACGGCCATGCGCGCATATTTTTTCGTTATAGACAAAATACTTGGGCTTCTCAAATTCCCCAACTAGCCCGAGTAGTTGCTGCGCAACAAGAGATTGCTCAAATGCATCTGAGCCTGGCGCAAAATAACCTTGCGGTGTTTGACTCATTTGCATCTGTGGGTCGCTGCGCAAATCCATAACTAAATCAAACTCAGAACTACGTTTGCGCTCCACCCGATCAAACGCAATGGCACCAATTCCTGCGCAGGCCGTAACGCAGGCGCGGTGCGACTTACATTTATTTAAATCAATCTGAAATGCATCATCGATAGCGCCCTCAGGACAGACTTCGACGCAAGCACCACACCGAGTACACATCTCGGGATCGATTGGATTTTGCAAATCCCAATCCACCGTAAAGTTACCGAGATAGCCCTCTAACTTTGTTACTTGACCTGTATAAACGGGGAAATTTCTAGCGAGTGGTAGTGGGCTTGGATCGGTACACAACACTGATACATCGAGAGAGGAACCCAGTTTTTCAGCCCAAGATAAGGCTTGATGGCCAGGCCCCACAATCAGCAACCTTCCCTGACTCTCATAATTGACAACAGGCACTGGATCAGCTGCAGGCATGTCTGCCAAGGCCAGCAAAGCGGCAATCTTCGGTGAAGATGTTTTAGCTTCTTGAGTCCAACCCGCTATCTCACGAATATTTACAAAACGTAGTGGTGCTACCAATGGCTTTTCTGACTGCATAGCTAATTCACTAAAGAGCGCACTTTCTTGAGTACAAGCAATGATCAGCTCTTCACTGCCATTCATTGCCTTCATTGCTACGCCCACTTCTTGTCGACACAAGGAGGTATGCACAGGCACGCCCAGCACCTTGGCATCTAAGGGCATGGTTCCATTGCAATTGCAAAGTAATTTTTGGCTCATCAGTAATTTTCCGAATTCATCTTCTTACATCATTTTATTAAGTTGTTTTTTTATCTACGGGAACGGTAGTGATGGAATCCAGCCCTGAATCGGGGGTCAGTTCTTCGGATGTTAAATCAGTTTCCTGCACTGGGGGTAAATGCTGATCTTCTATCAATACTGCAGCCTCAGTCGATGGAACAGCATCTGCATTAGCGGTCTCGGGTAGCTTTTTAGCATCCTGATCGACTTCATCATCCTTGCGAAAGATATTGAGCATGTCGGACTGCACCATGCGTTTGAGCATTTCTAAAGGAATCGGATCGGGCTTAGAGTAGTCACCAATGTAAATATCTAAGCCATCCATGATGTTGAAGTGCGGATCAGAAAACATTTTCTTCATGGCCGCTTGTTGAACTGCAGGATCTACACCTGGCTGAATAAAGGCCGAGAAATCTGGTGCAAAACGGTCTATCTTTTCTACATCATCTAAGGTGATTACAGGGGGTAACTCTTCTTGCTGAGGTGCATTTGCAATCGCATCATTGTTAATAGCAAGATCTTGCTTAGTCGTATCGACTGATTTTTTATCAGGCTCGATTTGTTCTCCCGCCTTTCGGCGTGACCAACGATTCAGAAAGCCATCAGCCATTAATCCTCCACCGCTCGATTCGCGCCCTTAAATGACTCAGGACGATGCCGTTTTTTTGGCTCAGGACGATAGTGCTGATTAACGTACTCTTGTAACCATGAAGCATGCTCTGTACTGAGCAGAACATTATCAACAGATTCACCACCATCGAGAAGGCGTCCTGCCTCGTTATAGCTCACACTAATGCGGTGCGGTACGGCAAAGGTGGGTTCAGATTTAGCCAACTCAAGAGATTGCTCATCAATATAGCGTTCGATATCTTCCTCAAGACGCCACATGACAAACCAGCAAGGCTTGGTTGCTGATAGGTTCAAGTAATAACCCTCTGCTTCATCTGGAAAAAGATTTAGTTCATAACCTGTAAACAACCAAGTCTCTCCCTGCTCATCTCTTCCCAAAAATTGCCCAGAGATTTGATCTATTTTGCTGGGCTGACCTGACTGACTAGTAAATTCGCCAAAATCAGGCAACACTTCCTGAGGCGCCCAACGGAAAGAAATCCATGGGTTATCAATAAACTCCTTACGCATGACAACAGCAAATCGCATAAGTCCTTAGGTATTCTGAACAACAATGCTCGGAAATTTACTACTCATATCTTTTGATAGGCTGGCCACCCTAATAGCCACGCGTCTGGCAATCGTTTTATAAATAATACTAATCGCACCATCAGGATCAGCGACTACAGTAGGTCGCCCAGCATCGGCTTGTGCACGAATTGATAAATTCAAAGGGAGCGCGCCCAAAAAGTCAGTGCCATACTCTTTACACATTTTCTCTCCGCCGCCACTACCAAAAATATGTTCTTCATGGCTGCAGTTTGGGCAAACATAAGTGCTCATGTTTTCAATGATGCCAACAATGGGAACGCCTACCTTCTCAAACATTTTGAGACCCTTGCGCGCATCTAATAATGCAACATCTTGAGGAGTAGTGACAATCACTGCGCCTGTCACTGGCACTTTTTGCGCTAAGGTTAATTGAATATCACCAGTACCTGGGGGCATATCCACAATCAAATAATCGAGATCGCGCCAACGGGTTTGACGAAGTAGTTGCTCTAAAGCGGAGGTGACCATCGGGCCACGCCATACCATAGGCGCATCGGCATCAATTAAAAAGCCAATTGAGCTTGCTTGCAAACCATGCCCTTCCATCGGCTCAATCATATTGTCTGCAACTGCTTCGGGTCTGCCGGTAATACCCAACATCATCGGTTGACTTGGACCGTAAATATCGGCATCTAACATACCAACTTGTGCACCTTCTGCAGCTAGAGCCAAGGCTAAGTTAACTGCTGTAGTCGATTTACCAACACCACCCTTGCCACTAGCTACTGCAATAATATTTTTCACCCCAGGCAATAGCTTTACGCCACGCTGCACGGCATGGGCCACAATTTGACTGCTGACATTGACGGTGACATTCTTCACGTCAGGCAGTTCGCGCAGAACACTGATGACCGATTTACGAATGGCATCAAACTGACTTTTGGCCGGATATCCCAACACAATATCAAGGGTGATATCTGCACCATCCACTCGCAAATTTTTGACATTCTTACCTGCCACAAAATCGATATTGGTATTTGGGTCTATCAGACCCTTTAATGCTGCTTGAACTATTTCTACGGTAACTGCCACCAATTTCTCCTATGACAAACTTTCCCTAAGGGACCCTAAGGGGAATCTCAATCTGGTCTATTGAGATCCATTACAAATAACGGAATAGCGGGTAGGTTAACCGCACATGCAAAAAATTGCTTAAAACGAGATTATTGCTGATGCCTCACTGAGATAAGGGAAAGCCAGCATCACTGATTAACTGGCCAGCCAACTCAGGCGATAAGGTCGTTTCCAAGGTCAGCACTTGGGTCGCTAAATCAGCCTGCACCTTGGCCAATGGGTCTTGAGCCTGAACCGCACGGGTGACAGCATTAATACAACCGCCACAGGTCATGCCGGAAACTTTGAGATTAAACATCTTGTCCTTTAAAAGAGGTTATTTAAGTCCATACTGGTGATTATCTGCTATGACGACATCAAAACTGACACATTCTGAGTTTTTTACCCTCGATATTGGGGGGATGACCTGCGCCTCATGCCTTAACCGGGTAGAAAAAGCCTTGAGTAGCATTCCGGGGGTTGAAGCTGCTACGGTCAATTTAGCTACTGAGCAAGCACGTATTCGGATAAAACCAGGCACTGCAAGCCTTGAAGACATTATTAACGCCGTTGAAAAGACGGGCTATAGCGCCAAAGAGAGCACGCCCCAAGGCAATGCCAGTCGGGATGTTGCTAAGTCATTCTGGGCAGCCGATGGCTTAGCCCGTGTAGTTTTGGGTTTTATGCTCTCCACCCCACTCTTCTTGCCCATGGTGCTGATGCCCTTTGGAGTCGATTGGTCTTTATCAGGCTGGTGGCAATTGGCTTTAGCAACGCCAGTGCAATTTATATTGGGGTGGCGATTTTATGTAGCGGGCTATAAATCCCTCATGGCGGGTGCTGGCAATATGGACTTACTGGTTGCACTAGGTACGAGTGCTGCTTATGGACTCAGTCTTTACCTTCTGCTCAATTCAAGCCATGCTCATGAACTGTATTTCGAGGGATCAGCGGTCATCATCTGCATGGTCTTATTGGGGAAATGGTTAGAGGCACGTGCCAAGCAGCAAACGAGTGAAGCCATTCGAGCGCTCCAAAAACTCTGGCCTGAGCATGCCAAGGTAATAGATCGTCAACTTACTGAACTGGGCAGTTCAAGTATTCGCCCAGACCAATATCGTGATTTACCTTTAGATCAAGTGTTGCCAGGTGATCGCGTATGGGTACTTCCCGGTGAACGTATTCCAGTAGACGGCACCATCCTGTCAGGCACTAGTCATGTGGATGAGTCTTTACTTACCGGGGAAAGTACTCCAGTCAAAAAGTCTGTGGACGCTAAAGTCATCGGCGGCTCTCTCAATGGCGAGGGTGCTTTAGTTGTGAGTGCAGTAGCTGTTGGTGTTGAAAGCGTGCTCTCGCAAATTATTCGCTTAGTAGAAGATGCACAAACCCAAAAAGCGCCGATTCAAAAACTCGTAGATCAAGTGAGCGCCATCTTTGTCCCGGCGGTGATTGTTTTAGCACTGATCACTGGTCTGGGTAATTGGCTTTATTTAGACTCAATCTCTATTGCTATTTTGCGCGCCGTCTCTGTTCTCGTCATTGCCTGCCCTTGCGCGCTTGGTTTAGCGACCCCTGCGGCCATTATGGCGGGCACTGGTGTGGCTGCACGCTTTGGCATTTTAATTAAAGATCCACAAGTGTTAGAGCAAGCCCATCGCTTAGACATCGTTGCCTTTGATAAAACAGGCACCCTCACAATTGGCAAGCCACGCTTACTTCAGCTTCTTGCATTTGATCATGTCAAGGTCAGTGCCGATGAAATATTAGCCACTGCAGCAGGTCTGCAATTAGGCAGTGAGCATCCCTTAGCTAGAGCGCTGATTGATTTCGCGAAAGATCAACATGTCTTGCCCATCTCTACCTCTGCAAGTACAGCATTACCCGGAATTGGTATAGAAGGCATTCCTATGACGGGGGCTTTTGCTGGTCATACCGTCCGCTTACAAAGCGTGAGCTCTCTCGAGAATAGTTCTATCCTTCCCGCCGTCCTCAAAAAAGCACAAGATTTTTTTGATCAAGGGCACACGGTTTCTGTATTAATGGATGCTAGTAGCTCGCAAGATATTACTGTTAGCTCCAATCTCACCCCCATTGCTATCCTAGCATTTGGTGATGAGCTGAAACCGCATGCTAAACAAGCGATTACCGCCTTACATGCACTCAGCATTCGTACCGTCATGATCTCCGGAGATAACTTAGCTGCTGCCCAGACGGTAGCTCAATCGATTGGTATAGATGATGTGTTTGCACAAATAATGCCTGGCAATAAAGCGAACATCATTCAACAACTTCAAACATCATCCCTATTTAGTTCAGCATCAAGCAATTCAGCTAGTGGCAAAAAACACTATGTTGCCATGGTAGGCGATGGGGTCAATGACGCTCCAGCCTTAGCTATGGCAGATGTGGGTATGGCAATGTCTACTGGTACGGATGTGGCTATGCAGGCAGCAGGCATTACTTTGATGCGAGGTGATCCTAGCTTAGTGGCGGATGCCATTGATATCTCCAAAAGAACTTGGAATAAGATCCGTCAAAATTTATTTTGGGCATTCGCATTTAATACGATTGGTATTCCGATGGCGGCGTTTGGCTATTTATCCCCGATGCTGGCTGGCAGTGCTATGGCCCTCTCGAGTTTCTTTGTACTAAGCAATGCTTTACTGCTCAAACGCTGGCGACCAAGCCAGCTATCAACTCAATAGTTTGAGTGGGCTCAATGTATCTTTGAGTTTATCTTTGATTTTATTTTGGATTTTTACGGACCAACTCAATATCACCATACAGTGCACGCGTTTCTGATTTCGTATTATCGGTATCAGTGAGTAAGGCAATACCAATCAGATTGCCTGGCGCCACTCCATAAGCGAGCTTGTAATCTGCCGCGAGGTCCCGCTCATGCTTGTGCCAATTGCCTAAGTTTTCCCAACCAGAATCGACCACAATCATTTTAATGCGCGATGTATGTGCATTATTGATAATAGTATTCACGGGACTTTTACCTGACCAGATGTACATCAGCGTGGCATAGGGCATCTCTTGACCGCTAATTAAACTAGCCATCTCAAAGGTAAATTTTTCTTTAAGCGGTAATTTGGTTTTATTACCATCAAAGGCCACAAGAATTCTGAGGGGCGCGTCATCATGATGGCCTTCTGCATTATCTGCTTTCGGTATCGCGCCCACTGCCTTCCACTCCCACTGTAGTGATAAGTTTTGCACTGTGCGGGGCGTAAGTTTTACGGCTAGACCTGAAGCAGAGACTTTAGAGTTAGCGGCAAGAACTGTTCTGCCCTGATAATTTTCCAAGCGGTAAACCGTATTTTTCTTATGCGGTGCGATGCGATAAAAATGCCATCCTTGAGGCATACCAGTACGTGCTTTTTCTGCAGAAAATTTAGGCAATTCCTCCTGGGCTGGTAACTGATCTGCATTAAATGCTTGCCCCGCCTCATTTTGAACAGAGTTACCTGTCAGCGCAGCGCAGCCAGTCAGCAGCGTGGTAGCGCCAACGCATAAGAGCAAGAATATTCTGGAGAGCATGCCTGCAATTGTCCCAAAGAAATGGGGTGTGGGTCTAAAATCAGTCTATGCGCCATCAATCCCCCTCAAGCTGGGCTGCCATTTGCATCTTTATTGCCGCAGTGGTGCATTTCGCCTTGGGCTTCTCGATTGAATTCTCAGTAGATGAAGCGCATTACGTTCTATATGCCAAGCATTTAGCTTGGAGTTACTTTGATCACCCTCCTCTCGTCGGATGGATTCAATGGCCACTCGTTAGTCTGACTTCTTCTGAAGGCATCATTCGGCTCATCCCTGAAATGCTTTGGATACTGTCTGCCTACTTGGTCTATCAAGTGACCCTAGAAATTCATCATGTGCTTCAGGGGCGTAATGCAGGCTATTTAACTACTGCTCTACCTTCAGCTAGTTTGTGCGGATTGATGGCAGTGCTGGCTATTGTTGCAGCGCCGCTGCCCCATGTTTTAGCGATTGGCCTTTTGCCAGACACCCTATTGACCCCATTGAGCCTTGGCCTCATGTGGATGGCATTACGCTGGATCAGAAAAGATGTTGTTTCAATGGCAGATTGGCTGCTAATGGGCTTACTCTTGGGTCTGGCAGGACTCAGTAAATACACAGCTGTATTTACTGCCTTTGCGCTCTTACTGGTCTTTTTAAGTGCCCCCAAAAAACCTTGGCTTAACACAATGGGTTTTTGGTTCGCTGCCCTTCTAGCGCTCATCATCATTAGCCCAGTGCTGTACTGGAACTGGGTAAACGATTGGATCTCCTTCAAATACCAAATTGCCCATGGCAGTGGCGGTACCTGGGCCTGGCGCAGGGTGGCTGCTTTTATCGGCATACAGATTGCTTGTTTTGGTCCGCTCCTACTCATCGGCCTCTTTATATTTGTCAAGGACTGTCTACGTTCGAACAAAGTCATTCTGGTGGCTTTGCTTAGCTTCTTTTTCATCCCCTTTACTATTTTTGCCGCTTTATCCGGTGGCGGTGGCTTACCCCACTGGACCATGCCTGCTTGGTTTTGCTTAGCCCCTTTTGTGGGGATTGGTCTCGCCAAAGCCTGGGTGATGAAAGGTCGCTTGACTATTAAAATCATTTTTATAGTGCAAGTTCTGATTTGTCTATTAGGATTTAGTTTTGTACTCGCTGGAGGCATCAATAGCGCCGCGATTAAATCGAATCCCATTGCCGATCTCTATGGTTGGAAGATAGCCGGTCAAAAAGCAGCCCAACTTGCACAGGCCAGCAAAGTTGAGGGAATTGCCGTACAGAATTGGACTTTGGGCAGCAGAGCAGCTTGGTATGCCAGCCCCCTCCCCGTTTTTGTTCTCGATCAGCGTAAAGATCAGTTTGACCTCTGGTTTGGGGGGCTTCCCAATGGGGCCAGCGTCTTGCTAATGAATTGGTCAGGCATGGCCTTTAATCCTCCGATCGGAGGAAATAGGGCTTTTGAACGGTGCGAACCCTTAGAGAGCCTAGAAGTAATCCGTTTTGGTCAGGTTCTGTCAAGATTTGACTTTAGCCTATGCCATCACTGGCAAGATGCTGGGACTCCACGCTAATTCCCCAGATTCAGGTATTTTCATGATCTGAGCTGCTCAAGGCATTATCCTTATGCCTATGAGCTCGCAACCGCAATCCACCCCTAAAGCCACATCTGGATGGAAAGTACTCCTCAAGCGGGCATGGCCAACTATTCGTATCGTGCTATCGGTAGCCCTACTTTGGAAAGCCACTAGCGGAATTGACTGGCACACACTCTTAGATTCAGAAATCCAGATGCAGCCATGGTGGTTTCTGGGGGCTGGCCTAACGATGTTGAGCGCTTTTATCTGTGGTGGTTTACGCTGGGGCTTCTTGATGCGTAAAGTAGGATTTCAGGGAAGCTTAAAAAATTATGTGGCCTTATATTTTGCTGGCGGATTGATAAACCAAGGCCTACCAAGTACCTTAGGTGGTGACAGCTATCGCGCTATTACCGCAACCCATATGAATATTAGTGGCGTACTTACTGAAAAAACTACGCTAGATAAAGAACTGCATCAGTCGGTTGACTTAGAACATGCCACTCCAAAATTACGCCTGAGTTTTTCTATGGTCTTTGTTGATCGCTTACTCGGTTTAGCAGGCAACAATTTATTAGGCGGTATTGGTCTTATTTTGGGTGGTGCTACCTTAGCCGTTTGGGGACAGGATCTGGGTTACGTCGTCACCAGCATCATGATTTTTGCAATCCTCATTGCTTCACTTGTTTTAGCCTGGAGACCCACGAGCCAATTCTTGCAAAAGATTCTTGCGAAAATGCAAATGGGCGATGCCTTACCCGGAATTCAGTTTGCATTTTCTTGGCCGATGAATATTGCTCAAGCAATCTTTGCGATTGTTATTCATGCACTGACAATACTCACCCTTTTGTTCTGCCTAAAAGCTTACGGAGTAGATGCACCCATTGAAAGCTTAATGATTGGATTACCCGCACTGAGTTTGTTACTCATGCTACCAATTAGTATTTCAGGTTGGGGCCTGCGCGAAGCCACGCTCTCCTCAGTATTAGCACTGTGGGGCATAAATCCCTCCATTACCGTACTAGCTTCAATTAGTTATGGCGCGATCACCATACTTGCAGTTCTGCCTGGTGCTTTTGTTTTATTAAAACGGAAATAATCTTTTCAAAGCCATACTATGACTATTAGCGTCAACACTATGCGTGCCATCGACCACTGGGTCGGCGTGCCCCTTTGCGCTATCGCAAGCCCCATCGTCGCCCTTATGGATGGAGTCAAGAATATATTTACCCGCGGGGCTGCTGCCCCTCAAAAATTACTCTTTATTGAATTATCCGAAATGGGTAGTGCTATTTTGGTTGATCCAGCGATGCGCAATGCGCAAGCGCGTGGCGCTGAAATCTTTTTCCTGATTTTTAAAAGTAATCGTGCAAGCTTAACCTTACTCAATACAGTCAAGCCTGAGAATATTTTTACGATTGACTCTTCAAGTCTCCTTGGCTTGATTAAAGATACCCTGCACTTCTTAATAGTTGCTCGCAAGCATCGGATTGATACTGTGATTGACTTGGAACTGTTTTCACGATTTACCGCTTTACTCACTGGATTATGTGGAGCACGTCGTCGTGTGGGCTATCACATTTTTCATGGTGAGGGATTATGGCGGGGTTTTATGCTGACGCGCAAAGTGCATTACAACCCACATATTCACATCACCAAAAACTTTTTATCTTTAATTCACGCGGCGTTTGCTCAAAAGATAGAAGTTCCTTTCAGTAAAATTCAGATCGCTGACTCTGAAGTTCGCTTAGAACAGGCGGTGATCGATCCTACTGTTTTAAATACCGTGCGGGAACGTATTGAAACACTGAGCCAAGCAACTGGCATTGAATTTACCCAAGGCAAACAACGTCTTATTTTGGTTAACCCCAATGCCAGCGATCTGTTGGTGCAAAGGCGCTGGGCACAGCAACGATTCTCAGAGCTGATTCAAGGTTTGAGCGAACGTTACCCCAAAGATCTCATTTTAATTACCGGCTCCCCTGCAGAATTTGACTACGTAGAAAAGGTGCGCTCTGTCGCTAATGTAAAACATGCCTTGAACTTTGCTGGGCAAGTCAGCTTTGCAGAATTACCGCCACTCTATACCCTGTCAGATGTCATGGTCACCAATGATTCTGGACCAGGTCACTTCTCTGCAGTTACAGCGCTGCGAACGGTTGTATTGTTTGGGCCAGAAACGCCTGCCCTCTATGGATCTATAGGCAAGTCTATCGCCATTACCGCCAATCTTGCATGCTCGCCTTGCGTGAGTGCAGCGAACCATCGTAAAACTCCCTGCCATGACAATGTGTGCATGCAGGCGATCACGGTATCTCAGGTATTAGAGAAAATGGCGTATCAACTGAGCGAAGCCGATAAAGAAAAATCACGCTAATTTAGATGGCTAAGCACAGCAAACCAGAGGGAAGACTTGCATCAAGCTTAGTGTGGTGCATTCCTCTGATTCCCTTAGCGCTAACGATTGCTATTTATTGGGGTGACTTACAAACACCTACGTTTTTATGGATTAATCGCTATACCCAAATTCTTCCAGATGTGATCTGGACCTGGCTCACCTTTCTTGGTAATGGCTGGGGCATGTATGCCTTGTGCTTTCCTCTCTTGCTATTAGCGCCACGACTCCTCAGTGCTGGACTGATAGCAGCGCTTCTTGGCGGCATTGTGAGTCAAATCTTAAAACTCTGGCTAGCACTACCAAGACCTGCTGGTGTGCTGGCTATGGAAGACTTTTATCGTATCGGTGAGCCTTTACTTTTTAAAGCCATGCCTTCGGGTCATACAATTACTGCTTTTGCTGTTATCTCCGGAATTTACTTTGCTAGCACCAAAGATAAACGTTCCTCTCTTTGGTGGCTATTTATCCTTGCTGTTTTTTCAGGATTGTCGCGCAATGCTATTGGCGCGCACTGGCTTACTGATGTCTTAGCTGGTTCGGCAATTGGCTTATGGGCTGGCATGATCGGTGCATGGATCTCAGAATATATTCCAGATCGCCAGTTAGCACCCAATAAAATTGGCCCAAGAATTTTGGCGCTTGGTGGAGTGGGAGCGATTTATGTATTGCTCACACAAACCTTAGATTCCGACTTAAACCAATCGCTGCAATATGCCTGCGTGGCATTAATCGCCATCACTTTGGCTTTTTTTATTAAAGCACAGACAACTAAGGCTATTTAACGATGTTTAGTTACCGCCATGCTTTTCATGCAGGTAGTCATGCCGATATTCTGAAGCATTTGGTCTTGATTCACTTGGTGGAATATCTTCAAGAAAAGCCCGGCGCACTCACCATGGTCGACACCCATGCAGGTGCTGGTATTTACAGCCTAACCGATGGCTTTGCTGCAGTGAGCAATGAAGCGAGTGGCGGCATTTATCGTTTAATGCAATTTGCAGCCGAAGAAAAAGTGGCAGGTAGATCTTTAAGCGCGGGTATCGAGAGCTATCTTGACTGTATTCGTGCTGAGAACATTGACTCAGCAAACGGCGAGATCCACATTTATCCCGGCTCACCTTTTATCTTGGCGCGCTTGATGAGACCCCAGGATCGACTCAAATTGTTTGAACTACATCCTAGAGAAATCGATGTCTTACGTCACAATATTGATCAGTTAAAACAAGCCAAGCAAACAGATATCTACGCAGCAGATAGCTTTACTAGGCTAAAGGGTTTATTGCCACCACCTAGTCGACGTGGCTTAGTCCTCATTGATCCCTCTTATGAGGATAAACAAGATTATCGATATCTTGAGAGCGCCATGGAGGAAGCAATGCATCGCTTTGCTACAGGATGCTATGCCATCTGGTATCCCATGCTCTCCAGAAGAGAATCCGCAGCACTCCCAGACCGTATGAAAAAAATTGCCGGCAGTCATCAACGCCCATGGCTGAATGTAGAGCTGAGAGTGGAGAACTCCCCTAAGGAGCGGCGCCTTCAGGCTAGCGGGCTATTTATTATCAATCCACCCTGGACTTTAGAGAAACATCTTGCCGAGAGCTTACCAATCTTAACGAAGGCATTAGGCCAAGATAGTGGTGCGCAATTTTTATTGAAAAGCTTTGAAGTCTAAAGAGGCTTAACTGACTTCATCAATGTATTCTTTAGTACATTAGTCACGTACAGTGATCATGATTTCATTACGGCGCATAAACGGTAGAGACCAAGGCGGGTTATAACGCGCAAATTGCGGCTCACTGATGGGCTTCCAACCTTTAAGAGCTATCCAAGCTTCTAGTGACTGTGTTTTTTCCTGCACCTTCTCTTTGCCATAAAAACCTGAAAAAGTAATTACCGCTTTTTTCTCAGCAGGTATTTCTCTTATTTGAACAAGGGGATTTAAGGGCTTAGGTAAAGTAGCTAAGGTGTACTCAGAGGGCATCACAAACGATACCGTCCATTCCTTGACAGTCGCTTTATCGGATTTAGCCTCTTCAATAGTGACTGGCACAGTCATTGCAATTTTTTTACTATTGTTGTTTTTATCCTCAGCACTAGCCTCTATAGCCACAGGCGCAGTCATCGATATTTTTTCGCTTACCTGATTTTTACCAAAAATATATCCTGCAATCAGACGAAAGCCTTGATTCGATGCTGAATCAACATCTCCGCTGACTTTTACTTCAGCAACAATCAGCGGCGCATAGGCACGTAGTTCAAACGGCTCCGATTTTTCCAGAAGGGTAAATTTGGGTTCTTCAATTGCCATTGCAGCACTCGCAATCAATAGACTAGTCAGAACAAATAATATCTTCAAGGGAGCTTTCTTTGCATTTACTTTTTACCACTGAGATTGAATACTAAAACCCGCTCGATCATAAGTTACCTGCGCCTGGGCTCCGACCGGTAAGGTCAGCTTTTCTGCTTGATGCCCAAATGGCAAATCAGTCAACAGAACAATCTCCTCTGGAAGCCGCTGTCGAATACACTCCAAAGCACTTTCTAAACTATAGCCCCGATCGTGATCATGCAGGCGATAAGCTGAAAATCCGCCTAATAAGATAGCGCTTTGATTGCTGATGATGCCGGCATCTAATAGCTGCATCAACATCCGCTCTATGCGATAAGGATGCTCGTTAACATCCTCTAAAAACAAAATACCGCCTTGGGTTTGTGCGGGGCTCGGTAGATATGGAGTACCAATCAACCCGGTCAATACCGTTAAATTTCCACCCCACAGAATTCCAGAACAGGCGCCTGTGTCTGATTTTGTCAGGTACTTTTGGGAGGCGCTAACGGTGTAATCTAATTTATGATCCTGCACAGCCGTTTGAAATTGTTTCCACATGAAGGCATTTGGAGTAATGCTATCGCCCTGCTCGCCTTGGCACCCAAAATCAAAATTGAGCATGGGGCCAGATAAAGTAATGGCTCCCGTCTTTGCCAGCATCCCTAACTCGAATGCAGTGAAGTCACTATGACCGCAAATTTGCAGTCCTTTTTGAATATTCTGAGCAATGGCGCTCCAGTCAATATCAGGAAGTAGGCGATGTAAGCCATAGCCACCTCGCATTACAAGCACCAGTATCTCCGGAGATAAATCAGCCAGCTGGTTGATTTCAGATAAGCGCTGCTTATCAGTACCCGCAAAGCGTTGCTCTACGCGGCTTACGCAATCCGTATTGAGTATGTCAATACCCTGCTGTTTTAGCCAAGCAATTCCGGCTAAGGGACTTTGACTATCTAAGCTCGCTCCAGAAGGAGCAATCAAATGAATCTGCTTCAACGCCGCTCCTTGAAAAAATCTCGTAATAACTGACCACACTCCTCAGCCATGACCCCACCCTCCACTTGCGTCTGATGGTTAATCTGCTTTTCTGAGAATACATTAAGCACGCTACCAGCGGCGCCCGTTTTAGGATCATGGGCACCAAATACAACACGCTCTACCCTGGCATGCAACATGGCTCCTGCACACATCACACAAGGCTCTAAAGTCACGTAGAGAGTCGTGCCTGGCAATCTATAATTAGCCAGATCTTGTGCAGCAGCTCTAATAGCCATCATTTCTGCATGGGCGCTAGGATCATGACAACTAATGGGCTGATTAAAACCTGTTGAAATTACTTTTCCGTCGTGAACCAGCACTGCCCCAACAGGTACCTCACCGGCATGCGCTGCAAGCTTGGCTTGATCCAAAGCTTGTTGCATAAATTGACGATCAAGCTCAGCCTGCATAGGGCATCTTATGAATGAGAAACGTCAGCCCAACAATTAGGGGTTTCATAAAGACGAATTGATGAGAGCACTAGTCGCGCACCAAATGCCTTTTGAAAAACAGGCTGTAATATTTTAAATGCAGCACTCGCTAGGTTTTCTACAGTGGGCACTTGCTCCATGACAACTGTTTTGTGATCAGGTATGGAACCTAGAAAATCGACTAAACCAATATCTTCTTTTGCTACCAAAAATGCGTGATCCCAAGGCTCAACAATATATTGATTAGTCAGACGCTTAATATCACCAAAGTCTAATACCATGCCATCATCTGCCTGCCCTGGATGATCTGCAATCGCTCCCGTTAAAGTTACTTCAATGGCATAACGGTGTCCATGTAAATGTCGGCATTGCCCATCATGATTAGGAATGCGATGGCCTGAGTCAAACTCTAGTCGGCGGGTAACGGAAATCACTTCTGGTGTAGTTGCCATATCTTCTCTAATCTTGCGCTATGTTTGCTAGCAATGTCATTACTGCCACTGCTATCGAATACCAATCATTTTATGGATCTGCAGACTCAATCGCCATAATGGCCTTTTTTGACACAATTTCACTGCTAATGCTAAATTCTCTTTTAGCAGAGGTCCGTCCATGGCCTGCAAAAAACGATTGCGATAATCCATCCCCTCAAACCTGGCTAGTAGACTCTCTAGCGACTGATGTCCAGCCTGTGGGACAACTAACTTAATCTCATCCGCCTGGAGAACAATCAGTTCAGAGCCCGCTTTAGGGCTGACACAAACCCAATCTACGCCCTTGGGTACCTTCAAAGTACCATTTGTCTCGATAGCTACTAAAAATCCTTTGGCATGCAAGGCGTCAATTAATACTGCATCAAGTTGCAACAAGGGCTCGCCGCCCGTAAACACCACATAACGTTGCTGAGGGCCGGCGGTAGTGCTACGCCAGGCTTCCTCAATGGTGTCAGCTAACTGAGCTGCAGTCTCAAACTTGCCACCACCAGTACCATCAGTACCAACAAAATCGGTATCGCAAAATTGGCAAACTGCTGAGGCGCGGTCCTCCTCTCGGCCACTCCAGAGATTGCAGCCAGCAAAACGACAAAATACGGCCGCACGACCTGCGTGGGCACCCTCACCTTGAAGGGTTGGGAAGAGCTCTTTAATGGTGTACATAGTTAAGCTCTAATTTTAAGCGTTTTGCTATTAAGCGCTTTAATTATTTCCAGGACACAAGCTCCCATTGCAAGTAATCCTCCCGAAGGGCTTCACCCCAACGCATACCCGCCCATAAATACTGTCCAGAGCTTCGTCGCAAAACCCATCGTCCAATTTCTGGGGAAAGCCATACATCCTCATTACGAATATTGGCAACTCTAAAGATATCGTTACTAGTAAAAAAGGGAATGTCGTTTCGGTATAACAAGGTATTGAAATTTCCTGCGGGGACTTGCACGCGCTCCCACTTCACTGCGTTGATATTGAGACCCCAGTAGAAATCATTATCTGGATAACCCACGACTTGATAACGTGTTCGATAGAAACCAGACCAGCCCACTACTAATTTTTCTGGCCATAAAGGTGTGATAGTCAGAAACTTTTGCGGTGGATTCCAATGGGGATCTTGCAGAATATATCCCCAAGGCTCTTGAATCTCATCAGGAAGGGATCCCAACTTCAGACTACTTCTTTCAATCCGCACTTGCGGGCCTACTGAAACAACCCTCTCTGTCACAACGTCCACTAATTCCTGATTAAATACATTACGAACGTTGTAAACCCATTGCTGACCAACTTGTGGAGCACGCACTTGCGGTGGATTGGCAGGCTGAGGAAAGGATTCTCCAGTGGGGTACGGTATCGCAGCAATACAGGCCGAAAGAAAAACAGGCGATAGAACTAAACACAGTCTTTGAATCAATCTCATTATTTATAAGCACTTAATTGCCATTGGTAGCTACCCTCTAAAATCACAGCGCCGATCTGTCCCTGAATTTGATATGAACCTGAAGCCTCTCGGGCAACCCATCGGCCAATTTGCGGAACAAACCAAGCTGTTTCCTTACGAATGCAATCTACTTTATTGGGATCATCGCTCTCAAAATTAATCAAGGATTGAAAACGTAAAGCTACAAACTCACCGGCTGGTACCGTAATTTTTTCCCAGCCCTGAACACTCATATATTGCTGCCAATTCATGCGAGATTCGGGGTAGCCAGCAATACTGTATTTGGTGACAAACTGTTTGGCCCAGGTAGTTGACAGCTGCTCTGGCCATAAGGGTAAGGCGGGGCTAAATTGAATTAATCGCGACCACTGGGTGTCTGTCGAAACCATACCCCATGATGTTTGTATTTCACTCGGAAGCTTGAAACCATTTGCCGTATTACGCTCAATCGTAATCGTCGAAGCGACATTAGCTATTCGCTCATTAATGACGTCTAATGTTTTTCCATTAAACATATCTTTCTTGATATAGGTCCACTCTTGCCCCACTTGAGGTGGACGAACCATGGGTAACGGTTTAGGTTGCGCTACCGGAATAGCCCGCTCATATGACAGCCCGCCACATGCTACGGGTGCCAAGGCAGCAGATGCGATGAAGGTGCGACGAGATAGATTCATATATATCCTAGTATTTTGGCTATTTTATTACGGGGCAAAGAGGTTTTTGGCGTTTTAGCCATGTCAAACCAAGTGTGCACCTCTTCATCAAAGCCAAGACCGTGCATAAAATTATAAATCGCCTTTTTCAGACCCTGTCCGAGCGCATCGTGATCAACGCCACTAGGATCTGTAAATAAGATATCGTTCTTTGCAAAACTAATGGGTGGTAGTGGTGCCAGCGTGATCCCATACTCTTGGGGATCCTGTCCAACCGGAGAGTGTACGGTACAAGTAAAGCGATGAAAGAATCCACTCTGAATGCAACCATTTTCAAAAAACTGGCGGACATACTCTAAGGCGTCGACTGTCTCTTGAACTGTTTGTGTTGGAAATCCGTACATCAGATATGCATGTACCAAAATACCGGCATCTGAGAACCCCTTCGTAACGTGGGCAACCTGCCTGACAGAAACCCCTTTTTTCATCAAGTTCAGAAGTCGGTCAGAGGCTACCTCTAAACCGCCAGAGATAGCAATACAACCACTCTGCGCTAAAAGCGCACAAAGCTCAGGGGTGAATGTCTTTTCAAAACGAATATTGCCCCACCATGAAATGACTACCTGACGACGAATCAATTCTTCTGCGAGGGCTTTTAAAATCTTCGGTGGCGCAGCCTCATCCACAAAATGAAATCCTGTCTGCCCCGTCTCCGCAATGATCGTTTCAATACGATCTACTAACAAACTGGCTGAAGCTGTTTCATAACGAGAAATATAATCCAGGCTGACGTCACAGAAACTGCATTTTTTCCAATAGCAACCGTGGGCTACGGTGAGCTTATTCCAGCGACCATCACTCCAAAGACGATGCATAGGATTTAGCATATCTAGCAGTGACAGATAAGAATTCAGTGGCAGACCATCCCAAGTCGCGGTACCCACATCCTCAAAAGGAATATCTGGCTCTTGCCAATTCAGATACCTTACCTGACCATCCGCAGAGCAGATAAAGGTACGTACTAATCTCTCTACTGAGCGCCGACCCTCTAAATGCTCTAAGAGGGCAAGCAAAGGTCGCTCTCCAGAATCAAGCGTGATGAAATCCACAAAGTCAAAGATGCGGGGATCTGTGAGCTCTCGTAACTCCGTATTAACGTAACCACCCCCAATACCAATTTTGATTTGGGAGTCGTGGGCTTTAATTGTTTGAGCAATCCGTAATGCCGCATACATCGCTCCCGGAAAGGGAACAGAGAGAAGTACTAGATGCGGCTGATGCTGATCAATAGCAGCAATGGTCAGTGCTTGAAGATGTTCATCCATTAAGCTAGGGCTAGCGGCTAGTGCATCTGCTAGAGGTGTGAAGGTAGGCTGACTACTAGCCAATGACTCCGCATAACGGACAAATTCAAAACGCTCATCTACCGCATCTCGCAAGACATCAGAAAGGTCATTCAAATACAAGGTGGCCAAATGGCGCGCTCGATCTTGAGAGCCTAGAGCCCCAAATGCCCAAGCTAATGAATCATCATTGAGATCGCCCTCCTCACCCCCATCCTCATACACATCCAAAGATACAAAGCGAGGTCCTTCTGGTAAGAAAGTACGGCTATTGATTCGATGGGCCAGCGTACTATCTCGTCCCTGCAAAAATCGAATCACAGCGGTAATCGTACTTTGGTAACCTTCAAAATAATCCAGGAAAAAATTTACGCTTGCACTGCGGTTTTCCTCAGAAAGCTTTTCAGCGGATAGCTTGATTTCAGCTACACCAGATGTCGTAAAAAATCCAAGAACTAAAGCTAGTGCTAAATCTGCTTGCACTGCATCAACACCTCGTGATCTTAAAAAGCCTGTGAGATAAGCAGTAGATGGATATGGCGTATTGAGCTGCGTCATGGGAGGAATGAGGCTTAATACTTTCATACTCATTTCACCTAAGACTTAGAGAGGGAGTTATGGAGAAGCAACAAGACATCAATCTGACCCAAGAAGACTGAGCTCTTCGTTCGTAAAGCCTGCCTGTTTTCGAGCCTCTAGATTAAAGGGACCTCTGAGTACTGGGGCACAATATTTTCTAGCAAGCTCTCGGTAGGTTTTGATAGGCGATAAACCATCTTTAGTGCATAAGAAATTAAACCATTGATTACCAACTAAAACATGGCTCACTTCATCTCTCAGAATAATATCTAGAATTTCTACAGCCTTATGATCTTTAACCTGCTTAAAGCGATCTCGAATTGCAGGAACTGCATCTAGCCCCCTTGCCTCCATCGTTCTAGGCACCAGCGCCATTCTGGCAATGACTTGATCAGATGTTCTCTCGACCATTTCCCATAAACTATTATGGGCAGGAAGATCACCATAGCGATATCCCATAGACTGCAAATGTTGTTCAATCAAACTGAAATGGTAAGCCTCTTCTTTAGCCACCTTCAGCCAATCCTCATAATATTGATGGGGCATGTCTTCAAAACGCACTAGTGCATCTAGTGCAAGATTAAGAGCATTGAACTCAATATGCGCAAGGGAGTGAAGTAATGAGGCTCTTCCCTCAAGAGTTGCCATGGATCTTTTAGGAACTTCTAATGGGGGCACTAATTCAGGCTTTTCAGGGCGCCCAGGAAGCACAAGGTTCTGAAGATCAAAACGGGCAGCCAGATTTAGCTCCACACGCTGTTGATGATAATCATCAAACAAGCAATTAAGCTGACTCACCTTCTCAGCCGGAGAGGTGAGTAAGAGAATGTGCAATGCGGATTGTCTTAATTCATGCATCTCAGTATCTAAGCATCTAAGTGTCTATAGCGTTGTAAGAAAAAGAATATCTGACAGGGTATGGTTCATGAGATAAAGCGCCTCACCTTAATGGTTGATTTAAGAAAGAGTCTTTTTCCTATTCTTTTGAATATTGTACGCAGGCATTCTTGATGGATTTAGCATAGCTCATAAAAAAACCCCGCTAGTGCGGGGTTCTTCAATGAGCAATCTGCCCATCTACTACTTGTAAAGCACTGCTGGCAACCATAATCCAATCGCTGGGAACATATACAAAAGGACGATGGCAAGAACCTGGATGCCCATGAACGGCATCATGCCCAAGAAAATCTGATTCAATGTGACATGCGGAGGCGCAACACCTTTGAGGTAGAAGGCAGACATAGCCACTGGGGGTGACAAGAATGCTGTCTGCAAATTCAGCGCAACCAAAAGACCAAAGAACAAGGGATCGATCCCAAACTTATCTAGTAAAGGAACGAAAATGGGCATAAAGATCACAATGATCTCAGTCCATTCCAATGGCCAACCTAGTAAGAAAATAATCACTTGAGCCAAAATCAAAAACTCTATCGGGCTCAGACCGAGAGAGAGAACCCAATGCTCCACCAAGGTTTGACCGCCAAGCAAAGCAAAAGCTGCAGAGAAAATTGAAGAGCCGACAAAGAGCCAGCAGACCATAGCCCCCGTCTTAGCGGTTAAGAAGACCGACTCTTTAATAATTCTGAAGTTCAGCTGCTTGTATGCTGCCGCTAAGATCACACCTCCAATTGCCCCAATCGCCGCAGCCTCTGTCGGCGTTGCTAAACCAAAGACGATCGATCCGAGTACGAACAAGATGAGAATAGCTAGAGGGAAGAATGACCCTAAGAGCATCTTAAAAATTTCTAGACGTACCCACGTCAAGAGCAAGTAATAAATAGCCAGCATTGCAGCAAAAATCGCCGTCATCACCCAGAACCAGGTCGGCGCATCGCGAGGCTCAAGCGCTTTTGCTGCAGCTACTTCTGCTACTTGAACTTGATCTGCGCTCAGTACCGCGGCAGCTACCACTGGTGGCTTATCTTCTTCAGCCCCTGGAGGCAAAGACAGGCCACCCCTTTTTTCTTCTTCAGCCCCAGGAGGCAACGAGAGGCCGCCACTACTTGACTCAGAGGGAGCACTATCAAATCCACTGCCCATCTCTACCAATTCAGAACTAATCGCCTCGAGGGGCGCAGTCACCACTTTATAAATGGAGCCCGTAAACAATACAAATACTAAGAGCGGCAATAAGGCAATAAACAATGCCTTAAACAACTCCTTAGGTGCAACTGCTACATTGCGCTTACCTTTGAGGGCAATTAATATTGCTGGGATCACTTTTTGACTGATCTTTTCACCCAGCTCGGTATAGCTCATCGGTAAAGGCACAATACGCTCTTTAGCCGACAAAGGTGGCATGAGATTTGGTTTAAGTTTTGCCAGAATAATGACATAGGCTATGTATAAACCCGCCAACATCAAGCCCGGGAAAAATGCACCCGCATAAAGTTGAACTACGGAAACGCCGGCAGTAGCTCCATACACAATCAATAAGACGGATGGTGGAATCAAAATGCCTAAACAGCCACCAGCAGTAATACACCCAGCAGAAACGCGCGTGTCATACCCTGCTTTTAACATTGCAGGCAGGGCCAAGAGACCCATCAAGGTCACCACAGCGCCAACAATACCCGTAGCAGTAGCAAAGATCGCACAAGTAAAGATAGTTGCAACCGCTAGTGATCCAGGAACGCGGACTAGCGCTAAATGGAGCGAGCGAAATAACTTTTCGATTAAGTTTGCGCGTTCGACCAGGTAACCCATGAACACAAAGAGCGGAATGGAGATCAACACATCATTAGTCATCACCGCATAAGCGCGTTGCACCATCAATGCTAAGGTGTTATCAAGCGCTAATGCGGGATTCTGAAAGCTATATGAAATAAACGTAAAGATCATACCCATACCCATCAGGGTAAAGGCAGTAGGGAAGCCCAGCATGATGGCAACTACCACCAGGGAGAGCATGAGCAGGCCCATATGGCCGCTTTCAATATTGCCCCACGGTATTAATACGATGGTGGATATCACCACCAATGCCATGATGATAAAGCCGAATAATAGGTCCTTACGCATTGAATTCATCCTTTGGGTTACTAATCATTTTCTTAAGTGCGCCTACGTCCACCTCTTCCACGTCTTGCTCACGAGAAGGCCATTGGCCCTCTTGGATGCAGACAACGCAGCGGAAAATCTCTACGATCCCTTGCAGCAACAAAATAAAACCCGCTAAAGGAATAATGGTTTTAAAGGGGTAGATAGGCGGGCCATCGGCCGTGATGGAGGAGTGCTCCAAAATTCTCCAAGAATCCCCTGCATACTCAATCCCTGCGTAAGCCAATGCAATTACGCCCGGAATAAAGAAGAGCACATACAAAATAAGATCAAAAATAGCTTGGGTACGGGGCTGTAAAAAGCCATACAAAATGTCGCCACGAACGTGCCCATTTTTAGACAGGGTATAAGCACCTGCCATCATGAACATCGTGCCGTACATCATGATCATGGCATCAAATACCCATGGATGCGGATTATTAAGCGCGTATCGCGAAAAGACCTCAAAACCAATAAGCAATGTGAGGCCAACAATCAACCAGGCAAAAAACTGGCCGATAAGGGTGGATAAACGATCCACTTGTAAGAATAATTTTTGCACTATGAATGCTCCGAAGATTTAAACCATAAATAAAGGGTGGCTACTTTCGCAACCACCCTATATTGAGACTAGAGACAACTAGATTGGATCTTAAAAAAGTAGTTGATTATACCTTTTTAGGAGCGCCTCCAAAATAGTGGTCATAAGCCAATTTACGCGGGGTTGTGCCGTCCAAATCCCAACGTACTGCTTTTTGAGCAAACGCTTTTTGCGAATCTACAATCCGCTTAAAGAGTGGGTTTTCAGCTGATTTTTTGGCAACCACATCATCAAACACCTTCAACTGAGCGCGGAGGATGCTATCAGGGGTCTTGTAGAATTTTACGCCCTGATTTTTTTGCATTTCATCGTAAGCTTTGGTGTAGCGATCCACTGCTTTCCAAGACATATCTGCAGATGAAGCTTCTACGCAGTTATCCAAAATTGCGCGAAGTTTTGGTGGCAGGCCTCTGTAGACATCGCCGTTAAACATAATTTCAAACTGCTCAGCATTTTGGTGATAGCTTTGCAACATACAGACTTTGGAAACATCTGGAAAGCCCAATTGACGATCAGATGCCGCATTGTTAAATTCAGCCGCATCGAGTAAGCCACGATCCATCGCAGGAACAATTTCCCCACCAGGCAAGGCATTTACAGAAACACCCATGGCGGTAAACATATCGATTGCAATACCCACTGTACGGTACTTCAGGCCTTTCAGATCCTCTGTCTTAGCAATTGGTTTTTTAAACCAGCCGAGGGCTTGTGAAGGCATTGGACCGTATACATAAGACTTCACGTTTGCGCCAACGGTCTTGTAGAGCTCTTCGAGGAAGGCCTGACCGCCGCCGTACTTGTGCCATGAGAGGAGCATATTGGCATCCATACCGAAAGATGGGCCTGATCCCCACAAGGCTAATGCAGAATTTTTACCGTAGTGATAAGCAAGAACGCCATGGCCACCATCCAAAGTACCTTTGGAAACCGCGTCCAACAAGCCAAAAGCTGGCACTACTGCGCCGGCTGGCAACACTTCAATTTTCATTTCGCCGCCAGTCATATCGTTGACCTTAGTAGCAAAATCTACTGCAAATTCATGGAAGATATCTTTCGCAGGCCAAGTGGACTGAAAACGTAAGGTTTTGACGCCTTGCGCATTAGAAATCATGGGGAAGCTCAGGGCAGCTGCACCAGCAGTACCAGCAGCGGCGTTCTTCAGAAACTTACGACGTGGGACTTCTTTTTTTATTTCAGACAATTTGTATCTCCTGGTTATAAATATTCACGTACTACGCTAAACACTGAGGGCTTCATTTCATCCAACAGATAAAGTGAACACTCAATCTTTTAGAAAAACAGAAAGGTTGGCACCATCACAAGCTACCCCTTTTCACCTTAAAGCATAGATTACATTACTTACAATCCCTATAGGTACTGATGGAAACCCTAAGAAAGGGGTACTTATTTAATCCTTTTTTTTATATTGCATCGCAACAATAATATCCGTTATATCTGTTGAGATGCCGAACCAAAGCGCTAGATCGCCTTTGGTGTTTATTCCCACTCAATCGTGGCAGGGGGTTTGCCGCTGATGTCATAGACCACCCGATTAATTCCGCGTACTTCATTGATAATACGATTTGACACCTTACCCAATAATTCATGGGGTAAATGAGCCCAATGGGCCGTCATAAAGTCTTGGGTCTGTACTGCTCTTAAAGCGACGACGTATTCATACGTTCTGCCATCACCCATGACACCCACGGATTTGACCGGCAAAAATACAGCGAAGGCCTGACTAGTCAGTTCATACCAAGACTGTTGACTGGTCTCATCGATGGTACTGCGCAACTCTTCGATAAAGATTGCATCAGCACGCTGTAATAAATGGGCGAACTCGACTTTGACTTCACCTAAAATCCGCACCCCTAAACCTGGTCCAGGAAATGGATGGCGATACACCATTTCGCGCGGTAAGCCGAGAGCTACGCCTAACTCACGAACTTCATCTTTGAAGAGTTCACGTAAGGGCTCAAGTAATTGGAGGTGCATATCATCGGGCAGTCCGCCAACATTATGGTGACTCTTAATCGTATGCGCGCCCTTCTTACCCTTGCCGGCTGATTCAATCACATCGGGATAAATAGTGCCCTGTGCAAGCCATTTTGCATTCTTGATTTTTGCAGATTCACTTTGGAAAATATCCACAAACTCTTTACCGATAATCTTGCGCTTAGCTTCTGGGTCAGCGATACCTGCCAGCCCAGACATAAATTTCTGCGCAGCGTCTACACGAATCACCTTAACACCCAGGTTCCGTGCAAACATTTCCATTACCATGTCACCTTCATTTAAACGCAACAAGCCATGATCCACAAATACACAAGTGAGTTGCTTACCAATCGCCCGATGAATTAATGCTGCAGCCACGCTAGAATCCACGCCACCTGACAAACCGAGAATGACTTCATCATCACCCACCTGTTTGCGAATATTTTCTACTGCTTCGCTAATGTAGTCCCCCATCACCCAATCGGGTTTACATCCACAAATCTGATGAACAAAGCGCTCCAAAATAGCAGTGCCCTGAATCGTATGGGTTACCTCGGGATGAAACTGAAATGCATAAAAACGACGCGCTTCATCTGCCATACCCGCAATCGGACAAGACTCTGTTGACGCCATCAATTTAAATGCGGGAGGTAAGGTGGTGACTGAATCGCCATGACTCATCCACACTTTTAAGATGCCATGACCTTCGCTGGTAGAGAGATCCTGAATGCCCGTTAATAAATTCGTATGGCCGTGGGCACGCACTTCTGAGTAGCCAAACTCGCGCGCTTTACCTAAAGATTCAGCAGAAGCGACTGCGCCACCCAATTGGGTTGCCATGGTTTGCATACCGTAGCAAATTCCCAGAACAGGAACACCTAACTCAAATACTATTTGGGGTGCACGTGGGCTATCTGCCTCCGTCACTGAACTAGGGCCACCTGAAAGAATGATGCCCTTACCACCCTGCTCTTGAATAAATTGGCGAATGAACTGCGGATCGCAATCGTAAGGATGTATTTCTGAATAGACACGCGCATCACGCACGCGTCTTGCAACCAGTTGGGTGACTTGTGAACCAAAGTCGAGAATCAGTATTTTGTCGTGCACGAAAGAACCCGTCTTAAATTCAGCTGGTATTTGCTGCTTAAATTTACTTCTTTAAATTTACTTCTTAGTCAATATGGTAATTCGGCGCTTCCTTAGTGATCTTCACATCATGAACATGGGACTCACGAACACCTGCTGAGGTGATTTCCACAAAGTTGGCTTTCTCATGTAACTCATCAATGGTCTTGCAACCCAAGTAGCCCATCGATGAACGAATGCCTCCAGTGAGTTGATGCAAAATAGCAAGCACACTACCTTTGTAAGGGACTTGACCTTCAATACCCTCTGGTACAAGCTTCTCGGCATTGTCTGCGCTAATGTCGCTCTGAAAATAACGATCAGCAGAACCATCTGCCATCGCGCCCAAAGAACCCATGCCACGATAACTCTTATAAGAACGGCCTTGGTATAAAAATACTTCACCTGGCGCTTCTTCAGTACCGGCAAATAAACCGCCCATCATCACAGAGCTAGCACCTGCTGCTAAGGCTTTTGCAACGTCGCCTGAATAACGAACACCGCCATCTGCAATTAATGGAATACCTGTACCCTTAAGTGCTGCTGCTACATTCACAATCGCTGTGATCTGAGGGACGCCCACACCCGCCACAATACGGGTAGTACAAATGGAGCCAGGACCAATGCCTACCTTGACACCGTCAGCACCATGATCAGCTAAAGCTTTGGCTGCATCGCCGGTAGCAATGTTGCCGCCAATCACCTGAATATGCGAGTAATGTTTCTTAATCCATTTGACACGATCCAATACACCTTGGCTATGGCCATGCGCCGTGTCCACAACAATGACATCTACGCCTGCACGCACTAAGAGTTCGATGCGCTCGTCGTTATCAGCACCAACACCTACCGCCGCACCAACGCGCAACTTGCCTTCACTATCTTTACAGGCATTAGGGTGCTCAGTAGCTTTCAGAATATCTTTGACAGTAATTAAACCGCGTAATTCAAACTTATCATTGACAACTAGTACGCGCTCTAAGCGATGTTGACTCATTAGGCGCTTGGCTTCTTCTAATGAGCCCCCTTCTTTTACAGTGATCAAACGCTCACGTGGGGTCATCTTACTTTTAACTAGGGCATCTAAGTCTTCTTCAAAACGTAAATCGCGGTTGGTGATGATGCCCACTACTTCTTTGCCTGTCAGCACAGGGAATCCTGAAAAACCATGCTCACGGGATAGTTGGATGACTTGACGCAAAGTTGCATCCGGGCCAATGATGATCGGATCCCGTAAGATCCCCGATTCATAACGCTTAACCTTAGCGACTTCACGCGCTTGCTCAGCGGGCTTTAAGTTTTTATGAATGATGCCAATGCCACCTTCACTCGCCATAGCAATTGCTAAGCGGCCTTCAGTGACGGTATCCATCGCAGCAGATACAAGTGGTGTATTGAGTGAGATATCCCGAGTTAACTTACTTGCCAAGCTGGCATCTCGAGGGAGTACCGAAGAATAAGCCGGTACGAGGAGTACATCGTCAAAAGTGAGCGCTTTTTGAATGAGTCGCATACAAAACCCCTAGTCACAAAAGAAGATTATAGCCTCCTAGCCTTTCTTCTAGCTGCGGCTGCCTGGAATTTGGCATCCTGGTTCTGGTTTGCCTTCTTGCGGCGCACAGTCTTGGGGTCTATCAGGAGCGGTGAATATAGCTCGAGGCGATCCCCCTCATAAATAGGGCTATCCCAGTCTTTGCGCTTACCAAATACGCCGAAACAGCCTTTTCTGGCGAGTGTTGGATCTGTGGGGCCTGTGGCAATGCCTGCTTTTTGCAGCGCTAATCCGACTGTTGGAGCTTGGGCAGAGTCGATCTTGAAGGTAAAGGGAATCAGGCTAGGCTCACCCAGCCTGGCATCGCAAATGAAGATGTCGATGGATGTTTTATCTTTTCCGGGCATCAAGCTCTTCGGCACGCTTCACAAAGCAATCGACAAAGGTACCTGCAATGTGTCCAAAGACGGGTCCAATGATCTTATCCAAAAGAGCGCTCTTAAACTCCCAATGCAACTTAAATTCCACCTTACAGGCATCTTCCTGCAGGGGGATAAAGTTCCATTGGCCAGAAAAATGCTTGAACGGCCCATCGACAAACACCATATCAATGGTTTCCGGGCGATGATTGATATTACGGGTATGAAAGTACTGATTAATACCCTTAAAGTGGATGCTGATTTTGGCATCTAATATCGTTTCGGTTTGCTCAAAGATCTCCACCCCACCGCACCAGGGTAAGAACTCAGGGTAAAGAGCCACATCAGTAACAAGCCCATACATCCGGTCTGCGGATTGGCCAATTAAAACGGTCTTATAGACGTCTGCCATAATCAATCTTGAGAAGCTAAATAACTATGAGTATCGTCGATAACAAAAAAGCCTTCTTCGATTATTTTGTCGAGGAACGGTTCGAAGCAGGGCTAGTACTGCAAGGATGGGAGGTCAAAGCCATCCGTGCCGGCCGCGTGCACGTCAAAGAAGCGTATGTCGTCATCCGTAAGGCGGAGCTATTCCTAATTGGGTGCCACATTACCCCCCTACTTTCCGCATCGACGCATATCGTTCCCGATAGCACCCGTACCCGCAAGCTGCTTTTAAATGCGATTGAAATCCGTAAACTCATTGGTAAGGTTGAGCAAAAAGGCTATACCCTGGTGCCGCTAAATCTCCATTTCTCCAAAGGGAATGTGAAATGTGAAATTGGCCTAGCCCGAGGTAAGAAACAGCACGATAAACGTGCAGCGACCAAAGAAAGAGAATGGGAAGTGCAAAAAGGCCGAATTGCTCGGGGCGATCTCAATGCCTGATAGATCACTCATGCACTATTTAGGTGCATAAAGAAGCGATTAAGCACCAAGCTACACCATATTTAAATCAAAAGTAGCACCCCAAGCATTAGTTTAGAAGGATGAAATTGCCTTTTGACGAAATGCTCGACGCCAGCGGAAAAGCACGACCCCATTACCAAGCGTTTCATCAATGGCTCCAACAGCAAAGCGATACCCTCATGGGTCTTAAACGCGCCGAAGCGGATCTCATTTTCAGACGGGTTGGCATCACCTTTGCAGTGTATGGCGATGATCTAGGTGCAGAGAGGACCATCCCTTTTGACCAAGTACCCCGTATTTTTACTGCCAAAGAATGGCAACAACTTGAAGCTGGACTACGCCAAAGGGTAAAAGCACTGAACCGCTTTATTTACGACGTCTATCACGAAGAAGAAATCATCAAGGCAGGAATTATTCCTGGAGAGCAAATTTATAACAATGCGCAATATCGCCCGGAGATGCGCAACGTCAACGTACCTCGAGATATTTATGCGCAGATTGCAGGTATTGATATTGTGCGTGCTGGCGAAGGGGAGTTCTATGTCCTAGAGGACAATCTGCGCGTTCCCTCTGGAGTCTCTTATATGGTTGAAGACCGCAAGATGATGATGCGACTCTTCCCAGATCTGTTTCAGCAATACCGTGTTGCACCTGTCGAGCACTATCCTGATTTTCTGTTGGAATGCTTGAAGTCGGTCAAGCCGGATGATGTCAAAAAACCCAATGTGGTGTTACTCACCCCTGGCATGTATAACTCTGCATACTTTGAGCATAGCTATCTTGCACAACAGATGGGCATTGAATTAGTCGAAGGCAAAGACCTGTTTGTAAAAAACGAACAAGTCTTTATGCGCACTACCCAAGGGCCAGAACGGGTGGATGTGATCTACCGCCGAGTAGATGATGATTTTCTAGATCCCTTGGCATTTCGTTCTGACTCGACTTTAGGTGTTGCTGGATTACTCTCAGCGCATCGGGCTGGCAATGTCACCCTAGCAAATGCGATTGGTACTGGTATCGCGGATGATAAATCTGTCTACCCTTATGTGCCAGACATGATTGAATTTTATTTAGGCGAGAAACCCATACTCAATAATGTACCTACTTTTCAATGTCGTAAACCAGAAGATCTTGCATATACCCTCGCGCATTTAGAAAAACTCGTTGTCAAACTCACTCATGGTGCAGGAGGTTACGGCATGCTCGTAGGGCCTGCTTCCAGTAAAGCGGAGATTGAAGCATTTCGAGTTCATCTGATCGCTAACCCCGATCGTTACATAGCGCAACCCACTTTAGCCTTATCCACTTGCCCTACCTTTGTAGAATCCGGCATTGCACCTCGTCACATTGACTTAAGACCCTTTGTACTCTCAGGAAAAACCATCAAGATGGTTCCTGGCGGCTTAACCCGAGTGGCACTCAAGGAGGGCTCTTTAGTAGTCAATTCTTCACAAGGTGGTGGCACTAAAGATACTTGGGTATTAGAGGCATGAGGAATGGGTCACGATGTTAAGCCGAACTGCTGATTGCTTATATTGGATGGCGCGCTATACCGAGCGCGCAGAAAATACCGCCCGTATGTTGGATGTCAATCATCAAACGTCACTCTTGCCGCAACCTGCTGAATTTTTAGAGCAAAGCTGGAAAAAGCTACTGACGATCTCCAAGCTGGAAGAGGCTTTCTTAGAAAAGTATGATGTTGTCAATCGTGAAAACGTATTGGATTTCATGATCTATGAAACGAGTAATCCATCGAGTATTGTGTCGTGTCTATTTTCTGCCAGGGAAAATGCGCGGGTCATTCGCGGCAGAATCACCTCGGAAGCCTGGGAAACCCAAAATACCACTTGGCTGGAATTGCAACATATCCTAGATGCCCGAAATCAATCAGACCCTAGCAGGCTGCTAGAGTGGGTCAAGCATCGTTGTCACCTCTTTAGAGGTGTGATGCACGGCACGATGCTGAAGAATGAAGCCTTTTACTTTATGAATGTAGGTACTTTGTTAGAGCGCGCCGATAACACGGCACGTATTCTAGAAACAAAGTACGAAGTGCAGGCAGATATCACCACACTGAATACAAATAACGATAGTAAAGAAGGGGCAGAAGGTAACTTCTTTGATTTTTACCATTGGGCTGCCCTACTTCGCTCCGTTTCTGCTTTTGAAATCTATCGTCAAATCTATTCGGATCAAGTAACACCAAAACAAGTGGCACAACTCTTGATTTTTAATAAGCAGATGCCGCGCTCCCTGGTCTGCTGTGTCAATGAATTAATCCCCCTGATTTCTGAAGTAAAGAACCAGCAATCTAAAGAAATTGAGCGCTTACTTGGCAAGCTCAAAGCCAGTCTGGATTACTCAGATATTGATGAGGTGTTTACTCAGGGTCTTGAAGAGTTTATTGAAGAATTCTTAGAACGTATTAATCACATTGCTGATGAATTCAGTAACGCTTACCTCATCCCCCTAGCTGTAGCCTAAAGATCCCCATGCACCTGAAGATTCGTCATCGTACCGAATACCGCTATGAAACCCCAGTCCGCTACTCAATACAAGAGCTGCGCCTTACCCCACCAGATGTTGCTGGCCAGCAAATCCATCAATGGAAAGTGAGTACTCCTATAAAAACGAGTAGCGCTCATGATGTCTTTGGCAATCTCTGTGGTGTTTTTGTACAAGAAACGCCGTATACGGCGATGATGATTGAGGCTGAAGGCGAGGTCCACACCCAAGATGCCTTTGAATTCATAGATGAGCCCAAAGCAGTCTCCCCATACTATCTATTGCAACAAACGCACTTAACTGAGCCTACACCGCAAATGCTAGAGTTCTTCTTAGGCGCACTCCCCAAGAAAAATTCAGTAGATGAAGTTCTCAAGTTGGCCACCGCAGTACAAAATGCCATTCTGTATTTTCCAGGGCAAACCAATTTCGCCTCTACGGCAGCCCAATCCTTTGCTATGAAATCTGGGGTATGCCAAGATCATGCACACATCATGCTCGGTTTATGTCGCTCAGCAGGTATTCCAGCCAGGTATGTGAGTGGGTATTTTTTTGCAGAGGAGTCTCCTAACTTAGCCAGCCATGCCTGGATTGATTTTTGTGTCGATATCGATAAAGGACTTTGGGTTAGCGTAGATATTACCCATGCCTGCCTGATTGATGCCCGCCATATTCGCTTGGCGATTGGCAGAGACTACTATTCTGCAGCCCCAGTCAAAGGCGTACGCTCTGGCGGCGGTGGGGAAGAATTAAGTGCCAATATATCGATTGCGCAACTCAGTTAGAGCGCCCATCATGAAACATCGATCAACGATAAAATAAAGACTATTGTCAAAAAAGATTAAAGGATAGTTGCATGACGTATTGTGTTGGGCTTTGCCTGAAAGATGGACTCGTTTTTTATCGGATACGCGAACAAATGCAGGCGTAGATCAAATTGGTACCTTTCGAAAGATGTCTCTTTTTCAAAAAGACGGGGATCGATTCTTTGCTTTAATGAGCGCAGGTAACTTAGCCATCACCCAAGCAGTAAAAGAAATCTTATTACAGGGTCAACTAATCAATGGCAAAAATCTTTGGAATGTTGAGAACACGCATGATGCTGCTGTTGTCATTGGAAATGCTATCAAGCAGGTCTATGATCGTGATCACAAAGCCCTAGAGAAGGCTGGTATTGATTTCAACTGCAATCTGATTTTTGGTGGGCAAGTGAAGGGTGAGCGCCCAAGACTCTTTAACATCTATTCTGCAGGTAACTTTATTGAGACTACGCCTGAAACTTGTTACTTTCAGATTGGTGAATCTAAGTATGGCAAACCTATCTTAGATAGAGTGCTAAGTTTTGATACCCCATTGAGTCTCGCAACCAAGTGCGCCCTCATCTCAATGGACTCTACTATCAACAGTAATATCTCAGTAGGCCTTCCCTTAGATCTTCTGGTCTATGAAAAGAATACCTTGCAGGCAAATAAACTGGTCACCCTAGATGAGTCCAATCCCTACTTTCAGATGATCCATCGATCATGGGGAGAAAAACTGCGCGATGCCTTTAATTCCATTGCAGAACCGAGTTGGTCAGGTACAAGCCCTTCACGTTCCATAACTTCGCCTGCCAAGAAAATGGGTGTGATACCCATTCATCGAAGTGCTAAAGGAGCCAATGCCAGTAAGCCAATCTCCAAATCAATACCTAAAGGCAAGAAGAGCTCTTCAAAACAAAAAGCCTAGATTTTCATCTAGGCTTTCGTAGTGATTACTTCAAACTTACTCTGACTAGTCTGAAAAAAATTAAGCCTCTTTCTTACCAAGCATTTCCCAAGTAGCCACGACGCTATCTGGATTTAAAGAGATGGAAGTAATACCCTTAGAAACTAACCAGCGCGCAAAGTCAGGATGGTCTGAAGGGCCCTGACCGCAAATACCGACATACTTGTTTTGCTTAAGGCAAGCCTCAATCGAACGGGCAATCATAAACTCTACCGCTGGGTCACGCTCATCAAAATCAATCGCAAGCAATTCCATACCAGAGTCACGATCTAGTCCCAAGGTCAACTGAGTCATGTCATTAGACCCAATTGAGAAACCATCAAAGTGTTCTAAGAATTGGTCTGCCAAAATAGCATTTGATGGGATCTCGCACATCATGATGAGGCGCAAACCATTCTCGCCCCGCTTGAGCCCCAGCTTCTCCATCATTTCTATCACGCGCTTCGCTTGATTAATCGTCCGCACAAAGGGCACCATGATCTCGACGTTATCTAAGCCCATGTCTTCACGAACCCGCTTCATGGCTGCACACTCTAAGGCAAAGGCTTCGCCAAAATCTGCAGACACATAACGCGATGCGCCCCGGAAACCCAACATTGGATTTTCTTCATCCGGCTCGTAGCGCGATCCACCAATCAGTTTCTTATATTCATTCGATTTAAAGTCAGACAAGCGGACAATGACCGGCTTAGGATAGAAGGCAGCCGCAATCGTTGCTACACCCTCAACTAACTTGTCTTCATAAAACTGGCGTGGGCTGGCATAACCGCGGGCAACACTTTCAACTGCCCGCTTCAAATCCGGATCAATATTGGGATACTCCAGAACTGCACGAGGATGCACGCCAATATAGTTATTAATAATGAACTCCAGACGCGCTAGACCAACACCAGCGTTCGGGATTTGGCAGAAATCAAAGGCTAACTGAGGGTTACCGATATTCATCGTAATCTTTACCGGAATCTCTGGCAGAACACCACGAGATATTTCCGTTACCTCAGTCTCAATCAGGCCATCATAGATATGGCCTTCATCTCCTTCTGCACAAGATACGGTCACCATCATGCCATCTTGCAAGTGCTCGGTTGCATCACCACAACCCACTACCGCAGGTACTCCCAGCTCACGAGCAATAATCGCTGCGTGACAAGTGCGACCACCCCGATTGGTCACAATCGCAGAGGCACGTTTCATTACAGGCTCCCAATTCGGATCCGTCATATCGGCTACCAAAACATCGCCGGGCTGCACTCGATCCATTTCGCTTGGATCACGAATCACACGTACTGGACCAGCACCAATTTTTTGGCCAATCGCACGACCCTTAGCTAAAACTGAAGATTTGCCTTTTAACTTGTAGCGCATCTCAACTTGACCAGCAGCCTGACTCTTCACTGTCTCTGGGCGGGCTTGCAAAATATAGATACGGCCATCTTGCCCATCCTTACCCCACTCGATATCCATCGGACGACCGTAGTGTTTTTCGATAATGACGGCGTATTGAGCTAGTTCAGTAATATCAGCATCTTCTAGAGAAAAGCGATTACGCTTCTCTGGGCTAACGTCTACAGTGATTACCTTTTCAGCAGAGCCTGCAGGCGCAAATTGCATCTGAATTAATTTAGATCCTAAAGAACGGCGAATAATTGCCTTCTTCTGTTTTGCTAAGGTGGTTTTGAAAACATAAAACTCGTCAGGATTTACAGCACCCTGCACCACTGTCTCGCCTAAGCCATAACTTGAAGTAATAAACACCACATCTTCAAAGCCTGATTCCGTATCTAAGGTAAACATCACACCAGCAGCACCTAAGTCGGAACGCACCATACGCTGAATACCAGCGGATAAAGCCACTTCAGCATGCGCAAAACCTTTATGCACCCGATAGGAAATGGCACGGTCGTTATAAAGAGAAGCAAAAACTTCACGAATCTTTTTTAAGACATCGTCAATACCCTCGACATTTAGAAAAGTTTCTTGCTGGCCTGCAAAAGAGGCATCTGGTAAATCTTCTGCAGTGGCAGAAGATCGCACGGCAAAAGAGCCCTTGCCAGAATCATCCAATTTCTTAAATGCAATATGAATCTCTTCATTTAAGCGTGGCTGAAAAGGGGCAGCCTCAATCCAGCCACGAATTTCTTTTCCAGCCTCTGCTAAAGCACGAACATCGTCAATATTCAGATTTTCTAAGCGCTTTTGTATTCGCTCAGTCAAATTATTGTGCTCTAAGAAATCACGAAAAGCTAAAGAAGTGGTGGCGAAGCCAGTAGGTACCCTTACACCTGTGGAGGATAACTGAGAAATCATCTCTCCTAATGAAGCATTTTTACCCCCGACAGACTCTATATCAGTCATACGGAGTTGCTCAAAAGGTAAAACATAGGCATTTGCTACATTGCTATTTTGTTGTGCTTGGTTGGACATAAAATACTCTCTAAAGATAAGGAAACTGGTCGAGCGGCCGAATACAATACGGCATACTTCACATAACACCTATTGTAGTGCTGCCCACGACCCCAAGGCCAATTTATGTCTACCCAAACCCGTATTGTTTTTATCGTTTCTGACGGTACTGGTATTACTGCAGAGAACTTCAGTCAATCGATTTTGGCGCAATTTGAGGCCACTTTTAAGCACATTCGAATCCCTTTTGTGGATAGTACTGAAAAAGCGCATGATGCGGTTTCTAGCATCAATCAGGCAGCCTCTAAATACAGTGATCAGCCAATTGTTTTTACTACTCTGGTCAATCCTGAACTCAATACGATCGTCAGCAAAGCAAATGGCCTAATTTTGGATATGTTCCAGACCTTTGTGGCTCCACTAGAAGATGCCTTAGGTATTAAATCAACCCATGCCATGAATCGCCTGCACCACAATGCGGATACTGAGGCGTATAAAAACCGCATTGAAGCCATCAATTATTCCTTAGCTCACGATGATGGTCAGTCCAATAAAAACCTAGCAGAAGCAGATGTTATTTTGGTGGGTATCTCGCGCGTCGGTAAGACACCAACGAGCCTCTATTTAGCGATGCAGTATGGGATGAAAGCAGCCAACTACCCTTTAATACCTGAAGATTTTGAACGCGGACAATTGCCAAAAGATTTGATTGCGTATCGCAGTAAGATCTTTGGTCTGATGATTGATGCCGAGCGCTTATCTGAAATACGTAATGAGCGACGTCCAGGAAGCAATTATGCCAAGCTTGAGAACTGCCGTTATGAAATTAACGAAGCGACGGCCATGATGAAAAAACAATCTATTCCCTGGGTGGTTACGACTAGTAAGTCCATCGAAGAGATTGCCACTACCATCCTACAGTCAATAAAGTCAGATAAAACGATCTTAGGTTAGCTTCGACGCACGCGCACTGTCTCAAATAAGCAGATCGCTGCTGCGGTGGCTACATTTAAAGACTCCACCCTTGGGTCAATCGGAATAGAGATACTCTGTGCTTGTGCCATGAGATCTTCAGAGATACCCTGGCCTTCGCTACCCATGAGCCAAGCTACTGGATGCATCAATACTTTAGGCATAGCAAACACATCGAGCGTGCCATCGGCAGTTGCGGCTAATAAGGGTGCAGTGACAGCACTTAAGATCTGCTGATTAGACCAGCCTTCATACAAATCGAGTAAACGATGGGCTCCCATACCCGCACGCAATACTTTGCTAGACCACAAGTGGGCACAACCGGATAGTGCAATCACTTGAGTAAACCCTGCAGCAGCGGCAGTACGCAAAATGGACCCTACATTACCAGCATCTTGTATGCGATCTAAAATAATCACATCACCAGATAGAGTGGCAATAGGCTGCTGCAGCGGGATACTCATTTTTGGTAAATCTAAGAGTCCTGCAATCTGCGGGGCATTGGCTAATTCACTGAGCAGATGCCACAAACCGGCATCTAGCTGAAAAATACGAGTCTCAGGACACATTTCAATATGGGCGTAAACAGCTTGAGCAATCTCTGAATTTTGTAGTCCCACTTCAGAAGTCAGCAATACTTTTAGAGCGGGATCGCCAACCCAGGTTTGCACCAAGTGAATGCCCTCAAGCAATGCATGTCCGCTAGTCAGTCTGGCTTTTTGTCCTTTAGAACCCGTAGCCTGTAATAGATGAATCTCTTTAAATAAAGGGTTGTCTTTTGAGCTGATCAAGTCGATATGCATATTGACGATTATCGACTATGCAAGGTTAAAACATCGCGCACCGGTGAAAAACTGCGACGATGCTCCTCACATGCACCAAACTCTTTTAAGGCAGCGACATGGGCCTGCGTCGGATAACCCATATGTGTTGCAAACCCATATTGAGGGTGACGCTCATGCAAAGCGGCCATCTGACGGTCCCGAGTCACTTTAGCCAATATAGAAGCTGCTGAGATAGCTGGTTCTTTGGTATCGCCTTTTACGATGGCTTCTGCCGCAATGGGCAATTCAGGGCAACGGTTACCATCGATTAGGGCTTTATCAGGCCACCCACCCAAACGCGTAGTGAGATCTTCAATCGCTCGACGCATCGCTAACATCGTTGCTTGCAAAATATTGATGTGATCAATTTCTGCTGGGCTTGCCTGACCAATCCCCCATGCTTTTGCCTTGAGCTGAATTTGTTCGAACAAAAATTCACGGCGCGCAGCGGATAATTTCTTAGAATCTTTTAAACCTACGATGGGATTTTCTGGATCTAATACGACTGCGCCAGCTACGACTGCGCCAGCTAGAGGGCCTCGCCCTGCCTCATCCACACCGCAAATCCAAATCAGACTCATTGGATTAACTCACCCACCAACATGTTTTTTACCAGCAGAAACTTGGGCAAGCGTTTGCGCTACAGCTTGGGCTACTAATAAACCAGTAGGCCGGCGCAAGGTCTCATGTATCTGAGCAAAACGCATTTGTAATTGACTGACTTGAGCGGGGTAGTTGAGCCAATCGAGTAAGGCATCTGCCAACTTATGTGGAGTAGCATCATCTTGCAATAACTCCGGCACCAGAAATTCACCGGCTAGAATATTGGGTAGTCCTACGTATGGCAAGTAGCCCTGCCGTTTCATAATCTGAGCAGTGAGCCAAGGCACCTTATAAGAAATCACCATCGGTTTTTTCCACAGCGCCGCTTGTAAAGTAGCAGTACCACTGGCAATGAGCACTACATCCGCAGCCTCTAGGATGAGATCTGCCTCACCATCAAGCAAATGAATCTGTAGATCGGGGTGCGCTTCTACAGTGCGCTTCAGTAAAATCTCTAGGGGCTCACGTAAGCGTGGCGTAGCTACCGGGATTAAGAAATGCAGTGGCTGCCCCCGCATGCGCTGTGCAAGCTCTACCATGGTGTCAAAAAAGATTGGAGCAATCAGCTCAATTTCAGAACCACGACTTCCAGGTAGTACAGCAATGATCGTGCCATCTAATGCATCGTGAGAGATATTTAGGATCTCGCAGAGGCGTTTTTTAGCTTGGGCTGGATGAGGCTCAAGCGGAATCTCGCTGGCTAAAGGATGTCCAACATAGGTAGCATTCATCCCAGCTTGCTCATAAATCTCTAGCTCAAATGGAAAAATACACAGCATTCTTTCTACTGCCTGCTTAATCTTTTTAATCCGCCCTGCCCGCCATGCCCAAATAGAAGGAGAGACAAAATGTAATGTAGGTATGCCAGCTTTACGCAAGGCCAATTCAACGCCTAAGTTAAAGTCTGGCGCATCAATCCCGAGATACACATCCGGCCTATCATCACCAAGCAAATTGGCAATTAATTCGCGACGTAGTTTCAGAATGGCGGGGAGCTGCTTGATCGCCTCAACATAGCCACGCACACTCAAGGTCTCCATCGGCCAGTCTGAACGCAAACCTACCGCCTGCATGCGCGGACCACCAACACCATACACCTCGAGATGGGCGGTATCCGGAATTTGTTTTAGAGCACTGAGTACTGGTGCAGCAAGCAAGTCCCCTGAAGGCTCTCCAGCAACACAGGCTAATTTAGGCACTAGCCTCTACCGAATAATGCCGCGTGTAGATGCGGCAATAAAATCATGAAATTGAGCAAGCTTTTCAGAGGTAGCGGCATCAGCAGTACTCGCAAGAACCATCTTGTGAATTTCTACCTTCGCTTCCTCGAAACTTAAGCCATCCTTATAAAGCACTTTATAAGCCTGACGTAAAGCCGAGATCGTATCACTTGAAAAACCACGACGTTTTAGACCTTCCACGTTGATGCCATGCGGAGAGGCCTTATCTCCAGCAGCGATCACAAAAGGTGGAATATCTTGTACTAAGGCAGAGGCCCCACCCAGCATGGCATGTTGCCCAATGCGCACGAACTGATGCACACCAGACATACCACCCATGATGGCCCAGTCATGAACTTGGACGTGACCCGCAATTTGCGCATTACTAGAAAAAATGGTGTTATTACCAATCTGACAATCGTGGGCAATATGTACGTAAGCCATGATCCAGTTGTCATTACCAATACGGGTAATACCTTCATCCTGAGTAGTGCCCGTATGAATAGTAGTAAATTCACGAACAGTATTGCGGTCACCCATAATCAGTTGAGTGGGTTCACCGCGATACTTCATATCCTGGGGTGTGCCACCAATCGCTGCAAAGTGAGCAAATATATTCTCTTGACCAATAGTCGTATGGCCCTCAATCACAGTATGCGAGCCGACTTTGCTGCCTGCGCCAATTTTGACATGGGGACCGATTACCGAGTAAGGCCCAATCTCTACATCACTGGCAATTTCAGCTTTACTATCGACTATGGCAGAGGCATGAATCTGAGTCATTACGCGCCTTTCGAACGAACCGCGCAAGTGATGTCTGCCTCTGCGGCTAATTCACCATCTACGGTTGCCTCAACATGGAACTTATAGATTCCAGCACGCTCTCGCTCTAACTTGGCTGTCATGATGAGCTGATCGCCTGGTAATACTCGCTTTTTAAAGCGGGCATTATCGATACCTGCAAAATAATAAACCGCATCCTCTGCACGCTCTTCAGAAAAAGTCAGTAGAGCAGCTGTTTGCGCCAAAGCCTCAATAATCAATACGCCCGGCATCACCGGAAAATCCGGAAAATGCCCCTGAAAGAAAGGTTCATTCATCGTGACATTTTTCAAGGCAGTAATACTTTGACGCGGCTCGAGCGCCAACACACGGTCTACCAATAAAAAGGGATAGCGGTGCGGCAATAAGTTCAAGATTTGATTAATGTCGATGGCAATAGCTTTACTCATATGTGTACCCGCTTAATAAAATTTCTGATGTAAGAAGATCAGCAGCCCTTAAGCGTCTGATCCCTTGGATTTATCCAATAAACGCAAGCGTTGACGTATTTTATCTAGGCCACGCAGAATGGCTGCATTTTTTTCCCACACACGATGCGGCATTGATGGATAGACACCTGTGTAGTGCTGCCCAGGCTCAGTAATAGAACGAATAATCGAAGTATTTCCAGATACGGTAGTTCTATCGGCAATCGTCAAGTGCCCTGCAAAATTAGCAGCGCCCCCAATAATGCAAAAGTTGCCTATCTTGGTACTACCTGATATTGCTGCGCAGCCAGCAATCACGCAACCCTTACCCACAACGACGTTATGCGCAATCTGGACTTGATTATCAATTTTTGTACCAGCCCCAATCGTAGTGTCTGCCATAGCACCACGATCGATCGTGGTGGAGGCACCAATTTCTACATCATCGCCAATCACTACCGCTCCCGTCTGGGGAATCTTGACCCACTCACCGCCAGTAGCAGAAAAATCAGGGGCAAAGCCAAAGCCATCTGCACCAATCACAGCGCCACTATGAATGATGCAGCGCTCACCAATTATCGTCTCAGAGTAAATAGAGACATGAGGGTAAATAAGTGTGTCACTAGCAATATGGGTATTTCTAGCAATGGTGCTATTGCCTAACAGTACAACCCGCTCACCAAGCTTGACGCCAGAACCAATCTGTACAAACGGTCCAATATGACATGAGGCCGGAATCATCGCCGAAGGATCTACCACAGCACTCTGATGCACTCCAGGGGCATGTACAGGCATAGCTACTTTTGCAAAATACTGTGCCATTCTAGCAAAGCTTGCATAAGGATTCTTGGCAACAAAGTAGGCCCGAGATGTGGCATGTGTACCTGGATTGGCCTGGAGAAACTCCAAATCAGATTGGCTGACAATCAATGCGCCAGCTAAACTATCGCTCGCTTGCTGGCGATAGAGTGGGTTTGAAAGAAAAGAGATGTGATGCGGATGAGCCCGCTCGAGGGGGGCGAGACCTTGAAATACAAGGGAGCCATCCCCCACCAAGCTTACTTGAAATTGTTCGGCCAGCTCGATGGCGGTGGGCATAAAACTTACTTCAGACTATTCAAAACCTTGATGACTTCATCAGTAATATCTACCTTTGGATTAGCATAGGCTGGATCTTGAATGATGACATCAATTTTTCTTTGTTCAGCAACCTGTTTGAGAGCTTGATTTGCTTTCTCAGCAATCTTGGCACGTTCTTCAAAGTTGCGCTGGTTCAAATCTTCAGTGTATTCACGTTGCTTACGCTGAAGCTCGCGATCTTGGTCGGCCAACTCCCGTTGACGACGTACACGATCCGCCTCAGACATCACCGCTGAGTCACGATCTAACTTTTCAGCAGCAGATTTAATCTTTTGTGCACTGTCACGAATATCATTTTGACGTTTCATGAATTCATTCTGCAACCGAGACTGACTTGCCTTAGCTAAGTTAGATTCGTTGAATACTTTCTCAACGTTAACAGCCGCAACCCGACTACCTACATCTTGTGCCATAACATTTTGGACTGCAAGAGCGGAGCAAATAGCGATCAAACTACATTGAATCCATTTAGAAGATTGACGAAGCTTCATAACACTTTCCTTAAACAATTAAAACGCTGTACCAACCTGGAACTGCAAACGCTGAATATTATCCGTTGGCAATGATTTGATCGGGATACCATAACTAAATTTTAGCGGACCCAGCGGTGATATCCATGATAAACCCAAGCCATAAGAGTATCGCAAGACCAGGTTAATATTCTCCCCATAGACATTACCGCCATCTACGAAGGTAAATACCCGCAAGGTCTTATCAATACCGGAGCCTGGAACCGGAACGGTATATTCCACGTTTGTGACGATTTTGGATTGGCCGCCCACTGGCTGATTTCGACCAAAATTAGGGTTATAAAAGGTGGGGCCGAGAGAGCCAGGTGCATAGCCTCGAACCGATCCAATACCACCTACGTAGTAGTTTTTGGTAATAGGGAATGGATTATTTCCATAAGCCTGGCCATAACCAACCTCGCCATTAAAAGACAAGATATTCCCTTTTGAGAAGGAATGGTACTTCTGATATTGACCAAACACACGGTAAAACGTCATATTTCCTGCTGGCGTACCGACTTCGGCACTCAGCTGCTGCAATGATCCCGAAGACGGAATTAACGCGCTATCACGCCCATCCCGCGACCAACCTACCGTTACAGGAATATTGTAAGTATTTAAAGTGCCAGGATAGCCCGGCGCAGCGATACCGTAACTTTGGGCATAAGTTAAGTAAGGTATCGGTGTATTAACAGTAGTCTGAATCTGGTAAGCCTCAATACCCGTTCCAAAAAACACTCGATCCACTTCAGTGTAGGGCACGCCAAATTTAATGTTGGATCCTACGGACTTAATCTGATAGTCAGGATCGCCAACGTAATACAAAGGCTTGGATGATCTGTAGAAGAGATCGGTATAGCGACTGATTCCATCTTCCGTAAAGTAAGGATCATAGTTCGATAAAGCAAGACTTTGATTAATCTTACCTAAGGAGAAATTGACCCCCACGGATGTTCCCGTTCCAAAGGCATTCTCTTGATTAATACCCGCTGACAGAATTAATTTCTCTGTAGATGAAAAACCAGCACCAATAGTCACGGCACCCGTTGGTTTTTCAGCAACCTTCACGTTTACATCGACCTGATCAGGAGATCCAGGAACATCCTGGGTTGAGATGTCCGTCTCTGTGAAATACCCTAAACGGTTAATACGTTTCTTAGATAAATCGATCTTCTCGCTATCGAACCAAGAGCTCTCAAATTGGCGGATTTCACGACGGATTACCATATCTCGAGTTTTGGCATTACCCGTCACGTTCACTTGACGCACGTATACACGACGACCTGGGTCAACCACCAAGGTTAAATCTACTTCGCTTAGCTCACGTCGAATATCCGGCTGCGGATTGATCGTTGCAAAAGCATAACCATATGACCCCAGGATTTCCGCAATCGCCTTAGTACTCTCCGTCAACTTGGCAGAGGAGAAGGTATCTCCAGCCTTCAGAGTGACGAGTTGAGTTAACTCCGCCTCTTTACCTAATAGATCGCCAGCTAAACGTACATTCTTTACCGTGAACTTAGAACCCTCAGAAATACTGACGGTCAAGTAGATGCCCTTCTTGTCTGGAGTGATCGACACCTGAGTAGAGTCAATCACGAACTCAAGATAACCACGATTGAGATAGTAAGAGCGAATATTCTCTAGATCAGCTGTTAACTTTTGTTTTGAATACAAATTATCTTTGCTGTACCAAGATAGCCATCCACCCGTTTTCAGTTGCATCTCACTCTTCAGAGTGCTTTCGCTGAACACTTTATTACCAATAAAGTTAATCTCCTGAATCTTCGCAACCGGACCTTCATCGATATTGAAATACACGGCCACTTGGTTGCGTTCTACTGGAGTCACTGTGGCGACAATTTCTGCGGCATACAAGCCCTTACCAACATAAGCACGCTTGAGCTCTTGCTCTGCCTTATCAATCAGCGCTTTGTCATAGAATCGCGCCTCTGCCACGCCGACTGCACTCAGTGATTTCCGAATATTGGCTTGATCAAACTCTTTCATGCCCGTAAATTCAATTCGGGAGATGGTGGGACGCTCTTCAACGATCACAATCAAGACATTGCCTTGCGCCTGAATCTGTACATCTCGGAAAAAGCCAGTGCTGTACAGCGCTTTAATGGAATCCGCGCCCTTCTCTGCGGTAAAAGTCTCGCCTACTTGAACTGGAAGATAGCTAAACACGGTTCCAGGCTCAACGCGCTGTAACCCTTCAATACGAATATCTTTAATGACAAAAGGATCTGCTGCCTGGGCACTCATGCAAAAACTCGCCGCAAGTACAAGGCAAGCCCGCACAAAAAATTGGGCTAAGACACGAAAAGTGGGTAGTAGAAAATTCAAGGTGAAAGGTAGCGTTGTAAATCGTTAAACAAGGCTAGCAAGGAAATGAAGATCAGCAGGAAAAACCCTAATTTTTGGAGCTTTTCTTGCATGGATACTGAAATTCGCTTGCCAGCAACCAACTCCCATGCATCATACAGGAGCTGACCCCCATCTAACATGGGGAAAGGTAGCAAATTTAACAAGCCAATACTGATGCTCATCAGCGCTAAAAACCCTACAAATGGCTGCCACCCCACCTGGGCTGACTTTCCAGCCATATCTGCAATGCTTAATGGGCCGCTCAGCTGCTTCAGCGCAGTATCTCCAGTAAATAAACCAATCATCAATCTTAGGGAAACCTTGGTAATTAAATAGACCCTTTCACCAGCAAAAGCAATCGCATCTATAGGGCCTAATTTGAGCTCAATCCAGCCCGATGAAGGCACAATCTGAGGCATAACCCCAAGTGCTTTCAGTGGGTCTGCTTCTGGGTGAATGCGCGGCAAATCCTCACTGTTAAAAACCTTGGTAAACCGATTCCCTTGAGGACTCTCCATCTCGAGAGCAAATCCCCGCTCACCCGTGATGGCATCCAATAAAAGCCAACGTAAGGCATTCCAACTCGGGACAGCATCAAACTCATTCAAGCTTGGGGGACGATTTTCAGAAAGAGATTGCCAGCCAATGACTCGATCACCCTCAAGCACCCCCATTTTTGCAGCGATCGATTGCTCTGGTGGAGCCTGTAAGCGCGCAGGCAATTGCGGCACACCGCTGACATAAATTACCGTAAACAAAACAATCGCCAACAAAAAGTTAGCAAATGGTCCTGCTGCCACGATGGCTGAACGCTGCCATAGTGGCTTGACATCAAAAGAGGCCAAGCGATCTTCTGCGTTGATCGATTGCTGGCTATCTCGGCCATCTAATAATTTGACATATCCGCCCAGCGGAATAGCGGCGAGTACCCACTCGGTGCCATTTTTTGCATGATAGGTAAAGATAGGCTTACCAAACCCCAAAGCAAAACGCAGTACTTTAACGCGACATAAACGAGCCACTAGAAAATGGCCGTACTCATGAAAACTCACTAGTACACCAATCGTGACTAAAAATGCTGCGAGTGTCATCAAGGCTTGCATCGCTAGCGCAATCTAAGGCTTCGTATCGCGAATGATCTTATTGGCGATTTGGCGTGCTTGCTCATCCACCTGCAAAATCAGCTCTAAGGAATTTGCTGGAACAGGCGCTAAGGTATTTAAGGTGCGCTCCACCACGGTAGCGATCTCTAAATAAGGAAGCCCTTCATCTAAGAATGCCGCTACAGCTACCTCGTTGGCTGCGTTCAAAATTGTTGGCGCAGTCCCTCCTGCACGTGCTGCAGAAAATGCTAAATTTAAGCAAGGATATTGAGAGAAATTCGGCTCAAAGAAACTTAAGTTTGCTAATTGGATCAAGCTGAGTGGCGCAACGCCTGCATGGATGCGCTCGGGCCAAGCCAGCCCATAAGCAATAGGCGTCCGCATATCGGGCTGACCCAATTGCGCTAGTACTGAACCATCACGGTAGCGCACCATCGAATGCACTACGCTTTGCGGATGAATCAATACTTTAATTTTTTCCAAGGGCAAGCCAAACAGCCAAAAGGCCTCTATTACCTCAAGACCTTTATTCATCATCGTCGCTGAGTCTACAGAGATCTTTCGGCCCATTACCCAGTTAGGATGCGCGCATGCTTGCTCAGGCGTGATTGTGGATAGTTCTGTAAGTGCCTTATTTCTGAATGGCCCACCTGAAGCAGTCAACCAAAACTCTTCAACGCCCAAGGGCTCTATTTGATCTGGAGATGATTTGGTAAATTGATTGGGTAGACATTGGAAGATGGCATTGTGCTCACTATCTATGGGCAGTAGTTCACCGCCCCCTTCTTTCATAGCCTGCATAAATAAATTGCCCGACATGACGAGCGCCTCTTTATTTGCCAGCAAGACCCGTTTACCCGCTTTCGCTGCAGCCATCGTAGGTACCAAACCAGCTGCTCCTACAATCGCCGCCATCACCGTGTCACAAGCGGAATCAGTCACAGCGGTGACTAAAGCATCAGGACCATACAGCACCTGCGTCTTAATATTGCGTGTGTACAGTAACTGGGTCAAACGACTGGCGCCCTCTGCTGTGGCTACTACCGCAAGCGCAGGCTTGAATTCAACGCATTGCTCTGCCAGGCGCTCAATTTGCTTTCCGGCAGTAAGGGCCACTACTTGAAAACGATCTGGGTGGGCACGAATGACATCGAGTGTATTCATACCAATGGATCCCGTGGATCCTAAGATGGCTATCTTTCTCACTGACATCACACCAATCCAGCTAGTAAGGCAGCAATCGGCATGGTTGGCAGTAAGGCATCGACACGATCTAACACTCCGCCATGACCGGGCAATAAATGGCTACTATCTTTAACACCGGCCAAACGCTTTAGTTGTGACTCAAATAGGTCGCCAAAGACACTCAATGCCACTAAGACTGTCACCATCAAGAACATCGGGACCCAACCAAATCGAATCGCCCACGCACCAAATAAGGTGTCTCCTAGCGGTAAATACAGTACGCACAAAAGTGCATAGAGGTAGCACAATACCAGTCCTCCGAGCGCGCCCTCAATCGATTTCCCAGGGCTAATATTTACTGCAAGCTTGTGCTTTCCAAAAGCCTTACCAATAAAGTAAGCGCCAATATCTGCAACCCACACCAAGGTAATACTGCTCAATAAGAAGATTAGCCCCAGCTCGCGCAAGAAAACTAAAGCAAACCAAGTCGCCGGAAGAATGATGAGGCCTATGATGCTGTAAAAAGGTTTCCATTTTTCAAATGGAAGATTCATCCCTTTTGCCAAAATGAATGGCGCCACAAATAACCAAAAGAGCGCCGCCATCATCAGTACAGAGAATTGCCATGAGACCGCTTTCATACCCAATAAAAATAGAATAATCACTAAGCAAAAAACAGCATAGAGCCAAGCAGCCCATTTAGCCCCTGGAGCAATCATCCGACTCCATTCCCATGAAGCGATGATCATCGCCACCAAAAAGAAGGCGCCTAAATAGAATGTTGGCAATAAGAATAGTGTTGGCAATAGCACCGCCAAGAGGAGTAAAGCCGTTATGACTCGGGTTTTCAGCATATATAAATACTATGCTTCTTATTAAACTGCATCACTCATAGGCTCCGCAGTTACGCCGGCTGCCAATTGGGCACTCGTACGGCCAAAACGGCGTTCACGTTGACCAAACCAATCAAAAGCTTTGCGTAATTCCACTTCATCGAAATCAGGCCAGAGCGTATCTGTGAAATACAACTCGGTATAAGCCAATTGCCACAATAGAAAATTACTGACACGCTGTTCGCCACCAGTACGAATAAAAAGATCAGGCTCTGGGGCATAAGCCATAGATAAATGAGGCTGCAAGAGCGCCTCTGAAACTTGCTCGGGCTTTAGATTGGGATGAAGCGCTACGCACTTTTGCATCGCCTGTAAAATATCCCAACGACCACCGTAATTAGCAGCCACTGTCAACGTTAAGCGCTGACCTCCCGCAGTTTTTTCTTCAGAAAATTTCACCAACTCCTGAATCGCTGGATCAAACCGACTTAAATCCCCAATCATTCGCAAGGTAATCTTATTTTCCGCTAGGGTAGATACTTCACCGCTCAATGATTTCAAAAAGAGCTTCATCAGAAAACCCACTTCTTCTGGTGGACGACGCCAGTTCTCAGAGCTAAATGCAAAAATAGTGAGGTATTCCACTCCTTGTGTGACGCACTCCTGAACCACCTTACGCACAGCACGTAGGCCTTCTGCATGCCCTGCCACACGCGGCATAAAACGCTTACTGGCCCACCGACCATTACCGTCCATGATGATGGCTACATGACGAGGGATAGCGCTAATCTCTGGAACAGTCAGAGTAGAGCTGGTGTGTTTAGTCATGGCTAAGAATCAAAAGCGTCATCATGAGGTCTAAACCGTCATGATCTCTTTTTCTTTTTCTGAAACAATCTTATCAACATCCACAACTGCACGATCTGTCATCTTCTGGATTTCATCGGTAGCACGACGCTCTTCATCTTCAGAGATTTCTTTGTCTTTAGTTAGGCGCTTTAAATGCTCGTTAGCATCACGACGTAAATTGCGTACTGCAATTTTGGTATCTTCACCCTCGTTTTTAACAACCTTGGTTAAATCCCGACGGCGCTCTTCTGTCAGCGCTGGCATAGGCACACGAATTACCGTGCCCTGTGATGCAGGGTTCAAGCCAAGGTCAGAATCACGAATCGCCTTTTCAATAGCAGCAACCATTGTTTTTTCGAAAGGCTGCACATTTATCGTTCTTGCATCAGCCAAACCCAAACTAGCCACCTGGCTCAATGGGGTGGGGTTACCGTAGTAATCGACCTGAATGTGTTCCAAAATTCCGGGGTTGGCACGACCAGAACGAATTTTTGCCAAGTTAGTTTTCAGAGCCTCAAGAGACTTCTGCATCTTTTGATCAGTAGTAGTTTTTATTTCTGTTGCGGACATCAAGCCTCCTATTAAACGTGTACTAAAGTACCTTCAGACTCACCCTGTACAACACGCATCAATGCGCCTGGCTTAAGTATGGAAAATACTTTGATTGGTAATTTACGATCCCGGCATAAGGCAAAAGCCGTGGCATCCATCACTTGCAGATTTTTAATGATAGCTTCGTCAAACGTAATGGTTTTGTATAAAGTAGCGCTAGGCTCTTTGACCGGATCAGCGGTATAAATGCCATCCACCTTAGTAGCTTTCAACATAATCTCCACGCCCATCTCGGCGCCACGCAAAGCCGCTGCAGTATCTGTTGTAAAGAAAGGGTTACCTGTGCCTGCGGCAAAGATCACGACCTTGCCTTCACTTAATGCACGAATTGCTCGTGGACGAATGTAAGGCTCCACCACTTGGTCCATTCTCAAAGCAGATTGAACCCGTGCCTCCACCCCTTTTTGACGCAAGGCATCTTGCAGAGCTAAAGAATTCATCATGGTGGCAAGCATTCCCATGTAATCTGCTGTGGCACGGTCCATGCCAGCAGCACCGCCTGCAACGCCACGAAAAATATTACCGCCGCCGATGACGATGGCTAACTCCACTCCACTATTAACCACCTCAGCAATTTCTTTCACCATCGAATCGATCGTGATCGGGTTGATACCGAAAGCATCGTCGCCCATAAGGGCTTCACCAGAGAGTTTTAAGAGAACGCGTTTGTAGGCTGGCATTGTTTTATTTTCCGTAATTTGCCAAGTAATTTACTTACTTAGCTTATTGATCTTTAAGTACTTTTTAATATTATGCTCAAATTATAAAGGGCTTGGCAGAGATCAAACAAAAGGGCATAGAAACCGAGGTTTCTATGCCCTTTTGAGGATTACTGTCTTCCCAGGTGTATCAGGAAGTCATTGCCATCAGGCGCCCTTAAGCACCCTTTGCAGCAGCCACCTGAGCAGCTACTTCAGCAGCAAAGTCATCTTGACGCTTCTCAATGCCCTCACCTACAACAAACATAGTGAAGCCTTTGATAGTCGTGTTGGCAGCCTTGAGCATTTGCTCTACTGTTTGCTTGTCATTTTTCACAAACGTTTGGTTCAACAGGGAAACTTCTTTCAAGTACTTCTGAATAGAACCTTCCACCATCTTCTCAACGATCTCAGCAGGCTTGCCAGATTCAGCAGCTTTTTGAACAGCAACACTACGCTCAATCGCAATAGATTCAGCAGGCACATCAGCCATCGACAAAGCCACTGGCTTCATCGCAGCAATGTGCATTGCCACATCTTTAGCGGCAGTCTCATCACCCTCATACTCCACCATGACACCAATGCGAGTACCGTGAAGATAAGACACGAGCTTATTAGCGCCAGTAAAGCGCTTGAAGCGACGTGGCATGATGTTCTCGCCGATCTTACCGATCAGTGCGCTGCGTACAGTATCTACCGTTGAATCATTCATAGGCAACGCTAATAGAGCAGCAACATCAGCTGGATTATTTTGCGCAATCAACTTCACACAATTTGCTGTGAATGCCAAGAAGTCATCATTCTTAGAAACGAAATCGGTTTCGCAGTTCACTTCAAGCAAGGCACCGGTAGTTCCGTCGATGAAAGACACAACAATTCCTTCAGCAGTTACTCGGGAAGCGGCTTTACCAGCCTTACTTCCCAGCTTAACGCGCAAAATTTCTTCTGCTCTAGCCATGTCGCCATCAGCCTCAGTCAAGGCCTTTTTACATTCCATCATCGGGGCATCAGTTTTGGCGCGTAACTCGCCAACCATTGCAGCGGTAATAGCAGCCATTATTCAGCTTTCCCTTCTTCTACAAACTCTTCTTCACCTTCTTTAACCGCAATCAAAATTTCTTGAACAGAGTTTGCTTTACCTTCTAGGATGGCATCTGCAATGCCGCGCGTGTAGAGTAATACTGCTTTGCTGGAGTCATCGTTACCTGGGATGATGTAATCCACACCTTCTGGTGAGTGGTTGGTATCTACCACTGCGATCACTGGAATACCGAGCTTGTTTGCTTCAGTAATAGCAATCTTGTGATAGCCAACGTCCACAACGAAAATTGCATCAGGAACACCGTTCAGATCTTGAATACCGCCGAGGGCTTTTTGCAATTTGTCGAGATCACGGTCATTAGTCAAAGCTTCTTTCTTAGAAAGCTTGTCCCAATCACCTGCTTCTTTAGCAACAGCCATATCCTTCAAACGCTTGAGGGAGCCTTTCACTGTTTTGAAATTGGTGAGCGTACCGCCCAACCAGCGACTGTCGATATAAGGCATACCAGCACGCGCAGCTTCTTCAGCAATGATTTCACGTGACTGACGCTTAGTGCCAACGAATAAGATCGTTCCACGGTTTGCAGCAATTTGTTTGACAAATTTCAGGGAGTCCTGAAACATTGGCAATGTTTTTTCCAAATTGATAATGTGGATTTTATTGCGATGGCCGAAAATATAAGGGGCCATTCTTGGTGACCAGAAACGGGTTTGATGACCAAAATGGCAACCGGCTTCTAGCATTTCACGCATAGTGACTGACATAACTTCTCCTAAGGGTTGTGTTCTAAGATTGAGTCCTAGCTGCGCTAAAAAACGCCACCCTGGAAGGCTCAACCCGCGATTTCAAATCAAAAATTGACCTGATACATAAATTATAGCTTAAATATCAATCACCTAGCGATCAGATCGCTATCCAAGAATCAGTAAAGCCTGCTGAAAATAGGCTGTAATGCCCCTACTGCCCATTATTTAGGCAGGAAAGATCTGTCAAAAACTGCCAAGTCGTTGATAATCAAGGCATGAATAGTGTATTTACCGCCGAAAAAGACATCCAAGGGATGCGCGAAGCTGGCCGCTTAGCCAGTGAAGTGCTTGACCACGTAGCGCCTCATGTCAAAGCAGGTGTTAGCACCGCCGAGCTCGATCGTATTTGTCACGCTTACATGCGCGATGTCCAAAAGACGATTCCTGCTCCATTGAACTATCAGCCCCCAGGCTACCCCCCTTTTCCAGCATCTATTTGTACCTCTGTAAATGATGTGATTTGTCATGGCATTCCCGGTGAGAAGATTTTAAAAACAGGAGATGTCGTTAATTTAGATATCACTGTGATTACGCCTCAAGGCTACTATGGTGACACCAGCCGAATGTTTATGGTGGGCGAAGTATCGGTACTCGCCAAGCGCCTCACCCAAATTACGTTTGAATGCATGTGGCTCGGCATTGCCCAGGTCAAACCCGGAGCATCCTTAGGGGACATTGGTCATGTGATTCAAACGCATGCTGAAAAAGCAGGTTACTCGGTAGTGCGTGAGTATTGCGGTCATGGCATTGGTAAAGTGTTTCATCAAGACCCGCAAATTCTTCACTATGGTCGACCTGGCACAGGTGAAAAGTTAGTAGTAGGTATGACATTCACGATTGAGCCCATGATTAATGCTGGTCGTCGTGAGATTCGAACGATGCCAGATCAATGGACTGTCAAAACAAAAGATCGTAGCCTGTCAGCGCAATGGGAGCATACGCTCTTAGTCACCAACACTGGAGTAGAGGTACTCACTTGGTCAGAGGGCAGCAACGCCATACCTGATTGCGTCAAAGGTCTATCCTTTAGACCGCAGCTTGCAAGCGCTTAATTCATAAATGCTTCAAGCGATGATGTATTCGATGGTGCGTTTATAGCAATCAGCCCATGATGAATGTCGCTAACTTAAAAGCAGCTCGAGAATTAGCTTACGCCCAATTTCGTGAACATCAGGAAGTTGGCAAACTCACCAAACAACTGAGTAAGCTCAGTGATGAACTTCTCACTAGTCTCTGGAATCAATGTGGCCTCAAATCTGATGCTGCATTAGTTGCCGTAGGTGGTTTTGGTAGAGGATCACTCTTTCCTTATTCTGATATTGATATTTTAATTTTGCTGCCTGCAGATAAGCAATACTTCGAAACAGTATTGGCAAGCAAGATTGAAGCATTTGTAGCCCAGTGTTGGGATACCGGCTTAGAAATTGGTAGCTCCGTGAGAACTGTCGCGGAATGCATCTCAGAATCAGAGCAAGACATTACGGTACGCACTTCATTATTAGAGTCTCGACTCATTTGTGGCAAGAAGACACTCTTTCACGAATTTGAAACTGTCTACGAAAATGCTTTAGATCCGAAAACTTTTTTTCAAGCAAAACTAGCAGAGCAAATTCAGCGGCATTACAAATACCAAGACACACCCTATTCGCTTGAGCCCAATTGCAAAGAAAGTCCTGGTGGCCTACGTGATCTCCAAGTGATTTCTTGGGTGAGTAAAGCAGCGCACCTAGGTAATACTTTTAAAGATTTGTATCTTGCGGGTCTACTGACTAATCGCGAACTTACTGAGCTGAAACGTAATCAACGCTTTTTAGAAACTCTGCGAGCTAACCTACACTTACTGGCAGGTCGAAGACAAGATGTATTGGCATTCGATTTTCAGGCGTCACTCGCAGCCTCTATGGGGCACTCGGAAGAGTCTCTTCGATTGGCCAGCGAAGCGATTATGCGTCGCTACTATTGGGCTGCTAAGGCGGTCAATCAATTAAATGATGTACTGCTCCAAAATATTGAGGCCCTACTCTTTCCTCAAGAATCTAAGACTACTCACACCATCGCTGGCGAAGGCAATGAGGGGTTTATAGAACGTCAGGGTGTACTTGATATTGTCGATCCCCAGCTCTTTCAGAAGCATCCGGAGCAAATTCTACGAACCTTTCTCGTCTTTGCTCAAACTGCTAACGTCAAAAGCTTATCAGCAACCATTTTTAGAGCGCTCTATAACGCTCGGCAAAAGATGAATGCTCAATGGCGCAAGGATCCAGTAAATCGCGCGCTGTTTATGCAACTACTGCAACAGCCCGATGGAGTCAGTCGCGCTTTTCAACTCATGAATCGCACGAGTGTGCTGGGCCGCTACCTCCCTGCCTTCAGAAACATTGTTGGCCAAATGCAGCATGACTTATTTCATGTATATACCGTTGATCAACATATTTTGATGGTCTTACGTAATGTGCGACGCTTCATGGTGCTCGAAAACACCCATGAGTTTCCGTTCTGTAGCAGCCTCATTGCTCGTTTTGAAAAGCCTTGGCTCCTCATCATTGCAGCACTCTTCCATGACATTGCCAAAGGCCGTGGAGGTGATCACTCTGAGCTTGGTAAAGCCGATGTACGTAGTTTTGCCAAAGATCATGGCTTGGATAAAACAGATACAGAGCTTTTAGTCTGGTTGGTTGCAGAACACCTCAACATGAGCCAAGTAGCGCAGAAACAAGATATCACTGACCCTGATGTCGTCAAAGCTTTTGCCGGCAAAATGGGGGATGAGAGACACCTCACTGCCCTATATCTCCTCACAGTTGCAGATGTACGTGGTACTAGCCCTAAAGTCTGGAATGCGTGGAAAGGCAAGTTACTCGAGGATCTCTATCGCGCTACCCTGCGTGTTCTAGGTGGAGCAAAACCTGATGCTTCTTCTGAGCTTGCTCAACAACAAGAAGAGTCACGTTCGAATCTACGTCTTAATGGTATTGAGGATTCTGCCTATGAAAATCTCTGGCAAAAATTAGATGTCGCTTTTTTCTTACGTCAAGATGCAGGCGATATTGCCTGGCTGACACGACATCTGTTTAATAAAGTAGATAGCCAAATACCTATTGTCCGAGCGCGCCTCTCTCCTGTAGGTGAAGGCTTACAAATTGCGGTGTATGTCAGAGACCAAGAAGATTTATTTTCCAGGATTTGCGCCTATTTTGAACGTCATGGTTTCTCAATCTGGGATGCCCGCATTCACACCACCAGACATGGCTATGCTTTAGATACTTTCCAAATCTCAGGCAGTAATTTAGTGGATGAGGGAGGGAGCTACCGAGATTTGATTCAGCTAGTTGAGTATGAGCTCTCGGCGGCCCTACAAAGCCATGATCCCTTGCCTAACCCCAGTATGGGACGCCTCTCTCGGCAATCCAGAACCTTCCCGATACAGCCGCGGGTACGCGTCACACCCGATGAACGGGGTCACTACTATGCGCTATCTCTGTCAGCGAGTGATCGCACCGGACTTCTATATGTTATCTCTAGGGTACTAGCTAAGCATCAGGTATCTTTGCACACTGCGCGCATCAATACCCTAGGCGAAAGAGTAGAGGATATATTTCTGCTGGATGCGGCTAGACTCAGTAAAAATCCAAAGCTGCAGATTTTGTTAGAGACAGAGTTATTAGAAGCGCTAGGGGCTTAAAGTTTCATTATTGAGTTTTTTAAGCGCTCGCTGGATACGTAAATTAGAAATATCACAACAAGAAATCCAAGCTTTCTGAATGTTTTCACTTGATTCTCGCTCCTCTACTGCCCTGAGTAAAAACAATAAATCAATATGCACATGATCACCCTCACCCTTTTGGGGGTTTGATGGAATCTGATGTATATCAATATCCAATGGTTCGTCATCATTAGCATAGGGATCGCAAACAACTCCCGTCTCTTCAAAAACCTCACGAATGGCAGCATCCATAGGTGTTTCGCCCTCATCAATGTGGCCTCCAGGCTGCAACCATTGCTGAATATGGGGATGAAAAATCAAAAGTACTTTCTCATCTTTTATCATTAGACCACTAGCAGTGATGTGGCCCTCTTTGTTATATCGAGAGTAAGGGTTAGTAGAAGTTAATACTTGAACGGCAGCATCTTTCAATGAAGAAAATTCTGCCGCCTGTAGGATGAGATGGAGATGACTCATAAATAAATTTTAATGATGAAGCTAAATATCTTATGCGGAGAATTGCTACAGACCAAGCTAATCTGAGTGTAAGAAAGATCCTACTTTAATAACTCAAGCATCCCTACCTCATCAATGACTGCCACGCCCAATTCTTCAGCCTTAGTGAGTTTGCTGCCAGCATCTGTACCAGCAACAACGTAGTCAGTTTTTTTGGAGACCGAGCCAGCGACTTTAGCGCCTGCTTTTTCAAGCAAGTCTTTTGCCTCATCACGTGTTAGCGTGGGGAATGTGCCTGTGAGCACAAAGGTTTTTCCTGCTACTGCTGCACTCATCACTTTTTCTTCTACGGAGAGCTGCATGCCTGAAGCAAGTAATTGTTCAATCACTTCTCGATTATGGGCTTCTTGCATAAAGCTGGTAATGGAATCTGCAACTACTGGACCTACATCTTTGACTGTCAAAAGATCTTCAACGTCCGCATCCATTAGGGCATACATGGATCGGTAGTGATTAGCTAAATCCTTAGCCGTTGTCTCGCCCACATGCCGAATACCAAGAGCAAAGATAAAACGGGCTAAGCTAGTATTGCGAGATTGCGCAATGGCTTTTATCAGATTATCGGCAGACTTCTCGCCCATACGTTCTAGGTTAGCCAAAGCAGAAAAACCTAAACGATAGAGATCTGCAGGGGTTCTCACAAGATTGTGATCGACTAATTGATCAACGATCTTCTCACCTAAACCTTCGATATCTAAGGCGCGACGATGGGCAAAGTGAATAAGTGCCTGCTTACGCTGTGCCTGACAAAATAAACCCCCACTACAGCGAGCTATCGCTTCGCCTACTAAGCGCTCAATATGCGAGTCGCATACAGGACATTGGGTTGGCATTACAAACTGTTGTGCATCAGATGGCCTACGCTCTTTAATGACGGATACCACTTCAGGAATCACATCACCAGCACGTCGCACAGAAACCGTATCACCAATACGAACGTCTTTACGCTTCACCTCATCTTCGTTATGCAAAGTGGCATTAGTGACTATGACACCACTTACCTCTACAGGGGATAAGCGCGCAACAGGAGTAATGGCGCCAGTTCTTCCTACCTGCACATCAATCCCCAGTACAGTAGTGAGCGCTTCTTGGGCTGGGAACTTATGAGCTAGCGCAAAACGCGGTGCTCTAGACACAAATCCTAATTTAGCTTGCTCTGTAAAAGAGTTCACCTTATAGACGACACCATCGATATCATAAGGTAACGCCTCTCTTTTGCTGCCAATCTCGTTATAAAAGGAGAGTATGGCTTCCACAGAATGAAGTACCCTTCGCTCGGAGCAGACTGGTAAACCTAATTGCACATACACATTGAGTAAGGCCTCATGGGTAGTAGGCAACCAAGAAGTCGGCTCCAAAGCTCCTAGACCGTAGGCAAAGAACGATAATGGTCGCTTGGCAGTGATCTTTGAATCTAATTGCCGCAAACTACCAGCGGCAGCATTGCGTGGATTGGCAAACTCTTTTTCTCCAGCTTGGGCGGCTAGCGCGTTCATCTTCTGAAAGTCTTCGAGATACATAAATACTTCGCCACGCACCTCAAGCACTGCTGGAATATTAGCGCCAGTTAGCTTTAATGGAATGGCGCGTATGGTTTTAATATTCGCTGTGACATCTTCGCCGCTTGCTCCATCACCACGTGTAGCGGCCCTTACCAGACTGCCATGTTCATAGCGTAATGAAATCGCTAAACCATCAAACTTGAGCTCTCCCGCGTACTCCACCTGATTGAGATGAAGTCCCTCTCGGCAACGTCGATCAAAGGCAATCAGCTCTGCATCTTCAAAAGCGTTATTCAAAGAAAGCATGGGCATTACATGCGTAACAGAATCAAACGCTTTGAGCGCTGCACCCCCTACCCTCTGAGAGAGGGAATCTGCAGTAATCCATTGAGGATGAGCCAATTCAATATCCAGTAACTCACGATATAAGCGATCGTACTCACTATCTGGCACCAAAGGATTATCCAGCACATAGTAAGCATGCTCTAGGCGTGCGAGTTCAGATTGCAAGAATGCATAGCGATCCGCTAGATTTGTCGGATGAGAAGACGACAAAGTAATTCCTTAACTAAAGAGTCTGCTAGCGGTCGAGGAGCCTGCTGGAATGCTACTTTTCTCAAGATTGGCATAAAGACCATCAAGATGCTGACGAATACTTACTACAGCAGCCTCAGTGAGATTGATGCCATTGTCATCGACTAAACGTCCATGCGCCAATTGCCCTATCTCAACACCCTCACCCAACATACGCTCAAATGCGCGCTCATCTTGCTCAACCAGGGGCACCTCAAGCAATAAGGTAATTTGCTTTATAGCTTGATTTGGATTCAGATCAGCGCTATTAAAAATCCGCTTCTGATTACTAAAGAATTCAAAACTTAAGCCATTACGAGAAAGCTTAAATCCACGTTGGTGCATCAAGGACTCAATATTCGCCCAAGAATAAGCATCGTCAAACAGTATGTTGATACTTAGCTGAATATCACTTTCTGCAGCCATAGCATCTAATTCTTTTGCGCTTTCCAGCATCGTATTAACACTAGGCATATCAATTTGCGCGCCCAACACTTCCGCGAGAGCTTGCGCCCGAGAGCAAAAATCTGATAATTCTAAAATGCTAATAGGGCCGCGACGGCTTGCCAGCTGAATCGCCAGCTGAAGTTCGGAATATGTCGCTTCTGCTCGCAATGACTCCCAATCTTCTGCTGCGTCCACATCTGCATTAAGGCCTTCACAGATCCAATGTGCTGCTGGGCTTACTTGACTCTCATGCCAAGAATGTAATTCTGCAAGAATTTCTACACCACTGATGGCTTGGTCAAAGCGCAAAGTAATTACACAGTCAATTCTTGGATCAATCGTAAAGTTTTTTATCTCTGGAATATCTAGGTTAGATTCACCAAAAGTAGGCTCTGCTCTTTCTTCAGACTGAGCATCTGCGAAACCTCCTGCAAAAGAGGGTTCTCGAGTAGATCGATCAGCAGAGGAAAAGTCACTGCCTAATTTGGCCTGACGACGAGCACGGGCATTTTTAAAATTAAATATAGCCACTAATATCAAAATCAGTAGACCAATAACAGCCAAAGCAAATTGCAAGTCAGACAAACCCAGTGCTGTCATGATTTGCTCTAAATCCACTTAAGCCGCCTCTACCATCGATACTGCAGAGGAGATATCCACTGCCACAATCCGCGATACACCCTGCTCTTGCATCGTCACACCAATCAGTTGGTGCGCAATTTCCATGGTGATCTTATTGTGAGAAATGAAGACAAACTGTGTTTTGTCGGACATTTTGGCAACCATCTTGGCATAGCGCAAGGTATTGGCATCATCTAATGGTGCATCTACCTCATCGAGCAAGCAGAATGGGGCTGGATTAAGCAAGAAGAGTGAGAACACCAAGGCAATCGCCGTCAGGGCTTTTTCACCGCCAGACAATAAATAAATCGAGCTCAGCTTTTTGCCAGGTGGCTGGGCCATCACTTGAACGCCCGCATCGAGAATTTCTTCACCTGTCATCACCAGCTCTGCTTGACCACCACCGAACAGTTCTGGGAAGAGCTTACCGAAATGCTGGTTCACCTGATCAAACGTACCTTGTAGTAGATCACGGGTTTCTGCATCTATCTTCGCAATCGCATCTGTCAAAGTCTGCATCGCTTCATTCAAGTCGACAGTTTGTGCATCCAAGAATTGCTTGCGCTCACGGGAGCTAGATAGCTCATCTAAAGCAGCCATGTTGACTGGGCCCAAGGACTGAATTTCAGTATTCAGGCGCGTGACATTTGTTTGCAGAGCACCTACCTTAAGGTCAGAACTAAAGCTAGCTTCAAGCGCAATTAAATCGGCTTCTGCATCAGCAAGGAGTGTTGCAAATTGCTCAAAGTTCAAACGCGCAGCTTGCTCACGCAACTGCAGATCCATGACCTTGTCACGCATCGGCTGAAGGCTACGCTCAATTTGCATACGCACCTCATCAGCTTCACGCAATTGATGTAATAAAGCATCTTGCTCGGTACGGGCATTAGCTAATGCTGCCTCGCGTGCACTGCGGGCTAGTAATAGTCCTTGTAATTTATCTTGCGCCTCTTCATCACTTAAGGTTTCAAGCTCTTGCTCAGATGCCGCCTGCTTATCCTGAATTTCCATGATCTGTACACGCGCAGTACTCTGATCACGCTGTAAATCAGCAATCCGTTGCTGTAATGAGCGTGTTGCAAAAGCTGCTTCTTGGGCAGACATCTCAGAGGAACGTAAAGATTCACGAAGAAGATCACGCTCTTGAGTAGCTAATGCTAATTTTTCTTGGGCACCTAACAAGCCATCTTGCAGGCCTAGCTTAGACTCTTCAGACTGAGCCAGCTCAACAGAAGACTGTTCTTGAGTCATTGCTAGCTGCTCAATGTGCTGACGCAACTCACTCAACTCACCCTGAATTTGTCCGGCACGTTGGCTGTATTTCTCTTCAGCTTGGGTAAGCTGCATTCTTTCCACTTCAAAACCATGAACTTCTTGCACCGCTTGCTCTGCATAAATACGGGTTTGCTCTGCAGCTTGGTGAGCAGCTTGGTAGTTCGCAACACACTGATCTAGCTCGCTTTGCAACTCGCTCTGAATTAACCGCTGCGCCCGTAATTGCTTTTCAAGACTTTCCATCTCTTGAGCACGAGCCAACATGCCAGCTTGCTCAGAATCTGCAGCATACAACTGGACGCTTACTCGGCTTACTAAATGGCCTTGCTGTGTTACGAACGCGCCACCTGCAGGCAACTTCTCGCGACGCTGCAATGCATCTTCAAGACTATCTGCAATATAAATATTGTCCAACCACTCTTGCAATACAGCAGTAAGGCGTGGCGCACCTGCACTCTGAACACGCGTTAATAGAGGAACAAATCCAGCTGGCACGCTAGTGCTCGCTGGAGTAATGTCTTCAGTCAATAAGATAGCCAAACGACTTGGCGGCGCATCATTGGCTAAGACCAAAGTTTCTTGAACGCTTTTTGCGGTTACTGCAGCTAAACGCTCACGTAAAACAGATTCCAGTGCAGCTTCCCAGCCACTCTGTACTTTGAGCTCTTGCCACAGGCGCTTACTTTCTTTTAATCCCTTACTCTCAAGCCAGGGACCAATCTTGCCTTGCGCCTGAACGCTAGCCTGCAAAGCTGTCAAGGCTGTCAATTTAGCTTCAGTTTGTGCTAATTCTTGATTAGCAGCCTGCATCTGTTGTTGGGCGGTATTACGTGCCTCATCTGTAGCAGGCACGCGTTGCTGAGCATCGCCTGCTTTTTGCTTTGCTTCATCTACCTTACGCTGCGCCATAGCATGGCGATCTATTGCCATTTGTAAGGCTTCGGCATCTGGCCTACGCATACCCGCAAGCTCAGACTCAAGGCGAACATCGCGCCCCTTCAACTCCTCTAATTGAGTAACTGTCGCTTTAAGGCGCTCACCCAAACTGGCTAAGCGCTGTTCAATAGCAGCTAGTTGTTCACGCGCATCATCTACATCACGAGCACCGACTTGATATACCTCATCACGACTGGGCATCTGCGTTTGTAAGCCCTCTAAGTCGGCCAATAAAGACTGTTCTTTTTCTGCTGCTAAGCCAAGCTCTTGCTCAGCACTACGTTGTGCTTGGGCAGCATCTGTTTCTTGGACAGTCCAACGTTGCAGTTGCGCTTGCAAATCTTGAGTTTGTTGCTGTAAACGCTGACGCGCTTCTTGCACATAACGAATCTGGGACTCCACTTGACTTACATCGGAGTTTGTTTGATATAAATCACCTTGTGCTTGAGATACCTTATCTTGTAATGCATATTGCTCAGTACGCATCGTCTCGAGCTCAGTCTCAGCATGTCGCATTTTTGCGGTCTGCTCTTCCAGACTCACTTGTGTATCCCGAATACCGCTGGCATGTCGCTCTTGCTCTTTACCTGCTTCGGTCTGGCGTACAAACCAAAGTAACTGCTGTTGCGACTTCATCTCAGTAGAAAGTTCCGCATGGCGTTCAGCTACGGTAGCCTGCTTTTCAAGACGTGTCAGTTGCTGATCAAGCTCACGCACGATATCTCCAACACGCACTAAATTCTCTTTGGTGTCTTCTAAGCGTGATGCTGTTTCTTTGCGACGCTCTTTGTATTTAGAAACCCCTGCAGCCTCTTCTAAGAAAACGCGCAACTCTTCAGGCTTGGCTTCTAAAATACGGTTGATGGTGCCTTGGCCAATGATGGCATAGCCTCTTGGTCCCATACCAGTACCCAAGAAAATATCTTGGATATCTTTGCGACGCACGATCTGGTTATTCACGTAATAACTAGAGTTACCATCACGTGTTAATACGCGCTTCACTGCTAAATCTGTAAATGCACTCCACTGACCATGAGCGCGCCCATCCGCGTTATCAAACAGCAGCTCAACACTGGCACGACCCGAAGGCTTACGTAAACCAGAGCCATTAAAGATCACGTCTTGCATCGATTCACCACGCAATTCACTTGCACGAGATTCACCCAAAACCCAACGCACGGCGTCAATAATGTTCGACTTTCCGCAACCATTAGGACCCACGACACCGATTAATTGACCTGGCATTTCAAAATGGGTTGGATCAACAAATGACTTAAAGCCGGAAAGTTTGATAGATTTCAGTTGCACGGCGTACTTTTTAGGGAGAAAACGGGTTTAAATGGGCGGGTAAAAAATTAATACAAATGTGTCAAGATGATAGCAAGCTTAGGCGTCCTCGCACGGGTTTTTGCCCCACCGATATAATAGAGAATTCATATCCAGGGCCAAAATCCCTTAACAATCTGATAGTTAACTTAAAAGCATGAGCCAAACACCACAAAGTATCATCGAACAAGCCTGGGAAAACCGCGCAAACCTGTCTCCAGAGGCTGTTTCTGGGGAAATCCGCAATGCCGTAAATGCGGTCCTTGAAGGCCTCAATACAGGCAGTATTCGTGTGGCTGAGCGACAAAGCGTCGGTAAATGGGAAGTAAACCAGTGGGTTAAGAAGGCGGTCTTACTCTCTTTCCGCCTGGAAGATAACAAACCGATGAGTGCTGGTGGCTACACCCAGTTCTACGACAAGGTACCTAGTAAGTTCGAACACTACACTGCAGAAGACTTTGCGAATGGCGGTTTTAGAGTTGTGCCTCCTGCCATGGCGCGCAGAGGCTCTTTTATTGGTAAAAATGCCATTTTGATGCCTTCCTACGTCAACATTGGCGCTTATGTGGGCGAAGGCACGATGGTAGATACCTGGGCCACCGTGGGTTCTTGTGCCCAAATCGGTAAGAATGTTCACCTTTCTGGTGGCGTTGGCATTGGTGGTGTTTTAGAGCCCATACAAGCCGGTCCGGTCATTATTGAAGATAACTGCTTTATTGGCGCACGCTCTGAGGTTGTTGAAGGCGTAGTGGTTGAAGAGAATGCGGTGCTCTCCATGGGCGTATACATTGGCCAAAGCACCAAGATTTATGATCGTGAAACTGGTGAAGTCCATTACGGCCGCGTTCCTGCCGGCTCAGTAGTGGTTCCAGGATCTCTTCCTTCCGCTTGCGGAAAATACAGCCTCTATGCGGCCATCATTGTGAAAAAAGTCGATGCGCAAACTAGGGCAAAAACAGCCATTAATGATTTGCTGCGTGATTAATTTGGATTAAAGCGAGATGAGTGCCACCTTAGAACTGACCCAAGATCTTATTGCCTGCCGTTCAGTAACGCCAGCAGATGGTGGCTGCCAAGATCTGATTGCCAAACGTCTTCAAGAAGTTGGCTTTCATACGGAGAGTGTCATCAGTGGCCCGGATAATTTCCAGGTCACTAATCTCTGGGCAATTAAAAAAGGTACCGCTGGGGACAAAGGCGAAGTGCTGATGTTTGCCGGTCACACGGATGTAGTTCCTACTGGCCCTCTTGAAAAATGGACGAGCGATCCATTTACGCCCACTATTCGTGATGGCCTGCTATATGGCCGCGGTGCCGCTGACATGAAAACCTCTCTGGCAAGTTTTGTTGTTGCTGCAGAAGAGTTTGTGATTACCCATCCCAATCACAAAGGCTCGATTGCTTTTTTAATCACCAGCGATGAAGAGGGTCCCGCTCATGATGGCACTGTCATTATGTGCGAGCGCTTACTAAAGCAAGGACAACGTTTAGATTACTGCGTGATTGGCGAACCCACCTCAGTCAATCAGCTGGGTGACATGATTAAGAATGGCCGTCGCGGGTCTCTCTCCGGAAAATTACATGTCAAAGGCATTCAGGCCCACATTGCTTACCCACATTTAGGCAAAAATCCGATCCACGTTTCAGCGCCTGCGATTCAGGCATTAGTTGAAACCGAGTGGGATCAGGGTAATCAGTATTTCCAGCCAACCAGTTTTCAGATTTCTAATATCCACGCTGGTACTGGCGCCAACAATGTCATTCCTGGTGAATTAACGATTGATTTCAACTTCCGCTTCTCCACGGAGAGTAAGCCTGAAGAGTTACGTAGCCGTCTTGAAAAGATTTTAAGCGCTGCTGGTCTTGATTTTGAGGTCGACTGGGTACTAGGTGGTAGCCCATTTATTACCAGCGATGGCGCTCTTGCTGGGGCACTACGAAAAGCTATTCGAGATGAAGTGAATGTAGAGACCGAGCTTTCCACTACAGGTGGTACCAGCGATGGTCGCTTTATCGCAAAGATCTGCAAAGAGGTAGTGGAGTTTGGCCCTATTAATGCTACTAGTCACAAAATTGATGAGTGCGTTAATGTAGATGATGTCCTGCCGCTCAAAAATATCTTCCGCAAGACGCTTGAACAACTCATTGCTTAAGCTGATTTAAATATCCGTCATGGAAGCAGAGCCCGCGCAATCTCTTACGCTTGATCAATTCATTGATCACATAGCCCAACAATTAGAAACTGCTGACTTACATTATGGTCATGGCGCGATAGATGCTCGCAGTGAAGCGCTGTGGATTATAAGTAAGCAATTAGATCTCAGCCCTACCGAAGCACTAGATCATTTAGATCAAATCCTGAGTGCAGAGCAAATAAACAATGCGCTGACGGTGGTTAAAACCCGAATTGAGACTCGCAAGCCACTGGCTTACATCTTGGGTGAAGCCTGGTTAATGGGCGTCCCTTTTTTCTCTAGTGACCAAAGTATTGTTCCCCGCTCCTGGATTGCGGAGTTAATTGTGGATGGCTCACTAGAGCCTTGGCTGCCTGCAGATGGCAAAGCCTTAGACCTCTGCACTGGTAATGGCTCGCTAGCGATCTTATTGGCTCTTGCATGTCCTGACATCCATGTCAGTGCTTGCGATATTAGCCTGCCAGCATTAGCAGTCGCAGCACGTAATCTTGATCGCCATAGCCTTGGTACACAGGTGGAGTTATTTAATGGCGATCTATGGGATGCATTACCCGAGCCCCATGACGACAATCGCTTTGATCTGATTATTTGCAATCCACCTTACGTAAATGCGAGTTCCATGAATGCGCTTCCTGCTGAGTACCATGCAGAACCTGCACTCGCTTTAGCCGGAGGTGATGATGGCATGGATCTCATTCGTAAAATTATTGCGAACGCTCCAGACTATTTGTCAGAACGTGGTGCTATTGTGATTGAAATTGGCAATGAGTATGAGCACTTCAAGAATGCTTTTCCGCAAATCCCCGTGATTTGGATGGAAGTATCTGCAGGCGATGAGCAGGTGCTACTCATACAAGCGGAAGATCTACGCTAAAAATTATCAAAATATTTACATAGAGTAATTAAAGCAATGAAAATATTCTTACTGTTATTTTGTTCGATGATTTCACTTACTCTTTTTGCAAAAGAGCCAGTAGATTCATTTGTAAATACTGCACATTATGATGACGGAGATAAAATTCCTTACATTCTTACCTCGGTCAACTTAAGCTCCCCAAAATATATATTGATTATGATGCCTGGTGGTAATGGCATGATGAGTATTCAAAAGAATATAGATGGGACGATTTACTTTCAAAGTGGTGGTAATTTTTTAATTCGATCAAGGGCAATTTTTACTGATGATGAATTTTCTACTATCAGCATTGATGGAGATCGAAGCATTAAAAGAATGCGTATAGTCGTAAGAGATTTGAAATCTAAATTCCCAAATGCTCAAATTTATATTGTGGGAACAAGTCGCAGCACTCTTGCAACGATCTATCAATCAGAAAATATGGATGGTGAAGTTACCGGATTTATTCACACGGCTTCCATGAGTGCAATTGGTGGACTCGACACACGTAAAAGTAAAAGTAGGCATTTGATTGTTGCTCATAAATATGATGAATGTAGACTTACTCCTCCATCATCCTCTCTTGAAAATAATAGGAGATATGGAACAGATCTTATCCTTATGGAAGGCGGAGTTACTGAGGGTGATCCCTGTCAGGCACTGGGTTACCATGGATTTAATGGTATTGAGACAGAGACTATACCAAAAAATTAAGAATTGGGTAAAAAAATAAGTTAGTAGAGTTTCAGAATTAATCTTCTCAAATTAACTCAACTCTGCAGCTGCTGCTATGGCCTGATCAATTCGCTCAACCGGAATCACGCGCAATCCAGCGATCTTGGTCTTGGGCATATTGGCTTTAGGAATGATTGCTACGGTAAATCCTAGCTTAGCTGCTTCCTTCAAACGCTCTTGACCTCTTGGGCAAGGACGAATCTCTCCCGCTAACCCAACCTCACCAAAAACAATCAGTTCTTTCGGTAATGCTTTATTGCGAATCGATGATTGAATCGCTAACAAGACTGCCAAGTCAGCTGCTGGCTCTGAAATCTTCACGCCACCTACCGCATTTAAGAAAACATCTTGATCAAAACAGGCTACACCCGCATGTCGATGGAGTACTGCCAAGAGCATCGCTAAACGGGCTTGCTCTAATCCCACGGCCAATCGTCGAGGATTGGGAATATGCGCGGTATCTACCAGTGCCTGAATTTCAACTAAGAGCGGACGACTACCCTCTTGGGTCACTAATACACAGGCACCCGGCACCATCTCTGCATGTTGTGACAAGAAAATAGCTGAAGGGTTAGCAACCCCACGTAGACCTTTTTCAGTCATAGCAAAAACGCCCAACTCATTGACAGCGCCAAAGCGGTTTTTAATGGAGCGCACCAATCTAAATGATGAATGCGTATCGCCCTCAAAATACAAAACGGTATCGACAATATGCTCAAGCACTCGGGGACCGGCTAAATGGCCATCTTTAGTGACATGGCCTACCATCAACACACAGATACCACTTGATTTAGCTGCTCTCGTTAATTGCGCAGCGCACTCGCGCACTTGAGCTACCGAACCAGGGGCTGAACTTAATGCATCTGAATATAGCGTCTGAATAGAATCCACCACCAACACTTGTGGCTTGACCGTATCCATAATCGATAACAGCTTTTCTAATTGAATTTCTGCAAGCACTTCTAATTGAGGCGCAACCAGTGCAATCCGTTTTGCACGCAGGGCAATTTGTGCAGCAGATTCTTCACCACTGCTATAGAGCACATTCATACCCGCTGAACTCATTTCAGCTAATGCTTGCAATAGCAAGGTGGACTTCCCAATACCAGGATCACCGCCTAATAGGACTACGCCACCGGGAACTAAACCCCCACCCAGAACGCGATCAAACTCCTCTACGCCAGTACTAAAACGGGGAAGATCTTCTGCACTAATAGCGGATAGCTTTTGCCGCGGGAGTGATGGTGCTAAACCTTGAAAACGGGTATTTGAGCTTACTTCAGGCAAGCCTTCCTCAAGGGTATTCCAAGCTTGGCATGAAGGGCACTGCCCTTGCCATTTTGCAGAGTTTGCGCCACAGGACTGGCAGATGTAGATAGATTTAATTTTGGCCACGGATTTAGTCGAGCTGAGTGCCCGCTTTATTTTCTTGAGCGCGTTTAGGTGCATCTTTACGACGCTGTTCTAAGTCTGCTGCGCGAGCAGCTGCTGCTTTTTGTTTTTCTTCAAACTCTTTTTGATTAGCTGTACGCTCCGCCGCTTTTTCAGCAGAAGCTCGTTCAGCAATTTTCTTTGCATCACGCTGATCTTTAATACTAGAACGTAAGGAACGCTGTACTTCATGCAATTCCACTTCTTGCACCCGAATAGGATCAATTTCCTTACGATACTGAGCCCGTGAATCTCTCAAACAAGAATTGACCCAGTACTTTTGATAACACTCAGAGCTTGTTTTTTCCCAGCGATATTTAGCCCAGTCGCGCTGCAACTCTAAATCTCGCTCAATCTTATCGAGCTGCTCCAGTTGCGCTTCTTCGGCAGGAGTAGCTATTGCGCTAGTACCCACAGAGCCAGCTAATACAAAAATAGCGAGCGCAATAAATGAAGATAAAGAAATGACCTTTCTCAAATCTCTACCTTTGCGCCCAGCTCAACCAAGCGGTTTGCAGGAATCTTAAAGAAATCAGACTGACGACCTGCATTTTGATACATCCAGCAGAATAAGCGCTCGCGCCACAAGGCCATACCAGGAATCGCAGACGGCACAATCGTATCGCGCGACAAGAAGAATGAAGTGTCCATCATCTCGAACTTCATATCAAAGCCCTTCTCAATCAAGCCAATGATGGAGCCCATATCTGGGGTCTCTTTAAAACCAAAAATAGCACGCACAACATAAATATTGCCACCTAAGTCTTTCATGGTGATGCGCTCAGCATCATTTACATAAGGTACATCCCAAATGCTGACTTTTAAGAAAAAGACTCTTTCGTGTAAGACATGGTTATGCTTCAAATTATGTAAGAAAGAAATCGGCAAGTAATCGACGTGTGCCGTTAAAAACACGGCCGTGCCTTCAACACGATGTGGCGGATGCTTGAGCAAGGATTCAATAAAGCTACCCAACTGAATGCCGCCATCCATCGCCAATTTACGTAAAATTTGACGACCACGAAACCAGGTAATTAAACAGGTAAAGCATACCAAGCCTAAGGCTAATGGATACCAACCACCATCTTTAATCTTAATTAAAGTAGCCGTCCAAAAAGCAAAGTCAATGATGAAGAAAGCTACTGCCATCGCACTGACTACGGCGATGTTCATTTTCCACTCACGGAACATGACAACAGCCAATAAGATCGTGGTGATTAACATGGTCGACGTCACTGAAATACCATAGGCCGCCGCTAAATTTACAGACTCTCTAAATTCAATAATGGTGACCACCACCATAAAGAGTAAAGCCCAATTCACCATCGGAATATAAATTTGGCCCTGCTCAGAATCAGATGTATGACGAATATTCATCCGTGGCATAAAGCCAAGCAAGATGGCTTGACTCACTAAAGAGAAGGCGCCGGAGATAACTGCTTGCGAAGCAATCACCGTAGCTGCCGTTGCTAGGCCAACCATAGGCCACAACGCCCAGTCAGGCACCATTAAATAAAAGGGATTCCGAATTGCTTCTGGGTCTGAGAGGACTAAGGCGCCTTGACCTAAATAGTTGATCAATAAACTAGGCAGCACAATCAGCACCCAAGCCAAGCGAATAGGCTTAGGACCAAAATGGCCCATATCGAGATACAGCGCTTCTACGCCAGTAACAACCAACACCACTGCACCCATCACGATATAGGCGGCTACGGGATGATCGATGACAAAATTCAACGCATACAGAGGGCTAAAAGCACCAATGATTTGCGGGGCACTGCCGATGTTGATTGCCCCTAAAACAGCAAGTGCAATAAACCATGCAAAGGTGATGGGGCCAAATAACTTACCTACGGTTGCTGTTCCGTATTTCTGAATCAGAAACAAAGCCACCAGAATTGCTAATGAAATCGGAATAATAAATTTACGCATACCAGGTGCGGCAATTTCAATACCCTCAACTGCTGACAAAACTGAAATGGCTGGAGTAATGACCGACTCGCCCAATAACATGCAAGCGCCTAGCATGCCAATGATCATTAAGAAGTAGTAGCCTTTGGATTGGCTATCAAAAGAACGTAGTGCCAAAGCCATGAGAGAAAGCACGCCGCCCTCGCCCTTATTATCTGCACGCATCACAAAGAGGACATACTTCACCGTTACTACCAGTATCAGTGCCCAGATCATCATCGAGATCACACCAAATAGCGCTTCGGGTGAATAGGTGATGCCATGCACTGGATCAAAGCATTCTTTGAGGGCATACAGTGGACTCGTACCAATGTCGCCAAACACCACGCCAATGGCTGCAAGCATCATCACCCCCAGCCCTTTTTTATGCTCGCCCTCGGGTCCATGAACCTCGACGGGATTTAGCAGAGTTGAACTAGAAAATTCTGGATTACTAATAGACATCTCAAAACCTTAATGTGATGTTGCACGGCAATATGTTACTCCTTATGCTGCATGCCTTTGGGCTCATATTGAGCTATGAAACCCTCTTATTCAAGCTTTATTTGCTGGAATACCTCGACAGAGACCCTCAGAAAATGGTAGAATCTTAGCTTCAGACGCGGGGTGGAGCAGTCTGGCAGCTCGTCGGGCTCATAACCCGAAGGTCGTAGGTTCAAATCCTGCCCCCGCAACCAGTATATATAAGGCTTCTAGGTCAATCGGCTTAGAAGTCTTTTTACTTTATAAATCAAAAATCGTGGCTATATCGTGATGCTAGATCTATATATATCAATTTTGCCCCCTCATCGGTGGCACAAACCAAAAGCTAGATCGCGCCCATCAAAGGCCGGAGATCTTTTTCTGCAATTCAGCCTTCGCCTGGTCAATCTTTTCGGGGTTTGTTTTGGAGGAAAGGTCTGATCTTTGTTTTTTGCCTAAAAAATAAGCAATTCTTTCAGCGTTTGCGCCTGAGGGATGGGGTATGCCATCAAATACACGCGATACATCTATTAGGCCCTGTGAACCTAGCCAACTCATTGCCTCTGAAACTGTTGGGCCGAGCGGTATAAATATCGCATCTCCAAGCATTTTTACCTCTTGAACAAAGTATTCCTTAAGCATTTTTTGAAGCATTGGATGCTTTGTCATATTTGGCGTGCCGTTGTAATTGGCATCATTAATAAAAACTGGAAAGCGCAGTACCGAGGTCGTCTGAACGAGATGACTTGCATTTGCGAATAACTCGTCACAAGTGCTTACCCCTAACCATTGATTGAGTTTTAAATAATCAAGCATCGCCACAAGGTTTGGGCGCAACGATCCAGAGAATGCGCCTACCTGTTTTGCGGCCATGAGAGCGGCGCCGTGAGATTCTCCAGCCTTTAATCCATTTCGCGCCGCTATGAGAGCATTGCGAGCTTGAGTAAAGCCAGGTGTGACCCCAACCAAAACAATCTTGGCCCGGGTATTTACATAATCAAATGGAGGGTAGTAAGCCGTTAGACTCGCATCCCTATCTATTTGAAGGCTAATCGGCAACGAATTAACGTCAACAAGATCGCCCTCTTTTAAATCCCTAATAATGGACGCGTATCGATCAAACAGCTCTGTTGTCATATCTTTCGTTTTCGGCCTAAATTTTGACCGCCATAGATTATTATGATATCTATCATAACCATTAGGGACGACTCAAGTGTGATGAAGCAAACTTCAAAAGCAAAAGGAATGGCGTGAAACAAAATCTAGGTAACTTACTCAAAATTAGTCTTCGCGAAGCATGGAAAAATGAAACAACTGACTTCACACCCTGGCTTGCAGAACAAGAGAATCTTAACTCTCTGGCTGATACGCTGGGATTGGGTGAGCTGGAGCTAGTCCAACGTGAATATCCTATTGGTGATTTTTCCTTAGACATCCTTTGTACAGATGATCAAGGTGAAGTGATTATCGAAAACCAGCTTGAGAAAACCGATCACACCCATCTTGGCCAAATCATTACTTATGCATCTGGGGTTGGTGCCAAGAAAATTATATGGATTGCCGAGTCATTTAGACGAGAACACATCTCCGCCCTAGAGTTTTTAAATCAAAACACAACAGAGGATTTAAACTTTTTTGGTGTCGAGATTGAATTGTGGCAAATCGGTGATTCACCCATGGCACCCAGTTTTAATGTTGTTGTTAAACCGAACGGATGGGCAAAAGCTGGGCGCGAACAAGCTAGAGCCGTATCATCAGCTACACCACTTAAATTACTTCAACTTAAATTCTGGACTGAGTTAGTTGCCTATATTGATCAACACAATATTGATCTTCGGACCTCTGAGCCAAAGCCCAGACATTGGTTTGATAATCGACTTGGTAAAAGTGGATACACCCTATCATTTACAGCAAATTCAAGAGCGAGCCGTTTAGGTGTTGAGCTTTACGTCAACCCCGAAGATTCAAAACAGAAGTTTGCTGCGCTAGAGGCACGAAAAACAGAGATTGAGACTGCTTTAGGACTCGAGGTTGATTGGCAGCCATTACCTGATAGTTACGCATGCCGCATTGCCCTATTTAAGCCAGATTTTGAGCTCGAAGACGAGGCACAATGGCCAAGCTACTTTGAATGGCTTACAAAGAATGGCATCAAATTCCAAGATGTCTTCAAGCCGATCATTAGAACAATTTAACGTTTTGATGGCCTCGCTTCTTGCATATTGAAATCCCAGTGTTTACTGAGGCCTAAAGATTTACTTGGTTTTTTTTAAAGTTTTCAGCCTGCTCGAAGATCTCTACATAGACCTCATCCCTCTCGACCGGCGGATAGCCATACTCATCCAATAAAAGGATCAGACTTACCTTCAGAGCGGACTTAATATCATCTCGCTTATTCCAATCAGGAAATTTGGCTTGTTCCTCGACAAGCTTTTTAACGGCTTTTGCCAATTCAACCAACTTATCTTCAGGATATTTGAAGTCATACTTGCGGCAAAGTTCTTTGAGAATGTCATAAAAGGCTTTCTCAATAAAATCGATGCCTAAACTTTCTCCCGCTGAGAATTCTTGGTGCACTTTCCAAATTAAGTTAGTAAGGCTTTCAGCCATCTCTTCGTAAACTTCACTACGCAAGACATCAGCCTCATCTCGCTCGTTGTATCGATCAACCAGAGCCTGCATCTTTTTAGAGAAATCGACACCTTTTACCTTATTGACCTTCTTAATTTCACCAATAGCCTTAGCTAAAAGCTGTTGGAGCAACTTAATTCGAGTATTTGGAAGCTTTATTTTGTTGATCTTATTTAAATAATCCTCATCAAAAAGGTCTTGATGACTATCTTGATCATTACCAAGCTTGAAGATCTCTTGAACGCCATCGCTTAGGAGAGCCTCCTTAATCATTTGACGAACACGGGCATTCATTTGCTCGGTATCCGGCGCATCACCTTTGGTAAGCTTGAAAATAATAGATCTAACTGCTAAGTAGAAGTGGGTGTGGTCCCGCTCTTCTTGGGTGAGCTTTTCGCTACCGGCGCAAATATCGTAAGCAGCTTTAAGGCGCTTTACTATGTCCATGAACCTAGTTTCAAGCTCTTTGGTCTGTTGGACAAACTCTGCAGACATATTCAAAGTGTTCAATTGATCGATAGTTCCACCATTAAAGTACTTTGAAGTATCAAACTTGTGAAATAGCTTAGCCAATAGATCCAAATGATTTCTGACCACCACTAGTGATGCAGCGATATCCTCAAAATTAGTCTCGTCGCCTTTTCCGTATTGAGCCAAAGCAAGGTTCATCTGCTTCTTGATGCCAATGTAATCAATAACTAAACCCTTATTTTTCCCTTCAAACTTACGATTAACTCGTGAAATAGTTTGGATAAGATTGTGTTGCTTAATTGGCTTATCGATATAAATGCTATCTAGAAATGGGACATCAAATCCTGTAAGCCACATATCAACAACGATTGCGATTTTGAAATTAGACTTTTCATTCTTAAATTCAGCATCTAAAGTCTTACGATAGTCAGAAGTGCCCAATAGGTTATAAAGCGTTTCATCATCATCCTTTCCCCGGGTCATGATCATCTTGATCCGTTCCATCGGCTTAATTTTCTTACGCTCTTCCTCGCTTACTTCTGCACCACCTGCGACGGCTTTAATTTCATTCCATTCTGGACGCAAGGCAATGACATTTTTAAAGAACTGATAGGCCATTTCTCGGCTACTGCAAACAAACATAGCCTTACCCGTGACTGTAGCGCCTTCAGAAACACGGCTCTCATAGTGCTCCACAAAATCTTTGGCAAGAGCAGCGAGGCGTTTTGGATCTCCCAGAATCATATTCATGCTCGATGATTCCTGCTTACTTTTTTCTATCTGATACTCATTGGCACCTTCTGTAGCAACATCTTCGTAATATTTCTCAATTTTCTCTAGCTCTGAATTATTTAAAGCAACTTTAGCGGCACGGCCTTCATAGACAATTCGAACGGTGATCTCATCTTTAACAGACTCAGTCATTGTGTAAGCATCCACTACCTTGCCAAATACATCCAAGGTTGCATCAATTGGAGTGCCAGTAAAGCCAACAAAAGTTGCATTAGGCAGAGAGTCATGCAAGTACTTGGCAAAGCCGTAGCTCTTTGTAACGCCTTCATCAGAAATCTTGATTTTTTGATCTAAATTGATTTGGCTGCGATGTGCTTCATCAGAAATACAAATTACATTAGTTCTATCGGTAAGAAGCTGCGTATCTTCGGTGAATTTATGGATAGTAGTTAAGAAAACGCCGCCACTTTGTCGCCCTTGAAGAAGCTCACGAAGTTCAGACCTGCTTTCTACACTAACAACTGTATTGTCGCCAATAAATTTCTTGGCATTAGTAAATTCACCTGAAAGCTGGTCATCTAGATCAGTGCGGTCAGTAATCAAGACAATAGTAGGGCTTTCAAAATGCTTGCTCTTCATCAGCAATCTAGTGAGATAGAGCATAGTAAAACTCTTACCGCATCCCGTAGCGCCAAAATAAGTGCCACCCTTACCGTCACCATGAGGCTTTTGAACTAGTTTGATATTGTCATATAGACGGTTTGCAGCGTAATACTGTGGATACCTGCAAACGATCTTTTCATTCCTTCTAGAGGTATCAGGTATGTAGATAAAGTTGCGAATTATGTCACGCAATCGATTTCGATTAAGCATACCTTGAACCAAGGTAAACATACTATCAATACCATCCACGTCTTTAGCAAGACCCTCAACCCTACGCCAAGCATAAAAGAAATCATATGGCGCAAAAAATGACCCAGCTTTATTGTTAACACCATCACTAATTACACAAAATGCATTGTATTTAAATAGCTCTGGGATATCTCTGCGATAGCGAATAGTCAATTGGTTATATGCATCGTGTACGGTAGCATCCTCACGAATTGCACTTTTGAATTCAAAGACAACCAAAGGTAGGCCATTTATATATAGAATGCCGTCTGGAATTCTTTTTTCAGAGCCAACAATTTCTAACTGGTTAACGAATTTATAAATATTGCAGTCATCGCTTGAAGAATCCCCAATACCATCAAAGTCAATTAATTCGATCAAAATATCTTTTTGACTTCGATCCTCACGCTTCAACAAAAAGCCATCACTTAACCACCGCATGATGGTTTTATTGCTTTCATATAGATCACTGGCCGGAAGACTTTTAAGCATTAAGATAATCGATTTAGCTTCGGTAAGTGCAAGCTGGTTGCCTTGATACTTAGTCATCAAGTAATCAATTAGATCTTGATCAATAAGAACTTCATCGGGTAAGCGAGGGATGGCATTACCCAGGAAATGTGGGTAGCCCTCAGCATCCAATAATTCTATAAAAGCATTTTCTAGTTTTTCTTCGGTGAATTTGGTCATATCAATTATTGGCAGTTTTTCTGGCAATATCACCACTAACGCCTTTGACTAATATAGGGCAAATTTTATTAATTTGTTCTTTTAAGGTGATATTTAATATTTTTCTGGCCTCTAAAGCGTGAAAAATTTCAACTATCGCCTTTTGCTCTGTCATTGCAGGGATTGGAATATTGATTTCCATAAAGCGATTCCATTCCAAGCTTGCTCGAACGCTGCTATCACTTATGAACCAACCGTACCTATTGAATTCTGGCCTGTAAAACCACAGCATTAGGAATTCGGGGAGTAGTATGGACTCATCTACCACCTTAAAGACGGAGTAGGCTGGCGATATTATTGCGGGATCATTATCTGAGTAAAGAACCACTCGAACAGTTTCATCTCGTCCGACCTGCATAGGACTGAACGCAAACTCTCCTTTTTGAACTATCTTATATTTTGATAAATCAGTTTCATCAACATTTGCCTTTGATGGCATAAATGTCTTATCTACATTGATCCCTCGAAGTTTTGTAACACTTAATAAAGTATTTCTTCGATCAACTAATAGTCTATCCATGTATCCCATATTAGCTGTAAATCGCCAAGACTATTTTTATAAATGGATTGATTTTTTAGTAATTCTTTATATATCGAGACATATTTAATTTGTTGATTAATTTCCGGTACGGAATTTCAATTTCACAAAAACGAGACCATTCAAGGCCGCCACGAATACTTGAGTCACAGTAATACCATGTAAGTCTATCAAACTCCGGCCTAATAAATTGGAGCATTAAGTATTCGGGAAGTAATTCAGATTCATCCACCACTTCAAAGGTAAAGTACGCAGGCGAAACAATTGCGGGCTCATCAGCCAGGTAAAGGCTTATGGGCAATCTCTCATCTCTACCAACGTGCATTACATTTGTTGCAAACTGATTCTTTAATTTTTTTGTATTTTGATAAATCTACCCCATTGGTATTAGCAACAGATGGCATAAAATTTTTTGAAATATTTATGCCCAATAAATTTGTCACCGCTAAATCGGAATTTCTATCATCAATCAACCTAATAAAATCGCCAATTCTTCTATAGCTCATAGCCCAAACCTTTAAATGCTTCTTGCAAGGCTGCTTGAGATTTTTTTCTTCAGAAATCAATTTTTTAAAAGTCGATTGAACCCTCTTCATTTCAACCTCAAAATCTATTTCACTATCTTTATCAACAAATGGAATGTATTTGCTTGGAACTAAAGAAAAGTCGTTTTTTACAATTTCTTCGTAGTTGGCAGAGTAACAGTATTCAGGAATATCTTTGTAATCGTCTTTAAAAGACTCTTGTTGCCAATTGTGATAATTTTCAGTGATTTTGGAGATATCTTCAGGAAGGATTTCTATAAATTGCTTATCGTATTCGGTACCCTGTCTACGTAAATCCATAAACAAAATTTCGCGCTCTCTATTACGATATTTTTTCTCCCTCCCATTCACCTTTACGTTTCGTGACTTTTTATTCTTATTTAATATCCAAAGTGTTACGCTAATGTCGGTTGTATAAAAAGTATCTCTTGGAATAATCAAGATGGCCTCAACCAAATCGTTTTCAATCAGCTTTCGTCTAATCTTGTACTCCTCACCACCTCCACTAAGAGCTCCGTTCGCCAAAATAAATCCTGCAACGCCGTTCTCTGATAGCTTTGAAACTATGTTCAATATCCAGCCGTAGTTAGCATTACTTTTAGGGGGAACATCGTACCCACGCCAACGCGGATCATTCAATAATTCATTCTCACCACGCCAATCCTTTTGATTAAAAGGCGGGTTAGCCATAATGTAATCAGCTTTGAGGTCTTTGTGCTGATCATCCGCAAAAGTATCGGCCGCTTTTTCACCTAATGCGGCATTAATACCTCTAATCGCCAAATTCATCTTAGCTAGCTTATAGGTAGTATTTGTATATTCCTGGCCGTAAATCGAAACCTCTTTTTTATTGCCGTGGTGACTCTCAATAAATTTAATTGATTGCACAAACATACCGCCTGAGCCGCACGCTGGATCATAAATAATGCCCTTGTAAGGCTCAATCATCTCCGCTATTAAATTGACAATTGTTTTTGGCGTATAAAACTCACCCTTGCCCTTACCTTCCGCAATTGCAAATTTTTTAAGAAAGTACTCATACACTCGACCTACAATATCTCGCTCCCTATCTTCTAAGGTATTAATTTCATTAATCGTGTCTAATAAAGAGGCTAATTTTGTAAGATCTAGGCCTAAGCGTGAAAAATAGTTGTCTGGTAAGGCGCCCTTTAAGGCTTTATTAGCTTTCTCGATATTATGTAATGCGGTATCAATTTTCAAAGCAATGTCGTTTTGCTTGGCATTCTTGATTATGTAGCTCCAGCGACTCGCCTCATTTAAGAAAAACACATTATTTTGGTTATAAAACTCGGGCATTTCTATGTATTTTTCCTGGCCCTTAGCGATAAGAGCCTTGCGATGCTCCTCAAACTTATCGCTCGCAAATTTTAAAAATATCAGTCCAAGAACTACATGCTTGTATTCAGCAGACTCAACACTACCCCTTAACTTGTTCGCCGAATCCCAAAGGGTCTCTTCGATACTCTTTACTTTCTTTTCTTTTGCCATTTTTCACTCATTTTTGGTATTTCCTTAGTTTATACTCCCAGCAATAGCCTATTTGATACTTATCAGGATAAGATTAAAGTTATAAAAACTATAGACAGGCCAAAGTCCCATGAAATATCTAATTGCCTTATTGTTAATCGCCCAACTTGGGTTTGTGGGCGCTCAGGCTATTTACGATGCCAATGGCCAGTACAAAGGCTACCAGCAGACTAGTCCCAGCGGCGTAACGAATACCTACAATGCCCAAGGGCAGAACATTGGGTCATCGCAGGTAGACCAGGGACAAACAAGCTTCTATAGCCCTGCGGGCGCTTATCAAGGCACTAATACAGCCACACCAGCTCCAATCCAGCCAAACACAACTATTAATACGCCGAGACAAGTGCCCCAAGCACCATCGGTCAAGGGCTGGTAATTAAACTCAAGTTGTCTCGCAATTAATTCATGAATACGAAATCTGACTTCAGCAGACTTTATGAACAGGTAGTTGAATTAATAGACTCTTGTGAATTTGAAGAGGCACTGGCTATCACCAAGAGAGAGGCGAAACTTGGAAATGATTATTTTGAATATCTTCTGGCTGCCATGTACGCAAATGGTCAAGGAACCGAAAAAAACTTACCACTGGCAAGATTTTGGCTTGAAAAATCAGCAATCAAAGGGTTGGTAGATTCCCAACTTCAATTAGGAATCCTTCTTATAAATGGAGTAGATGGAAAAGTTGAATTTAAAGAGGGGCTCTCCTGGCTATTAAAAGCGGTCGAGCAAAAAAATGTTCAGGCTTACATTAGATTGGCAGAACTATATCTAGAAGGTGCCAGTGATCTCCCTCAGGACTATAAGATTGCAGCGCATTACTTTCAGCTAGCATCAGATTTAGGTGATGCACACGCAAAACAAAGACTTGCATACCAATACTCAAATGGGCTAGGGGTTGATAAAAACGAGGAGAAGTCTTTTCAACTAAATTTAGAGTCAGCTCAAGAAGGTGATCAATTCGCGGCCTATAACCTAGGTGTCGATTATCAATACGGACGAGGTACTGAAATAAATTTCACACAGGCTCATAAGTGGTACCTGGTAAGCTCAAAGGCGGGAGCACCTGCTGCGCAGCATAATTTAGCGGCAGCTTATGCCGAAGGCAGAGGATGTAAACAAGATTTAATTGAGGCGCACTACTGGTACCTCAAGGCAGCCGAACAGGGCAGTCCTCTATCCATGCTAAATATTGGGAAAATGTATGAGCACGACCACGGAGTGGGGACAGATCTAGTTGCAGCATTCTCTTGGTATGTGCTGGCTTCCGAATTTGGAAATGAAGAAGAAAAAACCAAAAGCCTAGAATTACTTCCCAAACTTAATGATGAAGAACTGTCGCAGGCTCTTAAATTAGCAGCTCTCAATAAAAGAAAAATAAATAAAGTTCACTCCAATTTTGAAGAGCTGAAAACAATATCTACAAAAGCATTGGAGATTCAAGATGAAGAGATGCGAGAGAAATTACTCAATCTTCATAAAGAGGCTTTACAAGGATCGGCAGAAGCTCAATTTTCACTAGGCATACACTTCATATCAGGGGAGTTTTTAGAACCCGATTACCCAGCTGCTTTCATTTTACTATCTCAATCTGCCAGTCAATTATTCCCGCCGGCTTTAACCAGCCTTGGAATGCTCTATTACAACGGTCACGGATGCGAAAAGAACGATGAAATTGCAATGAGTCTTTGGGAAGAAGCTGCAAACAAAGGCGATGCTCAAGCCATATTTAACCTGGGCTGGTCATACCAATACGGTGCCGGGACTGAACAAAACATTGATAAAGCCCTTTTCTACTTTGAGAGTGCAGCCGCCCAGAATCATCCCGGCTCTCAGAGAGAGCTAGGTATGCGCTATGAAAGCGGGCAAGGGGTCGAGAAGGATTTGAAAAAGGCGACTGATTTATACATACTGGCCGCAGAAAGTGGTGATACTGTGGGCGAATACAATGCCGGCTGCATGTATCTTCATGGAAACGGAATAGATCAAAACTTTGCTATAGCGGGGCATTATTTTGATAGAGCAGCAGGTAAAGGGCATGTTTCAGCGGCGTTTAACCTAGGAAATGTTTTCCTTCAAGGCATTAATGGTGAGCCAGATTACAAGGCTGCAAATCATTGGTTTTCGATCGCTGCTAGCGATGGTCATCTTCATGCCTCTGCAAATCAAGGACTTTTGTATTTGCAAGGCCTTGGTGTATCCAAGGACGAAAAAAAGGCTGCCGAATTAATGGAAAAGGCAGCCGCTGCTGGCGATGTAATAGCCCAATGCAACCTAGCTAGGATTTATAGGGATTCGGAAGGCGAACTTCAAAATTTTGAGATGTCAGCAAAATGGATGAAGCTTGCATCTGATGCTGGCCTTCCAGAGGCGCAGGCTGACTATGCAATAGCCCTAGTGACTGGCAAAGGTGTAGCTGCTGATTTTAAAGAAGCGTTAAGACTAGCTTCGCTCGCTGAAGAATCCGGCCTTCAGAGAGCTGGCAAAGTACGTGAAATGATAGAACTGCAAATTAAGTAATAAATAATTTGTTAGCCGGGCATGTAATCGCCTATTCTTCAAATAGTCTTTTTTGCGCTCGTAAGAGTCTATGCATTTCCTTGATGAAATTTCTTAACTCGACACTTGCTCCGGTTTTAACGGCGTTTTTTGAGGACCTAGCCTTACCTTTAGGTGTCCTTGCCCCCGTTGATAACTCCCATGGCCTCCACCGCTTGATCAGCTCTCTTTGACGTGCCCTGCGTTCCTCCGTCCATCCGTTCATTTAAATTCTCCAAAAGTTCGTTTTGTGGGATTGCATTTATTTCGTGCAAATTATTGACTTGCTGATGACCCCCAGAAATATTGGCCTGTTTGATGAATTGGGTTGGGCAAGGCTGCTTTAGCTGTATCAGACTGTCGATTGTTGCTCTACTTTGGTTCTGGGCCTTAAGACTTAGATTCATTAGCATCTGAAGGGATGTTCTGTCTGTCTGCCTGGTAGCTCTATTTGCCAAGCTGCTAAAAGCAATATTTAAGGCGATGACCTGCCCAACAAGCATCTGCTCCAGCATAGATAAATCTCCATCCTTTATTTGCTTAAACGATGATTCCAGCATTTCTTTGGCATATTCAGCTGATATTTCGCTATTGGGTATTGATCCGCCAAAGTTCATCACCCTGGCTGTGGCGGCACCAATTGTTGATGGGGATAGAAAGTAGTCAGTCTTAGTCTTCAAATCATCTTGCCCATAAATACGTTTGACGATTAATTTGTTGGGATCAGAAATCTTTTGCTTGGACCTAATCTTGATTGCAGCGCTTTTGATTAAGTCTTTCTTTAGGTCTTTCATCACCCCCCCCCAATCTTTTTGTGAGAGGCATCCATTACCGCCACTGGCCCAGCAGTTTTTGAGCGCATTTAGACAATCTATCGTTAGCTGCGGGGCTGCTAACCAATCATCACGCCATGCTTGGTAATCTAGATAATCCCACCCTTGAAGGGGAGCCAACACCGCATACAAGGACTCAAACTCTGGGGCTTCTAACCCGGTTATAGCCCTAGCCTTGGTTAGCCACCTCATAATTTATTTCCCCCCGCTATGCCAGTGACAAAAGTGCCAAAAGAACTACGCACTCCCTCTCTTGATACTTTTGTCACTTTTGGCACCGAGTGCCTTAGGCCTTTAGCAATTTTCATATCTGCTAAACCATCTTTGGATTGATAAAGTACTGCTCCGAGGATCTGCCGCCAGTAGAAATACCTTGGTACCTTAAATAGTTATGCTCTACGAGCAGATTGAGCGCTTTTTTAACTACTTCCAAGTCATTCAATCCAGACCAATTTTTCCGCGAAAGCTCTCTGGTAGAGAAGCCATCCAGCAACTCCTTGGATTTAATTTTTCTAATAATTGCTTTCGCACTACTGGTCTCTGGAACACTTGCGGACTGATAAATCCGTTCGGCATGGCTCCTTAAATATTCACACCAATCTAAGGCCCTACCAAGTTCGATCGCCCCAACCAGACAGCCCTCACTTGGTGCATCAATAAGCGCAAATATCAAAGCCAGCGCCGGAATTAACTTTCTGTACTTGGATAGATGAGACTCTAGCGCAGGGTGATTATCACCAGCCATTAATTCTTGGCTAAAGGGTATGTACCACTCCAAAAATAAAGATTGGGCTTCTGGGGTGAACTTATAGATGATGGGTTCATCCGCAAATCCTTGGAGCTGAGATAGTCGTATATATATTGCATGCGCCTTATCCTTAGCCTCTGAATCTGGGTTTTTATCAACGTAGCGGAAATGGTCTATAGAGTCTGGATGCACCATCAACCCAAATCTTTGGAGGAGTCCATCGTCACCAGATCCACCCTGAACAGCTCCACGGATATATTCATCCAATCGTGATGGCTGAATGGTTCCCAGCATCGACAAGCAAGCCCTTGAAATTACAACATCATCGCGCCCTATCCTATCAGTTGAGTAAGCCTGATTTCCGTCATAGCTAGTCAGGTAAAACGCTCTTGCGCCCTCCTGGCCTTGCTTATCCATGGACTTTAATAATCCATATATCTCATCTCGAAAGCAAAGTACTCCCCAAGGATTTTGAGACATGATGACCTGCAGACTCTCAACCGAGGAATCATTAACGATATAGCGGCTACAGATAGGCTTGTCCATTTCTTCTGGCTCACCCATAATTGCCCTTGCACCAGTTTTATCCCCTTTATCAAAAAGCTTTTGGGCCTGTTTCTTTTTACTGGTTTTAGTTAACTCGGCAAGCTCTAAATCCATTTTCCAATCATTAAGCTTTGACTCATACTCTTGGCGGCTTGACTTCTCAAGCTCCGATATAGCCCCCATCACCTCCTTAACAGGGGGAGATTTCATAACACCGGCGCGACCAATTATCATCCCCCATAAATTAGGAATCACTTGCCATTTTGTGTCTTTATCTTTAGGTTGAATAGCTGCTTTAGCGCCTATTAGGCTGGATGCGCAGATAATCGCAGCAATAGCCGGGAAGTCTGGCGAACATTGCATCCTATTGGAGATATCTTCAATCCAAGGCCTAAATGCTTCCGGCAATAACGCATAGTCAAATCCTTGCACAGGAAGCTGTGCGGGCAGATCTATAGGGTCGCCCCATAGATCTCTGGCTTCCTTTATTAAGACTGCATCAATCGCCTCCTTAACAGCATTTAAACCGCTTACACGAGCCATGTCATTAAAGTCGGTGTCTTTGTCCATACGCTGACCTTCAAAGATAGGGATAGTTAAATATGCACCGATTGATTTAGCACAGGCCTTCGCCTTAGTTAACCCAACATTACCCTCGGATTTCCAATCATCATCTGCACATACAACTATTCTCAGGGTCGGGAATTTACCTCTAAGGTATTGGCCTACTGGCTCAAGATTTCCAGCATCAAAAGCTACGATAACTGGATAACCAGTAGCCTGATGTATTGATGCCCCCGTAGAAAATCCTTCACATAAACACACAATATCGTCAGTGCCAAAAGTGCCAAAAGAATAAAAGCAACCCTTCTTTTTTCCATCTTTCAGAAATTTCTTCCCTCCATCTGGTTTGATGAACTGAATTGAGCAAATAATCTCATCATCAAATAAAGGAATAATCAAATCACCATTATTTTGACGAGCGCCACAAGGAGGAATTTCCTTTCTGGTGAGATAAGGATGGTCAGTCGCAACTGCAGACTCATTCCATATAGCTTGAGCTCTTGACTGAGCCTCGCGCTGGGACTTGATCCTCTCGATTTCAAAATCTCTTTTTGCCTGCTCAGTGCGCTCTCGGATTCTCTGGACCTCATCACGAGAATATTCGCGCCCTATATTAGCCTTCCAGTTAGATTGAAAGCCTGTACTCCAGTCACCAAAAGACCCGGCGGAGAAATCATTAGTATTGAAAACATACCAGCCATTTTTATTGGAACGTTTTCCATTAACTGAGAAACGGTGAAACTTGCCATCATCAATAATTTGATCTGGTGGGTTGAGGCCCGATTGGACAATAGCTTCTTTGAACTTATATACATCATTGTTCATAAGGATTTCTCCTTAGGTTCTTTTGAAAAAAATAATGCAAATACTTTTAATACCGAAGCTTCTGTATTAAAATTAAGCTTAGAAGTTAGTTTTACTGAGCCAACCTTGTCCGTTGGCTTTTTTATTAGGATTGTCATAATTCACCCTCCCAATAATTTTTGCAAGTCACTTATTTTCCAGGCCAATCGCCCATTTATGCGAATTGGGCGAATACCGTTAGGTGCAGAATCTAGACAAGCCCACTTGCGTAATGTTTGTGGTGAGCGATTTATATAAATTGATGCCTTATCTGTCGATAAGACGATGGGCAAATCATTTTCATTTGGCTGAATCTTCATCATCATTCCTTTTTATAGTTAAGTACTACTAGGAATGGATTCTGAATTCTATCTACCTATTTGAAGGTAGAAAAAATGAAGATAATCTCTGAGGTTTTTCTACCCTTTAAATTTTTTGTAGGACGGCTGAACATCCTCCTTTGAGATGACTTCATTTGCTATCACGCTTGCAAGAGCCGCAACCACACTATGTTTTGGGGCTCCATAGATCGAATCCGTAAATCTATATAAAAGCCATAAAAGATGCTGTCTTGGTTGAGCATAGAATGCCTTATAAGCATGCTCATTTAAACCGTTCCTATACACTTCCAATTGCTCATATAAGCCTGGATTGTCTGCACTAAAGGTATGCCGCATATAAGATTGAAGTTCATTAATATGCTTACGCATGGCCCGTATATCAGCAGCATGCTTGCTTGGGCTATCCAAATCTTTAGTTTGCCAATAAAAAATAGCAGCTGTTTTAAGCTTTGGAACAACATCATCAGGCGTTGGTAAATTCAACCAAATATCCTTCATACACGCCTCATTCCCAAGTCGTAATAGTGCCTGCTGCACGATTGGATCCTGCTCGTCATCGTAAGCCTTAATCAAGGCCATAGGCGCCCATTTAGCGAAGGTCATAATCTAATGCCCTCATGTTCACAACCCCTACTTTAGGTTGGCGGATGCCGGCTTCATTAAGAATAAATTCCTCAATCTTGCTATGCCATTGACGCAGTAAATCAATCGGCCTTCTTCTATAGTGCTTTTCAGCAATTGCCGAAGGCTTATGTCCCATGATCTGCGCTGATATTCCTGCGGGACACTCCACCCATTCGGCCAATGTCCCAAAAGATCTTCTTAGTCCGTGAATAGACATATCAGGCAGATTTGTCTCCTCAAGCGCCTGATTATGCGCAATTCTAGGCTCAGTAATCCTTCCACTCTTAGCTGTTGGGCTTGGGAAAACATATTCATTTACTCTTGGAATCTCAGCGAGAAGCTGCCCGACATAAGGCGTTATTGGTATCTGACGTGTACCTTCAACTTTATCGCGAATAATGGCGGTATTCCATACTAAGTCCACATCAACCCACCTCATCCCAGCAAGCTCATTGCGTCTTGCCCCTGTAAGAAGAAGTATTTGTAAGTAGGACTTAATTACTGGATTTTTAATTTTTTGAATTGCATCGAACCACGTTTTAATCTGCTCTTTTTGCAAGCAGTCATCCTTGGCTTTCTTGGCTGGAAGCTCTTTTGTAAGTCGATCACAAGCATCTAATCGAACAACCTTCTGATACGAGGGATGGTCGCCGCACCAGGTGGTAAATGCCTTAAGCGCCGATAAGGCAATCCGAACTCTGGCAGGTCGTTTAGCAACCTCACTTTTTAGCCAAGACTGAACTCTTTCCCTGCTGATCTCGTTCAAGGGAAGAGATAGTAGGGGGCGCAGTATTCCTACCTCCTTCACCTTGGGTTGGTTCATTTTTAACCCTCGAGTAACCTTTTCACCCCCTTCCCTCACCATATCTAAGTGGTCAGCCAAATGACGATCACCCCAGTTTGGTGAGCGGGCTTTGATGTACTCGTCCCAAGCGACTAGCGCAATAGTTGCCTTGATTCGCTTGGCTTTTGCCTTCTCATCGATTTCAGTTCTTTCATCTCGCGGATCAATGCCCTTATCAGTAAGTACTTTTAAGCGTCTAGCCTCAGCTTGGGCATCCGGGATTGACCAAGAGTCAGTTCTTCCTAGAGTAATTCTTAGATTCTTACCGTTAAACCATGTCTCAAAGATGAATGACTTAGTCTTTTTGGGGGTAACTATGATCCCAAGGTTGGGCGTCTTGGAATCCCAATAGTAAGTATTTTTAGGCAGCCCCTTGACATCAAGGTCGTACTCCAGGGATGCTATTCGGCCCACAGTGAGACTTAACTTAGAGCTGGCCATAACAGCCTTTAAAATATAAAATCGTGGTCATGTCGTGATTTTATTTCAATTTAAGGGAATTTAGGGGAATTTAGAGGAATCCATTAAACCCCTGTATTTATTGAGTTTATACTGTAAATATAGGAGCTTAGGAATGAAAATCAACATAAAGTAATATCCACCCTTTCTTACTCATAACCCGAAGGTCGTAGGTTCAAATCCTGCCCCCGCAACCAGCATTACAGCTCTAAGCCCTTATTTATAAGGGCTTTTTGCTTTTCTGGGGTTTGCTCTCTCGAATTTCACCTTAATGGTGACTCAGGCTCCCGATGCCACAGACGCTTTGACTGCTCTCTCCAAAAATGGGGTTTAGCGCTTCCCTTAATTGATTGCCTAAACGTCCAGGTTTGAGCACCACTGCTAGGGGTCTGATAAAAAGGAATATTGAGCTCTTGGTATCGTGCACTGACAGTTGGGTGCGGATGCCCATATCGATTGCGATATCCGTTTTGTGCAAATGCTTGGTTAGGACTGAGTTTCGTCAGTAGCTCGACAGATGAAGAAGTTTTACTGCCGTGATGTGGCGCCATGAAGATAAGCTCTTTATCTTTAAGGTCTCTTAGCATTACCTCATCTAGGCGTTCTGTAATTTCTGCTTCACCTTGTTTTTCTACATCTCCAGTCAACCAAAAAGAAGTATTGTGGTTACGGACTTCTAGCACGCAACTGAGCTCATTGGGTTTTCTTGTTTGCTGCTCTTCGAAAAGACTCTGCTCATGCGGATGCCAAATATGAAATTCCACATCATCCCAAATCCATTGCTGACCAAAGCGACAAGGAATACTCTGAATCTTACGGTCTTGAAGATTTTTTAATAAGGGGTTATTACTTGGCAATGATCCCATCATTGAATCAAAACGAATCTCTTTCAATAAGCTTGCGGCTCCGCCAATGTGATCGCTATCGCTATGACTAATGACCATCCGATCAAGCTGATGAATACCGCGCCCTCTCAAAAAAGGCAGGATGATGCGGTTGCCAGCGTTATCTTTTCCCTGAATAGGCCCCGTGTCATATAAGAGCCTTTTATTTTGAGTCTCAATCAGCACCGCAGTGCCTTGTCCAATATCTAATACTGTTGCCCTAAATTCTCCAAGCTGTAAGTGATCATTGCTTACAGGCTGAATAAATAGAGTTGCAGATAATGCTATCCCCATTACTCTCGATAAGCTTGTACTGGCTATAGACCCTGGACGAATCGCGATGATGATGCCAATAGTCGATAGCAGTAGCGCCCACCAAGTAGGCTGGTTTGACCAAGCCACTGCCCATTTCCAATTGGCCATCCAGCTTAAGAGCATCGCTAAATACTCCATAGTGAGATGCGCGGGTATTAGAAGCCACTTACCAATAAAGTCTGGTAATAATGCTCCAGCAATAGCTAAAGGCGTCACGATGTAACTGACTATCGGAATAGCAAATGCATTGGCAAAAGGTGAAGCTAGCGATACTTGGTAAAACCAATAGAGAGTCAATGGCAATAAGGCGATAGTGACCACTGCTTGCACACGGCATGCTTCACGTAATGCCTGAGTCAGTCGTTTTGACCAATGCACCTCTAACTCTTTGCCAGTAGGCACTCCAAGTAATCCATCAGAGTCTTGCATCGCATAAAGAATGGCAGCAACCGCACCAAAGGATAACCAAAACCCGGGGGTATACGGCGCCATCGGATCAATCAATAGGACAAACGCCAGCGCCCACCACCAAATGTCAAATGATCTGGGGTTTCTGCCGGACCATAGTGCAAAAGCAACTACACCCACCATGTACATCGTTCTTTGTGCTGGAATTTGAAAGCCAGCCAACCAAGCATAGACAAACGCGGTTAAGAATCCAACTGCTGCAGAAACCTTGGTAACCGGAATGCGTAACGGCAATGTCCGACGACGCCAAATATATCCAGCAAGCATGGCCCCAAATCCCGCTAACATCGTGACATGGAGGCCTGAGATAGAGATGAGGTGTCCAATGCCTGTAGCGTTAAATACGCGCCAGTCATCCTGATCAATTGCATTCTGATCCCCCATCACCAAGGCAGAGATCACTCCGCCATAGCGAGCATCCTTCGGTAATAAGTATTTGATTTTTTCTCGCAACTTCCAACGCTGATACTCCATAGCTAAGGAAAATTCCATAAAACTAATATCTTTTGCGATCAGTAAGTCGCCAGAACGCACTGAGCCACTAGCACCAAAATCTTGATGAAAAGACCAGCGTTCAAAGTCAAAGGTATAGGGATTTAAGCTGCCATAGGGTCGCTTGATCTTGACTTTGAATTTCCAGCGCTGTCCCGGGATGACTGCGGGAATATTTTGTGGGTTACGCCAAGCAGGCTGCCAACTGAGATACACCTGTCGAGGAAAGGATTCGATCACTTTCTGACCCAATATTGCCTTATCCACTTCAAATGAGAACTTTGCACCACTAGTGCTACTTTGGGGTAAAGCATTCACTCTCCCCTCAATAGTTAAATCCTTGCCCTCAAGCTCAGCAGATAAAATATGGCCTAAGCGGGTTTGCGCATAATGGGCATTCCAAGCAAAGCCTAGAGATGCAAACATCATCGCAATACAAGCGCTTTTGATTTGAGCAGGCTTTGCGACAAATGAGATGAGCAAAGTAAAGCTACTGATACATCCACACAATATCAGCGTATTTTCAGGGACTGCAGGTAAAAATAGCAGTAGCGATCCCCCGACGATGAACGCCGTAATATAAATACGCAATTGCTTATGAAACTATTTGGAAATTAGGAAAGTTGCTGTCGCCGAACTGATTGCGCATGAGTTGTGACCAACGCGGTAATGCCTGCATCGCATTTTGCCAAACTGCTGCTGAAAACTCATCATTAGTGATGCCCCGAATCGCTGCTAATTCTTGAGCGATTCTAGGCAGTAATGCGGGTTCATTAAAGAGGCCGTCCTCCTCTCTAAGCCAAGCAGGCGGAATATCCGGTGCATCTGTTTCAGTCACAATACTGGAGAGTGGAAGTTCTTTTAAGAGTCTTCTAATTTGCAAAGCACGTTCAAAGGTTGCAGCGCCTCCAAAACCCAACTTAAAGCCCAGCTCAATAAATTGCTCAGCCTGTTGATGGCTGCCATTAAAAGCATGCGCAATGCCACTGGGTATCTTTCGTTTGCGTAAGGCTTTAAGAATGGCATCTTGTGAACGGCGCACATGCAAAATCACCGGTAACTCAAATTCTTGCGCTAAATCTAATTGCTTATGAAAAAAATATTCTTGGCGCTGGGGCTCAAGCCCTTCAACAAAGTAGTCTAGCCCGATCTCACCAATACCCACAAACCTTGGGTCATTTAATGACTGCTCAATATGTCCTCTAAGAAGGCCAATATCCGATTCCTTTGCTTGCTTGATATACAGCGGATGAATGCCTAAGGTATAGACCAAACCCGGAATACGAGCCCCATAGAGTTTGGCTAGCTCTCTCGTCTGATCGCAATCAGCGGCTTGTACAGTCGGGAACAAAATTGCTTGTACACCTTCCTGTGCTGCCCTAGCAATGATCTTCGGAAGAATAGCCTTGAACTCGGGAGCATCAATATGACAATGGGTGTCAATCCAATGAAGAGCTTCGCTCATTGCGAAAATATCTTTAATACTCCACGCTCTAAATGCAAAATACGATCACACCGTTTAGCGCGTACGGGATCATGGGTCACAATCACAAATGCTGTGCCTTGCTCGCGAGCAATATCTAACATCAGATCAAATACACCATCGGCAGTTTCGGTATCCAGATTACCCGTTGGCTCATCGGCCAATACACAAGAGGGGCTACCTACCAATGCTCTTGCTACTGCAACGCGTTGACGCTCACCCCCAGAAAGCTCTCCAGGAGTATGTTGTACCCGCTTCGCCAGGCCTACAGCTTGAAGCATCTGATGAGCGCGCTCCATAGACTCCTCATTACTCAGGCCGCGAATGCGTAAAGGTAATGCCACGTTCTCAATGGCACTAAATTCATCTAAGAGATGATGAAATTGATAGATAAAACCCAAGCTGCGATTACGTAGTTGATCTAACTTGCTAACGGATAAGTTGTGAAGATTTTGTCCGGCTAGCATGACGGTTCCAGCACTAGGAGAATCTAAGCCCCCCAGCAAATGTAATAGGGTGCTCTTACCGGATCCAGAAGATCCCACAATAGCCACTTTTTCAGAGGCATTCACCTCTAAATCAATATCCTTAAGAACTTCAATCGCAGTTGGCCCTTTGCCATACGTTTTGGCAAGACCCTGCGCACTGAGTACGAGCGGATTGGATGTTTGGATCACATTACTCATAGCGTAATGCCTCCGCAGGCTGGACTTGGGCTGCTCGGCGACTAGGATATAAGGTAGCTAGTACTGACAAACCAAAAGCCATCAATCCCACTGTGACGACATCCGATAGGCGCACGTCAGAGGGTAGCTCGCTAATGAAATACACATCCCGTGGCAAAAAGCGGACTCTGAAAATAGCTTCAATAGCGGGAACAATCACATCAATATTGAGGGCAATCAGCAAACCGAGGCCCACACCCGCTAAAGAGCCTAATAAACCAATCGCTAAACCTTGTACTAAAAAGATGCGCTGAATGAGTCCAGGGCTAGCTCCCATGGTTCTTAAGATCGCAATGTCTGCTTGTTTTTCATTGACCGTCATGACTAAAGTCGAGACCAGGTTAAATGCAGCAACGGCAATAATTAGAGTCAAGATGATGAACATCATTTTTCTTTCGGTCTGCACCGCTGCAAACCAATTGCGATTAGAGCGTGACCAGTCCGTTACCCAAAGTGCTTGTGGCACTACTTGTGCCAGTTGAGAGGCTACCTCTGGTGCGCGCTGCATATTGTCGACCTTGACACGCAATCCAGAGGGATCTTGCAAGCGTAATAAAGCAGCAGCATCCTTCCAATGCATGATCGCTAATGAACTATCGTATTCGTAATGGCCACTATCGATAATTCCGACTACTTGTAGAGTGCGCATTCTGGGCATTGCACCTGCTGGCGTGAGATCACTCTCAGGAACGATCAAATTAATACGATCACCGACACCCGCACCAACGATGCTTGCTAATTGTGCGCCTAGCGCTACGCCAAAACCACCTGGCTTAAGATCCTCAATACTGCCAGAGGTAAATTGCTTAGGCAGATCAGATACCTTTCCTTCTTCACTAGGCAATACTCCACGAATCGACACACCGCGCATCACATTCTCGCGACTGAGTAGACCCTGCGAGCTCACCATCGGAGCTACCCCGATGACATGAGGCTGAGCTGCTACTTTGAGAGCTATAGGCTCCCAATTGGCTAAACCATCTGGGGCAGTAATTTCTACATGAGAGAGCACGGAGAGCATGCGATCACGTACTTCTTTTTGAAAGCCGTTCATCACGGAGAGCACCACAATCAGGGCAGCTACCCCCAATGCAATCCCTGCGGTGGAGATTCCCGAGATAAAGGATAAGAAGCCATCACGCTTACCCACGGTCTTGCGACGCTTGGATCGGGTATAGCGTAGGCCTATTTCTAGCTCAATGGGGAGTCTCAACATAGCCATAGTTTAGACAATTGGAGGCGCCAATGGATGGATTCTATAAATGCCACCTAAAATCAGGGGAATGACTGCAAATCTTCGACCCATCCCGCGCTTCACCCTGATGCTTTCAGGAGAAGATACTGCCGATCTAAGCACTGGTCCTCAGCATACTCAGGACGCCCCACCTACAGGACTGCCACAAGAGCGGTTTTTACTGGGAGAGAAGCTGGCTATTGCACCCATCTGGCTATTAGGGCAAAGTGACTTGCCAGTAGATCCCCATCAGGTCATTGCCTGTTTGCAACCAGTGCACCTGCATGCGACTCGGGATCATTTGATCCTCATGGCTCAAAGTCAGATTGATCTGACTGCAAAAGAATCCACTCAACTGTGCAATCTTGTCCTGCCTTATATCGAAGAAGACTTTAAACACACACTATTATTTCAAGGACAGCATGCCTGGTTTATTCCTGCGGGTCCTTTCGCCAGCCTAGCGACTCATTCAATTGATCAGGCCCATGGCCGCAATATAGATTGGTGGATGCCACGTGATACTCATGAAGAAGGCATTGCTAAGCTGTGGCGCAAACTCCAAAACGAAATTCAGATGCTATGGCACATTGATGCAGTAAACGAAGCTCGTGCGCAATCTGGATTGCCTAGTATTAATTCTCTTTGGATTAGCGGTATTGGAAAACTACAGGATGTACAGACACCAGACTGCTTGCAGAATACAAGCTGCCTCTACGGTAACCATCCCTTATTAAAGGGATTGGCAAAATATCTTAGCATTGCTCATCAAGCTGAAATCGCTTTTCCTGAGTTAATACATGCTGAGCATCGAGGAAACATATTTGCCTGGTTAGATAAGCCTCAAGACATTTGGCAGGACTTGAGCCAAGCCCTCATCAATCAAGCCATATCTGAATTGGAGATCATTGACTTTCCAGCAGGCAAAGCACGTCATCGACTCATCACAGCAAGAGACCTTCATCGCAAGTCATGGGCCTTCTGGAAAAAACCTGAGCGATTAAGTTGGAAAGAAATCATTTCAGAATCATGAGTACATTTTCACAGCGTCCCTTCTCTGAGCGCACGGCTACTTGGCTAGAGCAAAGTGGCTTGCATCCCTTACTCGCAAGATTATTTGCAGCCCGCGGGGTTGATAAGCCCGATGAGCTATCCCTTGACCTCAAGCAACTCCTCTCACCACTAGAGTTAAAAAATTGCATTAGCACTGCCGCTCTATTAGCCGATATTCTGGAACGTCAAGAACCCATGTTAGTCGTCGCAGACTACGACTGTGATGGGGCTACAGCCTGTGCAGTAGCGGTACGTGGCATGAAAATGTTAGGCGGCACGAATACTCCAATTCAATTCTTAGTGCCAAACCGTTTTACGATGGGCTATGGACTGACTCCTGAGGTAGTTAATTTGGCTGCGCAGCAAATTCCTAAACCCAAATACCTCATTACAGTAGATAACGGTATTGCTAGTGAAGCAGGCGTTGATCGCGCACATGAATTAGGTATGCAAGTGATTGTGACTGATCATCATTTACCAGGAGATCGACTCCCCAAAGCTGTAGCGATTGTGAATCCCAATCAACCAGGATGCCCCTTTCCTAGTAAAGCATTAGCTGGCGTTGGTGTGATGTTTTATTTACTGGTAGCGCTGCGGGCTGAGTTGCGTCGACGAGGTCAATTTACTACCGAGAATCAACCTAAGGTTGAAAATCTACTCGATCTTGTAGCGCTAGGAACCGTCGCAGACGTTGCCCAACTCGATCGCAATAACCGCATCCTGGTTTCTAATGGATTAAAACGGATTCGAGCAGGAACTGCACAAGCAGGAATGGCCGCACTCTTTCAGGTAGCGGTCCGTGACCCCCGCAAAGCGAGTGCCTTTGATTTAGGCTTTGCCATTGGACCCCGCCTCAATGCAGCTGGTCGCCTTGCCGATATGACTTTGGGTATTCGCTTGCTACTCAGTGATAGTCCCGATGAAGCCATAGTCCTTGCACAAGAGTTAGATCGCATCAATCGTGAACGTAGGGGTATTGAATCGGGTATGCAGGAAGCAGCATTAGCGCATCTAGCAGAAGATGAATTAGCGGGCACGATGATGGAGCGTAATAGCATCTGCCTTTGGAACCCAGAATGGCATCAGGGTGTTGTGGGTATAGTGGCCTCCCGCCTCAAAGAACGATTTAATCGTCCTGCTATTGTGTTTGCACCTGCGGATGGGGTTGCTAGTGAAGAATTGCGCGGCTCCGGACGATCTATTAGTGGATTTCATTTGCGGGATGCCTTAGATATCGTTTCCAAACGAGAGCCAGGTTTAATTCTGAAATTTGGTGGCCATGCTATGGCAGCAGGTCTGAGTATCCGTAAATCTGACTTTGAAAAGTTCGATCAGGTCTTTCAAAAAGCAGCTGATGAATTACTCAATGATGAGCTGCTAGAGCGCCGTCATATTCACGATGGTGTGTTGGCGCCATCAGAATTTAATACGGACACTGGGGATCTGCTAGCAGAAGAAATCTGGGGGCAAGGCTTTCCTCAGCCCATTTTTTATGGCGAATTTGAGATTGCTCAGCAAAGCCTCATGAAAGAGAAGCACCTGCGGCTCCAGCTCCGCCCTATAGGGGATGGTCACCTTGCCAGCAAACCATTAACTGGCGTCTGGTTTAACCGCACCCAAACTTTGCCCGCTAAGGCAAAACTAGCCTACCGCCTCGTGACAGACCGCTTTCAGGGGCAGGCTCGGGTACAACTCATGATTGAGGCACATGATGAGGGATAGGCTGCAATAACCCCATTATAATTGGGGAATGGAAGCCGAACAACTCAACACTATCTCAAATACCCTCTCCGATCTGCTCACCCGTGAGCAAGCACTTCGGGGGTATCTTTGACTTCGAAGTAAAGTCACGCCGCCTTACTGAAGTCAATTCTATTTTAGAAGATCCCACGATTTGGGATGATCAAAAAAAAGCCCAAGCCCTTGGCAAAGAAAAGAAGTTATTAGATGGTGTAGTTGCCACCCTGACCTCTTTAAACAGCAATATCACTGGCGCCATCGAATTATTCGATATGGCTAAAGAAGAAAGTGATTTTGAAACGATTGGCGCTATCGAGACAGATGTCGGCAGCTACAGCAAAATTATTGGTGATCTTGAGTTCCGTCGCATGTTTCATAATGAAATGGATCCTTGCAGCTGCTTTATTGATATTCAAGCAGGCGCCGGTGGCACAGAAGCGTGTGACTGGGCCAGTATGTTGTTTCGTCAATACCTTAAGTATTGCGAACGCAAAGGCTACAAAACAGAAATCCTAGAAGAGTCTGATGGTGACGTCGCTGGTATTAAGAGCGCCACCATCAAAGTAGATGGTGAATATGCTTACGGGCACCTGCGTTCCGAAACTGGGGTGCACCGCTTAGTCCGTAAATCTCCATTTGATTCCTCAAATGGTCGCCATACTTCCTTTGCCAGTATTTATGTCTATCCGGAAGTCGATGATTCGATTGAGATTGATGTCAATCCAGCGGATATCCGGACGGACACCTATCGCGCTTCTGGTGCGGGCGGTCAGCATATTAATAAAACAGACTCCGCAGTACGCTTAACGCATATTCCAACCGGTATCGTGGTGCAATGTCAAAACGATCGTAGCCAGCATCGCAATCGAGCGGAAGCCATGACAATGCTGAAGTCACGACTTTACGAACATGAAATGCAAAAGCGGCGTGTTGAGCAAGACAAACTTGAGGCCAGTAAAACCGATGTGGGCTGGGGTCATCAGATCCGTTCCTATGTATTAGATCAAAGCCGCATTAAAGACTTACGTACAAACCTTGAGATCTCTAATACCCAAAAAGTCTTAGATGGCGATCTGGATGCCTTTATTGAAGCGAGCCTAAAACAAGGCGTCTGATCGTCTGATGCATTCCCACTATTTTAGTAATCAATGAATCCTATGAACGATAAAACAGCCCAACCCGTAATCACTGAAGCCCTTGATGAAAATCACATCATTGCTGAGCGCCGTGAAAAATTAGCCAAGCTTCGTAAAGGTGGGGTTGCCTTTCCGAATGATTTTGTTCCAACGCATTTAGCAGTAGATCTACACACCCACTATGACAGCCTCAACAAAGAGGATATGGCTGCGAAGAAAGTGCACGTCAAGGTTGCAGGACGCATGGTGCTCAAGCGCGTGATGGGTAAAGCGAGCTTTGCAACGATTCAAGATCGTAGTGGTCAGATTCAGTTCTATATTAGCGATGAAATCAGTGGTGAAGATATTCATGCTGCCTTTAAGCACTGGGATATGGGTGATTTCATTGCGGCGGAAGGACATTTATTCAAAACCAATAAGGGGGAGCTATCGGTAGAGTGTAGTAAGTTACGCCTACTCAGTAAATCACTGCGTCCCTTACCTGATAAGTTTCACGGCCTTTCTGATTTAGAGACCAAATACCGTCAACGCTATGTAGACTTGATTGTGAACCCCGAGAGTCGCAACACGTTTAGAGTGCGAAGTAATACGATTGCTTCTTTACGTCGTCATATGCTCGATGCGGATTTTATGGAAGTAGAAACGCCGATGTTGCACCCTATTCCAGGTGGAGCCACAGCGAAACCATTTATGACGCATCACAATGCCCTAGACATGCAGATGTTCTTGCGCATCGCGCCTGAGCTCTATCTCAAGCGTTTAGTTGTGGGTGGTTTTGAGCGCGTCTTTGAAATTAATCGCAACTTCCGCAATGAAGGGGTAAGCCCACGCCATAACCCAGAATTCACGATGATGGAATTCTATGCGGCCTATACTGATTACCGTTGGCTGATGGATTTCACTGAAGGCTTGATTCGCTCAGCTGCAATGGATGCCCAAGGTACTGCTGTACTAACGCATCAAGGTCGTGAATTAGATCTGAGTAAGCCTTTCCAACGCTTAACGATTACTGAAGCCATCCTCAAGTACTGCGGCCTCTCCAATAAAACGTACGAAGCAGCCCAATTAGAAGATATTGCTTTTATTCGTACTGAGTTAAAAAAGGGTGGTGAGAACCCCGATAGCCCTAACCTGAAAAACGCTGGTATTGGCGCGCTGCAATTAGCCTTATTTGAGTTGGTCGCTGAATCCCATCTATGGGAGCCAACATACATCATTGACTATCCTATCGAAGTGAGTCCCCTCGCACGTGAATCGGATACTCGTCCTGGTGTCACTGAGCGCTTTGAGTTATTCATTACAGGTCGCGAAATTGCCAATGGCTTCTCTGAGCTCAATGATGCTGAAGATCAAGCAAACCGTTTCCGTAAACAAGTAGAACAAAAGGAAGCCGGTGACGAGGAAGCGATGTATTTTGACCATGACTTCATTCGCGCCTTGGAATACGGCATGCCCCCAACTGGCGGGTGCGGTATTGGGATTGATCGTCTGGTAATGCTATTGACCGATGTACCCAACATTCGGGATGTTATTTTGTTCCCGCATCTACGGCGCGAAGAAGAATAATGACTTGTTTTGAGTTGCATTAAAAAAGCCGCAGATTCTGCGGCTTTTTTTCTTACTTTATTGTCCAATGCATGCCACCACATTAGGGGCTTGGATATAGCTGCTTCAACTCACTATCAATCACCGTCACATTCACTGGAATCCCTAAGCTAACACTGGAAGACACGGTGCAGAAGTCTTGAAACTGGGCTAGCACCCGATCTAGATTTTCCATAGTAGAGCCTGGAACTCCGATCTGAATGTCTACATGGATTGCTAAGATACGCAAACGGTTTTGATCGTTTCTGCCAATCTGGCAACTTGCCCGAGTTTCAATAGGCTCAGGATTTTGCTTAAATTTTCTTAAAGCAAATAGTAGAGAGTCTGATAAACAATTGGCAACGCCAGCTAATAGAAATTGAGAGGGAGTAGCGCCTTGAGATTGTCCTAAGGGAGGAGGTTCATCTCCAAAAATAGGGTCTTGGTCTTTATTGTAATAAATAGCAAAGCGATAATCTGCTTGCTGGACTAGTCTGACTGATGGCTCGCTGCTCATAAAGACTCCAATGACTTAAAAGATCATATTAGCAAATGTACTAATAGATTCCAGGGATTAATTTTTTTACTTTTAGCTGATAATCTTGATATTGTGGAAAGCGTATGATCAGCCATTTCTCCTCCCGCCGAGTTTTTACATCAAAAAATAAGACGAGCGCGAAGACTTCAAGCAAAATCCAGATGTGTGGGTATATCAATAAAAAACCCAAGGCAACTAGCAGTACTCCAAAATAAATTGGGTGGCGCACAAGGCGATATAAACCACTCTGCACTAACTGAGCATTCTCTTTAGGACAAGGCAAAGGGGTTAAATTTTTCCCCAAATGATAGGCTGCCACCACCGTAAAAATCAGCCCTGCACTAGCTATCAATATCCCGAATATCTCAAAATAAGGGGCTAAAAACTCTTTTGAGCTGGGTATTAATAACATTCCCTTAGGGCCGAATAAAAGGAGGCCAATTAATAGTGCCTGGATCAGTACGTACCCAAGGCCCCTATCAAGCAGAGATAAGTGCTTCATAAACTGTTTACCTTGTTTTGATCATCGTTGAGTGGATAGGATATTTTGATATAAGCCCAGAACCTTAATGTCTGAAGGAAATGGTGAGATTGAGGATAATAGTAATACTTCATTATTAATAGACTCATTATGGCTGCATACAACACCGAAACCGTTTTATCCGTTCACCACTGGAATGACACCCTGTTTAGCTTCACAACTACCAGAAATAAAGGCTTGCGCTTTCGTAGTGGTCATTTTTTGATGATTGGCCTTGAAGTTGAGGGCAAGCCCTTAGTCAGAGCTTACAGCGTTGCCAGTCCCCATTACGAAGAACATTTAGAGTTTTTGAGTATTAAGGTTCAGGAAGGGCCCCTCACCTCACGACTCCAAAAAATTCAGGTTGGTGATCCCGTTTTGGTAAGCGAAAAGTCTGTTGGCACACTCGTAATTGACGACTTGAATCCAGGAAAACATCTTTATTTGTTTAGCACTGGTACTGGCCTTGCGCCATTTATGAGCATCATTCGAGATCCTGATACCTATGATAAGTTCGAGAAGGTGGTTCTTATTCATGGCGTACGCCTGGTGAGTGAGCTGGCCTATGGAGAGTACATCAAAAACGAACTTACACAAGATGAGTACCTAGGTGAACTCATCCGTGAAAAATTAATCTATTACCCAACTGTCACCCGAGAGGCCTTCAAGCACACTGGTCGCTTAACCACAGCGATTGAATCTGGCCAACTTTTCCAAGATATTGGTTTACCGCCTTTAGATCCAGCAGTAGATCGCGCGATGATATGTGGCAGCCCCTCGATGCTGAAAGAAACTGCTGCCATGTTAGATGCAAAGGGCTTTACGGTATCGCCCAGCCTGGGTCAATTAGGTGACTATGTCTTTGAACGTGCTTTTGTAGAGAAGTAGTCTTATCGAAAGAAAAAAATTAGGCTTCTATTTTTTTACGATAAAAAGTTGGAGAACTAAAAGCCTGTTGCACAGGCATGACCTCTAAAGTATTGACATTGACATGTGCAGGCAAGGTGGCCGCCCAAAAAATAGTTTCAGCCATATCATCTGGCGTCAGAGCTTCAATACCCTCGTATACTTTTTTTGCTCTGTCATCATCTTTTAATCTGACATTAGAGAATTCTGTACCTGAAATCATGCCAGGCTCAATAGAGCTCACTCGCAAACCAGTATTAGCTAATGAAGTGCGTAGATCCGCAGTGTATTGATGGACAAATGCTTTAGTGCTGCCATAAACATTACTGCCAGGATACGGATAGGTACCAGCAACAGAGCCGACGTTAAATATATGTCCATGCTGGCGCTCAATCATCCCTGGCAAGACGGCAGTGGTCATATTCATTAAACCCTTGATATTGGTATCAATCATCTGGAACCACTCTAAGAGTTCTGCCTTATAAGCTGGCTCTAAGCCCAATGCAAGGCCCGCATTATTCACAAGAACATGGATATTTTTGAAATCAGCTGGAATGCTGCTTATAAAATTTCCTATTTCAACGTGGTCAGTAACATCGAGCTGGGCAATATACAGTTGATCATGCTGGTCTTGAGGGATAGAGTGATAGAGGCTATCGAGTCGTTCAGTACGACGCCCAGTAGCAATGACCTTGTAACCCTCGGCGAGAAAGCGAGTAGCGATTGCCCGACCAATACCTGCAGTGGCGCCTGTTACTAGTACTACTGAATCTCTATTCATTTTTGCGAGGTCTATGGATTTAAGTCAACGTCTCTTTATAGAATATAAAGCAAATTTCATATAAATTAACATCAGTCTTCAATCTGAAAATATACCTCAGGATTCACTTGGACTCTAATTTGGGGAGTAACTACAGTATTTTCACCTTTAATTGCGGTACAAATTATCTCAGCGGTAAATGTCAATAAATCCTCAATGGAGGTCTGCCGATTTTCATCAATACATCTCATGCTTCTTTCCTCTGCCAAACTCATTTAATAGAGTTACAGCATAGGCTCTCATTCGACACCTGAAAAGAATAAATAAATTATTTACTTATAGTGATTTTGATATAAGCAAAAGTAGCAAGTTAAAGCCTGAATTTCCTATTAATAGGATCAAACAAAGGCGCCTGATAGCCTCGTGTGACAAATCATGCCTTTTGAGTAGGTAAGAAGCCATCTCCATGCCAACCCAATAAGCTGGAATAGCAGCGAACAGATAGGTAAGCCATCCCACGCTACCGCCTATCAAACTCGCTGCCACGATTGCGCATACAGAGATGCCAGAGATAAACTGGGACAACAATGCTCGCGTTCTTTCGAATGGGTGATCGGTAGCGTTAAGATAAAGGGCTGCTGGTGGGCCGCCTATTCCACAAGAACCTAGCAAGAGGCCCGATAAGCCTCCCGCAAAACCATCGAACAGCTTAGAGATGGCTATTCTAAAATGAGGTCTCAGCAATAAATAAGATGCAAACAGAAGCACTAGTACGCTGGTAAACGCTTTTATTAGCCAAATTGGTGCAAAGCTTCCAAGCCAAAGCCCGAGTGGTAGCAAGACACCAGCAAAAAATAACATTCTCCAAAGTCGTGGGCGATCATCTGAATGCACTTTCCAATGGCGCGATAATAAAATGCCACCAAAAATTTCAGCACTCATGACAATCGGAATGAGAAAGGGGAGTGGGAAAACCCACATCAAGAGGGGCGACATAATCAGCGCACCTCCAAAACCACTTAAACGCCTTATCCAACCTCCAAATACTGACGCAAAAATCAGTAGTAGGAGGGGATACAGGCTTTCAGAAATTAGCGGACCTCACTGTCATCATGCTCCCCAGCAATAAGGTCACGAATTTGACGGCGAATGGCGAGATACGCTGGGGTATCCTCAACCATTTTTCGCGGCTCGGGCACCCGAATGATTTCTTTTACTTTACCTGGTCTGCGTGTCATCACAACAATCACATCTGAGAGATTTATAGCTTCCTCGATGCTGTGCGTCACCAACACTACAGTTTTACTTTCTTCATTCAAGATGCGGATCATTTCAGCCTGCATCAGTGCGCGATTTTGTGCATCCAAAGCTGCAAATGGCTCATCCATTAAAAGCACAGTGGGGTCTACGACAAGAGCTCTAGCAATTGAAACCCGTTGACGCATACCACCAGATAGTTGATGGGGATAGTGAGTCGTAAACTGACTTAAACCAACGAGTGCTGCAAATCTCATCACTATTTGATTGATTTCACTAGAGCTAATTCCCTTAATCTTTAAGCCAAAAGCAATATTGTCAAAGACGGTTAACCAAGGAAATAAAGCATAGTCTTGAAATACCATCGAGCGATCAGCCCCTGGACCCTTAACCTCTTTTCCAGCACATTCAATTCTGCCTGCGCTTGGAACTTCAAATCCAGCAATCAGATTAAGTAAGGTAGTTTTTCCGCAACCACTATGGCCTAAGATTGAACAAAATTCATTTTTATTTACATTCATAGACACATCCTCGATGGCAAGAACTTCTTGCCCTTTGGAATGCATCGATGGATATATTTTTCTTACGTGCTCTACTTTAAGTGCCAGCATTTTTTTATCTGCTTCTAATATGAGAATAAATAGGAATATATTATCCGTTTAACGCTCTAGACCATGGCATGAGCTTTTGAGAAGTCACCCGAATCAATCGATCTAAACATAATCCAATTAAGCCAATAGATAGCATACCGACCAAAATATAATCCGTACGTAATACGGTTCGAGCGTCATTGATCAAAAATCCAAGACCTGAATTAGCGCCTACGAGTTCAGCAGCCACTAAAGCCATCCAACCTACCCCTAAACCGATCCGAACACCAGTGACAATCTGGGGTAGTGCAGCACGTAGTACCACCCGAGTAATCACACCCCATGATTGAGCACCTAAGCAGCGCGCAGCACGTATTAAGTTAGGCTCCACATTTTTAACGGCATCAATCGTGTTTAAAAGAATAGGGAAAAATATTCCTAAGAAAATAATAAATTGATTTTGAACGTTACCTACACCAAACCACAGAATACTCAAGGGAATCCAAGCGATTGGAGGAATAGGACGAAGAATTTCCACAATCGGATCAACTTGCTCATTGATCCACTTAAAGCAGCCCATCACAATCCCCAGAGGAATTGCAACGGACGCATAGCAAAAAGCAATAAACTCCCTAGATAAGCTGTCAAATACATGCTTCCAGATTTCTCCGGATTGCAGTAATTCAAAACCTCCTTTTGCCACACCCGAAGGTGGCGGCAAAAGAGTGGCTTCAGTTTTATCCAAGATAAACCGACTGGCGTACTCCCAGCTGGCCAGCAATATAATCAGTAAGACAAGGCGACGAGATTGCTTGAGAAAATTGATAATTGGCATAGGACTTATTTCTTATATACCTTACCAGCAAATGACCAATCTCTAGTGAGATCACCCTTCTCTGGGAAAGCTTGTGGCTTAGAGGTATTTAAGGAATTCATGTAGGTCGGATAAGGCGTCTTATCCATTGGTGTTGACCAATTTTCTGGCAAAAAGGAAGGGCGAGTAATCGTAGCCCAACCTAACTTTTCAAATGTCTTATCCATAAACCGAGTGTCTACAGCACGAGCAAAATCAATGCCTGTTAACTTATTTTGAATACGCTTATTTTCATATAACCAAGTGTAAATTGGCTCATTTGCACGGCCCCAGAAAACAGGTATTGGATAAATAAAATTGGGCTTATAAAGCAAGTTGTAGTCTGAAATCTGCTGACGCAAAATTTCTTTAGAATAATTCTTTAGGTTCGGATCTTCTTGCATCACAGCAACCGCTTCATCAGGATTTTTTCTGATCCAAAGAGTGGCCTCGGCTATTGCATCAGTAAACGCTTGAACTACATCAGGGGCGTTATCAATCACCTCTTGACGAGCATAGAAGGTGCCTGCATAAATATTGTAAGGAAAACTATCGCTGATGATTCTGGCATTTTTACGCTCTTTTGTCATAATGGTTGGAGTAGGATCCCATGGCACTACAGCGTCAATACCTTTGGGCATCGCCATTTGCTCGCCTGGGGGCATATTCTTTAGAATAATATCTTTGCCAATCTCAATCCCATTTGCCTTGGCAGCCGCCTGAACATAAAACTCTGCGGACGATCCGGTAACGATACCAATAGTAGCTGGCGGATTTGAGCCCTTGAAATCCTTAAAGGACTTAATCTTTGAATCAATAGGAACTAACATTGCATGCAATAAATTTACATTTACTACCGCAATAGTTTTTACGGGTATGTTTTTATCTACCAATGATGTAAAAGGAAAATTACCACCATTACCAAACTGAAAGCGTCCAGAGATGATGACCTCATTAATCGCAGGGCCTGATGGAAACGCTTGTAGCTTAGATTCGATACCACGTTTGGACAGAAAACCCTTCTTATCCATTACTAAGTTCACTGTATTTTGACCGGACCAAGGTGGTTGAAACGCAATTTGTAAAGGCCACCAACCTTTCTCCTTTAGCCATGCCACAGATTTTGCTGAAATCTTTTCATCAGCGCCCTCGGGCCAGCCATAGTCATTAAATTTGGCAGTATTTTGAGCCATCGATAACATCGGTGCCCCAGATAACATAGCAACTGCCAGTACTGAAAACAAACGACGCGATGCGTTAAATTCTTTCATTACAGTCTCCTAAATAATTGAAATAAGTACACAACACTACACAGCGAAACGTCTAAAACTTAACTCGTAAAGCTTAACTCGTGAAACTTAACTCTATACCACCTAACTTCGTTCTAATATTTTTATACTCTTTTTTCATTAGTAAATACTTTACCAACTCTGTAAATGGCTGCAATTCAGACCCTTGTTTAATTGCTTGTGCGGCACCATCCTTTAATCCCATAGCCAAGTTTTCAGGGTAAAAGGCATGCAAACTCAACTGCTCTTTACTTACAGAGCGACCCCATTTTTTTCTCAGGCCAGGCAATGCCGGCTCAATGAGATCTCCGGGCCTCCGAGAGGCGTCGTAATCAACATTCGCCCTACCCATCACCAGCGCGCTTGGTGTACCCGCCAACCTACCATAGTGTCCCTTGAGATAAAGTCTTACTTCATCTGGAATGGTTTTATAGCGTTCACCCTGGACTACATTAAGAACAGCTTGTGTCACGATATATTGGGCAAAGGGACTAACTAAAATTGGGTAGCCTAAGTCTTCACGTACCCTTGCGGTCTCTTCCAAAATCTCTGCTTCTCGGTGCGCAATGCCCATAGTTGCAAGCTGTGCTCGTAAATTGGAGATCATTCCCCCTGGAATTTGATGCTCGTACAGAGCGGGGTCATAGCTTGCTATTTCCCCACGTGAGAAGTTATCGCGCGAGCAAATCCAATCGAAATATTCGTCAATCTTTTGCAAGGCCGTAGCGTTCATTTGAGGAGCTCTACCAAGACGTTTTGCGCTAGCATAAACGTCGAGAACTGAAGGCAAAGAGGCCCCGTTAGCCAAACAATCCGTAGCGACATAGCCGTAAGCAAACCCAGCTTTAATCGCTTCCTCGTAGACGAGCGGTGCTAAGCCAGATTGGCAATGGGAATGTAATTTAATTGGAATGCCTTGAGCTGCAGTAACGATTGCAGGAAAAAGTGTAGCGGCACGCTCTGGCGTCAACAAACCAGTGGGGTCTTTAACCGAAATAAAATCCACCTTCATCTTAACAAGCTCGAGGGTTCTAGCAATAAAGTACGCATCATCATGCACGGGGCTTAATGCGTAGGTGAGCATTGCATTGACCAACATGCCGTATTTTTTTCCAGTCTTTACGGATGATTCAACATTGCGATTGTCATTTAGTGCGTCATATACGGTAAGTACTTTAACGCCTGAGTTTGCTAATAATTCAATATTGAGATCAACGACATCATCAGCAAACAATTCAAATGTATAGATGCTCTGGCCCCGAGTTAAGGCATCAGTGGGAGTTTGCAGTTGATTGCTCAGGAACTCCATCCGCCTCCAAGGATCCTCCCTCAGAAAGCGGACCATCACATCAAATACAGCTCCCCCTAAAATATTAATATAGGCAAACCCAGCTTGATCAATATCTGCTAAAGCTGGATACATCTGGGGGGTTGTCATGCGAGTAGACCAGAGGCACTGATGCGCGTCACGCAATGTGACGTCGATAAGCTCAAAAGGTTTTTTGATAGCCATCAGGAAACGTCAACCACCATTAATGCCTGCCCAGCACTAATACTGGCGCCATCTTCTACCAATATTTTTGTGATTCGACCATTACATTCTGCGGGGATCGTATTGAGTAATTTCATCACCTCAACAATGCAAACATCGGTTTTTGAAGTAACCACATCACCAAGCTCAACAAATGGTGGCGAACCAGGACTTGGCCTTCGAAAGAAAGTACCAATCATTGGGCTGGTAATTAAGCGCTCTGATGCAGAAATACTGAGTGCAGGCGCTAAAGCAGGATTTACTGGTGCTGCCGTTATGGTGGTTGTGGCAACTTGTGGCGCGACATAAGGAGCTGGTACAGCAGTAGGAGTAGGTGCTCCCACTGATATCTCGATTTCAAATTCATCCGTCTTGTAGCCAAAAGTAGTGAAGGTGCCGGCGTCCTTAATTAAAGAAACAATCTCTTTCACTTGCTTCATAGTGAACTCGGGTGGCATTTGCACTGTATTTTTTGCTTTTTGAACCAATGCCTTTCCAGTCACCCTTTTCTTCAAAGCGGGAGTAGCCTTTTTACTTGTCACAGTTGGCTTCTTTTTTACCTTCGCAGGGGTATTTTTTTTTAATTTGCACAGTCTCGTGTTTTTAGTTAATATTTATTTAATGGAATATAAGGTATCATCTGATGAAATGCTTTAAGGGTAAACACTTAAAAAAACATAAAATAGTAAAAATTTCTACTTAATGTCACAAAAGCTCTCCCGCATAACCCCTCCATTCGAAATATTCGAAGACTCAGCCAAATCGAGCATGGCTGAAAAGGTTCTCCTCATCCTAGAGACCATCGCACAATCTGAATTTCCCCTAACGCTAGAATCTATTTCTACTAGCAATGGATTGGCAAAACCCACTGCCTTTAGGCTTTTAAATACCCTAGTTGCGCAAGGTTTTATAGAGCGTGATCCTAACGGAAGACGTTTTCAGCCCAGTGCTAAGCTTAGGCTGATTGGAATTAATATTCTCTCCGTAGACTCCATTCGATCTCAGCGTGTGGCGGTGATGAGGCGTCTGGTTGAACAAATTGGCGAAACATGCAACTTTAATATCCTGGATGGCAATAAAGTAATGTATCTCGATCGAATTGAGACCAGTGCACCCATCCGTTTACATATCGATGTTGGTACACGCGTTCCCCTGCACTGCACTGCAAGCGGCAAGTTATTTCTCTCTGCAATGACGGAGCTGCAAGTGAGAAACTCCCTTGGGGCTGAGCCATTTGAACGTCATACTAACAACACCTTGACAAGCTATGAAATGCTTTTGCCTGAGTTAGAGAAAATTCGCGTGAATGGCTATGCTCTTGATGAATCTGCTTTTCTTGAGGGCTTTATTGGCATAGCGGTACCAGTCAATAATTCAAAACATAAAACTTTTGCCACCATTACTGCGCACGGTCCAGCACCACGCATGCAAGAAAGCTCTATTGAGTTTTATTTAGAGCCTTTAAAGCAAGCCGCCATTGATATTCAAAGCACTCTCTCTGAATCTAGTATTTAATTTACCGATAGGATCTTCTATGACAAGTCCCGTAATCATTACCGTAGCAATGACTGGCTCTATACCGCGCACAAAAGATTGCCCAGGACTTCCAGTAACGACCTCCCAGCAGATCGAAGAAACACATAAAGCATTTGAAGCAGGTGCCACATTAGCCCACATTCACGTCCGCAATCCAGATGAAACTCCTAGCTCAGATCCCGAGTTATTCGGTATCGTACAAGCAGGTATTCAGAAACACTGCCCTGGCATGATTGTGCAATTTTCAACCGGTGGGCGTGGGCGTGATCAAGCGGCACGAGGCGGAATGCTCTCTCATCGACCAGATATGGCTTCGCTTGCCACTGGTTCTGTGAATTTTCCTAATGGCATCTATGAGAATCCACCTGACTTTGTTGATGGCCTAGCCAGTGAGATGTTGAAATATGACATCAAGCCAGAAATTGAAATATTTGATTTAGCCATGCTGTATAACGCGGCAAACTTAATTGAAAAAGGCCTCTTGAAAGCCCCTGCACATGTCCAATTTGTCATGGGGATACCAAATGCAATGCCTGCAAGACGCAGTATTTTAGAGTTCTTACTTTCAGAACTAAAAGCAGTGATGCCTGATGCAACATGGACAGCTGCTGGTGTAGCGCGCTACCAATTACCTGTAAATGAATGGACACTCGAACTTGGCGGCCATGTGAGGACTGGACTTGAAGACAATGTGCGCTTTGATAAAACCAGGTTAGCAAAAGACAATGCTGAGTTAGTGGCACGATTGGCTGGTATGGCTCCTGCCTATGGTCGTTCTGTAGCAACAGTGGCACAAGCACGCGAAATTCTCGGACTGAAAAAGCATTAAGTGAATATGGAACATCAATCTTTTGATTACATTGTTGTAGGTGCCGGTTCATCTGGCTGCGTATTAGCCAATAGATTATCGAAAGATCCTCAAAACTCAGTATGCCTAGTTGAGGCTGGACCTAAGGATCGCTCGCCCTGGATTCATTTACCAATTGGCTATGCAAAAACCATGTGGGATCCAAAGCTCAATTGGAAATTTCAAACTGAGCCAGATCCTGGAATGAATCAGCGCCAAATTTATTGGCCCAGAGGTAAAACTCTGGGAGGCTCAAGCTCTATTAACGGCTTAATTTTTATTAGAGGCCAAAAAGAAGACTACAACACCTGGCGAGATCTTGGAAATCCCGGTTGGGGTTGGGACGATGTTCTGCCTTACTTCAAAAAGGCTGAGGGCAATGACCGACTAGGCGAGCCACTCCATTCTCAAACGGGCCCCCTCAAAGCCTCATCTATTCCAAAGAAGCATCCCTTAGTAGAGGTGTTTAAAAAAACTGCTAATTTACTAGGCGTTCCAAGTACAGATGACTTTAATAATCTCACTCAGGAAGGAGTGGGCTACTACCAACTCACAACTCATAAAGGTTTTCGCTGTAGTACTGCTGTAGCTTATCTCAAGCCAGCTAAGTCACGTGAAAACTTACATATTTTGACGAATAGTCAAGTCTGTAAAGTACTCTTTGAGAATAAAAAAGCTGTCGGGATTGAGATTATTCAACAGGGCGTTAAGAAAGTTATTCGCGCAAATAAAGAAGTTATTCTAAGTGCCGGCGCAATTCAAAGCCCTCAAATCCTTCAGCTCTCTGGTATCGGTCCCGCTAAACTTTTAAAAGAATTTAATATCCCCGTTATTCATGATCTTCCTGGGGTTGGAGAAAATCTTCAAGATCATCTGCAACATCGGTTGATCTATGAGTTAAATCAACCGATCTCAACCAATGATCAACTCTCATCTTGGTTTGGTCAATTAAAAATGGGCTTAGAGTGGCTGCTATTTCGGGGCGGACCGCTCTCCATCGGCATTAATCAAGGTGGCCTGTTTACCCGTGTCATGAAAGACTCTAAAACACCGGACATCCAATTTCATTTAGCGACACTATCAGCGGAGATGGCGGGTGGACAAGTTCACCCCTTCTCTGGCTTTACGATGTCAGTATGCCAATTAAGACCAGAGTCTCGAGGGCACGTACGTATTCAATCTAGTGATCCTTTGGTCCCTCCAAAAATGTTTGCTAACTACCTCAATACCCAATATGACCGAGAGACCAGCATTGCTGCTGTGAAGTTTGCCCGCAAGTTAGCTCAGACTGAACCACTTCGCTCCCTGATTGTGAGAGAAGTAAAACCCAATCAAGTGGAGTCTGATGAAGAAATTTTAGAATTTTGTCGCAATTATGGCGCCACAATCTTTCATCCAACAGGAACCTGCCAAATGGGTCCTGACAATAATCCATTAGCAGTGTTAGATGCATCGCTTCGAGTGCGTGGAGTTAAAGGTTTAAGGGTGGTTGATTGTTCCGCTATGCCAACCCTGCCCTCTGGTAATACTAACTGGCCTGCAGTCATGCTGGCCGAAAGAGCCGCTGATTTAATTTTAGGTCAAATCCAATCTTGAAAAATTGGCGATTGCCCTTTTTTCGATGGCTTCCTGAATATCGGACTCCAGGCACTATTCGTGCAGATGTCTTAGCAGGATTAACAGGCGCAATAGTCGTTATGCCACAAGGCATTGCATTTGCATTACTTGCTGGTATGCCACCCCAATATGGTCTTTATGCGGCAATGGTCCCATGTTTGATTGCGGCATTATTTGGTTCCAGCCGACTCATGGTGACTGGCCCCGCAAATGCGATCTCCCTAACGACGATGGCATTAATAGGCCCACTGGCGCAAGCTGAATCGAGTCAGTACGTCACCTATGTCTTAACTTTGAGTTTTTTGGTAGGAGCGCTACAGCTGATCTTGGGACTGAGCAAAGCGGGTAAATGGGTAGAAAAAGTACCTCATTCTGTCATTGTTGGTTTTACTGTTGGCGCAGCCATTCTCATTATCAATAGTCAGCTTGGCACCCTACTTGGAGTAGCGATTCCGAGAGGACAAAATGTGTTCGAAACAATGTTTGCTGTTGGCATTGGCCTGCAAAATCATCAATGGCAAATAAGTGCTCCAGCTTTGGTATTGTTCACCCTACTCGCTATTTGGATGTGGGGACCACTCAATCGATTCATACCCGCCATGCTCGCTGCAGTCGTTCTAGGTAGTATTGCGGCCGCCCTCATTGAGATCTACCTTCCGACTCTTGGGGCATTTAAGAGGGTACAGGATATACCTGGGGCATTTCCACCATTTTCTATTCCAGACTTAAGTCCGGAGACGCTGCAGAAACTCTTCAGTGCCGCACTGATCATGACGCTACTCGCCTCTACTGAAGCAATGGCAATAGCCCGTGCGATCTCTTTAAAAACCAAAGACCAATTTAATGCCAACCAAGAATTTATTGGCCAAGGATTAGCCAATGTATTTGGTTCTTTTTTCTCAGCCTATCCTGCCAGCGGCTCATTTAATCGCACAGGTGTCAACTTAGCCTCTGGGGCAAAGACACCGCTCTCTGCAATTTGCGCTGTGTTGTTTTTATTAATTTTATTGATATTTCTTGCGCCACTAGCCAAACACATACCCTATGTGGTGATTGCCACTTTGTTACTAGTAGTTGCTTGGAAGCTCATTGATTTAAAACAGATTCGTCACGAATTTAGTTTGGGGTATCGTGCATGGGTTCCAATGCTAGTAACGGGCATCCTTACTATTACGATCCCCTTAGAATGGGCGATTCTTACTGGAATATTTAGCTCAATTTTGATTGAGCGGACTACTAAGAAAAAGAGTTAGGCTTGATAAAGGTCTAGTAGCTTTAAGCGCTGTACTTTTCCAGAAGGTCCGCGTGGAAGGTCATCCATGAATAATATGATTTTAGGGCTTCTCAACTTACCTAGCTCTTGTAAGCAAAATGCACGCATAGCTTCTTCCGAGCAAACGGCGCCTTCCTTGAGAACAATACAGGCCATAATCTCTTGGCCATAATTACTATCTGGAATACCAACCGCTGCAGCATCTAATACTGCTGGATGCTTTAAGATCGCCTCATCGATTTCTCGAGGGGCTATATTCTCACCACCTTTAATAATTAACTCCTTCAGTCGACCCGTAATGAAGTAAAAGCCATCATCATCACGCATACCAAGATCGCCTGTTTTGAGCCACCCATCAGCATCAAAGGCTTTCGAAGTTTCAGCTTCAGCTTTGTAATACGCATTTAATACATTGCCACCGCGCAAACAAATCTCACCATTCGTATTATTACCAAGTAATCTACCATCGGGATCAATCACTTTAGCCTCTACTCCACAAGGAAGACCTGGGCTGCCATAGCGTCTAGTTTCATCATGGGGGTTGCAAAATACCATGGAGGCGGACTCGGTCATTCCCATACCTTCGATCAGAGTAATACCAAAAAGGGCTTCAAATTCACGATGGTGCTCGGGTGGCAATGGGGATGAAGCAGAACGACCAAAACGAATGAACCTCAAATCGTGCTGTGAAGGTATCCGACCTCCACTCTTCGCTGCATTAATCAAGTAGGCAATGATGGTAGGAACCATATTGATCCAGGTGCATTGATATTCAATTGCTAGGTCCCACCAAGCTGAGACTGAAAATGCGTGCGGCGCTACCACAGAGCCTCCAGAAACAAATGGAGTAATAGTAGAGATTGACTGTCCATTGATGTGATAAATAGGCAGTGAACTTAATACAGTATCTGCTTGAGTCAATGAGTGCCATGCTGCCATTGAACGTGCTGCATGTAATAAATTAGCATGGCTGAGTATCACCCCCTTTGGGGTTCCAGTAGTACCAGAGGTATACATCAACAATGCAGCTTGGGTAGTCTTTACTACAGGAAGCACACCTTCCTGGCAGCTCATAAATGGCCCCTCTACCGCATCAGGATCGAGCTCTATCAACAGAAATTTTCTTTTAGATTTTTCTAAGGCAGCAAATAGGCTTTTCTTTTTATCAGGCGAATAGAACAACACCTCAATATCGCTGTGATCTAAAACCCATGCTAATTGATCAGTTGGCGCTAATAAATTGAGTGGAGTAATTACGCGACCACAAGCCATAGTGGCGATAAAAACAGTGCTAGTTTGTCGGCCATTTTGCATATATAGGCCAACATGCCCAGTAGGACTAATCTTTTTTTGTTCCAGCCATGAGGAAAAATGACGCGCTTCTTTTGCTAACTGTCCGTAACTAAGAATTGCCTTTGTTTCAGGCGCAAATAAAAATGTTTTGCTACCTTGCACTTTTTCCCAGTGCAACAACACCTCACCTAAATGCATGCAGGAAGCACTCATTAATATAGCCTAAAAATCAAGCTTGGGGAAAACGAGTGAAATAGGTTTTCAGTAAATCCTCAACCTTAGGCACCTTTTCAGCAATCGGTCTAACCACTCTAGTGATATTGAGATAATGACGATAGTTCATATTGTCAGAGAAATTATTTTTACCCCACGTACCGCAGCCCATTGAAAGGGAAAATGGTAAGCCATTTTCAAAGCTTCCCCCAGTGGCAATAGCATGCGCTTGATTGACAATAATTCGAGCTACTGGTAGTTGCTGCGCTAAGGTGGCCGCACGAGTCTCCATCACCTCACCGGATTGAGCGGTATGGAGCCCAACGGAATGTCCTGCGCCTTGATAGGCATATACATTACAAATCAAATCCTGAGCCGCTTCAAAATTAGCTACCTTCCAAACTGTTAAAACCGGGCTGAGTTTTTCGCCAGAAAATGGTGCTGATGGGCCAAAGCCCGTTTCTTCAACCATAAAAAATTTGGCAGACTTTGCCTTGGGATTTTGCAACTGTGCGCGCTCAGCAATCATCGCCGCACTTTGGGCAGTTAATGTTGAAGTAAGTTTACCGTTACTAAACATCACATCATGAAGTCGCTTTTTATCTGCGGCATCTAACATCAGTCCGCCGGCAGACTCAAGAGCGCTAATAGCTTGCTCATATATCTGTGCGCAAATCACTACCCCATTTTCACTTGAGCAACTCGTTGCATTATCAAAAGTTTTGGATTGTAAGATCTTACTAGCTGCACTCGATAAATCTGCGTATTCATCAATGATGACCAACACATTACCAGCACCCACACCAAAGGCTGGGGTACCGCAAGTATAGGCTGCACGAATATTCGCTTGAGATCCAGTAGCAACCACTAAATCCGCTAAACGCATTAATTCATTCGTGGCATCTTTAGTGATGGGCGATGGCAATACCTGAACCAAATCACGGGGAGCATTCACTAGATCCAACTGCGCATGCACAAACTCTATTAAACGTGCGCAAGTAGACTGGCCCTTCGGAGAAGGTGCAACGACAACTGCATTGCGACACTTCAATGCATTCAGAATTTTATTAATCGGCGTAGCCCCTGGGTTGGTAGATGGCGTAATGGCAGCAACCACACCAACAGGACGACCGTATTCAGTCAATCCTGTTTTTAAATCCTCAGAAATCACCCCAACAGTTTTAGCATGACTTAAATCTCGGACCAACCCCAAAGTTTTCCGAAAATTTTTCTTAAATTTATCAGCCACATCACCCAACCCAGTGTCATGCACCGCAAGCTCAGCCAATTCCTGATTTCGCTGAGGCTCTAATATTGCCCATGCCACTGCCTCAATCACTAAATCAACTTGTGCTTGGTTGTATTGCTCATAAACTTTTTGAGCAATACGTCCACGTTCGATAATGCTTTCTACTACAGTCATCTTTACTATCCTAATAAATTAAAGCGCATAAACAGGGTGTACCGGATTCAAAAGATTACATTTGGATACCAGAATCTTTAGCAACTGCCTTCCACTTCACGATCTCCTTGCTAACAGCAGCTCCTAACTGCTCTGGCGAACTACCAACAGCAACAGCCCCTTGACCAAGTAATTTTTCTTTCACTGCAGGTTGCTCAAGAGTTTTGATAGTCGCCTTATATAGAGTATCTATGATGACTTTTGGAGTTTTAGCGGGTACGAACATTGCATACCAAGAATCTACTTCGAAGTCTTTGAACCCTAGCTCCGCCATTGTTGGGACATCAGGGAAAAGAGGTGAGCGCTTAACAGTGGATACCGCTAAAGCACGCAACTTTCCTGTTTTGACAAAGTTCGCTGCAGCTGGAATGGAGACCCACAATAAAGGAACCTGCCCACCCATAGTGTCTGTCACTGCTGGGCCGCCGCCTTTATACGGTATGTGAATCATTTGCACACCGCCGCCACTCGCCATCATTGCACCAGCAAAGTGTCCAGGGGAGCCGTTGCCTACTGATGCAAAAGCAATTTCTCCCGGCTTAGACTTAGCCAGGGCAATCACATCTTTTACAGATTGCGCAGGAAAATTAGGATTGGCAACCAAAATCTGCGGTAGAGATGCCACCAAAGATACAGGCAAGAAATCTTTCTCAGTATCAAATGCCAATTTGGGATAAATGGCAGGATTAATTGTGTGCGAAGAAAGTGTAAAAAGTACGGTGTAACCATCTGACGGTGATTGCGCAGCAATTGCAGTGCCAACTGACCCTCCAGCTCCACCGCGGTTATCAATAATAATTTGCTGGCCAAGAGCCTGACTTAAGGGCTCCTGCACAATACGAGCAATCACATCTGTCCCCCCACCAGGTGGATAAGGAACAATAAATTTAATAGGTTTTGTCGGCCAAGCCTGAGCGTTGACCGCCTGAGTAAAACTGAATGAAGACGCCAAAAGAACAATAGCGACTAATAGATTGCTTCTACGCATAATTAAATCTCCTATTTAAGTTTTGTAATAGATTTATATTAGTCCTTATTGATGATCCTCTTCAGGATAATTCATCTTACTAAACGGAACAAGTTGTTTCATATAGGTAAAAATACTTTCGTTTTTACTAGAATTAAGGGTTTTGTTCAATTAGAATGAACAAAACACCGCAATTCATGAGATATTAGAACTATGATTGAATTAGACCTTACTGACCAGCTTGATACCGCTAAAAGAGACAATTCCGGCGAAAACTCTTCAATGCTAAAGGGTGTCGTGATTTTGGAGGCACTGGTGGGCCTGAAGCAACCTGCTACATTGGCTCAACTGATGCAAATTACCGGCATGCCGAAAGCATCCCTGCATAGAACCTTAGCTATTTTTGAAGAGGCTGGCTTGGTAGCGAGAGAGCCGGGGGGGAGAACCTATGCTCCGGGAGAGCGTTTATCTAGCCTAGCTATGTCGACGCTAACTCACGATACAGTCTCTGCAATACGACATACTATTTTGCGCAAACTGGTTTCAGACCTTGGAGAAACCTGCAATCTTGCTGTACTCAGAAGAGGCGAACTCTTTTATCTAGACCGTGTTGAAGCCAATTGGGCCTTACGTCTTCACCTACCACCGGGTACTGTATTGCCACCTCACTGCAGCGCTAGTGGAAAACTGCTGTTGGCCTTTAAGTCATTAGAGGATCGCACTAGAATTCTAGAAAATTTACCTCTCGAACAATTTACTCACAGAACCATCACCGATCTCCATCTACTGGAATCAGAATTAGAGAGAATTGTTTCTACGGGGTATGCAGTTGATAACGAAGAGTATGTCTTGGGCGTTTCTTGTGTAGCGGTGCCAGTGAGAGATCTTTCGGGTGAGGTAGTTGCTGCTATTGCAGTTCATGCAGCAACTGCTAGATTACCTTTAAATCAAGCGATGGAGCACATCCCTAAGCTTAAAGCGGCAGCTGAGCGCATTTCTCAAACTTTGGCCTAATCCTTTAACTCACGATAACCCTCAAGGATAAAGTTCAACGTGGAATACCCGCTTTTAGAGAAGATGATCAATGATGCCAAAAGCGAACTGCCTCTTGGAGTTGTATATCCACTGAGTATCCCAGCGCTTGAGACAGTCTTTGAGCTTATTAAAAGACAACTATGTATTCCCATCTTAATTGGGCCAAAAGATCTCATTCACAAGCTCGCCGAAAGTAAAGATCTATCTTTAATTGGCATTGAAATTGTTGACACCCCCAATGACCCTATAGAGGCAACCAAAAAAGCAGTGCAAATGGTGAAAGAGGGCAAGCTGTTGGCCTTGATGAAGGGCTCCCTACATACTGAAGATCTCATGGGATCTATTGTGAGTCGGGATGGATTGCGCACTGCCAATAGAATCAGTCATCTATTTTTATTTGAACTGGCGCGGTACCATAAACTTATCGGTGTGAGTGACGCAGTGGTCAATATTGCCCCGAATGCCGCACTCAAACGAGAAATACTTTCTAATAGTTTGAATGCTCTCAATAAGCTTGGAATTCAAAATGCTAAGGTAGCTATTATTGCGGCGACAGAGGTGATTAATCCTGCTATGCAATCGACTACTGATGCAAAGGAAATTGTTGATGCCCATCAGATCAACCCTATTTTTCCTGACACAATTATTGAAGGGCCTTTTGGCTTTGACAACGCCATATCTCTAGAGTCAGCCAAAATAAAAGGTATCGATTCACAAGTGGCTGGAGATCCGGATTTGCTCTTAGTGCCAGATTTACAAGTGGGGAATATTCTTTATAAGTCCTTCATTTATATGGCCAGTGCTGAATGTGCTGGAGCTATTTTGGGCGCTCAAGTACCTATTATTCTTACCTCTAGATCTGATTCCGTCTTCTCTAGAGTAGCCTCTACTGCGATGGCTATTTTGCTCGCTAAACCTTCTAATCATTGAGTCAATTTATGTTCAAAATCTTTTCGAACGATCCAGTTCACGATCCCATTAATAAGCAGGCACCTGCAACTGAAATCAAAAAAACTACTTGTTATATGTGTGCATGCCGTTGTGGTATTCGTGCTCATCTACGAGATGGTGAATTGGTTTATATAGATGGCAATCCTGATCACCCCCTCAATAAAGGTGTGATTTGCGCTAAGGGCTCAGCTGGAATCATGAAGCAAAAATCGCCTGCTCGTATCACTCAACCACTTTTAAGAAAGGCTGGGAGTGATAGAGGTGCCGGAGAATTTGAACCCATCAGCTGGGATAAGGCATTCGAAATTTTAGCGGAACGTCTAGCAAAGATTCGTGCCACAGATCCTAAAAAGTTTGCGCTATTTACAGGTCGCGATCAAATGCAAGCGCTAACTGGTTTGTTTGCTAGACAATTTGGGACTCCTAACTATGCAGCTCATGGCGGATTTTGCTCCGTCAATATGGCGGCAGGCATGATTTACACCATCGGCGGCAGCTTCTGGGAATTTGGTGGGCCTGATCTCGATCAAGCTAAATTATTCGTCATGATTGGTACTGCTGAAGATCACCACAGTAATCCAATGAAGATTGCCTTATCAAAATTCAAAAGAGATGGTGGGCGCTTTATATCGATCAATCCGATTAGGACTGGTTACTCTGCGATTGCAGATGAGTGGATTCCGATTAAGCCGGGTACTGACGGCGCTCTCTTCATGGCATTAATGCATGAACTTATCCGCCTTGAAAAATATGATGCGCCCTTCTTAAAGCGTTACAGCAACTCATCCCAACTGGTTTGTATGGATTCAGGTCCAGAAGAAGGTTTGTTTTTGTATGATCCAGATTCAGATCCGATTAATACGGATTTGCCACACAATAAATACATTTGGGACGAACAGTCGCAAAGTGCTAAAGCATGTTTTGCCTCAGGGACTAAGCCCGCATTATTGGGTGAATACATCATGGGCCCCGGTCCACATCAAGGTAAAAAGGTGGTTCCTGCATTTGAGTTGCTCAGAAGACAAGTTCTTGAAACAACGCCTGAATGGGCTGCTGCTATTACGAGTATTTCAGCGGAAAGAATTCGTAAGCTTGCACTAGAGATGGCTGATACCGCCTTTGGCCAAGAGTTTTCTTTGCCTATTTCATGGACGGACTCATGGGGCGAGAAGCACGACTCTGTGATCGGCCGGCCAGTAGCATTTCATGCGATGCGTGGATTATCAGCACACTCTAATGGCTTTCAAACGACCCGCGGATTGGCAGTCTTAATGTCTTTGCTCGGTACCATTGATCGTCCTGGAGGCTTTCGCCACAAGGCGCCTTATCCAAGACAAGTACCGCCCAACGCCAAGCCACCCTCTTGCGAAAATGATATTAAGCCCAATACGCCTTTGGCAAAGCCACCATTAGGTTGGCCTACCCAACCAGAGGATCTCGCTTTAGATTCTCAAGGCACACCATTGCGAATTGATAAAGCTTACTCTTGGGAGCATCCATTAGCAGCCCATGGATTAATGCATAACGTCATCACCAATGCGGTCAAGGGAGACCCCTACTCTATCGATACACTCATGATTTTCATGGCAAATATGTCATGGAACTCCACCATGAATACTATGGAAGTACGAGATCATCTCAACTCCAAAAATGAAGATGGTGAATTTAAGATCCCATTTCTAGTCGTCTGTGATGCATTCCAATCTGAAATGGTGGACTTTGCAGACCTAGTTCTACCTGACACTACGTATCTTGAGCGCCATGATGTCATGAGTATGTTGGATCGGCCAATCTCAGAATTTGATGGCCCTGTCGACTCTGTGCGTATTCCCGTATTAGAGCCTCTAGGAGAATGTAAGCCATTCCAAGAAGTATTGATTGAGCTAGCCTCACGTTTAAAGTTTCCAGCATTTACAACGCCAGATGGAGACAGGAAGTTTAAAGACTATCCAGACTTCATTACTCGCTTTCAGACCGCCCCGGATTCAGGGGTAGGATTTCTAGGTGGATGGCGAGGCGAGAATGGGGATAAACCTCTAAAAGGTGAGCCCAATGCTAACCAGTGGAAAAAATATGAGGAAAATAATTGTGTTCATCAATACCACATGCCAAAAGAGCATCAGTACATGCGCAACTGGAATAAAGGATATCTCGACTTCTCAAAAGAAAATGCTCTGAGACAAAAGAATGATCCCATCATGATTGCGATCTATTCAGATATTCTGCAAAAATTTAGACTGGCATCAACCGGTAAGCGCCCCGGCGCGCAACCACCAGAGCATCTTAAAGCACGTATCTTTAAATATTTCGATCCATTGCCATTTTGGTATCCGCCTCTTGAAGATGAAGTAACAGATTTAAATAAATTTACCCTGAATGCAATCACGCAACGTCCCATGGCGATGTACCACTCTTGGGATTCTCAAAATGCATGGCTAAGACAAATCCACAGCCATAATTACTTGTACGTCAATACGCAAACTGCGCTTAATGCTGGTATTGCCGATGGCGCATGGATGTGGATTGAATCCCAATGGGGTAAGGTGAGATGTATGGCGAGACACTCCGAGGCAGTTGATCCAGGAACAGTGTGGACTTGGAATGCTATTGGTAAAGCTGAATCTGCATGGAGTCTTAGCAGTGATGCTGATGAATCCAAAAAAGGCTTCCTATTGAACCACCTCATCTCAGAGGAGCTATCTTTGGGCGGATTTAAAGTCAGTAATTCTGATCCCATTACAGGTCAAGCAGGCTGGTATGACGTGAGAGTCCGGTTGGCTCCTGCAGATGAAAATGAACCCTTGGAAACCTGGCCTCAAGTTAAGGCCTTTGAAGTTCCTGGAATGTCACTCAAAAAATCAGGGGAAACAAAGTGAGCTCTACTAAACAACTTGCCCTCGTTATTGATCTGAATGTTTGTGTTGGCTGTCATGCTTGCGTGACTTCCTGTAAAGAGTGGAACACTTCAGGATCCGCCGGACCACTGACCGATCTCAATGCCTATGGCGCAAGCCCTAGCGGCACCTTCTTTAATCGCGTTCAGACCTTTGAAGCCGGCACCTTTCCCAATACTCAAACCGTCCACTTTCCTAAATCATGCTTGCACTGTGAGGAGCCCCCTTGCGTGCCCGTCTGCCCTACTGGAGCAAGCTACAAACGCAAAGAAGATGGCATTGTCTTGGTTGACTACGATAAGTGTATTGGCTGCAGCTACTGCTCATGGGCCTGCCCTTATGGCGCTCGAGAGCTTGATCAAGAACGTCAAGTAATGACAAAATGCACTCTGTGTGTTGATCGAATCTATAGCGAAACTCTGCCTGAATCCGAAAGAAAGCCTGCCTGTGTCATGGCTTGCCCAACGAGTGCTCGTATTTTTGGCGATATCCATGATCCAGAATCGGATGCTAGTAAAGCTATTGCCGAGCGCTCAGGATACGCCTTGATGCCAGAATGGGAAACGCAACCTGCCAATCACTATTTACCCCGATCCATTATGGAAACGATTGAAGCGGCAAGGAGCGATAGTTAATGCGCCCACAATTCTCGATCATTTTTTTCACAACCCTCGCTGGCTTAGCTCAAGGCTTACTATTTTTTGCAGCCCTACTTAACTTATTCACCCCAGTTCTACCTACAGCATTTTTAACCCATCTTGCCTTACCGATGAGCCTAGGACTCCTTGCGTTGGGCTTAGTGGCATCGTTTTTTCACTTAGGTCACCCTGAACGTGCATGGCGTGCCGCCACGATGTGGAGAACCTCTTGGCTGTCTAGAGAGGTGATTGCGCTACCCGCACTAATAGCCATCACATGCTTAATTTATTTCTATGCCTTTATAAGTGAAGTACCTCAATGGCTTTGGCTCGCACTACTCATCATGACAATCATTCTTTGGGTATGTACTGCCAAAATTTATCAATGCATCCGTTTTATTCAAGAGTGGTCGCACCCTTCAACCCTCACTAACTTTACCCTTTTGGGCATGACTTCCGGCTTGATTCTTCTAGAACTGCTCCTACTTATTTGGAATAAACCGATTGAGGGCTTAGAGGATAGTGGTTTATCGATCGCTATATTTTGTCTCTTATTTGTATCTCTTAATCTGAAGCTATGGATCTGGCGTCGTAACAAAGGTCTGAAACCAATCTCTAATTTAGCCACAGCGACTGGGATTAAAGGTAACCCTATTCGACAAACCTCGATGGGATTGATGGGTGGCAGTTTTAATACTCGAGAATTTTTTCATCATCAAACAGATCGTGTTATCAGCAACATTCGTAAGATCATTCTTTTGTGTGCTTACGTACTACCTATGATCCTCATTGCAATTAGTATAAATACGATCAATATCGGTGTAATCGCTTTAGTACTATTTATTCATATAGCGGGCTTACTTGCTGAAAGATGGATGTTCTTTGCGGAGGCAAATCATCCCCAAAACTTGTACTACCAAAGGGTTTCTTAAGTAAAACTATTTAGCAATGGATGTGTTCGCGGAAAAACTGATTCATGGCAGAGTCCATGTATCTCCAAAGAGGCTGGTAGAGCCAGGCCCTAATACCAATCAAAAAGAGCAGATCTTATTAGCGGCAAATGCCGCCCCTGATCATGGCAGGATGGTTCCGTGGCGCTTTATTGAGATACAAGAAAGTAGTCGATCCGCTTTAGGTGAAGTCTTTTCCCAATGTTTATTTGATCGCGATACAAACGCTACCAGAGCTCAACTTCAAGAAGCAAGAGAAAAAGCTTTTCGTGGGCCATTATTGCTCTTGGCTATTGCCAATTACCAAGACCTCAATAGTGACATCAGCAAACAGGAGAAATTAATCTCTCTTGGTTGTGCTATCCAGAATATCCTTCTAAGTGCCTATGCTCTTGGATTTGGCTCTGGGTTGTCAAGCGGTAGAGCACTGCAAAGCGACAGAATTCGGATGCTTTTTCAACTCTCTAGCGAAGAAGAGCCCATCTGCTTTATTACGATTGGAACGGTGCTGAAAAATAAACTGGATCGTATTAGGCCAAGTCTTTCTGAGTATCACTCTATCTTCTAATCGATATTTTTACATCAGTAAAAAGCCCAGCTAGAAGCTGGGCTTTTTCATGCAACAAGATTAATTTATACGTAATCTTTATATTTATCCAAGAAGCGTACTGGCTTAGACAAGGCATCTCGACGGAATGGATCACCGAGTTCACGAGTACACATAATCTCGATTACACAAGTCTTGCCTTCTTTCATCTGCATCTCCACAGCCTTCTTTAGCGCGGGACCTACTTGATCTAGTTGATCTACCACTATACCCTCAGCGCCCATCGATTGAGCAATTGCTGCAAAGCTTGGGCTTTCTAACTCGCCAGCAACAAACCGACGGCCATAAAAATCAACCTGGTTCTTTTTCTCAGCACCCCATTGACGATTATGAAACACCACTGCAGTTACTGGAATGTCATGACGCACAGCAGTCAAAATTTCCACCATACTCATAGCCCATGCACCATCACCAGCATAAGCAATTGCTGGACGCTCTGGTGCTGCAGCCTTGGCACCAATCACTGTTGGCAATGCATAGCCACAGTTTCCAAAACTCATGGGGGCTAAAAAGCTTCTAGGCCTCTCAAAACGGAGGTAACTATTAGCAACAGAGTTAATGTTGCCAATGTCAGTGGATACCATGACATCCGCAGGCATTGCTTTTTCAAGCTCACGCAACACTTGGCGTGGATGTAAATAATTACCACCGGTAGGTGTCTTCTCTTTCTTTTGCTCTTCAATCATATCCAAGCTAAAAGAGTCTTTTTCGTGAGTCCACTCATCAAGCTCTTTTTCCCATGATGCTTTTTCTGCAGCAATGGTTTTAGCGCGCTCAGCTTTAGAGGCATCACATACCAAGGTTTTGCCTTGCAGACGCTTTGTAAGGGCAATCGCAGCTGCTTTGGCATCTCCACAAATACCTACTGAGATTTTCTTCACCAAGCCCAGCATTTTATTGTCTGCATCAATTTGAATAATCTTGGCATTTTTAGGCCAGTAGTCCATACCATGTTGAGGTAATGTTCCAAACGGTCCAAGACGAGAGCCCAAGGCGACTACGACATCAGCCTGAGCAATTAACTTCATGGCCGCTTTAGAGCCTTGATAGCCCAGTGGGCCGCACCATAAAGGATGGCTGGCTGGGAAAGAGTCATTATGTAAGTAGCTATTAACTACTGGCGCGCCCAAACGTTCTGCGAGAGCCTTGCACTCCTCAACCGCATCCCCCATCACCACTCCACCACCAGAAATAATCACTGGGAACTTTGCGTTAGCTAACAGTTCAGCTGCCTCATCCAAACTCTTTTCGCCACCATGACCGCGATCCAATCGATTTGGCTGTGGAATTTCTACTTCGATTTCACCATAAAAATAATCACGGGGAATATTTAATTGGGTTGGCCCCATCTCCGACATGGCCCGGTCAAAGCAACGCCCTGTAAATTCGGCCATTCGCTTTGGATTGTTCACGTGCCCCTGGTACTTCGTAAACTCCTCAAACATCGGTAATTGATTAGCTTCTTGAAAGCCTCCCAAACCCATACCCATGGTGCCTGTTTCTGGGGTAATCATCACCACTGGAGTGTGTGCCCAGTAAGCCGCCGCAATAGCTGTGACACAGTTACTAATACCAGGACCATTCTGGGCAATCACCACACCATGACGACCACTAACACGTGCATAGCCATCAGCCATGTGTGCACCACCTTGCTCATGCACTACTGGAATCAAACGAATTCCTGCGGGGGCAAATATGTCCATAGCATCCATAAAAGCCGAGCCCATAATGCCAAAAATATCAGTGACCTGATTTGCAGCCATGGTTTCCACAAAGGCTTCGGAAGGGGTCATTTTTTGTGGGCCAGTAGGTAAATTAGCGCCGGACTTAGACATAAAGCTCTCCTAGATATTCAATTAAACGGAACGTTTTGTTCTACAATAGTCATAATAATGGCTTAATTTTCATAAAGTCAAGCATATAAACCCCAATATGGAATATATTTCACAAGACAGTAAGACTTCTAAAGGGATGTAAAAATGGCTGAAAGCCCCTCATCAAGTGATTTATCCTGTTTTCAACCTGATCAAATGGTTACCCTGCATTCCGCTTTCCCAGAATGCAAGGGATTTGCCGATTTTTCGATTCCATCTTTTAGTAATGCATCAGACCTAGTTCCAGAATCAGACCCTGCCTATCAACTGAATCCTGAGGCTAGTTTATCTATCTTGGCTGGATTTGCCTATAACCGCAGAGTGATGTTGCAAGGGATGCATGGCACTGGAAAATCTACCCATATTGAACAAGTAGCGGCACGTCTCAATTGGCCTTGCTTAAGGATTAACCTCGATGGGCAAATTACCCGCATGGACCTCATCGGTAAAGACATGATTGCCATTGAAGATGGCAAACAAATCACCCGCTTTCAGGAAGGTTTAATTCCCTGGAGTCTGCAGCGCCCAATCGCACTGATCCTAGATGAATATGATGCTGGTCAGCCAGATGTCATGTTTGTAATTCAGCGCATGCTGGAACGTGAGGGACGACTTACTCTCCTCGATCAAAATAGAGTAATCAAACCCCATTCTGCCTTCCGAATATTTGCTACTAGCAATACCGTCGGTCTAGGTAATTGGAATGGTCTATACCAAGGTACCCAATTACTGAATCATGGACAAATGGATCGGTGGGATATCGTTGCTGCACTCGACTACCTAGAGCCAATTGAAGAACAAAAGATTTTGCTGGCAAAAGTTCCCGAGCTCTCTTCTGAACAATCAGGCCAAATGATTGCACTTGCCAATCTCACTAGAAAAGGATTTGAAGCAGGCGATCTATCCACACTCATGTCTACCAGAACCCTCATTACTTGGGGTGAAAATTGGCGCATTTTCAAAGATCTTCAGCTTGCATTTACCTTAGCATTTTTAAATAAATGTGAAACTGAAGAAAAAGCGTTGGTTGCAGAATACTTTCAACGCTGCTTCTCCAGTGAACTCTATTTAAAACAGTCGTCAACTTCATAAGCATTAGACGGGCCCTGTGCAAAGCCAAACTCACAACGATGTCGAGCAACAACAGCAATATGGCGCCATCATTAGATCCCTATCGGGGAATGTGACCGCCCAAATCAGGGACTGGCAGTTGTTTTACCGAGCCGAACCATATGGGAGCATAGCGCCTCACCTGCATTTAGATAGTTTAAAAACAGACTGGACTGAGCCAAGAGGAGTGCTTGATGGTATTGCTATGCGCTTACGATACTCTGACGTCAAGTTACATCAATCACTAAGCCCCGAGGGCATGGTGGAATCACTTGTATTTGAAGTATTAGAGCAAATCCGAGTGGAAAGTATTTGCCCGGATAGCTATAAGGGTAGTAAGCAAAATATGCAGACCCAATTTGTAGCTTGGATGCAGCAATTTATTGCAACTGGGGGAGTAGAAGGCAGTATTGGGCTCTTGTTAATCACCGTATTTTCAACAGTATGGATGAAGCTAAACAGCCATGAAATCCCACAACTCTTACAAGATATTGTGGAGGCTACTCGCGCCGGCATTGCAGATGGCATGGGAGGCTTGCTAGTTGAGCTTAAAAGACATCGAAATAAGCAATTAGCTTACGCAAAAATATCCAACGAGATAGTTAAGCTTGTTGCCCAGCTGATCGATGAAGAATATCGACATAATCCCAGTATTCGAACAAAACGAAAGCAGCACAGTAGCGCTTTTCTAAAAATTGAATGGGTGCCGCCGCAGAAAAGCAACCCTGCAATAAGTACGACATCTCCCGGTCAATCCCTCGTTGAAAAAAATCATTTCCTTAAGCAATCTCTCGGTAAATATCACGTCTTCAGCTCAGCTTACGATACCGAGATTGAAGCAAAGAAAAAGATCAGACCCGCACAGTTAGCTATTTATCAGGAAGAGTTGAACTGCGCAATAGCTGCCCAAACTATTCCCTGGGCAAAACTCACACGCCTATACCAACAAATTTTTTTTAGATCCGTTCCTAAAAAATGGCAAATCACTGAGTCTGAAGGATTGCTTGATCGACGTTATTTAATCCGTTCTGTCACGTCTCCATTACAACCCGCTCTTAATAAGCAACTTTCTAAAGATATTGAGATATGTGCAAAAGTTGCCATTCTCATCGATTGCTCCGGCTCCATGAAAGAGCAGCGCACCCAAATTGCTTGCAGCGTAGATGCCCTAGTAAGGATCCTAGAGCAGGCAGGCATTCAAACTGAAGTGCTTGGCTACAGTACTAATAGTTGGCAAGGTGGCAGACCCTTTAAAGAGTGGCGGAAAGGCGGGCAGGAAGCAAATCCTGGGCGCCTAAATGAACGAGCCCATTGGATCTTTAAAGATTTTAAGACCAACTGGCGAAGATCAAGGGCTGGTATTGCAGCGCTCTTAAGGCCTGAAATTTATGCTGAAAGTGTTGATGGGGAGGCACTGTTATGGGCAGCAGAACGTTTACAAAAGAGCGATGCCAATAAAAGCTCAAATAAAAAGCTTATTCTTTTTTCAGATGGCTGCCCCATGGATCGCGCTACGATTGAGGCTAATGGTGAAGAATTTCTGAAAAATCATTTACTACAAGCAGTGACCTGGTGTCAGCATCAGCCTCATCTAGAATTATGGGGGTGTGGCATCGGCGAAGAGCTACGAGCACATTTTAAAAATAGATTGAGTTGGGATTTAAGTAAAGACAATACAACCGAACGACTTATTCACTGGGCCAAAGAGTTTAAATCGAAAATTGTCTAGGTAAGTAGTTCATTAAAGTATTCATGATTTGTTGTATTTAGCGTAGAAATTCTCCACTCGAGTGGTTCATCTTGAATATTGATCGCCACTCTACGAATCTGCAGCACTGGAGACTCTGGCTTCAGCTTTAGCCATAAAGCATGCTGCTTGCCTGCTAAAGTAGCACGTACTCTTTCATGCGTTTTAACAACGGACTGCCCATAGCGCATTTGATATAGCTGGTAAATACTACCTTCCCGTTTTTCAAATGTACTCTGAGTAAGACCTTTAAATCTCTTCTTATCTAGCGTGATGTGATCAATCATTACGCACTCATCCACCAAGAATAAGCGGTTGACAACTCGCCAAACAGGAGCGCCTTCTTTCAAACCCAGCTTATGAGCCTCTTCATGACTAGCTAATGCGCCATCAAAAGACACTGTTTCAACACGTGGATAGATTTTTTTATCTACATCCCATCGAACCACATGAAAAAAATAATACAGTAAGCGTTTTGCATCATGTTCAGCAATATAGGTGCCTTTTCCCTGTCGCCTAACAACAATACCTTCGGAGACCAGCTCATCAAAAGCTTTACGCAAGGTACCAATAGATACATCCATCTCCTTGGCAAGATCTTTTTCTGATGGGAGAGGTTCTCCCATCAGAAATCGACCTCTGACTAAATCTTCGGTGATCTTACTTTTAACTTCTTGATAAGCTGCCAAAGATTTCATCGACTACCTATGCAGACTCATACAAACGGGTCATGACAAATTCGCGATGGCCCAAAATCTCAGCTGCAGTTAACTCACCATTTGCTGTTCTTAAGAGTGCGTCTATGAGCTTATCACCAGCGCTATCCAGAGTTTCCTCACGGCGCAAGATGCCGGATACATCGACATCAATGTGTTCGGACATAGTGCGGACTGTCTTTGAATTAGCGCATAGTTTAATTACCGGCAATATCGGATTACCAATGACATTACCCTGCCCAGTTGGGAAGAGGTGAGCAGCAAAACCAGAAGCTGCGCACAGGGTAACCATCTCAGCTGCAGCAGAGGATGAATCCATAAAATGTAAACCTGGAATCAATGGAGTTTCTGCCTTATCTAATACTCCGTCGACAATGCACTTTTTACCAATCTTTTGAATATTTCCGAGTGCCTTCTCTTCAATAGTTGTCAGGCCTCCAGCAATGTTTCCTTTGGTTGGCTGTGAGTCAGACAAATCACTGGTCTTATTCTTCTCAATAACATCTTGGTAGCGATCAAACATATGACGAAATTTAGCCTTAACTTCAGGGGTGCGGCAACGTGCCTCAACCAAATGCTCACCGCCAGTAAGCTCCGTAGTTTCACCAAACACTAAGGTAGCGCCAATTTCATATAACTTATCAAATGCATTTCCGACAGATGGATTAGATCCACAGCCAGATGTCGTATCGGATTCACCACACTTGGTAGAAACCCATAGCTCAGATAATGGAGCCGAAACTCGCTGTTGCTTGGAAGCGTGCTTCATCATGGCATAGGCCGCTTTGCTGGCACTGGCAATGGTTGAAGTATCACCATTACCGCTGATCCAGAATCCTTCGACAGGTTTACCAGATTTTTTAATCCCATCAACAACCTTGCCAGTCCATTGCGACTCAATACCAATAACCACGACACCTGCAACGTTAGGGTTGCAACCTGCACCAATTAACGTTCTAAAGTGGAGATCAAGGTCTGCGCCGAACTGCAGACGCCCATAGGGATGTGGGATTGCAATAGTCCCTTTAATATTATTTGCCACCGCTTCACATGCAGCATTGGATAGATCATCTAATGGCAAGATGATGACATGATTGCGAATGCCCATACGCCCATTCTCACGGCGGTAACCCATAAAACTAGCTTCTTTTAAATTAATCATTTTCTAACTTTCTGAATATCGTAATGAACACGTGTGTGGCTTACCAACGCTTAGTTTTGACATTTTGAACATGGGTATGCTCCCCTTTTTTAATTGGGGCAACTACCTTACCAATATCAACGCCATACTTAATGATGGTGTCGCCAGACTTAAGGTCTTGCAACGCGATCTTGTGTCCGATTGGAATATCACTTTCAGATCTGATGTTCACTGTGCTATCACCCTCCATGACCCAGCCCACCAAATCCGTACCAGCTTTAATACCCTCAACCACGATAACGCCAACAACGTCTCCTGGCTCATGCACGACAAAATGAATCATTTGCTTCTCCTTATTAATTTTTCAAAATAAATTACTTCCAAGATCTCGTAATACCATCTTGTATCTCCCCAACTACTTGCTCGGTTACCACAACGCCAGAGGCTAGAGCTTGACTGCGCTGCTTAAAACGTCTTTGACCTGGTAATCGGATGCCTTTATCAGCTGTCAGTACCTTTAAAAAGTCGTTAAATCTATCTTGATATTTCGCCCCACCAGAAAGCCCTGGGTCAATAGTTATTAATAACTGACCAATTCGAGGTCGATTGCCGCGGGCATCAAAAAAGGAATCTGCCTCATATGAAAAGCGGCTGCCCGATAAACCAACTACGAGCAACTCGATCATCAATGCAAGCAAGGCACCTTTATCACCACCCAAAGGAACCATCAACCCTTTCAATCCTTCCTGTGGATTAGTAGTAGGTTGACCATCTGCAGTGAGGGCCCACCCCTCAGGTATGGACTCCCCTTTCTTAGCGGCGACGAGTAGCTTACCGCGTGCTACTGCTGAGAGCGACATATCGATCACAAGAGGATCACCATTGGTATTAGGAAAAGCCGCAGCGATAGGATTAGTTCCAAAAATAGCCTTGCTTCCGCCAATCATTGGCATGGCAGCAGGGGTATTACCAAACAGCAGGGAGATATAGCCCGCACGGGCAGCAGCCTCAACAAAATGTCCAGCCACCCCAAAGTGATGGCTATTAGTCACAGCAACCAATCCTATTCCAGTCTTGGAGGCTAGGTTGACTGATAAATCAGTCGCAAAACGTAGGGCTGGAAAAGCTAGTCCATCACGAGCATCGACCAATGCACCAGAACTCTTGTAAGGGCGGACTTTAATTTTTGGTGCGAGCTCAATGCGGCCATTGATGGCATGACTGGCATATTGAGAAACACGAGCTAATCCATGAGACGCCAAACCATCTAATTCAGCCAGAGCTAAAAATTGAGCAGTCTCCAGGGCAGCTTTTTCACCAATACCTGCCGCCTCTAGACCTTTCGAGGCCAACTTAACCATGTCTTGATAAGAAAGATTCAAATGTAGCTCCCAAATCTATTTTGCAATGCAACAAAGTAGCTATGGTGGCAAACAACCCTATGCTTAGAATGCAGGGTTTCTATGACTTGACTTGGAATCAACACAGCGTTCAGAATAGATGACATTGCAACATCATATAGATGATTTAAATGACCTGCAAGGATAAGCAGTATTGGCTGGATAAAAGGCTCTCACATTGCCTAGAAATGATGAGCAAATAATTTAACGATGGAGAAGCAAAATGTTTAAAAAGGTAATTTTTAATAATTTACGTAATACATTGATTTCCCTTGGGATCTTGGCGAGTATTGCTGCACCACTGACTACTCAAGCTCAATCATGGCCAGATAAACCGGTTAAGCTCATCATTCCATTCGCACCTGGTGGAACGACCGATATTCTTGGGCGAATTCTGGCGCAACAAATGACAACCGTACTGGGTCAAAACGTCATCGTTGAAAATAAAGGTGGTGCCGGCGGCAATATTGGCGCAGAAATAGTAGCGAATGCGCCGCCAAATGGTTACACATTATTGCTAGCCTCCGGCAGTATGATGACTGTTAATCCGCATCTCTATCAGAAGTTACCTCTCAATTACATGACGGATTTGACCTACATAACGACTGTAGCTGGCGGCCCCATGTTGGTCTCTGTTAACCCAAATCTACCAGTCAATAATCTAAAAGAGTTAATTGCCCTAGCAAAAACCAAGCCACTGACTTTTGGTTCAGCTGGTATTGGCAGTCAAGTGCACATGGCTGGTGAAAATTTCAACTATGCAGCAGGTATTAATGCAACGCATGTGCCGTATAAAGGTGAAGCTCCAGCAATGAACGATTTAGTGTCTGGCCAAATTGACTTTATGGTTGGTAACCTTCCCGCAGCAGCTGGATTTGCAAAAGCTGGAAGAATTAAAGCGCTAGCAATAACGAGCAGCAAGCGTGTCACTCAACTACCAGAGGTACCAACAGTTTCTGAAGCAGCCATCCCTGGATTCGTTAATCTTGGCTGGTTTGCATTAGCAGCGCCATCTGGAACGCCTAAAGCAATCGTAGAAAAAATTTCTGCGGCAACCCAAAAAGCTTTGGAGTCAGATGCAATGCGCAAGAGTCTTGAGCTTAACGGTTTGACTGGCATTATTACTAGCCAAAAAGATCTGGAAGTACAGATTAAAAATGAGTCGGCCAATTGGGAAAAAGTGATTAAGGCGCGCAATATTAAGGCGCAATAATTGTTATTCGGTTGCCATTACACAATATCGTAATGGCAACTTTTAGAACTGCCTTAACACCAATAGTAGTCCTGAAAATAGCAAAATCAGCCCATATATGCGTTGGACACCTGCCATACTCATCTTAGAATGCATGCGAGTACCAAGCCACATGCCTAGACCCATAGGAAAAACTAAGGCGATAGCAAGACCAAATATGTTGGAACTCAAAAGCAAACCGGTCACAATCATAAAAATGAGTCTGAGGAAAGTCAGCATCAAAATAGCGAATGCCATAGTGGCTCTCACTACATGAGGATTTGCAATTCGCATTTGCAAATATGAAGCATAAATTGCGCCACCGGTAGCGAAGAGCGCTGTAAAAATTCCACCGGCTATCCCAAAAGGTAAAGCCCACCACTGATTAATTTTTTTATGCACATCAGATTTTCGAATCATGAGCACTCTTACCCCATTGAGGGTAGCAAAACATCCTAAGATCGCTAGTAGTGGTTCGCTTGGAGCGGAGAGTAATAATGTTATGCCGATCAGCATACCAAGCAAAGTGAAGGGTAGTATCCAGATTAGCTCGGCCTTATCCGCCTCCCCCGACAAACGTCGACCCAAATATAGCGATGCAACAATATCGATTAGCACCATCACTGGAACTATCGATTGAAGTGGATAGAATTGCGCCAAAATGGGTACAGCAACTAAGGATGCGCCGAAACCAGAAATTCCAAAAATAAAATAGGCAATGAAGATGGCCAATGAAGCCATCACAAGTGAAGTAGGTTCAATGAACTCAAAAATAATTAAGCCTCAACTAGGATCGTCTCACCTGGTTTGACTAAATTAAATAGTACTGGCCTATTTTCAATACGTAATTGATCTTGGTCTAACTTCACGGCAGTGAAATAGGAAGTTTCTAAATCCCCTGGTTTGGGAAAGTCCTCTCGATAATGAGCGCCTCGCGAGTTTTCACGGGCAATCGCAGCTTCGGTAACAGACTTGCTCACCAAGATAAGATTACGTAGGTTCATCCAATCTTGCCAAGTGAGGTTATAAGCACGCTGCAGGTCTCCAACACCCATCTGGTTAAGAGATTGTTCTAGTGCATCTAGTTTTACTTTAGCCCGAAGTAAACTTTCCTCAGTGCGAGAGATACCAACATCATTCCACATACAGTCTGCAAGTTGATCGCGAATGACCTCGATGTCGCCTGGTGCACGAAGTAAAGGAGCCTCATGTGCCTGAATACTAGCGGCAACCTCTTCCATATTGCATGGCGCTAAGGTTTGATTCGTCACCCACTTTGCCATCACATCACCGGCAATGCCCCCAAAAACTGTAGAGTTAGCAACCCCATTGCCACCTAAGCGGTTTGCGCCGTGAACACCACCTGTATCTTCACCTGCAGCAAAAAGGCCTGGTAGATCGGTGCTGCAATCTTTGCGGAATACCAAACCACCCATCATGTAATGGGCTGTTGGCACTACCTCTACTAGATCTTGAGCTAAATCAAAGCCACTATCTGCACAGCGCTCCACCATACCTTTGAATAATTTGCGGACGTTCTCAGGGCCTAAGTGACTCATCTGAATATAAACACCGCCATTAGGTGTGGAACGTCCTGCTCGAATTTCTGAATTAATAGACCGCGAAACAATATCACGCGTAGCACGCTCATTGCGTGAGTCGTAATTACCCATGAAACGCTCTTTATCGCCATTTAGTAAATATCCACCAGCACCGCGCAAGCCCTCCTCCAATACCGTGCCTGTCATGCGCGTACCTGGTCCAGCTAGTAGACCAGTAGGATGAAACTGCACCATCTCCATATCTCTAAGAACCAAGCCAGCACGCAGGGCCATGGCTAAGCCATCACAACTTTTATCACCCGATGGAGTGTGATACTTGTACATGGTTGGACCACCACCTGTTGCCAGCAGAACGGCTTTGGCTCTTACCAAGGAAAACTCACCCGTTTGCATATCAATCATCAGTACTCCAGCCAATGACTTGCCGTCAGCGCTATGAATTAACTCTATAGCGCGATATTCTTCTAAGCGATGAATGCCGCGAGCCCAGACTTGCTCAGCTAATCGATTGATAATTTCAATACCGGTTAAATCACCTTTATGCACCGTTCGATCAAATGTTTGACCTGCAAATGCTTTTTGATGAATAGTGCCGTCTGGATTACGATCAAAGAAGCAGCCTAACTCATTTTCAAGTTCACGAATACGCTCAACAGAAATGCTGGCTAATGTCCAAGCCAAATCCTGATCACATAACCATTTTCCACCCTCAATCGTATCCATAAAGTGCCGCTCAACCGAATCACCTTCTGCAAGTGCTACGTTGTACCCGCCCTGCACCATACGCGTACAGCCACACTTACCTAAAAGACCTTTGACAGCAATCGTAATATGTAAATTTGGATTTGTTTGATGGGCATGCAACGCAGCAAATAGTCCTGCACCGCCAGAACCTAAAATCAAAATATCAGTTTCTATAGTCTTCATATTAGTTGGTGCATTCATGATTCAATTCCTAGACTTTTTAATACATCCATCTTATTGCGAGCAACATCACTCTTCACTTCCTGATAAATACTCCCGCCATGACTATCCATCGCCACCAGCAATGGGCCAAAGTCCCGAATTTTAAAGCGCCATAAAGACTCTGGATTCAGATCATCCATATCAACGTCTTCAATTTGCTCAATCCAAGTAGTTTCCAAAGCAGCAGTACCCCCAATGATGGCCAAGTAAACGCCGCCCAACTCTGAAAAAGCGGCGGCTGAAGCTTCACGCATACCGCCCTTACCTACGATGATCCGAACACCATTTTGTGTCATGAGCGGTCGTGTAAAACGCTCCATACGATCTGAAGTGGTAGTGCCAATACAAATAGCTTGGTAGCCAGCAGGAAACTCGGTACTCGGTACTACCTTACGAACATTAGGAGCAGTATGAATAACCGCATGACCAGACAAGTCAAACTTCGTCTTGCGATCATGATCAAACATGTGTATCTGGGTCGCATCCCGAATACCAAATAAAGTATTTTGCAATGTCACCGTATCATTAATTTTTAGGCGACGGATATCGGCTTCACTAACCGGCATAGGGAGATCATAATGAGCCATTATTTTTTCCTAAAAACCATACTCAACACCACTAGGCGTCAATGTGGCACGCGCACGGCGCGCTGAATGGCACTGCATGTTGACTGCTACAGGGTTCATCGTAATGTGGGTGGCCGCCAGTTCAACATGTACTGCAAAGGCTGTCCCATCTCCACCTAAGCCTTGAGGTCCAATACCCAGGCGATTCACAGCCGCACTTAATTCTTTCTCCAGTTTGGCGCCCTCTTCATCTGTACATTGACTCCCAATTGGCCTAGTTGCAGCCCGCTTAGCCATAGCAACGCATTGATCTGATGTGCCGCCTACCCCAACCCCAACAATTGTAGGGGGGCAAGTTTTCCCGCCTGAAGCCACGACGCTTTCAATCACGAACGCCTTCACACCTAAGATTCCTTCCGCAGGAATCGCCATCTTTAGATAAGAATTATTTTCAGAGCCACTCCCCTTAGGAATCATTTCAATCTCAACTGATTCATCATCTGCACTAAAGTCCAAATGAATCGCTGGCATATCGATGCCGCAAGATGTGTGGTTGTTTTTACGCGTAATCGGATGGACTACCGAAGAGCGCAGTGGATACTCAGTAGTAGCCCGCTCACACCCTTTACGAATGGCAGCTTTCAGTGCCACTCCATCAAATTCAACATGACGACCAATTTTCACGTTATAGATTGGCAGCCCCGTATCCTGACAAAGCAAATTGTCTTCCCGCTCAGCTACTGCAATATTGGTCACCATGGTTTGCAAGACAACCTGAGCGCGTGCATCCGTTTCTGACTTATTCAAGCGGTCAATCCCTTGCTTTACATCATCGGGTAGTTTTTTAAGTGCACGAATATACAACTCTTTGCATACCTCTTCCACCAAATTCATCTGTAGTTGCATCTTGCCCCCGCTTAATCTGCTAATGCTAAAAATAACAGACCAGAAATGATCGAAATCACAATGGCTGCCTGAATCCAGCCTTTACGCAATCCTCGCCATGCGCCAAATTCAATCATCAACAAGCGCACACCCCCTATCAAATGGATGGTCAACAAGGTAACTAAACCCCACTCTCCAACTTTTACCATCCAAAAATCTGTTAGCTTTAAATGCCTATCCAATTCAGCTGCGCCAAATAATGATTGGGATAGCAGATAAAAGTGAATTGGTAAAAAGCAAGCCAATAGGAGTCCCGACACACGATGCGCCATGTAAATCAAATAAGATGAATGGGACTTAGCGCGGCGATCTAATGTGGGTCTATTACTCATTGCCCTACCCCGCCAGTGAACACCCCAATGACGGCAGTCGTTCCCAATACAAGAATGAGGCAAGCCAAGATCCATGGTAAGACAGTAAGCTTATCGGATTGCGGAAAATTTTCTCGCAGAATATTAGCGACCCCAATAGGGGCATGCACAAAACAAGCCAGTACAAATACTTCGTAAAAAATTGCAAACAGCCAGTTACCTTGGGTGCGACCTAGAATCTCGCCAGCAGTCAAGCCACCTCTAATTGCATAAAACATAATCAGTAAATGGACCGCCACGCACAACCCCAGCACCATCGCACTAATCCGTTGCGCATACCAAAGCTTGGCTTGTAAGACTGCAGTACTGCTCACTACTGAAGGCATTACTGCACTCACAACTTGCCCCACTTAGTACCTCGTACCGCAGCCCTAGCAACCAATTTTTTTAAGCCTGATATCCCTGCTGTAGGTGCTAATTGCTTAGGGCAACGCTCTGTACAGCTGCCATGCGTATGGCAAGTATGGCAACCTGCATCACCAGCAACCGCTCGCAATCGATCTAGCTGCTGCACATCGCGCACATCATTCGTCAAGGTCCAAGCGCGATTTAACGCTGCAGGACCTAAATAATTTGACCGACTCGCCACAACATCACACGAGGCATAGCACACTGCACAACCAATACACTCAATACCTGCATTGGCTAATTGACGCTCCTCAGAGTCAGGTCTTACCTTGGCAAAGTCATCGTAACGGGTTTGCTCACCCTGAAAAAAACCAACCGCTCCCTTCCACTTATTAAAGAACTCACGCATATCTGTAGCAAGATCTTTAATAACAGGTAGATTATTTAGGGGCGCGATCTCTAACGAGTCGCCCTCAACAATTTTCGCTACATGAGTTCGGCAGGTCCAGCGAGCAACGCCATTGACTGTCATAGCGCAGGAACCGCACATTCCAACACGACAGGCAAAACGATAGCTAAGGGTTGGATCGAGCTTTCTTTGTATAAAGGTCACGACATCCAATACTGTTTGATTGGAGTTGCGTGGCACTAGATACTCAACAAATTCACCTTGTTCAGTACCTCGCCAAACTTTGACTTTGAGGGTGGGTTCAGACATGAAAGGATTATATCCCTAGATAGTAAAGAATAAATCGAATATAATTTTCTTTCAGATAAAGTAATTATTTATAATTAAGAAGCCGATTTTGCCTATGTCAAGCATTAAAGTCCTTAAAAACTTCCTCGCAATCACACGCCATAAAAGCGTGGCCGCAGCTGCGAGGGAAATTGGGCTCACTGCTGCTGCTTTAGGCCAACAGATACAACAGCTCGAAAATGATATTGGATTAGAGCTATTTGATAGAACCAAACGTTCCCTGACATTAAATCGATATGGCCAAGACTTAATAGAGTCTATTACTGAAATCGTTGCCCACTATGAATCTTTGGGCTCAAGCTTTAAATCTGAACTCAGTGGCAGTATTGTGCTTGGGGCTCTCGTCTCAACGCTAATGGGGGCTTTTGGCCAAACTGTAAATGAACTCAAGCAACTCTATCCAGAACTCGATATCAAACTCATTGCTGGTCTTTCCAGTAACTTCTTGGATCAGGTCATCGATGGAAGTCTTGATGCCGCAATAGTGACTGAATCACCTTACGCGCTCCCTCAACATGTTCAATGGACAGAGTTATACACCGAACCTATGGTGTTAATTTATCCCAATCTAAAGAATAGAAATAAAAAGGTATCTGACTTGCGGCCTGAAAATCTACCGTTTATTCGATTTGAAAGAAACACATGGACGGGTCACTTGGTTGATCAAACTATTCGAGCTAATAAATTGATCATTAAAGAAGGCATGGAACTCAACTCAGTTGAGGCGATTATTGAACTTGTTAGACAAGGCCTTGGATATTCGATCGTGCCTAAATTAGCTAACATTGCTTGGTCGCAAGATCGCCAACTCATCATTCAAAATCTTCCTGGAAAAGCCATCTTTCGCAAGGTAGGTCTCTTAGAGCGTAAAAAACATAGTCGCCAAAATATTACTCAAGTGATCAAGCAACACTTTCCATCACAAACTGCCAAATAGGCTAAAGAAAAGCCACCCCGAGGGATGGCTTAAAGTAAGACTATGGAGGTAAAAAAATGAACTACATGCTTATGTTAGCCTGAAGTACATTTGATAACGAAGGTAAATGCGCTGATACCGTGCATGATGTTCATTATTGGTGCAAATAGGCTAGCAACAAACTTAGTTCACTTACAGGGATACCTTGCCTCAAAGAAGCGCATAAGAGTTTTGGCAGCACGCTCCTGATTAAATTGAGGATTACGCTGATTCCATACCAAAAACTCTTGCAGGATGGACTCTCTCGTGCCAGTAGCAGATGTAATACAAATTCCGGGCTTCAGTTTTGGATTACGACTAGCTAAATAGGCTTGATACACACCCTCTCCAAATCCAAAACAAAAGTTTTGTGCCGCTTCATCATTAAGGTCTTTACACAGTTCAACCAGTGCTTGAGTAGATGCATCATTTTTTGGCAAACTTGCTTGGGAAAATGCATTTGATTGCATCAACAGCACTGCGCTGATGGTGATTAAAGTAGCTCGGAATAAGTTCATCAATGTTCTCTCTAAATTAGCGCCTAAATCCACCCATGTGGCCGCCACCGAATCCACCGCGACTACCTCCACCACCATAACGACTATCACTGAAACGATCATTACGAGCCTGATCTCTCATAGCATTCTCTTGCGCAGCTTCACGGTAGGTATTCGGGTTACTACGATCCTGCTGCGCATCAGCACGCGCTTCTTGATTTAGACGATCAGCTTGAGTACGCTCTTGCGGTGTAGCATTTTTTTGAAACGCGTTATCCGCCCTTTGACCTGCAGATTTGGCATCTTGTCGATCTTGAGGGGTAGCGTTATTTTTCCAGTCACTCAACAAACGTTGTTGATTTTGGATACTACTTGGGCCAATTAAGCCTCTCGAAGATCGTACTGGTGAAGTGGTGTTATTAACATTAATCGTACCATTTGACCAACTCGGTGTTGCCCAGAAAGACTCCCCCACAGCCAAGCCTAAGCCAAAGGACATTGCGCCCCAGGCTGGATTATAAGCAGGATATGGTGGGTAATCTGAATAAGGCCATGCCCCATACACTACTGTTGGGTTGTAACTTGGGACATAGACGATCTGAGTATTAGCAGGGAAAATTAAGATATTCGAATTAGGATTTGTGCTCACAGTCATTTGCTGACTGGACTTTAAGGTGCCTGCCTGAATAGCGCGTTTGCGTAAAGCCTGTACCGCTTTCATAGTGTCTGCGGACTGTAATTTATAAGCGTTACCAAGATTTTGGGTCCACTGTAATTTACTTCCCATCATGTCAAAAGCTTGTGGAAAGGTCATCACTGATTTAACGCTATCGTTCCAAGACTGGGCCTTTAAAGCATCTTGAAGAGCAGGTCCACTTAAATTCATATTCCCTCTTCGCCAGTTGTATGCCTCAGCAACTTCAAGTGGGTATGTCGATGCCAATAGCATCAAAGACAGTAAAGAATCTGGATAAAGCGCTATTGGTGAAACCAATGACTGTAATTGCGCAGACGATATCAGCTGTGGCGCATCCCCATAAGCACTCTGTGTATAGCTTGGAGGAAATGCAGCACTTTGCGCATAGGGATCACCGTCATTAGCACAAGCGCTTAAGAGTAAGGCGCTTCCAATCACACTCCATACTGAATACCGACTTTTCATATACAAACCTTTTCGTATATTGACTACTGACTTACTTAGTGATTTTCTTTAGCGTGATTAATAGAGTATTTAGGTATTTCAATCACAATATCTTGCCGCGCTACGATTGCCTGACATGACAAGCGAGATTGTGGACTGAGCCCCCATGCACGATCAAGCATATCCTCTTCGTTCTCATCAGGAACATTCAGACTCTGAAAACCTTCTTTTATGATCACATGACAAGTCGTACAAGCACACACCATGTCACAAGCGTGTTCAATTGGAATGCTATTTTCTAATAAGGCTTCGCAGATCGAGGTTCCAGGAGCTACTTCAACAACAGCCCCTTCAGGACAATATTCACTATGAGGTAAAACAACGATTTGGGTCATGATTGGTTTCTATTAAATTTCTGCAACATTTTTACCTGCCAAAGCTTTTTGAATACTGGCATTCATCCGAATTTGTGCAAAGTCATCAGTCGCCTTCGCAGCATGATCTATCGCTTTTCGAAGAACTGCACTATCGGTTTCGTCATTTAGGACGGTTTGTAACAGTGCCATTTCTTGATCGATTACCTGTTGCTCATTTGTATCGAGCAGCCCACGATCATTAGCTAAGGCGGTTTGCACCGCATCTAGTAAACGCTGGGCATTGACCTGCTCTTCTCGTAAAGATCTACTGAGGAGATCCACCTTGGCGGATGCAAATCCATCTTGTAACATGCGAGCAATCTCAGCATCCGTCAACCCATAGGATGGTTTGATATCGATAGAGGCCTGAACGCCAGAGCCTTGCTCTGTTGCGCTCACTGAAAGCAATCCATCGGCATCTACCTGAAAGGTCACCCGAATTCGTGCAGCACCTGCTGCCATCGGTGGAATACCTCGCAACTCAAACCGACCTAAAGCGCGACAGTCTTGCACTAATTCGCGCTCGCCCTGCACCACCTGAAGAGCCAGTGCCGTTTGACCATCTTTAAAGGTTGTGAAATCCTGTGCCCGCGCAACGGGGATTGGCGTATTGCGTGGAATAATCTTTTCTACTAAACCGCCCATTGTTTCAATGCCAAGTGAGAGTGGAATAACATCCAATAAGAGCCACTCATCATCCTTACTTTGATTGCCAGCCAAAAGATCTGCTTGCATAGCAGCGCCCAAAGCAACTACCTGATCAGGGTTGAGATTATTCAAAGGCTTTGTACCAAATAACTCACCCACTGCACGTTGAACATGCGGCATACGGGTTGCGCCACCAACCATCACTACACCCTTGACCTCATCTGCTTTGAGACCAGCATCTCGCAAGGCTTTTTTGACAGCGACAATTGTCTTTTGAATGAGGTTCTGTGTGATCTCAAAAAATTGGGCTTGGCTAATTCCGACATTCACGATCGTGCCATCTGCCAATGTTTCATGGACACGGGCTAAGGGATTTTGGCTTAACTGCTCTTTTGCATGTTTACAAGACAGGAGCAATCTACGGTGATCCTGAGTAGATAGCGGCGGCAATTTAGACTGCTCAATCACCCAACAATAAAGACGATGATCAAAATCATCACCACCTAGCGCAGAGTCACCACCCGTAGACAGCACTTCAAATACGCCTCGACTCATCCGTAAAATAGAGATGTCGAAGGTACCACCACCGAGATCGTAAACTGCATAGATCCCTTCAGAGGCGTTATCGAGGCCATAAGCAATTGCTGCAGCCGTTGGCTCATTGAGTAAGCGCAATACCTCAATGCCAGCTAGCTGTGCCGCATCTTTAGTGGCCTGGCGTTGGGCATCATCAAAATAGGCGGGGACGGTAATGACCGCACCCACAATCTCATCATTGACTGAATCTTCAGCCAACTGTCTTAAGCGTGCAAGTATTTCTGCAGAGACTTCAATAGGACTCTTGTCACCAGCAACAGTTCGTATTTTCAACATGCCGGGCTGATCTACAAAATCATAGGGTGCACTTTCGATATTCTCCACATCTACGATACCGCGGCCCATAAATCGTTTTACAGAGGCAATCGTATTTTTAGGATCAGAGACAATACTTTCTAGAGCTTCAAATCCAGCCTGCGTTCTGCCGTTAGGCAAATAGCGCACTACCGAAGGCAATAGTTCGCGCCCCTCTACATCGGGGAGTACTTGAGGCAAAGCATCTCGTACTAGTGCTACTAATGAGTTTGTAGTGCCGAGATCAATACCTACTGCAATACGGCGCTGATGCGGCGCTAGCGATTTACCAGGTTCGGAGATTTGTAATAAAGCCATGAGGATGTGAGTGTAAAGTTATACCAATGCCGAGATAGCATCATCTAACTCAAGCGCAAATTTATCAATAAATAGTAAGCCGCGCAGTAATTCAGCGGCACGCTCATAGTTCTTCGCAACATCAATGGCTTGAGTCACCTCCAGAAGGATCTCTTTTTTGGATGCCTCCACTTCAAGCATCAAGGCCTCAAGTGCAGACAAATCTTCAGCCTGATCATCCAACTGTTCGCGCCAATCCATCTGCCGCATCAGAAATGCAGCCGGCATGGCGGTATTGGTCTCTAATTTGGCATCTACACCATGCAATCGGCAGAGATAGAGTCCACGCTGGATGGGGTTCTTGAGTGTTTGAAGAGCGGTGTTTGCGAAGGTTGCCATTTGCATGGCAAGCCGTTGATCGGTATCAGTACCGCGAGCATGTCGATCGGGATGCACTTCCTTTTGGATAGCTAGGTAAGCCCGATCCAAACCAGCTAAGTCAATATTGAAATGCTGTTCCAGTCCAAAGAAACGAAAGTAATCGTCAGACGCGGAAGGATTCGCCACAACCACACTCATCTTTTACGTTCGGGTTTGTGAACTTGAAGCCTTCGTTCAAACCTTCACGCACAAAATCTAATTCAGTACCATCTAAATAAGCTAAGCTCTTAGGATCAATAAATACCTGAATCCCATTGGACTCAAACATCGTATCTTCTGGAGCGGCGGCATCCACGTACTCCAGCTGATACGCCAAACCAGAACAGCCTGTAGTCCGAACGCCTAAACGTAAACCACAGCCCTTTCCACGCTTATCTAAATTGCGCTGAACGTGTTTTGCCGCTTTGTCAGTTAAGGTAATTGCCATGATGAGAACCTATTCTTTACTATTTTCTTACTGAGCAGGATGCTTCTCTTTGTAATCGGCAACCGCTGCCTTAATGGCATCTTCAGCCAATATAGAGCAATGAATTTTTACAGGCGGCAAAGCCAATTCTTCAGCAATCAAAGAGTTCTTAATCTCTAAAGCTTGATCTAAAGTTTTGCCTTTGACCCACTCGGTTACCAAAGAAGAGGAAGCAATTGCAGAGCCGCAACCATAGGTCTTGAACTTCGCATCTTCAATAATGCCTTGGTCATTCACACGAATCTGCAGCTTCATCACATCGCCGCACGCTGGTGCACCCACCATGCCGGTGCCAATGTTGTCATCAGCCTTGGAGAATGAACCCACGTTGCGGGGATTCTCATAATGATCGATTACTTTGTCGCTATATGCCATGATATTTCCTTATTCTCTGTTCGTTATTTCAATAAAGGCTTACTTAATGCGCTGCCCACTTAATAGTGCTGAGATCAATTCCGTCTTTAAACATTTCCCACAGTGGTGAGAGCTCGCGTAACTTTGCAATCTTCTCTTTCACCAGCTTGATCGTAAAATCTACTTCCTCTTCAGTTGTAAAGCGTCCCAAAGTAAAGCGAATGGAGCTATGGGCTAACTCATCATTACGGCCCAAGGCACGCAATACATAAGAAGGCTCTAAAGAGGCAGAGGTGCAGGCAGAGCCAGAGGAGATCGCCAAATCTTTGAGCGCCATCAACATCGATTCACCTTCAACGTAGTTAAAACTAATATTGAGGTTATGGGGAACCCGTTGATCCATATCGCCATTGACATACACTTCTTCAATATCTTTGAGGCCTGCCAATAAACGATCACGTAAAGCACGAATCCGTTTATTTTCTTCAGCCATTTCGATACGGGCAATTCGGAAAGCTTCGCCCATACCAACAATTTGATGTACTGCTAAGGTGCCGGAACGCATGCCGCGCTCATGACCGCCACCATGAATCTGAGATTCAAGTCGAATGCGTGGCTTACGACGCACAAACAATGCGCCCATCCCTTTAGGGCCATAAGTCTTGTGTGCAGAAAAGCTCATGAGGTCAACTTTGGTTTTTTCCAAGTCAATCTCCACCTTGCCAGTAGCCTGCGCTGCATCGACATGCAAAATCGCTCCGCGAGCACGGCATAATTCACCAATCGCAGGGATGTCTTGGACCACACCAATTTCATTATTGACGTACATGATCGAAACCAAAATAGTGCCGGGCTTCATCGCTGTCTCTAGTTGTGCAAAGTCAATCAAGCCATTAGGCAGCACATCTAAGTACGTCACCTCAAATCCTTCACGCTCTAGATCACGGCAAGTATCTAAGGTAGCCTTATGTTCAGTCTTCACGGTGATGATGTGATTGCCACGCTCTTTATAGAAATGGGCAGCGCCTTTCAAAGCCAAATTAATACTCTCTGTCGCGCCGCTCGTCCAAACAATTTCTCTGGGATCGGCATGCACTAATTGGGCTACTTCTGAACGCGCCCACTCAACAGCCTCTTCAGCAGCCCAGCCATAGGCATGACTCCGAGAAGCTGCATTACCAAACTGCTCACGCAGGTAAGGCATCATTTTGTCCACGGCACGTGGGTCAATTGGAGTCGTAGAGGAGTAATCCATATACACCGGAAAGTGTTTTGGACTAAACATAGGGATTGCTTGCTGAGGAATGTCTTGTGGTGCGTTCATAGTTTTCTTCTTTAACTGTGCTGAGCTAGATTAAACACGGAATTAACAAGGGGCTGTTTTGGAACAGCATCTTGCTTAGTAATTACTGCAGACTGAGTCTTGTCAGCTTTGACCGCCTCAATCTTGATCTTCTTGGTACGCAAATCTTGCAAGACAATACCGCGCCCTGCTTGCTGCTGAACCAAATCTCTCAAAGAAACAGAGTTTAAATACTCCACCATCTTAGAGTTGAGATTCGTCCAAAGATCATGGGTCATGCAATGGCCTTGATTTTCTTCATCAGTATGGCAATTGCCTTTACCACCACATTGGGTTGCATCTAAGGGCTCATCTACCGCCACAATAATGTCCGCCACACTAATTTCATTGGGCTTACGTGCGAGTGTATAACCGCCGCCAGGGCCACGAGTGCTCTCGACAATATTGAAACGGCGCAATTTGCCGAACAACTGTTCTAAATAAGAAAGGGAAATCTTCTGCCTTTGGCTAATTCCGGCCAAAGTTACAGGCCCGTGCGTCTCACGCAGGGCTAAATCAATCATTGCGGTTACTGCAAAACGACCTTTGGTTGTAAGTCTCATATGTCACCTTGGTAATGGATTGTTATGGACAGCTAACAGTCGGGCGGGTAATACCCGACCATTCCACTCAACTTTACCATATTCCCGACCAATTTGCTCGGGAATTACTCCATACACCCAAATACCCCTTGCAATAGGCTTAAGGAGCGATTATCGAGGGGGAAAGGCCTCAAACCCCATCGCGAGAACGGGCTCCAAATGCCATTTCCTTGACCTTGGTGAGGCGATCTCGGGTGCTGGCAGCCTTCTCAAACTCCAAATTCTTAGCTTCAGAATTCATTTGCTTCTCTAGGCGCTTGATTTCACCAGACAAGTCCTTTTCACTCATATCTTCGTAGCGGGCACGCTCCTGTTCTACCTGCATCTCAGAGCGCTTCTCTTTGACGTCATACACACCATCAATAATGTCTTTGATGCGCTTTTGAACGCCACGGGGCTCAATACCATTCTCTTTATTAAAGATGATCTGCTTTGTCCTACGACGCTCCGTTTCATCCATTGCCCGTTTCATAGAATTGGTTATCCGATCGGCATACAGAATCGCTTTGCCGCGTACATTTCGGGCGGCTCTGCCAATCGTTTGAATCAAACTGCGCTCCGATCGTAAGAAACCTTCTTTATCTGCATCGAGAATGGCCACTAAAGAAACCTCTGGAATATCGAGACCTTCTCGTAGCAAATTAATACCGACCAAAACATCGAAAACACCAAGGCGCAAATCACGCAAGATTTCTACACGCTCTACCGTATCGATATCAGAGTGCACATAACGCACCTTTACGCCGTTATCCGACAAGTAATCAGTAAGTTGCTCTGCCATACGCTTAGTTAACACAGTCACTAATACACGTTCCTGCACTTTGACGCGCTCATGAATTTGACCGAGCAAATCATCGACCTGTGTACTTGCTGGTAATACTTCAATTTCAGGGTCTACCAAGCCAGTAGGTCTTGCCACTTGCTCAACCACTTGTCCTGTATGGGTGTTTTCATAATCAGCGGGAGTTGCTGAAACAAAAATTGTTTGACGCATTTTGGTTTCAAATTCACTGAACTTGAGTGGCCGGTTATCCATTGCAGAAGGCAAACGAAAGCCAAATTCAACCAAAGTATGTTTGCGTGATTTATCACCGTTGTACATGGCATTGAGCTGCCCCATCAAGACATGACTCTCATCTAAAAACATTAGGGCATCATTGGGCAAGTAGTCGACTAAGGTAGGTGGCGCCTCACCAGGCATGGCGCCAGAGAGATGGCGTGAGTAATTCTCAATGCCTTTGCAAAAGCCTAATTCATTCAACATTTCCAAATCGAAACGGGTGCGTTGCTCTAGGCGCTGGGTCTCTACCAGCTTGCCATCCTTCACGAACTCATCTAAACGAATCCGCAACTCTGCCTTAATGGTTTCAATTGCTTTAAGAACGGTCTCCCGTGGAGTAACGTAGTGTGAACTGGGGTACACCGTAAAGCGCGGAATCTTTTGACGGATTTTTCCAGTCAACGGATCAAAAAATTGCAAGCTCTCGATTTCATCATCAAACAACTCTACGCGGACAGCTAGCTCATTATGTTCTGCTGGAAAAATATCAATCGTGTCACCGCGCACTCGAAATACACCACGCTTAAAATCCGTTTCGTTGCGGTCATATTGCATGGCAATTAAGCGCATCAAAATATCGCGCTGACTCATCTTGTCACCCGGACGTAAAGTCATCACCATACTGTGATAGTCGCCAGGGTTACCGATACCGTAAATAGCGGATACCGTGGCCACAATAATGACATCACGTCGCTCTAATAAACTTTTTGTTGCCGAGAGACGCATCTGCTCAATATGCTCATTAATCGAGGAATCTTTTTCAATGAACAAGTCGCGCTGCGGAACGTAAGCCTCAGGTTGATAGTAGTCGTAGTAACTCACAAAATACTCCACTGCATTTTTCGGAAAAAATTCTCGAAATTCGCTATAAAGCTGAGCAGCCAAAGTCTTATTGGGAGCAAAAATAATGGCGGGTCTGCCAGTTCTGGCAATCACATTCGCCATTGTGAAAGTCTTACCGGAGCCCGTCACCCCTAAAAGGGTCTGAAAGGTTAAACCATCCTCAATTCCAGCCACTAATGCATCAATAGCTGCCGGCTGATCCCCAGCGGGTGCGAATGGCTGATACAGGTGAAATGGGGAATCTGGGAAAGAAACAAACTTTGCCGGGTCCAAATCATGACCCACCTCACCCAAAGGATCAGCCTGTGGGCCTTTTTGGGCCATTGGAATAGCTGGATCAACAGGTTTATTGGCAGAAGTTTTAGGTGACTTTGGGGGCATCTCAGCTATCATTTCATCTGTGGCTTTAGTCACAGCGAATTTTGTACAAACAATGATTTTGCCGTTTTTATGCAGAAATAGCCAAACTCAGTGGTAAATATTGGTGATTGTGACAAATGGAGCTTGATTTAAGCCTGATGAATACAAAAATAATTCCTGACCTACTACCAATAAACCTCCCATGACCTTGTTTGCCTCCGTCCAGCTAGCCCCTAAAGACCCTATATTTGGCCTCACTGAATCTTATGTTGCCGATCAACGCCCCGATAAGGTGAATTTAGGTGTGGGGGTTTACTATACGGACGAAGGCAAGGTGCCGCTCTTAAAAGCTGTGATTAAAGCAGAGGAGGCTATTGTTGCTAAACAATCCCCTCGCAGCTATATTCCGATTGAAGGTCCCAACCCATTTAATAGTGCAGTACAAACTTTATTGTTTGGCGCTCAGTCCACACTGATTCAAGAGGGTCGGGTAGTCACTGCTGAATGTCTTGGTGGTACAGGCGCATTGCGTGTTGGTGCTGACTTTATTAAACGTCTTAACCTCAACGCTCCCTGCGCGATCACCAACCCTACTTGGGAAAATCATCGCGGTATTTTTGAATCTGCCGGCTTTGAAGTCATTGACTACACCTACTTTGATGGCCAAACCCGAGGCGTTGACTTTGCGGGCATGGTGAAGTCCTTAGAGTCCCTCAAACAAAACACTACCGTACTGCTGCATGCTTGTTGCCACAATCCTACTGGTGCTGATATTACCGAGGCGCAATGGGCTCAGGTAATTGAAATTTGCAAAGCAAAGCAACTGATTCCATTTTTAGATATTGCCTATCAAGGCTTTGCAGACGGCATTGAACAAGACGGTATCGCTGTGCGCCTATTTGCGCAATCTGGCCTGTCCTTTTTTGTATCTAGCTCGTTCTCCAAGTCTCTCTCACTCTACGGTGAGCGTGTTGGTGCACTGTCTATCGTCACCCAAAGTAAAGATGAGTCTATACGTGTGTTGTCTCAATTAAAGCGTGTGATTCGGACTAATTATTCCAATCCTCCAACGCATGGTGCGGCCATTACTGCCGCTATTTTGAATACCCCTGAGCTGAGAAAAATGTGGGAAGAAGAATTGGCGGAGATGCGCGATCGCATTAAAGCAATGCGCCAAGGCCTAGTAGAAAAACTTGCTGCTGCTGGAGTCAAACAAGACTTCTCATTTATTAATACGCAGCGTGGGATGTTCTCTTATTCTGGCCTCACGGCAGCGCAAGTAGAGACTTTACAGAAAGAAGATGGGATTTATGCCCTCTCAACAGGCCGTATTTGTGTAGCTGCACTCAATACCAAAAATATTGATAGAGTAGCCAAAGCAATTGCTCGCGTTTTAGCTTAACAAACAGTTACACTGCATCATCAGGAGGCAACATGCTATATCAGTTACATGAGTTTCAAAAAGCCTTGTTAGAACCGGTGAGCTCTTGGGCTCGTGCTGCTTCTGCCGCTTTTACTGACACGTCTAATCCAGCATCCAAAATTCCTGGCTCTGAGCGCCTAGCCGCAAGTTACGAGCTCCTGTATCGCCTCGGAAAAGAATATAAAAAGCCAGAGTTCGGTATTCGCTCAGTACAAGCTCATGGACGCGAAGTTGCCATTCATGAAATAACAACACTTGCCAAGCCGTTTTGTAAGCTCGTTCGCTTTAAACGCTTCTCCGATGATATTGAAGTCATTCAGAAATTAAAAGAAGATCCAGTGGTATTAGTTGTTGCTCCGCTCTCAGGTCATCACTCCACCTTACTGCGCGATACCGTCAGCACGCTTTTGCAAGACCACAAGGTCTATATTACCGATTGGATTGATGCGCGCATTGTTCCTGCCGAGGCGGGTGAGTTTAGTTTGGATGACTATGTGCATTATGTGCAAGACTTCATTCGTACTATTGGTGCGGAAAATCTTCATGTCATTTCCGTTTGCCAACCGACCGTGCCTGTGCTTGGTGCTATCTCACTTATGGCTTCCGCTGGTGAAAAAACACCCACCTCCATGATCATGATGGGCGGACCGATTGATGCGCGTAAGTCTCCTACCGCAGTCAATAATTTAGCAGACCAAAAATCCTATGGCTGGTTTGAAAGCCATGTCGTTTATAAGGTGCCGCCTAACTATCCGGGCGCAGGTCGTCTGGTTTATCCCGGGTTCTTACAGCACACGGGCTTTATTGCCATGAACCCAAAAAATCATATGCAATCGCATTGGGATTTCTTCCAAAACCTCGTGCGTGGTGATGAGCAAGATACTGCATCGCATATTCGTTTCTATGATGAATACAACGCAGTATTGGATATGGATGCCAAGTACTACTTAGATACTATTAAGACGGTTTTTCAAGAACATGCCCTACCCAATGGCACATGGCAAGTGGCAGGCAAATTAGTTAAGCCGCAAGATATTAATAAGACCGCCTTGTTAACTATTGAAGGTGAGTTAGACGATATTTCAGGTAGCGGACAAACGCGGGCAGCCCACGCACTTTGTAGCGGCATTGATAAATCAAGCAAGGCGCATTACGAAGTTGCTGGTGCTGGTCACTACGGTATCTTTGCGGGTCGCCGTTGGCGTGAAAAGGTGTATCCAAAAATTAATTCTTTCATTCGTGAACATCAAGTCGTACAAAAAAAGACTAAGGCACGCCCACCAAAACTGGGAAGTAAGAAGTCTGTATAAATCCATAGCGCGACTTTCGGGTCGTGCTGATGGTTTTAGGCTCTCCATTTTTGATGAATATCCAGCAAACGAGAGCACTTGCTGATCTTCTTGAGGATGCTCTTCCCCAAACCCAATGTACTAAATGTGGTTATCCCGATTGCCGAGGGTATGCAGAGGCTTTAGCTACTGGAGAAGCTCTACCAAATCGTTGCCCTCCAGGCGGAGTAGAGGGTATTACTAGGCTGAGTAATATCTTGGTCTCTATTTATCCCCAAGATGCCTTTGAACTGCATCCTCAGATTGATCCTGGGTGCGGTATAGAACGGCCTCGGCCTGTTGCATTGATAGACTCCCAAACCTGTATTGGCTGCACGCTCTGTATTCAGGCATGTCCCGTAGATGCGATCGTAGGGGCTTCGAAACAAATGCATATTGTTTTGAGTGATTGGTGTACTGGTTGTGATCTATGCATTCCGCCCTGCCCCGTAGACTGCATCACCATGATTAATGTGACTGAATCGCAGACGGGATGGAATGCCTGGTCAAGTGATTTAGCCGATACAGCACGTAACCGTTATCACAGCCGAGACCAAAGATTGGATCGTGAAGAGCGCGATAACGATGAGCGCCTCGCAAAAAAAGCTGCTGCTAAATTAGTTGTAGTAAATGCTGAGCATCCGGACTCGGACGAGGCGAAGAAAGAACAAGAAAGAAAGCGGGCTATTATTGCAGCCGCCATTGCTAGAGCACAGCAAAAAGCATGATGAATCTAGCAAATCGTCATGCCTTCTTCGAACAACTCAAGGCGAACAATCCCCATCCTGAAACTGAACTTGAATACAGCTCACCATTTGAGTTACTAATTGCAGTATTACTTTCTGCTCAAGCCACCGATATCTCTGTCAATAAAGGCACTCGTCAGCTCTTTAAGATAGCCAATACCCCGCAAGCACTTTTAGACTTGGGAGAGGAAGGCGTTAAACCCTACATTCAACATATTGGCTTATTTAACTCCAAAGGAAGACATATTCAGGAGACCTGTCGTCTACTTCTAGATCACCATGATGGTGAAGTACTTCAAGATCGTAAAGCCTTAGAGGCTCTTCCTGGCGTTGGTCGAAAAACAGCGAACGTGATTCTCAATACTGCGTTTGGACACCCCACGATGGCAGTAGATACTCACATCTTTAGAGTCTCAAATCGTACTGGGCTAGCCCCTGGTAAAGATGTGGTGAAGGTGGAGGAGCAACTACTCAAACGAATACCAAAAGAATTTTTACAAGATGCACATCACTGGTTAATTTTGCATGGACGATATACCTGCAAAGCGCGCAATCCAGAATGCGAACAATGTATTGTTGAACCTCTTTGTGGTTTCAAACAAAAAACAGGTAAAGGAAAAGTACGTGGCGATATTTAACCCAAGCCGTGAAGAAGTGCGTCGCTTTTTTTGCGACACCTGGAGCAAGAAACTGGAAAATCATATTCTGACCCCCATGGAAACGATTGCTAGCGATTGGATGGTTCAGCATCCTGAATATCATTCCCTTCTGGCGGACCCAGAGGGTGCGGTGGCACAAGACTACACACCAGAACGTGGTGAGACCAACCCTTTCTTGCACCTCTCAATGCATCTGTCGATTAGCGAGCAAATCTCTATTGATCAACCACCGGGCATTAAAGAGATCGCTGAAAATTTAACTAAGAAGTTAGGATCAATACACGAAGCCCAGCACGCTATGATGGAATGTTTGGGACAAGTCATGTGGGAGGCACAACGCGAGGGTCAGGCATTGAGCCCCGAAAAATACTTAGAGGCTCTTAAAAAGCTAAGTTAAAACTAATTTAGAGTTGAGTTGGAGTCCATTAGTGCAGAGCTGCAATCGCAGACTTAATGGCACTAGGCAGACCTTTGGCTAAGCGTTTTCTTTCAGCCAATGTTGATGCTAAAGTTTCTTGTGTTCTTTGCGACCAAACCGATCCTGGAAAAAAGGCATCGTCTTTATACCTAGGAATAATGTGCCAATGAATATGGGGCACCATATTACCTAAGCTCGCTAGATTTACTTTATCAGGATGCATCACCAGACGCACAGCCTCTTCCACTGCAAACACCAAAGTCATAAGGTGCTCGCGCTCCCCATAACTCAGATCCGTCATTTCAGCGATATGGTGATTCCAGATCACACGGCAAAAGCCTGGAAGGTCGGGATCATTAATCAAAACAATCCTGCAGTCATCACCACGCCATATCAGCTCAGTGGATGCATCTTCAGCTACAAGCTGGAGTTCTACTTGGCAAAGCGGGCAATCAGTCATTCTAAGAATGTAAACGAAAACGGCATCTAAGTCACCCTTATGAGGTCATTTAGATGCCGCAGCAATACAAACTACTTGGATTAATTAGTGGAACTGTTCTTCTTCTGTAGATCCGGTTAATGCAGTTACCGAGGATTTGCCCCCCTGAATCACCGTCGTGACATCATCGAAGTACCCAGTACCCACTTCCTGCTGATGGGATACAAAGGTATAACCCCGATCACGTGCAGCAAATTCTGGCTCTTGTACTTTTTCGATATAGGCAGTCATACCGCGTTGCATATAGTCTTGCGCTAAATCAAACATGTTGTACCACATAGAGTGAATACCAGCGAGGGTGATAAATTGATACTTGTATCCCATAGCTCCAAGCTCACGCTGGAACTTTGCAATCGTTGCATCATCTAAATTCTTTTTCCAGTTGAATGAAGGTGAGCAGTTGTAAGCCAACATCTTGCCAGGAAACTTCGAACGAATCGCTTCAGCAAACTTACGAGCAAAGTCTAGATCAGGCGTACCTGTCTCACACCACACCATGTCAGCATAGGCAGCGTATGCCAAGCCACGAGAAATCGCTTGGTCTAATCCCTTACGTGTTTTATAAAAGCCTTCGGGTGTGCGCTCACCAGTTAAAAACGGCTTATCGTTTTCATCATAGTCAGAGGTTAATAAGTCCGCTGCTTCTGCATCCGTGCGAGCCAAAATAATAGTAGGTACGCCCATGACATCGGCTGCTAAACGTGCAGAAATCAACTTCTGAACCGACTCTGCTGTTGGTAGCAAGACTTTGCCACCTAAGTGTCCGCATTTTTTTACAGAAGACAATTGGTCTTCGAAGTGCACACCTGCTGCACCCTGCTTAATCAGAGCCTTACTCAATTCAAAAGCATTCAATACACCACCGAAGCCTGCTTCAGCATCAGCCACGATAGGAGCGTAATACTCGATGTAACCAGCATCCCCTTTATTAACCCCTTTAGCAGTTTGAATTTCATCAGCACGCTGAAAAGAATTGTTAATCCGTTCTACCATTTTGGGTACTGAGTCCACTGGATATAACGATTGATCTGGGTACATTGCCGCAGAAGAATTACCATCCGCAGCCACTTGCCAGCCTGATAAGTAAATCGCTTGAACGCCTGCTTTTACTTGTTGCATAGCTTGGCCACCAGTCAATGCACCTAAGCAGTTCACATAGGCTTCGTTGTTGACCAATTCCCACAGTCTTTCAGCGCCATGCTTTGCTAATGTGTGCTCAATTTTTAATGAGCCACGCAAACGTACAACATCTTCTGCTGTATAGCCACGAGTAATACCCTTCCAACGTGGATTGGTATCCCAATCTTTTTGAATTGCTGCGATTTCTGCTTTGCGGTCTGCCATGCTTTTCTCCCTAGATGAATGAAGTACTTCATTACGTTAAATATGAAAACACAAGTCTTATGTCTTATATAAGAGTTTATAGAGAAAAGTAGCGCGCGCAAGGATTAATTATTCTACTAATGAATATATATTCATCAATAAAATCATATACTTAAATAGTATTTATTACAATGTGGAATTGGGCGTCATCTTGCGAGAAGGACTATTTCCCCTATTGAGACCCTGCGTTTTACCAGTGGAAATATCTTTTCATATTATGAAATATGGTGGGGGATAAGTTCCCGGCTAGGCAAAGCTTGCCTAAGCTAGATTGGACTGGGCTTCGATGCAATCATGTTTGCCACCCTAAAGCCCGTCAAAATAATCATGAGTTGTAGGAAGGCTACGCCAATAAATAAAAACTGGGGGAGGTTGGCATCCAAAAAGAGTCCAAATACCAGTGGGCTCAGAGCAGCGCCCAGATCAATTCCAGAATAGACAATGCCGTATACCCTACCCGATGCTCCAGAAGGTGTTGCACTACGCACCATGAGATCCCGTGAAGGTGCAGCAATACCTAAGCCCGCACCAATCACTACAAACGGAATCACAATCGCTTCAAAGGGCACTAATCCTGTCGCTAACAATAAACCCATTACGATATTCATCGCAAAACACCAAGTGATGATGCGCTCAGGATTACTAAATCTTTTCGCTAAGTAGCCACCAAGTAACATGCCGCCAGCACCACCGAGCGACATTAAAGTCAGAAAATAATTACCAGCGCTGACAGGCAATTCATAAATCTTTAGAAGTGCGCTGGGCGCAAAAGATTGCAGACCGGTCGTAGCGGCCATACTAAAGAAAAAGAAAATCCAACACAGCCACACTGCCGGTAGCTTAAGGAAAGCAAACGTGCTAGAGGAGCCCTCACCAGGATGAGCGGCGGCATGACTCTCATGGGATTTTGCTTTACGTTCTTGGACGTTATCGATTAGCCGCTCGCGACCTAGCCAAAGGATTAATAAGATTAGTGCTTCTACTACGGCGGCAGATAAAAAAGCGATACGCCAATCTGCAACACTGGCTACTGCCACCATAAAGGCTGGGGCTGCAGCCCATCCGATGTAACCCGTCACCCCATGAATAGAGTAAGCGTAAGGTAAATTCGGTGGAGAAATTTTGTGATTAATTAGGGTGTAATCCACTGGATGGAAGATGCCATTTCCACAGCCAGCAATGACAGCACCCATGACTAACATCCAGTACCCATTACTTTGTGAATATGTCAGCGCAGCCAAAACCAGTAGGCCTACCCCCACAAATAAAACAGGGCGAGCACCAATTCGATCTACTAAAAATCCAGAGGCTGCTTGAACGATACAAGAGACCACAAAGAAGATGGTCATGAGTAGACCAAGCTCAGCATAGTTAAAGCCAAACTCCGCCTTTAACCAGGGAAACATTGGCGGCAGAATTAAGTGAAAGAAATGCGAGCTACCGTGAGCCAGGCTAATAAGACCAACAACCCGGACATCACTGGCTCGTCTGTTCAGCGTGAGAGCTTCAGTCATGATCCGAGTTTACCGCTTTTTACTTTTTGAAAATAAACTCACCATGTTTATCAACGCCCACAGGAACTGTGTCGTTAGGGCCAAACGTACCCTCTAAAATCATCTTAGAAACTGGGTTCTCAATATATTGCTGAATTGCCCGTTTGAGTGGTCTAGCCCCAAATATAGGATCAAAACCGACCTCAGCAATCTTCGCTAGCGCAGCATCACTAACTTCAAGCTGCATATCTAACTTAGCTAGACGATCTGAGAGATTTTTGAGCAATATCTTTGCGATATTTGCAATGTTGCCCTTATCTAAGCCATGAAACACCACAATCTCATCAATCCGATTCAAGAACTCGGGACGGAAATGGCTCTTGAGCTCTTCAAATACTGCATCTTTAATCTCTGACTGCTTTTGATCATGCATCGACTGAATTAGATGCGAACCGATATTGCTGGTCATCACAATCACCGTATTTTTAAAGTCTACTGTGCGGCCTTGGCCATCTGTTAAGCGCCCATCATCCAGCACTTGCAAGAGCACATTAAAAACATCGGGATGCGCTTTTTCAATCTCATCAAATAAGATCACGCTATAAGGATGACGGCGCACTTTCTCAGTGAGATAGCCACCCTCTTCATAACCTACATAACCAGGAGGCGCACCAATCAGGCGAGCCACACTGTGCTTCTCCATGAACTCACTCATATCAATCCGAATGAGATGCTCTTCACTATCAAATAAGAAGCCAGCTAGAGCCTTACACAGTTCAGTTTTACCAACCCCGGTTGGACCTAGGAATAAGAATGAACCATAAGGACGATGCTCTTCCGCAAGACCCGCACGTGAGCGACGAATCGCATCCGATACCGCACGAATAGCCTCTTCTTGACCCACTACACGTTTATGCAGCAATTCTTCCATCTTCAGTAACTTATCGCGCTCGCCCTGCATCATCTTCGACACTGGGATACCAGTCGCCCGAGATACTACTTCAGCGATTTCTTCTGCGCCTACTTGAGTGCGTAAGAGCTTATTTTTTACCACGCCATCTTTACCACTCTTAGCTTCTGCCGCTGCAGCAGACTTGAGCTTCGCCTCCAGCTCTGGTAATTTGCCATACTGTAACTCTGCAACTTGCTCTAACTTTCCGTCACGCTGCAGTTTCACAATATCTGCACGGACTTTTTCAATCTCTTCTTTGAGATGAGCTGCACCTAACACGGCGCCCTTCTCTGCTTTCCAGATCTCTTCTAAATCAGCGTACTCAGCCCCTAGGCGCTTGATCTCATCCTCAATCAAGCCCAGACGTTTTTTCGAAGCATCATCTTTTTCTTTTTTAACAGCCTCACGCTCAATCTTGAGCTGAATCAGACGACGCTCTAGCTTGTCCATCACTTCTGGCTTAGAGTCGATCTCCATCCGAATGCGTGAACCGGCCTCATCAATGAGATCAATCGCCTTATCGGGCAAAAAACGATCAGTGATGTAACGATGCGATAGCTCTGCTGCTGCCACAATGGCCGGGTCAGTAATTTCAATGCCATGGTGAAGCTCATAACGCTCTTGCAGTCCACGCAAAATGGCAATGGTAGCCTCAACAGTAGGCTCCTCAACCATGACCTTCTGAAAGCGTCGCTCTAAGGCGGCATCTTTTTCAATGTACTTACGGTACTCATCTAGTGTGGTGGCGCCGATACAATGCAATTCACCACGGGCCAAAGCAGGCTTAAGCATATTCCCGGCATCCATAGCACCTTCGCCTTTGCCTGCACCGACCATCGTATGAATCTCATCAATAAAAATGATCGTGCGTCCTTCATCCTTAGCAACATCACTCAAGACGGCTTTTAAACGCTCTTCGAACTCACCACGATATTTTGCACCGGCTAATAACAGCGCCATATCCAAAACAAGTACACGCTTATCTTTGAGAGTCTCAGGAACTTCGCCATTAACAATACGTTGCGCTAAGCCTTCCACAATCGCTGTTTTACCAACGCCTGGCTCACCAATTAATACCGGGTTATTTTTACCGCGACGCTGCAGAATCTGGATGGTGCGTCGAATCTCATCATCGCGACCAATCACAGGATCTAACTTGCCCATACGAGCACGCTCAGTGAGATCGAGCGTATATTTTTTCAAGGCTTCTCTTTGACCTTCAGCATCAGCACTATTCACGGACTCTCCTCCACGCACAACATCAATCGCCGCTTCAAGCGACTTCCGGTTTAAGCCGTTCTCACGAGCAATTTTGCCGAGCTCGCCTTTGTCATCAGCTACGACCAATAAGAATAATTCGCCAGCGATGAATTGATCGCCACGCTTGTTCGCTTCTTTTTCACATAAGTTCAACCAGTTGGTCAACTCTCGTCCTACTTGGACTTCGCCACCAGTCCCTTGCACTTCTGGCAAGTGACTAATCAGCTTCTCCGCCGCCTTCTCTAGGCCAGCAACATTGACACCCGCACGCGTCAAAAGACTTTTTGCAGCACCATCAGAGTCGCGCAACATCGCCAGCAATAAATGGGCTGGCTCGATATATTGATTGTCTTTAGCTAAAGCAAGGCTTTGCGCCTCGCTCAAGGCCTCTTGAAACTTGGTAGTTAATTTATCTATTCTCATGGGCTTACCTTGTTTATCTATATAGAATATAAGGGCTTTATCAGCAATTTCAAGTGCTCTACCCCCCTTTAAAGTGAATTTATCTCTATTTTGACTTGGCTTGTTTATCTTCTTGAGTGTTCCGATGGCAGCTATTACGCTGGCATCACTAACCGCCTCGAACATCGCCTAGCGGCACATAATTCGGGGGAAGGCGCTCGCTACACAAGGGCCCGCAGGCCAGTCACATTATTAGCAACCCAAGAGCACCCGGATCGATCTGAGGCCTCTAAAGCAGAAGCGCAACTCAAACGTTTACCAAGGGCATTAAAACGGGCTTTTTTTGAAAAGGGGTGAATCCCACTCGACTTCTGAAATGACTACTTCTGATTCCAGCGTGCCATGGCAACATCGTCAGTCACACGGGCATCCACCCATTTACTGCCCTCTGGAGTGTCTTCCTTTTTCCAGAACGGGGCTGCAGTCTTCAGATAGTCCATGATGAACTCGCATGCGGCAAACGCTTCGCCACGGTGGGCACTCGTCACCACTACCAAAACAATTTGATCTTCTGGCAGTAAGGGGCCAATCCGATGAATCACCAGAGTCCCACGAATTTCCCAACATGCTTTCGCTTGAGAAATAATATCTTCCAGCGCTTTTTCAGTCATGCCGGGATAGTGCTCAAGTGTCATCTCTGTCACCTGATTACCCTCGTTCATATCACGCACGGTTCCTACGAATGTCACCACGGCACCGACTTGCAAATCTCCTTTGCGGAGTGCAGCCACTTCCGTCGTTAAATCGAAGTCTGCCTCTTGAATGCGAATTAGGCTTTTTGTCATCTTAACCACCCGTCACTGGAGGAAAGAATGCCACTTCAGCACCTTCTTCTAATGCTATTGATTCCTTGACCATCCTTTGATTCAAGGCACAACGAATGACCTTATCACTGGCCAAAACTTCTGCCCATGCACCGCCACGCTGCGTAAGGTGATGCCTTAATTGAGCAATGGTTTTTACATCAGCGGGAAGATTAACCCACTCTTCAGAAAGTCCGAGGCCTTCACGTAATGAGGCAAAGAATCGTAATTGCAATTTCATGAGGGAATCGTAAACCGATTAAGTCAAGAGTGCATTAAACGGAATGTACTTCACCATATCACCGGCTTTAAAAGCTTGTCCTGGTGGGCAATCTAGCAAGCCATCTCCCCAAGCAGCACTGGTAAGTACCCCAGAACTCTGATTAGGAAAGAGATCTAAGCCGCCTTGGAAATTCATTTTGACACGCAAAAACTCATTACGACGGTCTGCTTTAAGCCAATCAAAATCAGCACGCATCCAATATGATGGTGGAGGGCTTGGATCCCTACCTTGCAACTTCAATATAAAAGGACGTACAAATAATAAGAATGTGACAAAACTAGAAACTGGATTGCCGGGCAGACCCATAAACCAGGCTTCGCTCAAGTTAGATGGATCCGTCTGATCTGATTTACGGACTGCACCAAAAGCCAAAGGCTTACCTGGCTTGATAGCAATTTGCCAAAGATCTAAACGTCCTTCAGCCATCACGGCTGGCTTGATGTGATCTTCCTCACCCACCGATACCCCACCAGAAGTGATGATCAAATCATGATCTTTACTTGCCTTGCGTAAGGCTTCACGTGTGGCATCTAGGCGATCAGGAACAATACCGAGATCTGTAGGCTCACAGCCCAAGGATCTCAGGCAAGCCAATAAAGTATCGCGGTTCGAGTTATAGATCCCTCCAGGCTTTAAGGGCTGACCTGGAAGTGACAACTCATCACCAGTAAAAAAGGCGGCGACTTTTACACGACGTCTTACCTGCAGATGTGTCAAACCCGCAGAGGCAGCAACACCTAATTCTTGTGGCCGCAAAAAAATTCCGGCTGCTAAAGCCGTTTTACCAGCAGTTAAATCTTCGCCACGGCGTCGAATCCACTGACCTGCAACAGGAGTGGTATTGACTTGGACTTGATCGGCAGATCCTTCTAGGATGGCGCAGTCCTCTTGCATGACTACTGCATCTGCGCCCAAAGGAACTGGCGCACCGGTAAATATTCTGGCCACAGTACCTGGATCAAGCGCTACTCCCATAGAACCTGCTGGAATACGCTGGGTAATCTTCAGTACGCTTCCTGAGATTTGAGTATCTGCAGTTCTCACCGCATAACCATCCATCGCCGTGTTATCGACTGGCGGTACATCCACTAAGCTCTTCACGTCTTCGGCAAGCACCCGCCCAAGTGCGGCCTGCATTGCTACCCGCTCTGTCTCAGCGACTACCTGCGCATTTACAAGCAAGTGTTCTAAGGCCTGTTGAGCCGTCAACATGGGGGGCTTAGTCATGATCTCTGTAGCTTATGAATGTACTGAAGGCACGTGAGCGGCAATAAAGTGCTTTACCTGATCGGCATCCGCATCGATATTTTCCACGCGCTGCGGCTTGAGCTTAATGTCCTTGAATGCAATAGGGCAGTCTGCGGGACGGCCTAAAGCAATTTCAATCGTTTCTTCAAACTTGATTGGTAAAGCGGTTTCCAAAACAAGCATAGGGATGTCTGGCTGCAAATGCTCACGAGCAACTTTAATACCGTCTGCCGTATGAGTATCGACCATCACCTGATATTGCTTATCAATATTGCGAATCGTATCTAGGCGATCTTGATGGGTACTTCTACCCGATTGAAAGCCATATTGAGCCATCTCTTTAAAGATCGACTCTTTAGAAATATCAAAACCGCCAAGCTCATCGACCTGCTTAAACATGCGTGCAGTTTCTTTGCCATCTTTGCCAACGAGATCAAATATAAAACGCTCAAAGTTACTCGCCTTAGAGATATCCATGGAAGGGCTAGAGGTATGCAATGTCTCAGCAGATTTTCTGGCACGGTAAACACCTGTGCGGAAAAACTCATCTAAGACATCGTTTTCATTGGTGGCGGCAATTAAGTGCGCAATCGGCAAACCCATCATGCGGGCAATATGGCCTGCGCAGATATTGCCAAAGTTACCCGATGGCACTGTGAAGGAAACTTTTTCTGCACTAGATTTGGTGGCTAATAAATAGCCTTGGAAGTAATAAATCACTTGAGCAACAACCCGGCCCCAGTTGATGGAATTGACAGTGCCGATACGATACTGCGCTTTGAAAGCATGATCGTTACTGACAGCCTTGACAATATCTTGACAGTCATCAAATACACCAGCGACAGCTAAGTTAAAAATATTCGGGTCTTGCAAAGAATACATCTGCGCAGACTGGAACGGACTCATCTTCCCGCGAGGAGAAAGCATAAAGACATTCACGCCATCTTTGCCGCGCATCGCATATTCAGCAGCACCGCCAGTATCCCCAGAGGTGGCGCCCAAAATATTTAGTTTTTGTCCTGAATGCTGTAGTGCATATTCAAATAAATTACCTAGCAACTGCATTGCCATATCTTTAAAGGCTAATGTTGGGCCGTTAGACAAACTCAGTAAACCTATGCGCGTTCCCTGCTCTTCGCCTAACCAATGCAAAGGGGTAATGTCTTGGGCATCATCTTTAGCACGCCCATTGCAATACACTTGTGCGGTATACGTTTTACGCAATAAAGCGCGTAAGTCGTGCTCTGGAATGTCATCGCAATACAGGCTTAAGATTTCATAAGCCAGATCGGCATAAGACAATCCGCGCCATGCATCCAACTGTGCTTTAGTGACTTGCGGATATTCCACTGGCAAATACAAGCCGCCATCCGGAGCTAAGCCACCTAGCAAAATTTCTAAAAAGGATTGTTGCGGGCTATTGCCCCGGGTAGATTGGTAACGCATGTAGTGAGCTTAGTTTTACGTAATATTACTTACGACAAATTTTCCAAACGGATTTTGACGACTTGTCCTGCAACCGTCTTCAGATCCTGAATTTCATTAATCGCAGCCAGCATATGCTTTTCTTTGGTTTCATGAGTCAAGGCCACCAGATCCGTTTGGCTCTCACCCTCATCTGCTTCTTTCTGCAAGAGTGCATCGATAGAAATGCTATGGGCAGCTAAAATCTTCGTGATATCAGCAAGGACACCCGCTTGATCGGCTACTCTTAAACGTAAGTAGTAGCTGGTAGTGACTTCACCAATCGGCAAGACCTTGGTATCACGTACTGCATCTGGCTGGAAAGCTAAATAAGGTACCCGACTCTCAGGACTGGCATCCAAAAGGCGCGCAATATCAACTAAATCTGCGATCACCGCAGAAGCCGTTGGCTCAGACCCTGCACCCTTACCGTAATACAGCGTAGTACCTACTGCATCACCAAATACTTGCACGGCGTTCATCGCACCTTCAACGTTAGCAATGAGGCGCTTAGTCGGAATCAAGGTTGGATGAACCCGCAACTCCACACCACTGGTTGTCTTTTTGGCGATCCCTAATAATTTAATGCGATAGCCCAACTGCTCTGCGTATTTAATATCAATCGCGTCTAATTTGGTAATACCCTCAATGTGCGCCTTATCAAATTGCATCGGAATACCAAACGCAATAGCACTCATGATGGTAGCTTTATGGGCTGCATCAATTCCCTCAATATCAAACGTAGGGTCTGCCTCGGCATAGCCCAAGCGTTGCGCTTCTTTGAGGACCGTTGCAAAATCTAATCCTTTGTCGCGCATCTCAGACAAAATAAAGTTGGTAGTGCCGTTAATAATTCCTGCAATCCACTCAATACGATTGGCGGTAAGACCTTCTCGCAAGGCCTTAATAATCGGAATACCACCAGCAACTGCAGCTTCAAATGCAACTGTCACGCCTTTTTCATGGGCGGCCTTAAAAATGGCGTTGCCATGAACGGCGATTAAGGCTTTATTGGCTGTGACAACGTGCTTACCTGCTGCGATTGCTTCAAGTACCAAGTCCCTAGCAATACCGTAGCCACCAATCAGCTCTACTACGATATCAATTTCTGGATTATTGATCACTGCACGCGCATCGCTGACTACTTGCGCATGGTCTTTCACTAACTCTTTAGCGCGCTCTACATTGAGATCGGCAACCGTGTGAATACGAATACCACGACCCGCACGACGCACAATCTCTTCCTGATTACGTTCGAGAACAGTAAAAACGCCACCACCAACAGTGCCAATACCTAATAGTCCAACTTGAATCGGTTTCATGATGCCTTTGTTGCAGTGAGTTGAGCCGCTTGACGGCTATGTTTCTTTCGATAACGCTCAAGAAAGCGTGCTAGACGACCAATAGCTTCTGTGAGCACATCTTCGTGCGGTAAAAATACTAAACGAAAATGATCGGGCTTAATCCAGTTAAAACCAGAACCTTGAACTAAGAGCACTTTTTCTTCTTTGAGAAGATCTGCTACAAATTGCTGATCATCTTCAATCGGGTACATTTCGGAATCCAACTTCGGAAATAAATACAAGGCAGATTTCGGCTTAACGCAAGTCACACCCGGAATTTGGGTAATGAGCTTCCAGGCAAGTTCACGTTGCTTTGCTAGACGACCACTCTCAGAAACCAAATCATTAATACTTTGGTAGCCCCCTAAAGCAGTTTGGATAGCATATTGACCTGGCACATTTGCACAAAGGCGCATTGAGGACAACATATTGAGGCCCTCAATGTAATCGCGAATCATCTCCTTATCACCTGAAACGACCATCCAGCCAGCACGATAGCCGCAGGAGCGATAGTTTTTAGATAAGCCATTGAAAGTAATGATGACGACATCGGTAGATAAGGATGCTAAAGAGACATGCTTCTCTTGGTCATACAACATCTTGTCGTAAATCTCATCCGCAAACAAAATGAGGTCATGCTCACGCGCGATCGACGTTAACTCTTGCAATACCTCTTGAGAATAAATAGCACCAGTAGGATTATTCGGATTAATCACGACAATCGCTTTAGTTTTTGGTGTAATTTTCTTACGGAGATCCGCTAGGTCAGGCGCCCAGTCTTTAGACTCATCACACAGATAATGCACTGGTGTGCCGCCAGACAAACTCACGGCTGCAGTCCACAGCGGATAATCTGGAGCCGGTACTAGGACTTCATCGCCATTATTGAGTAGCGCATTCATGGCGAGAACGATTAACTCAGACACGCCATTGCCTGTATAGATGTCATCCAAAGTCACCCCTTGGATTCCTTTTTCTTGGCAATAGTGCATGATTGCCTTACGGGCCGAAAAAATACCTTTGGAGTCAGAATAGGCAGAGGCATTGCCCAAATTACGGATCATGTCTAATTGAATCTCTTCTGGGGGATCAAAGCCAAATACACCCACATTGCCAATGTTTAATTTGATGATTTTGTGCCCCTCCTCCTCCATGCGCTGGGCAAGCTCCAGCACGGGCCCACGTATGTCATAACAGACGTGATTGAGTTTTTCGGACTTAAGGATCGGTTTCACAATAAATTAAAGGGTAAGTTCTTGAAATCTAGGAAAAAACAGCTGGCTATAATCAGCATAATTATGACAGAGAGTCCATGTGAAGCTTCAATCTGACCCCCATTCCGGAGCGCATACGATTACCGGTTACGGTGACGGCTATGTAGAGATCAATCAGATTGCATATAGTCACGCCGTTTTATTACGCTCAGATGGGGAAATTCTGGCGTGGCCCGTAGCCTCATTTGATGACCTGGCCTCAGCCCACTTTGCTGATATGGCTATTCTCAAGCCAGAACTCATCCTGATTGGCACAGGCAAACGTCAGCGCTTCCCTAGGCCAGAACTGCTAAAAACACTGATTGATGCCAAAATTGGCTTTGAAGTCATGGATTCTCAAGCAGCTTGTAGGACGTACAACATCTTGGTTGGTGAAGGTCGTCAGGTTTTGCTTGCTCTTATCGTGGAAGCCCCTTAATGCAATTTGGCCAAATTAGGCAATCCGCTACATTAAATCCAGTAAAAATTATCGTGCTGGTTCTCATATACGCCCTACTCTGGTTTGGCACTTTGAACTATCGCCACCTTATTCCCTCCGATGAGGGCCGTTACGCAGAAATTGCTCGTGAGATGCTCGTCACTGGAGATTGGGTGACACCCCGTTACAACGGCTATAAATATTTTGAGAAGCCCCCGTTACAAATTTGGGCGACCGCTACTGCCTTTCATGTCTTTGGCATTGGGGATTGGCAAGCTCGGCTCTGGACAGCATTAACGGGATTTCTGACGATTGTGTTTGTCGGATTTACTGGTGCACGTATTTATAAGCCCAGAGCAGGCTGGTTAGCGGCTATCGCACTCGCATCTAGCCCCATGTGGGTTATTGGTGGTCACGTGAACTCCCTAGACATGGGGCTGTCTGCTTTTTTAGTGGCTGCTCTTTGTAGTCTGTTGTTGGCACAGACTGCAGATAAGTCATCTGGTACCCGACATTGGATGTGGGCCTGTTGGGCATTTATGGCGCTAGCTACTTTATCTAAGGGGCTGATTGGGATTGTCATCCCCGGAATGGTCTTTGCTGTATATGCAATTACAGCCTGGGACTGGAGCATCTTCAAGCGGCTCCACATCATCAGCGGCACCGTTTTATTTTTAGCGATCACCGCACCTTGGTTTGTACTAGTAGCTGGGCGTAACCCTGAATTTTTAGAATTCTTTTTTATTCACGAGCACCTACAACGCTTTACGCAAACGGCACATAGCAGAACAGGGCCTATCTACTACTTTATCCCCCTTTTACTGATTGGTTTTTTACCATGGGTAGCTCAAATTCCAGGTGCCATCAAGCAAGCTTGGGATGAGCGCAATCGTCAATTCTCCAGCGGATGGTTATTAGCCTGTTGGTTTACAGTCATTTTTGGTTTCTTTAGTATTTCTCAATCCAAGCTACCGGGTTACATCATCCCGATCTTTCCAGCATTAGCACTACTTGTAGGTAATCGCTTAGATCGTAATTTGGGCTTTAACAATTCACTCGCGATACCCTGGCCACTACAAACCCTTTTCTTTGCAATCTTAGGTGGCATTGGATTTTTCTTCCTAGGTGAAGTCAGCAAAGAGGCGCGTCCTGATGAAATTGAAGCCTTTGCGGAGTACACCTATTGGGTGATTGCAGCACTCATTGCTTTAGTCACTTTCAGTTTGCTTGCATTTTTCCAAAGAAAGCGTAATGGCTTAGCAAGTATCAGTAGTTTTGCCAGTGGCTTTTTTCTCTGCGCCCTCATCGCGGGTACCGGCCATGAAACCCTCGGACGCGCGGTCTCTGGAATTGATTTAGTCACACAGGTCAAAGCAGGGGGAGGGATACCTCAAGATGTAAATATCTACTCGGTGAGAACACTAGATCATACCGTGCCCTTCTATTTAGGGCGGACCATGATCATGGTTGAGTTTGCAGACGAGCTTGCATTTGGCATCAAGCAGGAGCCCCACTTATGGCTACCGACATTAGACGCGTTTATCGAACGCTGGAGAGAGGATCAAGCTGCATACGCATTAATGGCCCCAGAGCAATTTGTAGAATTACAGAAAATGAATGTGCCTATGCAAGAGGTAGCTCGCGACTCTCGCCGCGTTATCGTGAAACATCCCGACGCGACAAGCACGGCTCAATAGCTCTACTTCAAGGCGCATCATGTCCACTTCTTCAGCCCCCTTTCTTCCCTTCATACCCTTCACTCGTCCCCACTTTGATCAAGCAACGATTGATGCGGTAGCTGAGGTACTGCGCTCGGGTTGGGTCACTTCTGGACCAAAATTAGCGGAATTTGAAACTGCATTAAGCGAGTATTTTGGCGGGCGTCCTGTGCGTTGCTTTGCTAACGGCACGGCAACCATGAAGATTGCTCTGCAGGTGGCTGGTATTGGGCCAGGCGATGAAGTCATCACAACACCTATTTCCTGGGTAGCTACCTCCAATGTCATTCTAAGTGTTGGCGCCACTCCCGTCTTTGTTGATGTTGATCCTGTTACCCGTAATATTGATTTAAATAAAGTGGCCGCAGCAATCACTCCTAAGACACGTGCCATCATGCCCGTCTATCTATCTGGCTTGCCTGTCAACATGGATCAGTTATGTGCGATTGCAAAAACACATGAACTGCGCGTGATTGAAGATGCTGCACAAGCTTTTGGATCCCAATGGCAAGGCAAGAGAATCGGTAGCATCGGCGATCTAGTGAGCTTTAGTTTCCAGGCAAATAAAAACTTATCCACTGTTGAAGGCGGTTGTTTAGTCCTAAATAATGCGGATGAAGCAAAATTAGCAGAGAAGTTTCGTTTGCAAGGACTTACGCGCCAAGGTATGGATGGCATGGACGTGGATGTCTTAGGTGGTAAAGATAATCTCACTGATGTGAATGCTGTGATTGGTCTGCATCAACTCAAGCAATTACCTGCATTTCAGGCGCGCAGATCTGCGCTAGCAAAACAGTACTTTTCTGCTATTCGGTCTGCAATGCACTCTGCTGGATTAAGTCATATGCAACTTGAGCTTCCAGTCGAAAACTTTATCAATACCAATTGGCATATGTTTCAGGTCGTATTGCCACTTGCGCAACTCAAGGTTGATCGCGCACAAATCATGACCGAGCTCAAAGAACTTGGCATTGGTACTGGCGTTCATTACCCTGCTATTACAGGATTTACCTTGTATCAAAAACTGGGTTACAAACTCGATGCCACCCCTATCGCTGAGCGGATTGGCCGCTCAATTTTGACCTTGCCACTCTTTCCAGGTATGGCAGATGAAGATATTGGTCGTATCACTCATGCTTTAGTGACTATTTTGCAGAAGTACGCCAAGCCATAGCCCGTAGCCCGTAGCGGCTGATTTTCGGATAATTCAGGCGGCAATGGAAGATCAGGCAAAATTGCAGCATGAGCAAGAATTTAGCCACCCTAAGCAGTAAGCCCCAACTGAGCATCGTCATCCCCGTATATAACGAGGAAGAAGGTCTACAGGCGCTATTTGATCGGCTGTATCCAGCCCTAGACAAGCTAGCTGCAAAGCGCAAAATTGCCTATGAAATCGTCTTTGTCAATGACGGCAGCAAAGATCGCTCCGCCGGCCTACTGGCAAAGCAAGTGGACTTACGACCTGATGTAAGCCGTGCAGTGTTATTTCATAGTAATTTTGGCCAGCATATGGCAATCATGGCTGGCTTTGAATATGCACGCGGTGAATACATCATTACCTTAGATGCAGACTTACAGAACCCCCCTGAAGAAATTGATGCCCTGACCAACGAGCTTCTTCAGGGTCATGACTATGTGGGCACTATTCGTGCAAATCGGCGTGATAGTTTTTTTAGAAAATTAGCATCCCGCGCGATGAATCATTTACGTCAAAAGATTACCCGCATCACGATGACTGACCAAGGCTGTATGTTGCGTGGTTACAGCCGCCGCATTGTGGACTTGGTTCGGCAGTGTGATGAAAGTAATACATTTATTCCGGCACTGGCATATACCTTTGCCGCTAATCCTACAGAAATCTCCGTCAAACACGAAGAACGCTTTGCTGGGGAATCCAAATATAGCCTTTATCAACTCATTCGTTTGAACTTTGACTTGGTCACCGGCTTCTCAGTGATGCCCTTACAGATCTTCTCGATCTTAGGTATGTTGTTGGCCCTCGCTGCAGGTAGCTTGTTTGCTTACTTACTTGTTCGTCGCTTTGTACTTGGTGCTGAGGTTGAGGGTGTCTTCACCCTATTTGCACTGACCTTTTTCTTGATTGGTGTGATGCTCTTTGGCCTCGGCTTATTAGGTGAATACATTGGTCGCATCTACCAACAAGTCAGAGAGCGCCCCCGTTACGTTGTGCAAACCGTTTTAGAGAAAAAATAATTGCACGCAGTCGTCTTTGCATATCATGACGTAGGCGTCAATTGCCTCAAGGCTTTACTCGATGCGGGCATACAGATTGATCTGGTAGTGACCCATCAAGATGACCCGCATGAGAACATCTGGTTTGGAAGTGTTGCAGCACTTTGTAAAGATCAACAGATTCCCTACATTACCCCCAGTGCTCATGAGCTCCTCGATCTCTTGCCAAAACTTTCCAAGCTCAATCCAGATTATCTCTTTTCCTTTTATTACCGCCATATGATTCCAGTCGAACTCTTGGCGTGCGCTAAGATTGCAGCCCTCAATATGCATGGCTCTTTACTACCAAGATATCGTGGGCGTGCGCCCGTCAATTGGGCCATCTTGCAGGGAGAAACAGAAACAGGCGCTACTTTGCATGTCATGGAAGTCAAACCCGATGCGGGGGATATCGTAGGGCAATCAGCCGTCTCTATCGGTCCCAATGAAACCGCTACTGAGGTCTTTGGCAAAGTCAGTCAGGCAGCAGTTGTAGTGATGCGCCAAGTGTTGCCCGAACTTCTTCAGGGAAACGTTCCGAAAACCCCCAATCATCTAACGCAAGGTAGTTATTTTGGTGGCCGTAAGCCAGCGGATGGACAAGTTATCTGGCAACAGACTGCTGCTCAGGTACATAACCTCGTGAGAGCAGTTGCACCCCCTTATCCAGGCGCTTTTACCGTATGGGAGGGCATCAGCATGATCATTGCCCGCACCAGCCTTACAGGACCATTTCCAGAGGGGCTAGATCTCGGTGCTCAGGGCATCCAAGTGGTTGATAATCAGGTATTCGGCGTTTGTGGCGACCAAAAACCCATCGCTATATTGGAATGGTTTCCTAGCAAATAACATTAGATTAAAACGAGGCAGTAAAGATGAAAAAAGTACTCATTCTTGGTGTGAACGGTTTTATTGGCCACCACCTTTCAAAGCGCATTTTGGAGACAACCGATTGGGATGTCTACGGTATGGATATGCAGAACGATCGCCTAGGTGATTTAGTCAACCATCCACGCATGCACTTTTTTGAGGGTGACATCACCATTAATAAAGAATGGGTCGAATATCACATTCGTAAATGTGATGTCATTCTGCCTTTGGTTGCCATTGCAACCCCAGCAACCTATGTACAGCAACCTTTAAAAGTATTTGAGCTCGACTTTGAGGCCAACTTACCGATCGTTCGCTCTGCAGTGAAATACAAAAAACATTTGGTCTTTCCATCCACCTCTGAAGTCTATGGCATGTGTGAGGATAGCGAATTTGATCCTGCCAGCTCCAATATGGTCTATGGTCCTATTGATAAACCACGTTGGATTTATGCTTGCTCTAAGCAATTAATGGATCGCGTGATTTGGGGTTACGGCATGGAAGGTTTACGCTTTACCCTCTTCCGCCCGTTTAACTGGATTGGTCCTGGCTTAGATAGTATCTACACGCCTAAAGAGGGTTCTTCACGGGTCGTTACCCAGTTCTTAGGCCACATCGTTCGCGGCGAAGCGATTAACTTGGTGGATGGTGGCGCTCAAAAGCGGGCCTTTACTTATATTGATGATGGTATCGATGCCTTGATGAGAATCATCGACAATCAAGATGGCATTGCTAATGGCAAGATCTATAACATCGGCAACCCTAAAAATAATCATTCCGTACGCGATCTTGCCAATCAGATGTTAGCCATTGCGCGCAGCATTCCTGAGTACGCTAAAACTGCTAATGATGTAAAGATTGTGGAAACAACTGCCGGCGCTTACTACGGCAAAGGTTATCAAGATGTTCAGAATCGGGTCCCCGCCATTGACAACACCATGAAGGAATTGGGCTGGAAACCAACGACTACGATGGACGATGCCCTGAAGAATATTTTCGAAGCCTATCGCCACGATGTTGAAAAAGCCCGTCACTTAGTTGACAGCGAATAATTAGAGTCTCATGGCAAAAATCGCACTCAAGGTCGATGTAGATACCTTACGTGGCACCAAAGAAGGTGTTCCGAATTTAGCGCGTACGTTCGAGCGCTTTGGCTTGAAGGCAACTTTCTTGTTTAGCCTAGGTCCCGACCATACTGGCTGGGCGCTGAAGCGGGTATTTCGTCCAGGCTTTTTAAAGAAGGTAAGCCGCACTTCTGTGGTGGAGCATTATGGTATCAAGACCTTACTATATGGCGTTCTTCTACCAGGACCAGATATTGGTAAACAAGCTGCTGCTGAAATGCGTGCTATTGATTTAGCCGGCCATGAAACGGGTATTCATACTTGGGACCATACAGCCTGGCAAGATGCTGTTCGTAATCGGGATGCGCAATGGACTCAGATACAGATGCAAAAAAGTTGGGATCGTTTTGTAGAAATATTTGGACATCCTCCTGCAACCTATGGTGCAGCTGGATGGCAAATGAATGAAGCAGCTTTTGAACAACTTGATTTGTGGGGAATTGCGTACTCTTCAGATGGTAGAGCGGGAGCCAATCTGGCACCCTACCGTTTTGCTTTGCCATCGGGCAAAGCAAAACATGTGCAATACCCTACGACCTTGCCTACGTTTGATGAGCTGATTGGCATTGATGATGCTGATGAATTTGCTGCCGTAAAAAAGATTCTAGAGCTTACCCAAAGCAACCCCAACGATCAGGTCTTCACTTTACATGCCGAGTTAGAGGGGCAAAAGCTTCTACCTGCATTTGAGCAACTGCTTGCTGGCTGGCTCAATCAAGGCCATGACTTGGTAACGATGGGAGAGCTGCATCAATCTTGGGCGGCTACCAAGCAATTAGATAAAATAGCAGTACAGCCAGTCACTTGGGGAGAAATACCGAACCGCAGTGGCGAACTCATTTTGCAAGCAGCTTAAGTAACGCTCTAAGCAAGATACATCATTAAAGTTTAATAAGAGGGATGATCATGACTGTAGCAATTGGTAAACCAATACCCCCATGTGCTGTTCCAGCAACATCCGGGCTCACCTTTGGCCCAGAATCTGCTAAGGGCAAAAAAATGGTGATTTACTTTTATCCAAAAGATATGACGCCAGGCTGTACTGCTGAGTCGGGTGAATTTAGGGATCATATTGATGCTTTTACTCAAGCCAATACCCTGATCGTTGGAGTCTCTCGAGATACCCTCAAATCCCATGACAATTTCCGTAGCAAACTAGAACTACCCTTTGAATTGGTTGCCGATACCGAGGAGACCCTCTGCCAACTCTTTAATGTGATGAAAATGAAGAATATGTACGGCAAACAGGTTCGTGGGGTTGAACGAAGTACCTTCCTGTTTGACTCCTCGGGCAAGCTCGTCAAAGAGTGGCGTGGCTTAAAGGTTCCTGGGCATGTGACAGAGGTATTACAAGCAGCTCAAGCCGCCAATTAATTAATAGATTAATTTAATCCGGAGTACTTGCAAAGCCAAAAATTTGGGGTAAAGTTATCTACATGCACCGTAAACGACGGGAAAGTCTAACAATCTGTTTGACTCTAGGGCCTAATGATTTAAAAACAGGCTTGGTAAATGACCCCCGCTGTTTTATGAATCGATTTACTGCTGGTTTTGTTCTAAGCCGTCAATGCAATCCGCTTGACGGTTTTTTCTTTTAGGAGAGTCTTGATGCCATTACCCCCCATCCCAACGCATATTGCCGGCCAAGTAAAGATTACTGCTAAAGACACTCCTGATTTAAAGAAGCGTCCTACTCCTGCAAAAACTGTTGCAATGGAAAGTCATCATCACGATCTAGCACATGATGATGCAGAAGATTTATCTGCAGCTGAAATCGCTATTGAGAAAATGAAAGGTGGTCAGCGCCCTTCGCAGCAAGTACGAAATGACAACAAACCCATCATCACTCCCGAAAAACCAAAACGGATGATTCGTACTGGCCCTCCCAGTCTGTTTGTCTTAGACACTAACGTATTAATGCACGATCCTAGCTCCCTATTTCGTTTCTCGGAGCATGACCTCTTCTTGCCAATGACAACTCTTGAGGAGTTAGATAACCATAAGAAAGGTATGACGGAAGTTGCGCGTAACGCTCGTACTGTCAGTAGATCATTAGATCAATTGGTGGCAGGCACAAGCGGCACCTTAGATGAGGGTATTCCACTTAATAAATTGGGTAATCAAGACGTATCTGGTCGACTTTATTTTCAGACTAAATTAACTACGCTTACTCTGCCTGAGGGCTTACCTGAGGGTAAAGGCGATAACTTGATTTTGGCTGTAGTGAGTGAACTACAAAAAACACGCAAAGGGCAAGAAGTTGTCTTGGTATCCAAAGATATCAATATGCGTATTAAAGCTCGTGCCTTAGGACTGCCTGCTGAAGATTACTTCAACGATCAAGTGCTAGAAGATCGTGATTTGATGTATTCCGGTGTGTTGACTTTACCTGCTGACTTTTGGCCAAAACATGGCAAGAATATGGAAAGTTGGGCTGATGGAAAATCTGGCACGATGTTTTATAGAGTGACTGGCCCCAGCGTAGCCGGCATGCTAGTAAATCAGTTTGTGTACCAAGAAAATCCCGATGGCTCTACCCCATTCTATGCACAAGTAAAAGAGATCAATGGTAAAACTGCCCTCTTACAAACCTTACGAGATTATTCACATCAGAAAAATAATGTGTGGAGCGTCACTGCGCGCAATCGCGAGCAAAACTTTGCCATGAATTTACTCATGAATCCTGAAGTAGACTTTGTCACATTGCTAGGTCAAGCAGGAACCGGGAAAACCTTGCTAGCCTTGGCTGCTAGCCTGGAACAAGTCCTGGATAGCAAACGCTATAACGAGATTATTATTACGCGAGCCACCGTACCGGTTGGCGAGGATATTGGCTTCTTGCCAGGAACCGAAGAAGAAAAAATGCAGCCTTGGATGGGCGCTTTTGATGACAATCTAGAAGTACTCCAACGCAATGAAGATAATGCTGGTGAATGGGGTCGCGCTGCTACTCAAGAACTCATCCGCTCACGTATTAAAGTAAAGAGTATGAACTTTATGCGCGGCAGGACTTTTGTCAGCAAGTTTGTCATCATTGATGAGGCGCAAAACTTAACGCCTAAGCAAATGAAAACTTTAGTCACACGTGCGGGCCCTGGCACCAAAATTGTGTGTCTAGGTAATATTGCTCAAATTGATACGCCCTATTTAACAGAAGGCTCCTCAGGCCTCACCTATGTTGTTGATCGCTTCAAAGGCTGGCGTCACGGTGGTCACGTCACGCTTGCGCGTGGTGAGCGCTCTCGTTTAGCAGATCATGCTGCCGACGCCCTCTAAGCAAACTTCCTCATGCCGCACTCTTTTAGGGTGCGGCTTTTTTATTGGGATGATTTGCATACTGCTTGGTGTACAAGGCTGTAGTTCTATTGGTACTCGATCCAATGCTAGTAAAGTGGTGCAGTTCAAGCAAGATACCAGTGTTGGAACAGAAGATATATCGATAGCTGCTGTCGGCCTAGTGGGGGTGCCTTATCGCTTTGGTGGCAATACGCCTAAGAGTGGGTTTGATTGCAGTGGTCTCATTAGCTATGTGTACTCTAAATCAGCCAACATCAAATTACCGCGCACTATTCAAGAGATGAGCAGCAGAGGAAGAAGCGTGGAAAACCAAGCGCCTGCACCAGGAGATTTAGTCTTTTTCAACACCACTGGAGAGAAGTACTCGCATGCTGGAATCTATGTGGGTCAAGGAAGATTTGTCCATGCACCTAGTGCTGGGGGTACTGTCCGCCTTGAGTACATCACTACGCCTTACTGGGCAGCTAGGTTTACTGAAGCAAGAAGACTGACTGCCCAGTAAGCCATATAGGAATAGTTAAATCATATTTATTTGTAAAACTAATAAATAGTAGCCCTAAAGCTAATATTTATCAGCGTACTTATTGAGATAATCAACTTTATTAAAACAACCAATTCGTTAAAACAGGAAACAAGTAATGAACAGTATTGATTTTGGCTATATCCAGCAGATTCTCATCACTGCTGCCACTGATGTGGGCCTAAAAATTCTGGCAGCTATTGCGCTTTGGATTGTGGGTCGATGGCTCATTGGTGTCGCATTGAAAATCATTCGCACCGGATTAGAGTCTCAGAAAGTAGACCCCACGCTACTGCGTTACATTGGATCCGTAGTTTCAGTCACCCTCAATATTCTCCTGGTTATCGGAATACTGGGTTACTTTGGTATTCAAACTACTAGCTTTGCCGCATTAATTGCTACCGCTGGTATTGCTATTGGTGCTGCATGGGCTGGCTTACTCTCAAACTTTGCTGCGGGTGTTTTTATTATTATGTTGCGGCCATTTAAAGTTGGAGATTTTGTTACAGCAGGAGGTATTACTGGAACTATAAAAGAGATTGGACTTTTTTCTTCCACCATAAATACACCTGACAATATTGCAACTATGATTGGTAATAACAAGATTCTGGGCGATACGATTCAGAACTTTAGTAATACGCCCTATCGCCGCGTAGATCTCAAATGTCAACTCTCATCAGCAGCAGACCAATCAGCTGCCATGCAATTACTGCGTGAAAAGATTGCAGCAATTCCCAATGTTTTGAAAGATCCGGCTATTGAAGTGAATATTTTAGAGTTCAATCTTGTTGGCCCGGTATTAGCAGTACGTCCCTACTGCAGCAACAATGATTATTGGCAGGTCTACTTTGATAGTAATCGCGTTATGAGTGAATCCTTATCCCAAGCTGGATTCCCGGCACCAATGGCGTCTCAGAATATGATTATGAAACAGAGCTAATTTTTGTAGTTACATGGATGTTCATCACTGTTGTAGCTGTAAATCCACCACTTAGGAGAATCCTGCATGAAAAAAATGATTATTGCCTTAAGCATTGCTCTTAGTTTTACCATTCCCTCTTTAGCATTTGCAGACCAAGCGGCTTGTGAAGCTAAAGCGGTCAGTAAGGAAGGTAAGCCTTTATATGGGGCAGCCAAAGATGCTTCCATTAAAAAGTGTTTGGGTGCAGCGCCTGCCGACAAAGGTTGCGAGGCTAAAGCAATCAGCAAAGACGGTAAGCCATTGTATGGCGCAGCTAAGGCAGCCTCGATTAAGAAATGTGAAGGCGCTTAAGTTATAGTCTTACTGTTTCGCTATGTAAAAAGCCTCGTATGTGAAACTCACTACGAGGCTTTTTTATTTTCTTGAGTAAATAATTTAGAACGGCTCATACCCACCGCTGGAGTAGCCTACTGAGCCCATCGCTAAATTATCAAACTTAGTATACGGGCCTTGCCAACTTAAACGTACTGTACCAATGGGTCCGTTACGCTGCTTGCCGATAATAATCTCTGCCATGCCTTTGTCTGTCGTTGTATCGGGGTGATAGACCTCATCACGATAGATAAACATAATTAAGTCAGCATCCTGCTCGATCGCACCAGACTCTCGTAAGTCAGACATAATGGGGCGCTTATTAGGCCGTTGCTCCAAGCCACGATTTAACTGTGACAAGGCAACTACAGGACACTGCAATTCTTTGGCAAGCGATTTGAGTGATCGTGATATTTCAGAAATCTCTGTAGCCCGGTTTTCAGAACCGGAACCACTCATCAACTGCAAGTAATCGATCACAACAAGGCCTAGCGTGCCGCCGAAGTTACGGGCAATACGACGTGCTCTTGCACGCAACTCTAAGCTGGATAAAGCACCGGTCTCATCAATTAAAATTTGGGTATTACTTAAGCGGGCAATCGCATCAGTCACACGTGGCCACTCATCATCTTGCAACTTACCAGTACGCATGCGACTTTGATCAACGCGCCCAACGGAACCCAATAAACGAGAGGCAAGTTGCTCACCCGACATCTCCATTGAAAACACAACAACGGGCAATCCTTCTGCCAAAGCAACGTTCTCAGCAATGTTGAGTGCGAATGCAGTGTTGTGAGTCACTACATAATCATTTGTAATGTAGGTTCTAGATGGGTGACTTACAGAAATACATTGGGCACTCGTGACTCTTGATGGTTCAATAGATTTGAATGTGAGTCTGCGTTGACGGTCCCAATGGGTTCTGAGTCTGGCTTTTTTCTCGGTTAAAGTAAAAGCATCGAAACCTGCGGGAAAACTCATATTCAAAACATAGGCTAGTCGACCCTGCTTCTTTTCACCTAGGTAGGTATAACTAGACTGCTTATGCGCTATTGAGCAAAATCCACCCAAGGATCTAGCCAATGAAGCTATATCCTTACCCAATTGCTCGCTAACAGTGCAATAACGAATAGAGCCCCACTTCTCAATCCAACCATCAGTATCCATCAGGCCCTGAAATAAAGCTAAGCGAGATGCTTTATCTGCCTCTAGGTACTGAGTGGGAATAAATTTTTCAAAGCTACGGCAACCTAGCACCCCTAGTTCATGGAGTGTCGACCTAAAGTAATTTGTCGGTACCGAGACTCTTGCTCCATTTGCGGCAATTCTGCTTTTTGAAACCAATCTCCAGTCGTAGGCATTGGCATGAACTAATTCCATCTCGTAGCCAGCGAGCGCATTCATACGATCTACAAGCTCAGGAGATTTAGTGGAGAACATCACACTTTTATGAGATAACGCTAGAGTTCCATCACCTAGCAGTGCACCTAAAACCCAAGGGTTAATAGGCAACTTTTCAGAATGTCCAAAGTCACCTGATACAGGATCAATCCAAAGGCGATTTTTGTAACGCACGCAGGCCAGCATTTCAATTAAACGCTTTGTACTGATGACTCGAGCCTCAGACCAATCACGGTACATCACGCGCCATAAATGCTCGTCGCAACATTCGGCTTCGCGCCCATCAGAAAAAGTAACTTTGTATATTTCTTTAGTGCCCTGAGGATAAACTCCCGTGACCATAGAATGTTGGCCATCCACTGAAGCTAAGCGATCACCAAAACGGAGGTCTCCCATACGCTTCCAACCATCGACTGTTTTTACTTTGGCATCTAGAGGCTGCGCTTTACCCATCGATGGTCTTCCAGCCACAATGACTAGATCACCTTTTTGCAGGCCACTCGTTTGTTTATCTAAATCAATAAAGCCTGTGGCAATACCAGTAATATCACTCCCGCCTTGGCGGTTGTAGAGTTCATCAATTCTTGCCACTACTGTTTTTAAAAGAGGTTCAATCTCAAGATAGTCTGCTTTGCGACTACCTTCTTCACCGATTTGTAAAATCCGAGATTCCGCTTCATCCAATAGGGTTCTAACTGAACGACCCTCAGGTACAAAAGCAGAATTCACAATGTTGTCAGATACCTCGATCAAGCGACGCAAAATACTACGGTCACGAACGATATCGGCATAGCCTTTAATGTTCGCTGCACTTGGAGTGCTCTGCGCTAAAGAATTCAGGTAGTCAATACCCACTAAATCACCGCCCTGTTCGGACTTGACGGCCTCATGAACGGTAATGACATCAGCGGGATGATTGTCGCCCACTAAACGCTGGATGACCTTATAGATCAGCGCATGTTCAGGACGATAGAAGTCTTTGTCTGATAACACACCGCCTAGGCGATCCCAAGCTGCGTTATCAATCAGCAGACCGCCGAGCAAAGATTGCTCGGCTTCTACAGAATGGGGTGGTACTTTTAAGGCCTGCAAGGCTGCGTCCCCAGAACCCATCATGCCGGGATTTGGCGTAAGGGTACGAGGACGGGATTCAGCCATGAGGCTAGCGGTTTACTAAAAACCTAAGTTCTAGAACTTACGCTTGCTCACCAACTACACGGATAGTGATATCAGCCACTACATCGGTATGAACAGCAACCGCTACAGGGTGATCACCAACCATTTTCAATGGGCCAGTAGGCATACGAATGGACGCTTTTTCAATCACAAAGCCCTTAGCCTTCAGAGCATCAGCGATGTCATGGTTGGTTACAGAACCAAACAAACGGCCATCCACTCCTGCTTTTTGACCGATGTCGAGCACCAAGTCTTTGAGCTTAATGCCCACTGCTTGCGCAGCAGCCAATTTCTCAGCAGCTATTTTTTCCAACTCAGCACGACGAACAGCAAAATCAGCAATCGCTGCTTCAGTTGCACGACGGGCTTTACGTTGTGGGATCAGGAAATTACGAGCGAAGCCGTCTTTAACGCGAACTACATCGCCCAGGTTGCCCAAGTTAATTACTTTTTCTAAAAGAATGATTTGCATTGAGGGCTCCCGATTATTTCTTGTGTTGATCAGAGAATGGCAACAGTGCCAGGAAACGCGCACGCTTGATAGCCGTGTCTAACTGACGCTGATACTTTGCCTTTGTACCTGTCAAACGAGCAGGGGTAATCTTAGCATTTTCACCAACAAAGTCTTTTAATGTATCGACATCTTTGTAGTCAATCTGCTCAACGCCACCAACAGTGAAACGGCAATAACGCTTACGCTTGAACAGTGGGTTCTGGGCAGGTTTCTTTTTGAAATCGGGTTTTTTTCCAAACGCCATGATGATTTCCTCTTTAATTTTTCAATTGAATATGGGTGATATGAAAAACCAGTCTTTGATTACGTAGAGTCTTGGGTGCTAAGAATCCTTCGAACACTGCCTGGGCTCCTAAATCCATTTGCTCTAAACCCTGTTGTATAGGGCCAATCGCTATGGCTTCAACATTCATCTGAATTCTCCTTGCTGATCCTACCTCGTTTACTTCGCCGCTATGTTCTAGCTGACAATGCATCACCGGTATTCCTGCAGGGGTGAATCGAATCGCGTCTTTAGATACCAAGAATGCAGTGAGGGTGAAATGATTCAACGCCGCTCCGTCACTCTGATCCGTTTTCTAGTCTCAGTTTTCCTCTTCAAATTTCTAACTTAGACTGCCGCTGCTGCAGTAACTGCAGGAGCATCAGTTTGAGCAGATTTACGGGCTTCTTCACGCTGCACTTCTTTCATCATGATAGAAGGCTCTGTTTCGGCTTTCTTTGTCTTGATGATGAGGTGACGCAAAACAGCATCGTTAAATTTGAACGCATGCTCGAGCTCTTCCAGAGTTTTCTGGTCGCACTCAATATTCATGCAAACGTAGTGGGCTTTAGCAAGCTTGTCGATCATGTAAGCCATCTGACGACGACCCCAATCTTCAATGCGATGGACTTTGCCGCCAGCAGTTGCTAACGTCGCTTTGTAGCGATCAATCATCGCGGGCACTTGCTCGCTTTGGTCCGGATGGACGATAAAAACGATTTCATAATGACGCATCAAACACTCCTTCAGGATAAAGTCACCTGGGCGTCTTGCTCACTTCCGATGGTGGTTGAAGAGAGCGCCAGTGTGACAAGGTAGTAACAAATTGTAGGTAGAACTTACAACACATTCACTGCTTTTAAATCCTTACCGAATCACAGGTAAGTCCGCTATTCTAGCAAAAAAATCCTGCCAAGTCAGGGCTTTACCATCTAATTTCTGCTCTTTTGCTGCATAGAGCGCCAATTGGAGTGCAATCCTGGCTCTGGGAGCCGAAAACGCGCCTGAGGCTAGGCAGATGGCGGAGTCTATTCCGGGAAGATGGGGGGCAACAAAGCCAGCCCCTGTCCTTGTCGATCTCACTAATGCAATCCCTTGCTTGGCGGCCTCATTCAAGGGGATTTTCCAGTCATCATGTATTCCACCAGCCCCTGTTCCAGCAAGTATCAGGCCGTTTACCTCACTTTTGAGCCAGTGAGTAATGGTTTGAGCTCGGGCACCAGCATGGCTAGTCAAAATCTCTACCCATGGCCAGTGATCTTCGGGGGGTATCGCTAAGTCTTCCGCCCAGGAAGCTTGAACCGCTTTGACACCAGAGAGCCATGATGGGTTGATCAACCCTACTGAGCTCGAGGGAGAATCCTGCATAGGGGCATTCAAATTGGTAGTGTGTCGCTTCGCTACATCCATTGCTAGGCAGCCTCGCCCATCCATGACGGCATAAATACCGCCGGGGCAATTTTCAATTGCCGTACTAGCCCAACGAAGGGCATCCACCAAATTCGATGGCCCATCTGCTTCTGGCGCATTGCTCGGACGCATAGCGCCCGTGAGAACCACTCTTTTCTTGTGGGTCAGTGCATGCTTACCGCAAGTTAACTGAAGAAACAAACCCGTTTCTTCGAGGGTATCCGTGCCATGAGTAATCACAATCCCTCTCACTGCAGGATCATTTAATGCAAACCGCACAGCAATCCCCAGTTTAGTGAGAAGGCTATCACTGAGATTGCGACTATCGATGTTCGCCACTTGCTGAGAAACCAGACTGAGGTCAGCTGGGACAGCAGACTGAATATGTTGAACCAATTCACCCACTCCCACGACGCCAGCTTCATATTGAAGAGGGCTTTCCTGTGGCTTAGAAGCTAAACCGGCAATGGTTCCACCCATTCCTAAAATCAGAATATGGGGCGATTGACCTAAATTGTGGGAATTTGAGTGCATTTCTTATTATCCCTCTCAAAATCCCTTGAATTATCAAATAGTGCTGTATACAATCCCAGTATGGATATAAATACAGTCGATTTTCTAGAGGAGCTGACTGCCCTCCCTAAGCTCACTTCTCGTCAGAGTGAGATTTTAGATCTCATTACTAATGCTATTGAGGATAGTGGTTCACCTCCCACACGCGCAGAAATTGCGAACCGACTGGGTTTTGCTTCTGCCAATGCTGCAGAAGAGCATTTACGTGCACTAGCAAAAAAAGGATATATCGAACTGACACCGGGTACTTCTCGCGGCATTCGTATTCCACAACGATTTAATCAATCTCACAATCCTAATAAATATCGCCAAATGTCTTTACCTTCTGGCGCGCTTCAGCAACTCACACTTCCTTTAATCGGTCGGGTGGCTGCGGGCTCCCCCATCATGGCGATCGAACATATTGAAAAACATTTACCAATTGACCCAAGCTTATTTAGTAAGGGCGCAGACTATTTGCTTAAAGTGGTTGGAATGAGTATGCGCGACGCTGGCATTTTGGATGGTGACTATCTAGCGGTCAGAAAAACATCTGAAGTACGCAATGGTGACATCGTGGTGGCCCGTCTAGATGATGAGGTCACGGTCAAACGCTGGAAGCAAAAGAAGACTGCGGATGGCATGGTAATTGAGTTACAAGCCGAAAATCCAGACTTCAAAAATATTCTGGTGGATAGTCGTCAAATGAATTTTGCGATTGAAGGCCAGGCGGTTGGACTCATCAGATCTGGCGGCCTCTGAGCCCCGTAAAATATAGCAAAAGGCCTCTTTGTTAGAGGCCTTTTTTTATTGCTATTTATTCGTCAAGCTACCCGGTGACTGGATTACGTATTACCCTATTTTTTACTCGGCGCAACGACGTTTGCATTTTTAGGTGATGCAGTAATCGTAATGATAGTCTTTGGACCAGTGAGAGAGCCTTCGGTGAGTTCTACTGTGGATGTGCGATCCCCTTTTGTAAATACTAAAATACTCGTTTTAGATTTCACTGCACTAATTGTGGTCCAGCCAGCCTTAGGATACTCAGCCTGAAAGAATGCGTAAATATCTGTTGGAGTTTGGACGCCCGATAACACCACGCGACCTACCCAGTTATCACCGCGACCAATGATGAGTGAATCCGGACCAATAATTTTGGAGGCAGCAGGCAAAGGCATGTCACCCAATAGTTGCGCCTGAATTTCTTGAACTTCACTTGGCGTTCCAGTAGGTGAATCTCCAGAAGATGCGCAGGCAGCTAAGAGTGCAGAGAGCATCAATGCTGCAACTGAGGTGCTGAGTCGCTGGTATGGAGTCATTTTTTCGCCCTAGTCGTAAATCAAATTAATTACTATTCTTCATTAAAAATATTAAAGGTGATGCTCCGTAATCGTCAAGCGACATTACTGGAGGCGCGTGAGGGAATCGAACCCCCGTACGAAGCTTTGCAGGCTCCTGCCTAACCACTCGGCCAACGCGCCATTAACCAAAATCAAAAATGGGAAGCTTTTCAGGGCTTCCCATCGAACTTGGAGCGGGAAAGGAGGTTCGAACTCCCGACCTATACCTTGGCAAGGTATCGCTCTACCAGCTGAGCTATTCCCGCATAACAGGGCAACAGTTTAACAAACAATTGCAGACTGGGCATTATTCCCTAAGGAGGGCAAGACTTTAGTTTGGCCAGTCATAGCGAGAGCCTTGTCTTAAATGGGTCTGCCGTCTTTACTTACCCTTCTCCACTAATTGAGGCAAGGCTTTTTGCATGTAATAGAACATTGACCATAGTGTTAGGAAGGATGCAATCCATATCAGCCAAGTGCCCAGTTGCGCGCAATTTAGCCATCCAAATAAGGTGTCATTAAGCAGTAGGAAGGGGATAGCCACCAACTGTGCGGTTGTTTTCAGCTTACCGACCATATGCACTGCAACACTTTTGCCAGCCCCTAGGAGCGCCATCCATTCACGAAGTGCTGAGATCGTGATTTCACGGCCGATAATGATGAGGGCAACCCAGACCTGCACACGGTCCATATTCAAGAGCACCAACAATGCAGCAGCCACGATTAACTTATCCGCGACAGGGTCTAAAAATTGACCAAACGCAGACTCTTGTTTCATACGGCGCGCTAAAAAACCATCTAACCAATCGGTGATGGCTGCAAAGACAAAAATAATGGTCCCAATCAGATTCTTCTCAAATGGGGTCAACCAATTACCTGGTAAATAAAAGACTGCGACCAATAGCGGAATTGCGGCAACACGCAACCAGGTCAAAGCAATCGGTAGATTAAAAGGCATAACTCAAGGATAAACCAATGTACCGATAATCCACGAATACTGAGAAATCAATGTAGCTGTCGATAAATCTGCTCTGCCAAAGTTGTGGAAATTCCCTCCACACTCGCGATTTCTTCAATGGTGGCATTTGATACACCCCGGAGCCCTCCAAAGCGGGCTAAAAGCTTCTGGCGGCGCTTGGCACCAATGCCCTCTATCTCCTCCAGCTGAGAAACCATTCTGGCTTTTGCACGCTTAGCACGCATACCTGTAATCGCGAATCGATGAGCCTCATCACGAATTTGTGCCACGAGTAGTAATGCTGCACTATCAATACCTAATTCGAGGGCCTTGCGGCCATCGGCAAAGATGAGGGTTTCTAAACCCACCTTCCGGCCCTCGCCTTTAGCGACGCCCACAATCAAACTAATATCCATTCCAAACTCTGAGAGAACTTGCCTTGCCATCTCTACTTGCCCTTTACCTCCATCAATCAAAATGACCTGTGGCATCTTCTCCACTGGTAACTCCTGAAAATTAGCGTAGCGGCGCTGCAAGACTTGCCGCATTGCGGCGTAATCATCTCCCGGAGTGATGTCATTAATATTGAAGCGGCGGTACTCGCTTGCTTGCATTACATTTTTTGCGTACACCACGCATGAGGCTTGAGTCGCCTCCCCCGATGTATGGCTAATATCAAAACATTCGATTCGCAAATGCTCCAGACTCTCTAACTCCAAACTCAGAATATCGGCCAATGAACGGGCTCGAGCCAATTGCCCACCTGTCTCAACCAGTCGTTTAGCAATCGCAATTTTGGCATTACCTTCTGCCATCGCTAACCAATGACGCCTCTGCCCTTGAGGCTGATGCAAAAAGGTAATGCGCTTCCCAGCCTGTGCATTTAATAAGTCATGCAAGCTTTCTGGTGAGGCTTCATCTAGCTCTAAACCATCATCACTGGCTCTTTGCAGTGGATGATTCAGAATCAGTACGGGAGGAATGAGGTTGGGGGAAGCCTCGCTATCTGCGGGCTTTTCTTCTAAATAATGTTGTGCGATAAATGCTTCCAAAATTTCAGTAGGGGGCGGGAGTTCACCAGCAGTAGTGCGTAAACCTTTAGGGAAATAAGCACGATCACCTAGATGTCGGCCCCCTCGAATCATGGCCAAGTTCACACACACCACACCTTCCATTTGCGCCACTGCGATGACATCTACATCACCCTCACCATCAGCCACGGTATCCATAGACTGCTGCTGTAATACACCAGAGAGATCAGTAATGCGATCGCGTAATACCGCGGCCATCTCAAATTCCATGGCTTCGCTGTAGGCATGCATTTCTTTCTCAAGCTCAGATAAAACACGGCTATGATCACCCTCCAAGAAGCGCGTAGCCTGCGCTACATCTTGTTTGTACTGCTCAACACTGAGGCGGCCCACACAAGGCGCACTGCAACGATGAATTTGATGTAATAAACAAGGACGGCTGCGGTTCTTAAACACAGAATCCTCACAGGTGCGTAAACGAAAGACTTTTTGTAGTATCTGCACGCTATTACGCACAGCCCATGAATTTGGAAAAGGTCCAAAGTAATGATTACGCTTATCCACTTTCCCGCGATAAGAGGCTAACCTGGGAAATTGGTGCCCTGTTAACATCACATAGGGGTAAGACTTGTCATCCCGAAATAAAATATTAAACGGGGGCGCTAACTCTTTAATCAGATTGTTCTCTAGAATGAGGGCTTCTGTTTCTGAGCGTGTTACCGTGGTTTCATAACGAGCGATTTTGCCCACCATTAGCGCGATACGCGGTGATAGTTGGGTACGCTGAAAGTAACTAGAAACACGTTTTTTGAGGTGGCGCGCTTTACCGACATACAAAATATGTCCCACCTCATCATAGAAGCGATACACCCCCGGTAGTCCGGGTAGCCGTTTAACATCCTGCTGAAGGGTTTCAAAAAGCGAATTACTCATGCGTTGGGATATTTTCTGTCAAATCGTCGATAACTATGGTGATGCTGGTATTTGCTGGCGTCTAGCGAGAAGCTTAACAAGTCTTCACGGCCAACAGGTACGAATTTTTTGTGATGACTTACCAACCCTTAATTTACTCGCTTCTGGCGTTGATCCAAATATCAAAGCCAAGATTGAACTCCTGCCGTGGGAAGCAAGCTTAAGCAACAACCGCCACGCCGTCACAACCCCGGATGTCGTAATTGAAGCCTTCGGCTGCGATCTACCGGAACGATATATCGCAGGACTCCTGATTGCCACCAAAAAACCGATCATCATTAATTTAGAGTATCTCAGTGCCGAGCCGTGGATTGTTGATTTTCATGGGAAAGCCTCCCCTCAAGCACATGGCATAGCGAAGTACTTTTTCTTTCCAGGATTCCAAGCTACTACAGGGGGAATTTTGATTGACCCCCTACCGAAGCAACTAAGCAGTAGTGCTACACCAATCCCGGAGAAGCTACAAAGTAGTTGGGCAAGATTACGTCCAAAGACAAAACGGATGAGCGTTTTTTGCTACCCAGGTGCACCGCTACTAAAGTGGCTAGAAGATCTAGCCACTTTGGGTGAAGATATCGATATTGTTATGACGGCTGGTCAACTAGAACAATTACGCCTTAGTACTGGACAGCGAATTGATCTTCCCAAACACGTACAACTGATCTCTATTCCATTTGTTTCTCAAGATGAATATGACTGGGTACTCTCCCAATGTGACTTTAATGTCGTTCGGGGAGAAGATTCCTTTATTCGAGCTCAACTGGCAGGCAAGCCTTTCATATGGCACATTTATCCTCAGGAAGATCGTGCCCATGAAGTAAAACTCGCCGCATTCTTAGATTTATATCTTGTAGGGGCAGATCAAGGTCTGAGACTTGCCATCATCGCTGCGATGACGTGGGCAATGCCCAGTCAATGGATTGGCAGCCTGGAACCCTGGAATACGCATGCCAAGGCTTGGTATGCAGATTTACTGGAAAAACAGGCTGATGGAGGCCTCGCTGCCCGTCTCATCGACTTTGTAGCCTGATCCTAAGGCGCATAGCCGTCCAAGGCGGTTACAATCTTCTTTTTGATAAAAACCGCAGATCAATAACTCTGCAATCAGGGCTAGCAAGATGAAAACAGCACAAGAACTCCGCGTAGGTAACGTAGTAATGATCGGCACAGATGCTATGGTCGTTCTCAAGGCGGAATACAGCCGCTCAGGCCGCAACTCATCCGTTGTGAAAATGAAATTTAAGAACTTACTCAGTGGTGCGCCGAACGAAGGCGTATACAAAGCAGATGATAAGTTTGATATCGTGATCTTGGATAAGAAAGAATGTACTTATTCCTACTTTGCAGATCCGATGTATGTATTTATGGATACTGAATACAACCAATATGAGGTTGAGTCTGAGTTCATGGGCGATGCTTTGAACTACCTTGAAGAAGGTATGCCCTGTGAGGTAGTGTTCTACGAAGGTAAAGCACTCTCTGTGGCAATGCCAAACTCTTTAGTTCGTGAAATCATTTACACAGAACCCGCAGTTAAGGGTGATACAAGCTCGGGCAAAGTATTAAAGACTGCCAGACTGGCCACCGACTATGAATTACAAGTGCCTTTATTCTGCAACACAGGTGACAAGATTGAGATTGATACGCGCACTGGGGAGTATCGCAGTCGCGCAAACTAAGGGTTTAGGAATGTTTATTAGACAGTAAAGCCCAGCATGCTGGGCTTTACTGTCTAATGCGTAATAAGCTCAACACTTTTATTATGAATATAAATCTTAGCCCAGAAATTTCACTGATCACAATAGATGATCTACCAAGACTAATTGAATGTGTCCAGCGCTGTTATGGTGAAAGTTACCCTAATCCAGTAATGTATGACGTGGTCCAATTGGAAGGAGTTATTAAGAAAAAATTAATGCACTCTGTTGTTGCCAGATTAGATGATGGTCGAATCATTGGTCATTGCGCCCTATCTTTTGATAGCAGTGATAATACCTCGCCAGAAGCAGGAAAGATGATGGTTGATCCTGATTTTAGAGGGCACCATATCGCTGAGTTAATGGCCAAGAAACGGATTGAAGTAGCAAAGGAATTAAATTTAGTGGGCTTTTGGACTGAGTGCGTTACTAACCATCCCTATAGCCAAAAGGAAATGATTTCATTTAACGCAATAGAAACTGGTTTATTTATTGGAGATGTTCCCCCCACTCTAGTAATGCAAGATTTAGAAAATTTTCAGCAAACTAGAATGTCCTTACTAACCTTTTATTTGCCTATCCAGGATCATCCGCATATCATTTTTTTACCAAGTCAACATATTGAGCATTTAGAAAATTTGGCTCAGAGTTTAAATTTGCAAAGAAGCATACTTAGCCCAAATAAAGACGGTAGCGGTGTTACTAAATTAGAGGCCACAATTAATGTAGACATCCAAACGGCAAATATTTCAATTAGCCATATTGGGAAAGACTTTAATACTGTAGTTAAAAATACATTAAATGAAATTGAGTTATCAAATGTTGCCTCTATTTATCTTGATCTCCCCATTGAACTAGAGGCTGCAGCAAATGCGTATTTAGCACTAGAAGACATCGGATTTTTTTGGGGCTCATGGCTCCCAAACTACCGAAATCATAAAGATATATTAAGACTCCAAAAAATATATCAAAAAGTAGACATCGATACAATTCATTGCGCAAGAAAAGAAGGTGAACTCGTTAAAAAATATGTCATCGATGAGTGGGCTAGAGTAAGCAAAACAAACTAAGCTTTAGTGATTATTGGATTAACTTCAGCTGTTTTAGCAAGCCTTTAGCATGCTGATACTGAGCCTCATCTTGTAAAGCTTCCCACGGGGTTGCGGCAGACTGTGGCATCAAGCGATTTAAGCGCTTCATAGAATCCGCTTGTTTTGCCTTGGAGATGGTAAGCTTACTTAAAAGTTGATCTGCAAGATCAGGTCGATTACAAATCAACACTGCGTCACAACCTGCATCTAAGGCGAGCTCAGCACCCTTTACAACTGAGCCAGCCACACTCGCGCCTTCCATAGAGAGATCATCACTAAAGATCACACCCTCAAAACCTAAGTCTTGACGCAATACAGAATGTAACCAAATCTTTGAAAAGCCTGCTGGTTGCTTATCTACTTGAGGGTAAATGACATGTGCAGGCATCACTGCTGTCAAGCTGAGATCTAACCAATCATAGGGCTTAGCATCATCATTCAGTATTTGATGTAAAGAACGTTCATCCACTGGAATAGCTACGTGGGAGTCTGCTTCTGCCCAACCATGACCTGGGAAGTGCTTACCGCAGTTCGCCATACCCGCCAAACGCAAGCCTTCATTCAGGCTTTTAGCTAAGGCAAATACTATTTGGGGATCCCTACCAAATGATCGATCTCCAATTACCGCACTACGACCAAAGTCTAAATCAAGTACAGGGGTAAAGCTTAAGTCGACACCGCAAGCTCTGAGTTCGGAGGCCAGTATGTAAGCACAGGCTGTAGTTGCCGCCATTGCAGTTGCAGCCGATTCTGCAGCATGAGTACTCTGACTTTTTACAGCCCACAGCTGACCTAAATGACGCATAGCAGGCAGATGGGTAAATCCATCGGTTCTGCAACGCTGCACGCGCCCACCCTCATGATCAATAGAGATCAATACATCAGGCCTGAGTTTCTTAATATCTGCAGTGAGTTTACTGAGTTGTTTACGATTAGAAAAGTTTCGGCCAAATAGAATGACGCCCCCAGTCAGGGGATGATTGATGCGACGACGATCCTCAGCATTTAATTCAAGACCAGCGACATCTAAGGTCACGGGGCCCGGGCGCATCATCAGTTTGCTCATCGATATTCTCTTAAATGGATAGGTGATTTACTCAATGCTTTCGTTGCACGACTTTACTTTTGGAGGACGATGACATGAGCAATCGCCATATCCTGCTCATCACTTACAGTGACTTGAGCTTCCCACTGCCGCTCTTGCATGAAAGTAGCGAGTGCGCCTAGATAAGAAGTTACGGGCTTACCACTGGGTTCATTAAGCGTTTGCAGAGAACGCCACGTCATAGGCATTCTCATACCTAGTCCAATGGCTTTTGAGAAAGCCTCTTTTGCGGCAAAGCGGGTAGCTAAAAAAGCGATGCCACGCTTATGATTTCTGGCGAGTCGTTGTTTAAAGATGATCAGCTCATCAGGCCCGAGCACTTTTTCAGCTAAGCGTCCGTTAGTACGATCATAAGCTGCCTGAAGACGCACAATCTGCAAAATATCGGTGCCAATGCCAATGATCATCAGCAATCAGAATCTTGTTTTAGATTGGGGGAGGGCTCGGCCTCGGCCTTGAGCCATGAGGTGTTTCATATCTGTAATTGCCGTCTGCCAACCCTTAAAAAGAGCCTCCGCAACAATCGCGTGTCCAATATTGAGCTCAGAGAATTCAGTGATCGAAGCAATAGGCATGACATTACCTTCATGAAGACCATGCCCCGCATTGACACGCAAGCCAATGCCCACGCCATACTGAGCCGCTCTTCTAATGCGCTCTAACTCTTTCATCTGTTCCTCGCCCGCAAGATCTGCGTAACGGCCAGTGTGCAACTCCACTACCGTCGCACCAAGCTCTTTGCTAGCCTGAATTTGCTTTTCTTCGGGATCAATAAATAAAGATACCCGAATGCCAGCAGCTTTAAGTTTTGCAGTAGCTTCTTTAATAGCGTCAAAATAACGCAGTACATCTAAGCCCCCTTCTGTAGTAACCTCCGCACGCTTTTCTGGAACAAGGCATACATCATGCGGTTTTACTCGGCAGGCAATATCAATCATCTCTGGAGTGACAGCGCACTCTAAATTCATACGGGTTTTAATTAAAGGGCGCAAGGCCAATAGGTCAGCATCTTTGATATGGCGACGATCTTCACGTAAATGCAAGGTGATGAGATCTGCGCCCGCTTCCTCAGCAAGACGAGCTGCCTTTAAGGGGTCTGGATAGATCGTGCCGCGCGCATTACGCAAAGTAGCTACGTGATCAATATTGATACCAAGCTCAAGCTTTGGGGCATTAGTAGATGTGGCACTCATTACAGTAGCTTACTAGATTTTCTTGAGGTCAATCAAAATCTGGCGGGTAGTAAGCACTTGATCCTGGAGATGTAATCCGAGCAAAAAACGCATGAGTTGCTTACTCTCAGAAAGTGTTTCTACAGCAGAAAAGTCACCTGCAGCAATGGCTAGTAAGGATCTACCACTCAATACAGGCCAATGCCCTGGATCATCTCCTTGAGCAGGCCTAACTCCCCGCTCCGGCTGATAGACATATTGCTCACCTGAAATTGGAGTACTGTTGCTCTCCACACAATGGTCTAAGGCTGCTGCATAGCCTGTTTGCTGAAGCAATGTTAATTCAAACGGCCGCAGAATTTCCTCTAGTCCCTTGGATTCAAACTCAAGATTAGATAAGGCAGAGATAGTGTGGGTGTAATGATCATAGAGTTTCTCGTGCTCATCTTCACGAGCTAGAAATTTAACGAGCAACTCGTTGAGATAAAAACCACAGAGTAATGCGTCACCTACGAGTGCGGGTGTACCACCTACCCACTCTGATTTAGTTAAGGTGCGAAGCTCAGACTTACCACTCCACGAAACCAATAAAGGCTGAAAGCGTTGTAGAACAGGGCGAAGTGTGGAGTGAGGACGCTTAGCGCCTTTGGCAATTAAGGCCATACGGCCATACTGCCGGGTAAAGACATCCAGAATTAAACTGGTTTCCTTATAGGGAATACTGTGCAATACAAAAGCAGGTTCGTCATTAATACGAATCGAAGCCATGAAATTTACTCTAGACCCTGCGCCCGTAACTCAGCACGATCATCAGCCCAACCCCGTTTGACCTTCACCCAGGTTTCTAAGAAAACCTTGCCATCAAAGAGTTTTTCCATATCGATACGGGCATCGGTAGAGATCTTTTTCAAGCGCTCCCCTTTTTGTCCAATAATCATGGCTTTATGGCTATCACGATCTACCAAAATAGTTGCGGCAATTCGGCGCATCTTGCCATCCATCTTAAATTGATCGATCACCACAGTACTTGTATAAGGCAACTCTTCCCCTGTAAAGCGGAAGACTTTCTCACGCAGAATCTCAGCGGCCAAGAATCGCTCACTGCGATCCGTCACTGTATCGACATCGTAAACCGCTTCTGCCTCAGGCAAATAGCCCTCCAGCACATCTAATAAGCGCACGATATCACCCGGACTTTTGGCGCTCATCGGTACGATCTCAGCAAATTCGCATTGGCCCTGATCCTCATGTCCACCGAGCACACTCCAAGGCTGACTCATTTCTTTCATAAAGTTGAGTAAGGCTTGATCACGTTCAGAGGGCGTCTGAAAACGGCTATTGAATAAATCCAGTTTGTTTAATACCAGTACGACAGGCAAATCATTCGGCAGAAGACGCAAAACCTTTTTATCATCATCACCAAAATAGCCAGCCTCGACAACATAGCAAGCCACATTGACATCCTGCAATGCCGTAGTCACGGTGCGATTTAAGGCTTTATTTAAGGTATTCATCAGACGCGTCTGAAAACCCGGTGTATCAATAAAAATAAATTGCGCTGCTTCGCGATTCTGTACCCCTAGAATGCGATGGCGTGTGGTCTGTGCTTTGCGCGAAGTAATGCTGATCTTTTGACCAACTAAAGCATTGAGTAAGGTCGATTTGCCCATATTGGGACGTCCGACAATGGCGATAGTGCCGCATCTAAACACGATTAGCCCTTCAGCTTAAGATTTAACTGCTCTTCAGTAGCTACTTTTTTTGCTGCATTCTTTTTGGCTGACCGAGTTTTTTTGGGCTTACCTAATTCTTGAGGTAGTGCTTTTTGTGCCACAACCAAAGCGAGCTTAGCGGCTGCTTGCTCTGCAGCACGTCTTGAAGCGCCCTCACCTTTTACGGCCAACTTCAAATTGGGTATCACGCACTCTACTTCGAACTGCTGATTATGAGCGGCTCCACTTGTACCAGTAACGTTATAAGTTGGCAAAGGCAATTGGTAACTTTGCAAACACTCTTGTAATAGCGTCTTGTCATCTTTACCTAAGGTCTTAGGATCAACGTTAGCCAAAATAATCGAATAGAGTTTGCGCAAACAGGTTTTAGCCGCCTCAAAACCTCCATCTAAAAAGATGGCGCCTGTTACGGCCTCGAGCGTATCAGCCAAAATAGAGGGACGACGGAAACCCCCGCTCTTTAACTCTCCTTCACCTAAGCGTAAGTAATCTGAAAGCGATAAAGTTTGTGCTATCTCGTATAAGGCCTGCTGCTTAACTAAATTAGCGCGCACACGGGATAAATCCCCTTCATCTAAATCTGAATAACGCTCGTAAAGCATTTCTGCGACGACGAAATTCAAAATAGAATCCCCTAGAAATTCAAGTCGCTCATTATTCTTTTTGCTGTGGCTACGATGTGTGAGCGCTTGATTGAGGAGCTCTAGTTTTTTAAACGTATACCCCAACCGCTCTTGAAGCGGCGCAGTTTCGATCACAGCGCGGGCGTTCATTGCTTTACTCAAAGCCACCGATGCGGCCCAGATTACCTAGATTGAGCCAAACAAAAAAAGCTTTACCTACCAGATTTTTCTCAGGAACAAATCCCCAGAAACGAGAATCAGCACTATTATCTCGGTTATCCCCCATTACAAAATAATGGCCTGCAGGCACCTTACAGCGAAGGCCTGCATTTTGATATTCGCAATTCTCAAACCCTGGAAAACGCTCGGCAGGAAAGCTTCCCGCTGGACGATCGGGGTCATTTAAAATCTCATGCTTGTTGCCACCTAAGTCTGCAGGAAATGATTCTGCATAGCGCTTGGCGTACCGCATATTTTCCGGGTCAAGATATGATTCTCCGCCACTGTATTGCAAGGGCTGATCATTGACCGTCAAGCGCTTATCTTGATAGAGCACCGTATCGCCAGGAATCGCCACCACACGCTTAATGTAATCAACGGATTCATCACGGGGATAGCGGAACACTACAACATCACCACGTTTCGGTGAGCCCAACTCAATGACTTTTTGATTAATCACAGGCAAACGAATACCGTAGGTAAATTTATTCACCACAATAAAATCACCGATTTGCAATGTCGGAATCATGGAGCCCGATGGAATTTTAAACGGCTCAACAATAAAGGAACGTAATACAAATACAGCGCAAATGACAGGGAAGAAACTGGCTGAATATTCTAACCAGAGGGGCATGCGATCAATTCCAGCAGCGCGTCTTTGGGGTGCGAAGTGCAGCTTATCGGCAACCCAAGCGATACCGGAAATAACTACCAAGATCAACAGAATAAGTGCAAAGTTCATTAATCATCCACCTGCAAAATTGCCAAGAAAGCCTCTTGTGGAATCTCGACGTTACCAACCTGCTTCATGCGCTTCTTACCTTCTTTTTGCTTCTCTAGCAACTTACGCTTACGAGAAATATCACCCCCGTAACACTTGGCTAGTACGTTTTTACGTAAGGCCTTCACGTTTTCGCGAGCAACGATATTGCTACCGATCGCCGCCTGAATTGCCACATCAAACATTTGACGGGGAATGATGTTGCGCATTTTAGCGACCACCTCACGCCCGCGATGCTGACTATTACTGCGGTGAACAATGACGGACAGGGCATCAACACGCTCGCCATTAATCAAGATATCGACCTTGACTACATCGGCGGGACGATATTCTTTAAATTCATAATCCATCGAGGCATAACCACGCGAGATGGATTTCAATCTATCAAAAAAATCCAAGACGATCTCTGCCATTGGTAACTCATAAGTGAGCTTTACTTGGCGGCCCAGATAATTCATATCTGTTTGAATACCCCGCTTACCAACGCATAAGGTAATGATTGAGCCAACATACTCTTGTGGCATGTATAAATTGACTGTCACGATAGGCTCAAGAATGGTCTCTACCTTGCTGACTTCAGGCATCTTGGATGGGTTATCCACCATCAATATCGTACCGTCTGATTGCTGCACTTGATAGACAACAGTAGGTGCAGTAGTGATCAGACTCATATCGTACTGACGCTCTAAGCGCTCTTGTACGATCTCCATATGCAGTAAGCCTAAGAAGCCACACCGGAAACCAAATCCTAACGCTTGCGATACCTCTGGCTCATAGAGTAGTGAAGCATCATTGAGCTTTAACTTTTCAAGTGATTCTCGTAATTGGTCATACTCACTCGCCTCTACAGGATAGAGTCCTGCAAAGACTTGGGACTTCACCTCTTTAAATCCAGGCAAAGGTACGAGCGCTGGTGTGCGACCCACTTGACCAGAAGAATGGGTAACGGTATCCCCCACCTTGGCAGCCTTGAGTTCTTTAATCCCAGCAATAATGAAACCTACTTGACCGGCGCTCAGCTCCGGACGATCGACTGACTTAGGACTAAATACACCAACGTGCTCTACTAAGTGTGAAGAGCCATTAGCCATCAGGGTAATTTTGTCTTTAGGTTTGAGTGTGCCGTTCACAACCCGCACTAGCATGACTACACCAACGTAATTATCAAACCATGAATCGATGATCAAAGCTTGTAATGGCTCAGTAGCACTGCCTGTTGGCGGTGGTACTCGCCGAATCATCTCTTCAATGACTTCGACTACACCCATACCTGTTTTTGCAGAGCAGGTCATTGCGTCCGTAGCATCAATGCCAATAACATCTTCGATTTCTTGTTTGGCACGCTCAGGGTCAGCCTGAGGCAAGTCAATCTTATTGAGTACGGGCACAACTTCTACACCGAGTTCAATAGCGGTATAGCAATTCGCAACGGTTTGCGCCTCTACACCTTGACTGGCATCCACTACCAACAATGCGCCTTCGCATGCGGATAGTGAGCGACTAACTTCATAAGAAAAGTCGACGTGCCCTGGCGTATCAATCAGGTTAATGTTGTAGGTCTTGCCATCTTTGGATGTATAAAACAGGGCGGCAGTTTGGGCCTTGATGGTAATACCCCGCTCACGCTCAATATCCATTGAATCCAGAACTTGGGCTTCCATCTCGCGGTCAGACAGACCACCGCAATGCTGAATAATACGATCGGCTAGCGTCGATTTACCGTGATCGATGTGGGCGATGATAGAGAAATTGCGGATGAGATCCATGGCGTCTTGTTTGGTCATTCAAAAAACGCCTTGTCAGAACACACCACCATGATGCGCTGCAAAAAGTCGTCTTATAAGGATTGTAATGGGTGGCGCTAAATCAGCACCAAACCCATTTTTTTGCTAGAAAAACCGTGTTTTTAGCCTATTTTGGCTTTACTGGAATGACAAGGGTGCTATCGGCACGTCGAATGAAGATAGGCACCGCTTTATTGGCATCTAAACCCTTCACTAGGGTCTCAAACTGCTTTACCCCACTGATATCCGTATCGGCAATCCGAATAATCACATCCCCTGAACGAACCCCTGCACGGCCTAAAGGGCCATCGCCTAGGCTAGTTACCTCAACACCCCCTCGAATACTCAGCTCCCGCTTCTTGGCATCGGATAACTCAGCTACAGCTACCCCAAGAGAATTAGAGTTAGTACTGCCACTGCCAGAACTGGAGCCTTCGGATTTTTTGACGGGTGCTTGACTGGCTTCAGCATCCACCACGGTCACCATTAAATCTTTGGTACCGCCTTTACGCCAAACCTGAACGGTCGAGGTAGTGCCTGGCTTGGTATCCCCAACAGTTCTAGGAAGATCTGTGGACTTGGCAATATCACGGCCATTAAAGTTCAGAATGACATCTCCCGATTCGATACCGCCAGCAGCTGCAGGACCACCAGGCTCTACATTACGCACATAAGCACCGCGAGGCCTACCTAGGCCTAAGCTCTCCGCAATCTCTTTTGTGATTTCACCTAAGGCCACACCAATACGGCCACGTGTCATTTTTCCATTAGTACGCAACTGGTCGGCAACGCGCATCGCCTCATCAATCGGGATGGCAAAAGAGATGCCCATATACCCACCTGAACGACTAAAAATTTGGGAGTTGATACCAATGACCTGACCGGCAGTATTTAAGAGCGGTCCGCCAGAGTTACCCGGGTTTACTGCTACGTCCGTCTGAATAAATGGCAAATAGTCGCCGGTATCACGACTCTTAGCAGATACGATTCCCGCAGTCACTGTGTTCTCTAGGCCAAATGGAGATCCGATCGCTAAAACCCATTCACCCACTCTCACTCTGGATGAATCACCGAGCGCTAACTTTGGTAAGTCACGGGCTTCAATTTTAAGGACTGCAATATCAGTACGCTTATCAAGACCCAATAATTTGGCTTTGAACTCGCGCTTATCAGTCAAAGTGACATAAATCGTATTGGCGCCTTCAACCACGTGGGCATTGGTCAGAATCAAGCCATTGGATTCAATAATGAAACCAGAGCCAACTCCACGGTCAGCTTCTTGAGGTTGGCCAGGTTTTGGCTGTGCTTGTTTTGGACCGCCCGGTAATCCTGGGATAGGCACTCCAAAGAAACGCCGAAAGAACTCTGCTTGTTCCTCTGGCATACCGGGAATACCGCCTTGAGACTGAGCGGCTACTTTCTCCGTAGTGCGAATATTGACTACGGCAGGACTAGCTCGCTCCACTAAATCAGCAAAGTCAGGAATGGATAGCCGCGGAGCCTGTGCGAAGGCCGCCGAGACTATCGGAGTTTGTCCAAAGCTAACAATTGTCAGGAGCGCTAGGAGCGCAATAAAGTACTTTTTCATAATGCTATAGAGACCTGCTTGGTAAAAACCAATTAAATGACCTTAGGAAAGGACTAACTATAGATATTAGGGCAATTTGCCAAAAATCAAGGTACCGTTAGTACCCCCAAAGCCAAAGTTGTTTTTAATGGCATGGTCAATCTTGACATCGCGAGCTGTGTTGGCGCAGTAGTCCAAGTCACATTCAGGGTCTTGATTAAAGATATTGATGGTCGGTGGGGATTTTTGGTGATGCAGGGCCAGAATAGTAAATACCGACTCTAGCCCGCCTGCGCCACCTAAAAGGTGACCCGTCATCGATTTGGTGGAATTAATTAGGGTCTTCTTAGCATGATCGCCAAGTGCAGCCTTAATGGCGCCGGTTTCATTCTTATCACCCAGAGGGGTAGATGTACCATGCGCATTAATGTATTGAATCTGATCTGCATTCAGGCCAGCATCACGCATTGCATTGACCATGCAACGACGAGGGCCGTCCATATTAGGAGCAGTCATATGATAAGCGTCACCACTCATACCGAAGCCTAACAACTCACAGTAAATTTTTGCACCACGTGCTTTGGCATGCTCGTACTCTTCAATCACAACAACGCCAGCGCCCTCTCCTAATACAAAACCATCACGGTCTTTATCCCAAGGACGTGAAGCTGTTGCAGGGTCATCATTGCGTGTAGACAAGGCACGGGCTGAAGCAAATCCGCCAACACCCAATGCAGAGATAGTCGATTCCGCACCACCAGCGACCATAACATCTGCATCGCCATACTGAATTAAGCGTGCTGCCAAGCCAATGCTATGCAAACCCGTTGTACAGGCAGTAACTGCAGCAACGTTAGGACCCTTCAGTCCAAACAAGATGCTGAGGTGCCCCGAAATCATATTAATGATGGAGCCTGGCACAAAGAATGGAGAAATCCTTCGAGGACCACGAGCCAAAAGTTCAGCACCGGTCTCTTCAATCATAGGTAAACCACCAATACCAGAGCCCACCATCACACCAATACGCTCAGCATTTTCTTCAGTGACTTGAATACCGCTGTCTCGAATAGCCTGCGCTCCCGCCGCAATCCCGAAGTGAATAAAGGTATCCATGTGCCGCGCTTCTTTAGCGGACACATATTCTTCGACATTGAAATCTTTTACCTCTCCAGCGAAATGTACGCTTAAGGGGGTGTGGTCAAACTTCGTGATGGTAGCAATGCCTGATTTGCCCGCAAGCACGTTAGACCAAGCTACATCAACCGAATTACCAACAGGTGAAATAAGGCCTAAACCGGTAACAACAACCCGGCGACGGCCATTTGATGCTGACACAGTATTCGTTTTGTACTAAAAAGCTCGGGAATTAACCCTGAGCTTTAGATTGAGCAAAATCGATAGCGAGCTGAACAGTAGTAATTTTTTCAGCTTCCTCATCTGGTATCTCGATACCAAATTCATCTTCCAAAGCCATCACGAGCTCAACAGTGTCAAGAGAGTCTGCTCCTAGGTCATTCACAAAAGAAGATTCATTCTTGATATCCCCTTCAGCGACGCCCAATTGCTCAGCGACGATCTTCTTAACGCGTTGTTCGATGTTATCCATTAAATCCCCCAAGGGTTGTAAAAAAACGATGAAAAGGATTTTATCAGCTTGGCGGGCTTATTTAGCAAATCCGCCAAAAAATGACCAAATCCCGCTTGTTCTTAGGCTAAATAGAGGCCGCCATTGACATGTAAGGTATTTCCAGTGATGTAGCCTGCTGCTGGAGAGGCCAAAAATGCGACTGCCTGGGCCACATCCTCAGGACTACCAAGACGCGCCAAAGGAATGTTTGCTTTCAAGGCATTTTGCTGTTCTTCACTCAAAGCACGGGTCATATCCGTATCAATAAAACCGGGTGCAACACAATTGACAGTAATGTTACGGCTACCGATTTCTCGGGCTAAGGCGCGAGTCATTCCAGTTACTCCTGCTTTTGCAGCAGCGTAGTTCGCTTGCCCTGGATTGCCCATATGCCCGACGATGGAGGTGATATTAATAATGCGACCGGTACGCACCTTCATCATCGGACGCATTACCGCCTGTGATAAACGAAAAACCGCACTGAGATTGGTGTCGATGACATCGGTCCACTCATCTGTTTTCATGCGCATGGCGAGGTTATCGCGAGTGATGCCTGCGTTATTCACCAAAATACTGATACCGCCAAAATCTTTGACAATCAAATCGATAATGTCTTCGCATGCTTTTGGATCAGTCACATTGAGCACTTCACCACGGCCTCCACTCGCTTCAAGCCGCGCATGAATTGCTTTAGCGCCATCCACTGAGGTAGCAGTACCAATAACCTTAGCGCCACATTTCATTAATTCATCAGCAATGGCTTGCCCAATGCCCCGCGATGCGCCGGTTACTAATGCGATTTGTCCACTGAGGTCGAGATTCATAGTTATCTTCCGAGATTACTTTTGTCTATTGCTACGCTTTACTTTACTGCAAGCAAAGCCTCATTAAGGCTCACTTCATCAAACACAGGCAAACCAACAACATGTTCATTAATACGCTTTGTTAGACCAGCCAAGACCTTACCAGGACCGCACTCGACTACTTGAGTAATACCTTGCTGAGCCATGGCATTAATCGTTTCCTGCCAGCGCACTGGCTTTGCTGCTTGACGCACGAGCGCATCTTTAATCGCCGCAGGGTCACGCAAAATCTGCACATCCACGTTATTGATCACCGAGATCGCTGGGGTTTTGAATTCAATCTCAGTAAGGTAGGCTTTTAATTTCTCTGAAGCAGGCTGCAATAAGGATGAGTGGAAAGGAGCTGACACAGCTAAGGGTAAGGCACGTTTTGCACCTGCTGCCTTAAGCAATTCACATGCCTTTGTCACCGCATCACTGCCACCGGCAATCACCACCTGTCCAGGCGCGTTAAAGTTCACCGCCTCAACAACACCACCAGAAGCTTTGGCAGCCTCTGCACACACCGTTATCACAATCGCATCATCCAAACCAAGAATGGCAGCCATCCCGCCGCTACCAACTGGCACCGCAGTTTGCATTGCCTCCGCGCGAAAACGCACCAAGGGAACAGCATCTTTAAAAGAGATTACACCCGCAGCTACTAAGGCAGAATATTCGCCAAGACTATGGCCCGCCATTACTGTAGGCATAGCACCACCAGCGGCTAGCCATGAACGATAAAAGGCAATCGCTGCAGTCAACATGACAGGCTGAGTATTGGTGGTCAAAGCGAGTGCTTCTGCTGGCCCATCGGCGATCAGCTTGGCAATATCTTCGCCCAATGATTCTGATGCTTCCTCTAAAGTGGCTCGTACTTCAGGACGATTAGAGATCGTATTGAGCATGCCCACCGACTGGGAACCTTGACCGGGAAATACAAAGGCAAATGTCATAGAAATAATCGCTAATGAATTTTGATAAATTTAATGAGTGGCTAATTTAATACTTGACAGCTACTGCACCCCAGGCAAAACCACCGCCCACACCCTCTAGCAGGAGGTGTTGCCCCCGCTGAATTTGGCCCGAGCGCACGCCCGCATCTAAGGCAAGGGGAATAGAAGCTGCAGAGGTATTGCCATGCTCATGGACAGTGACGATCACTTTATCCATCGACATACCCATCTTACGAGCCGTGCTCTCCATAATCCGAATATTCGCTTGATGGGGCACCAACCAATCAATCTGCTCAGGCTTCAATTGGGCTTTTTCCAAAACTTCATGTGCGACTTGCTCGAGCACCTTCACTGCCAATTTAAATACTGCAGGACCATCCATCGTCATAAAAGGAGAGCCATGCACTTCTCCATGACCAGCGCGCCCAGGCACACATAAAATATCACGTTGACTGCCATCCGCATGCAAAGCGGTAGCCAATATACCAGGCTCACTTGAGGCCTCTAGCACGACTGCACCAGCGCCATCACCAAACAAAACAGAGGTAGTACGGTCTTCGAAATTTAAAATACGAGAAAAAGTTTCCGCCCCGAGTACCAGCACTTTTTTATACGTGCCGGTTCGAATAAATGCATCCGCTATCGCTAGTGCATACGTGAAGCCAGCACACACGGCCTGCACATCAAACGCAGCGCAATGGGTATGCGCACCCAACTTATCTTGCACCACACAAGCCGTACTGGGAAATCCACCTAAATGGTCGGGCGTTGAGGTTGCCAAAATAATGAGATCGAGATCTTCAGAAGTGCAACCAGCAACTGTTAAGGCTGCTTGTGCAGCGCTCACTGCGAGATCGCTCGTGAGTTGATTGTCTGCGGCAAAGTGACGAGCAGAAATACCGCTACGAGTCACAATCCATTCATCGCTTGTTTCAATACCAATCTTAGCCAAACGCTCCACTAGGTCTTGATTACTTATGCGCTGCTCAGGAAGGTAACTTCCCGTTCCCGCTATACGTGAATACGTCGTCATAATGATGTTGTCTCCACCACAAAAGCCTGAGCAATACGCTCTACCATGCGATTCTTTGCCGCCTCATAGGCGCGGTCTACAGCAAAGCCAAATGCAAAACGATCTGCGGAACCATGGCTCTTAATGACACAGCCCCGTAAACCCAATAATACTGCGCCGTTATACCGACGGTGATCTACCCGTTTGCGAACACGCAATAAAGGCACCATAGCGCAGATTGCCATCAATTTGGTCAGCAATGAACGATTAAATTCATGTTTAATCAAGCCGCTCATCATCTTTGCCAAGCCTTCACTGGCTTTTAAGACCACGTTCCCAACAAAGCCATCGCACACCACAATATCGGTCGTACCTTTAAAAATATCATCGCCCTCTACGTTGCCGTAAAAGTTTAAATTGGTTTGATGCAGTAGTTCACCCGTCCGCTTCACTACTTCATTGCCCTTGATGACCTCTTCTCCAATGTTGAGAAGTCCAATCGAAGGATTGGGTATGCCATCAATAACTTGCAACATCACATTGGCCATTTGAGCAAACTGCACGAGATGCATCGGCTCACAATCTGAATTAGCACCTAAATCCAACATCGTGGTACCAAGGCCTTTTTCATTTGGAATCGCAGCTGCGATAGCCGGACGGTCAACGCCATCTAATGTTTTGAGGATGTAGCGAGAGATCGCCATCAACGCACCCGTGTTCCCAGAAGAGATGATGGCATCAGCAAGCCCATCCTTCACTTGCGTAATTGCTACGCGCATGGAGGAATCTTTTTTGCGACGCAAAGCTACCTCAATGGGATCATCCATTAAGACAACTTCACTAGCGGAAATAATCTGAATGCGCTCCATCGGAGCCTGAGGAAACTCGATCAAGGCTTGCTTGATCAACTCCGCATTGCCTACTAGGACAATTTTGACGTCTGAATGTTTTTGGAGAAAATCACAAGATGCAGGAATGGTAACCACCAAGCCATGATCTCCGCCCATAGCATCGATCGCAAGTGTGACGCTCATAAAATGAGTAGTTGCAGCAAGTGGTTAAGTAAAGAAAAAGCGGCTTTAAAAGGAGCCGCTTATATCTTTTAGACTAAGAAATTAGTCGTTTTTAGTTTTAACAACTTTGCGGCCACGGTAGTAGCCATTTGGTGAAATGTGGTGGCGCAAATGGGCTTCACCAGTAGTGGCTTCGACAGCCGTAGCAGGTGCGGTCAAAAAGTCGTGCGCACGGTGCATGCCACGTTTGGATGGGGATTTTTTATTCTGTTGGACGGCCATATTGAACTCCTAAGCAAGGCGACATTCTAGCATGGAAAATTCGCTAACTGCTTGATTTATCCTGAAATAAGCCCAACAGTAAACCCATGATTTCTACTCTTTTAAAGAATTTTTCTTTATATTTTTCAATATGTTAAAGGGGGTTTGCGGCTTTTCAGTTTGATCAGATGCCTCATCAGGGGACCCAAATGAGGAACTGTGCGCCTCACAAGCCCCTTCAGGATGCTTCGGAATCAGGGGTAAAGACAGCAAGATCTCATCTTCTATTAGCTCTAGTAAGTCAAAATGCTGACTTGCCACCAGAGGCTCTTGCTGGTCATCCTCCATGGGATAGGCATCCGCTTCATCCTCATTGGCTACCATCACAAATTGGCGCACCTCAGACACATCCAGTTGGCAATCTTGCAAACAGCGCTGGCAAACCACTCGGATGCAGCCCTTTAAGCCTAAATGAAGGATTTGACGATGCTCTGAACCCGGAGAATCCAGAAAATGGGTGTCGACCTGCCACTGAAATCCATCCCCTGATTCAATCGCAGAGGCCTCCTCCGCCAAGCGCGGTAGGGCGGTAATCTCCAGAAATCCCTCGCCTTTATACGACTGGGGGGCACAAAAATCAACCTTGCGCAAAGCACTTGGGTCGGAAGAGAGTTCAACTTGAGGTAAAACTTGATTACGATTCATAGCATGAGTCTAATTGATGGCCTTCGTGAAAGCATATGAGTTGATGGGTAATCCAGTGAAAAAGTTGATTTTGGCATCGACCTCGGTATATCGCCGTGAACTCTTGGAACGCCTAGGCATTCCCTTTACAGTCGTCTCACCCCAAGTGGATGAGACTCCACTCCCCGGTGAAACCACCACTGATTTAGCCTTGAGGCTAGCAAAAGCAAAAGCGGCGGCTGTAGCCAAAGATCACCCTGAGGCTTGGGTGATTGGCTCTGACCAGGTTGCTGACTTATGCGGTGCTGCGATCGGTAAGCCCGGAAACTTTGAACGGGCAAAGGCGCAACTGCAACTCATGCGCGGCGCTACGGTAACCTTTCAGACGGCATTGTGTTTGATGCATGGCTATCAAGAGACCACTTTGAATGTCCCCACTGAAGTGAAGTTTCGTGATCTGCCTGACGCAGCATTGGAAGCGTATCTTTTGGCCGAGCAGCCTTATGATTGTGCCGGTAGTGCCAAGTCTGAAGGCATGGGGATCGCTTTATTAGAGAGTATTAAGAGTGATGATCCTACTGCCTTGATAGGCTTACCCTTAATTGCTCTGAGCGGCCTATTAAGAAATGCAGGCTTTGCGATCCCACATCAGGATTAAAGTAGCGACAAAAGAAAAAATAAAAAAGTTATTGAAAAGAATTTACAAAAATATGAGCGCATCACTAGGCACCCTCTTTTTAATTCCAAATACCTTGGGGGATGAGTCTCGCGCCGAACAATTGCCTTGGGTTCTACCCAGAGAAACCATCGCACAAACAGCCAAGCTCGTCCATTGGGTTGTGGAAGATGCTAAGACTGCACGGGCTTTTTTGAAAGCCGTTGATAGCGTTACGCCACTTGTATGCAGTATTCAAGAAATGCAAATGAGTGAATGGCGTGGAGTGGCACGCAATGCAAAATATGGTGATGCTGTAAAACCCCTCGATTTACTCAAGCCCTTAATGCATGGCAAAGATATGGGTTTAATGTCAGAGGCGGGCGTACCAGGAGTGGCAGACCCTGGAGCTGAAATAGTATTAGCGGCCCATAAACTGGGTGCTAAAGTAAAGCCTTTAGTCGGCCCAAGCTCTATTCTGTTGGGTTTAATGGCGAGCGGTTTAAATGGGCAACGCTTTGCGTTTCAGGGATACATTCCCCATAATGCGCAAGATCGTATTGCCAAACTTAAATACCTAGAAACCGAATCTAGAAAATTACAGCAAACTCAAATTTGGATTGAGACGCCTTATCGCAATACCGCCATGCTGATGGCTTGCCTCAATACGCTGGCGCCCCAGTCACTTCTTTGCATTGGAATGGATCTGAGTCTCGCAACGGAAACTATTACAACGCTACCTATCGCGGATTGGCGTAAGCGCTTTCCGAATGAGGCTGCCTGCACTTCTCTACAAAACCGACCAGCAGTATTTCTACTGCTAGCTTAGGTAGGCTACTTTAAATCTGGCGTCTTGATCAACGCTTTACCAGCAGCAGTTCCCACTTCAGCACCAAAGCGTTTTGCTACGCGCTCCGCAAAGTTTTCTTTCATGGTGTAGTCCAGAATATCGGGGGCCTTAAAAACATCCCGTGCTACGGTATCGACAGTGCCATAACCATCAACCAGACCTACTTTGATAGCTTGTTCGCCATTCCAAACACGGCCTGAAAACATATCGGCGGTTTCTTTTAAGCGATCACCGCGCCCTGCTTTAACAACATCAATAAATTGCTGATGAATTTCATCGATCATATTTTTGAGCATCTCTACTTGCTTTGGATTTTCCTTGGAGAATGGATCCATCATCCCTTTGTTAGATCCGGCAGTGATCATACGGCGCGTGACACCCAATTTTTCCATCAAGCCCGTAAAACCAAAGCCTTCCATGATGACGCCAATCGAGCCTACCAAACTAGCCTTATCCACCAAAATTTGATCCGCAGCTACCGCAACGTAATAACCACCTGAAGCGCAAATATCCTCTACAACTGCATAAAAGGGTTTACTGGGATAGAGTTTGCGCAAACGCTGAATCTCATCGTTAATCATGCCGGCCTGAACGGGTGAGCCCCCAGGGCTGTTGATACGTAATATCACACCAACACTATGCTGATTCTCAAAAGCAGAGGTTAAAGAAGCATTAATGTCCAAAGCATTCGCCATAGAACTGGAAGAGATCTCACCCTCTAGTGTTACCAAAGCAGTGTGCTTCTCAGAGTTCATACCGCGCCCAGGGATCTCAAAATCAAAGAGCGCCAGGATCACACCCACAAAGACAACGAGGGTGAGTACCCGCAAAACTGCTTTCCAGCGGCGCGCTTTGCGAGTCTCTTTTAAATTTTCTAGTAGCAAATGCTCTAGGGCTTGACGCTCCCAGTTCGGATTTGCATTGTCAGGCTGAGATTGATCCATCTGATGTATTCCTTGATAACAAACTAGTTAATGGTGAGATTGTGATTGAGCCATTGAGATAATTGTGCAACATCATCCACATGAATAAGAGAAGGAGATTCTTTTAAGGTCTGCGGGGGATGTGCACCGTAAGTTACTGCGACAGCATCGACACCTGCATTGGCAGCCATGTCCAAATCATGCGTAGTGTCCCCAATCATCAACATACGCCGCATGGGCACTTGCATCACATCGGATAACTCTAATAGCATTCCAGGATGTGGCTTTGAAAAAGACTCATCTGCAGTGCGCGTTTCATGAAAGACATGACCAATTTGATGATGCTGCAAAGATCGATCTAAGCCCACGCGAGATTTTCCGGTAGCTACTCCTAATAAGTAACCATCCTCTCGCAAGCTTTCTAAGAGCTCACGAATCCCTGGAAATAAATGGAGCTCGTGGTCTTTAGCGAGGTAATGAAAACGAAAGCGCTCTGTTAACTTAGGAAAGTGTGCTGGCTCAATCCAAGGCACTGCGCGCCTTAGCGAGTCCTGAATACCCAAGCCGATCACAGAGCTTGCTAAAGAATCATCTGGCTCTTTAAAACCTAAGTCTCGACATGCTTGCTGAATGCATTGAACAATCGTTGGCGTGGAATCCATAATCGTGCCATCCCAATCCCACACAATGAGGTCATAACGTCTTTCGGGCACTTTATCTTCCATCATTTTTCAGTCGAGACTTCGAAGGTTTTGATCATGGCAGCAAATTCTGGAGGTAAGGGAGATTCAATGCGCATCTTTTCACCGGTTCGGGGGTGGATAAAGCCCGCTAAGTGGGCATGCAAGTACAAACGCTTGGATTTCACAACTTTATCTTGATCCTCAAATCCATACTTGTCGTCACCCAAAATAGCATGACCCAACTTTTGTAGATGCACGCGAATTTGATGAGTACGCCCCGTTTTGAGTTGAGCTTCCGCCAAAGTGATGGTAGCGTTTTCACGTTTCATGACTTTAACAACACGCAAAGCAGTGTGACTTGGCAAGCCATCCGGATCAACTCGCACCCGGCGCTCACCATTCGCTAGTAAATACTTATGCAGTGGAAATTTAAGCTGCATGACACCTGCCTCTTGAATCACTTCACCATGTGCAAGCAAGTAATAGCGCTTATCTGTCTGACCTTCACGAATTTGTCGATGCAGTTCTACTAAAGCACTCCGCTTCTTTGCCAGCAGCAACACACCAGAAGTATCTCGATCTAAGCGATGGACCAATTCTAAAAAATTCAGTTCGGGACGGGTAATACGAAGGGTTTCGATCACACCCAGAACAATTCCAGAGCCGCCATGAACTGCTAAACCAGCGGGTTTATTGACGATCAGCAGAGCCTCATCCTCATAAAGAATCGGCATTTTGTCAGAGTACCCGCGCGCTCGAGACTTGGTTTGAGCGCTATTTACTGCGGCCATTTGTGCGGGCTCTGCCAGGCGAACAGGGGGCACCCGCACGATGTCTCCCTCAATTAAGCGAGTAGTCGGCTCTGCCCTCTTTTTGTTTACCCGCACCTCGCCAGAGCGAATAATGCGATAAACGTGGCTTTTTGGAACCCCTTTTGCCCAACGTAATAGGTAGTTATCTAAGCGCTGGCCAGCCTCTTCCGGCCCCACTGTCTGAAGTAGGACAACTAGGGGAATCGGTGTTTTTGACTGCGGGGGATTAGAAATGGGGTCGGATTTCATGATTTATTTCTCTCGCCACCTTAGCGAGGAACTCAACAATACCCCATTGTCATTCAACTTGTGCCGTATAATCAATGATCTAGCTAATCAATATTAGTTAGATTCCAGCCTCATGCAGGCTTGGATAGTGGAGCTTGGAGTCGCCCTTAATAGACTCCCGGGGTTGCCCCTCCCCCGTTTAATGAGGCGCAGGGTTGGTGTGCCGTATGCCGCGACCCGCATTAGAAGACAGTTTTCAGGCGCGCGCCTGCATTGATGACCTAAAGGAGGTCTCTGCGGCGATCGTCAAGTGTGGCACCGATTTAATCAACATTGAACTCGGTGTTCTAGGCAATATATGCCTAGATTTGTTTGATCCACACTACAAAAACCGCTACTGGGTGTAACCCGAAGCGGTATCTAAATTGTCCCTAACGCAACGCGCAGCGACGCACTCCCCAATAGGAGAGTGTTATGAAACGCATGTTATTTAATGCAACTCAACAAGAAGAGTTGCGGGTTGCCATCGTCGATGGTCAAAAACTCATCGATATCGATATCGAAGCTGCCGGTCGTGAACAACGCAAAGGCAATATTTACAAAGGTGTAATTACGCGCATTGAGCCATCGCTCGAAGCATGTTTTGTTAATTACGGCGAAGAGCGTCATGGCTTTTTGCCATTTAAAGAAGTGGCCCGTACCTACTTTAAAGAGGGTGTAGATGTCCGTAACGCCTCTATTAAAGAAGCATTGCGTGAAGGCCAAGAAATTATTGTTCAAGTAGAAAAAGAAGAGCGCGGACAAAAAGGCGCCGCTCTGACCTCCTTTATCTCCCTAGCAGGCCGTTATTTGGTATTAATGCCTAATAATCCCCGTGGAGGTGGTGTATCTCGCCGCATTGAAGGTGAGGACCGTCAAGAACTCCGTGAGGCTATGGCTCAATTAGAAGTATCGGATGGCATGAGCATCATTGCTCGCACTGCCGGTATTGGCCGTGATGCAACTGAATTGCAGTGGGACTTAAGTTACCTCATGCAGTTATGGGGTGCGATTGATGAGGCTGCAAAAGCCAACTCTGCACCTTTATTGATTTACCTCGAATCTAGCTTAGTGATTCGTGCGATTCGGGATTACTTCCAGCCAGATATTGGCGAGATTCTCATCGATACGGATGATATTTACGAGCAAGCTGCGGCATTTATGTCGGTTGTGATGCCAGATAACCTGCCAAGGGTAAAGCGCTATCAGGACGATGTCCCTTTGTTCTCGCGTTTTCAAATTGAGCATCAGATTGAAACCGCTTACTCACGTACAGTGCCCCTACCCTCTGGCGGCGCGATTGTGATTGATCACACAGAAGCGTTGGTTTCTGTGGACGTCAACTCCGCACGTGCTACCCGTGGTTCAGATATTGAAGAAACCGCCACTCGCACAAATCTAGAAGCTGCCGATGAAATTGCCCGTCAAGCACGTTTGCGTGACTTGGGTGGATTAATCGTGATCGACTTCATTGATATGGAATCGAGTAAAGCGCAGAAGGATGTCGAGAATCGCCTACGTGATGCCTTGCGTCATGACCGTGCTCGCGTTCAGATGGGCAAGATTTCAAAATTTGGCCTGATGGAAATGTCGCGCCAACGTTTACGTCCTGCGCTTTCCGAAGGTAGCCACGTTACCTGCCCACGCTGTAACGGCACTGGCCATATTCGGGATACTGAATCCTCTGCATTGCAAGTTCTGCGGATTATTCAAGAAGAGGCCATGAAAGAAAATACGGCTGCTATTCATACACAGGTGCCTGTTGAAGTCGCTGCGTTCCTATTAAATGAGAAGCGTGCCGAAGTGATCAAGATTGAGTCACGCTTTAAAGTCAATGTCCTCATGATTCCGAATAAGCATTTGGAGACACCGCATTACAAACTAGAGCGCTTACGTCACGATGATCCACGCCTTGATGATCAAAAAGCCAGCTATGTTATGGCTGAAGAAGCTGCTCGTGAACTCGAGACAGATACTGCTGTCAGTCAGAAAGATGCAGAAGTCAAAGCCCGCCCTGAAGCTGCTGTAAAAGGCATCACTCCAAATCAGCCAGCTCCTGTCAGCCAACCACGTCCAGCGCGAGTTGAGAAAACCACTGTCGAGAGCACAGGTGGATTCTTTGGATTTATCAAAGGCTTGTTCTCTTCATCACCAGCGCCAGAGGTAAAACCTGCCCCTAGTGCACCGCGTGGTCGTAACGCCAATAACCGCAATGGCAGTAGTAATGCCAATGGTAATCGTGGTCGTGGTCGTCGTGGTGAGCGCAATGATCGCGGTGAGCGTCCAGCCGAGGGTGCAGCAGCAGGCGCCGAAGGTACAAGCGCACCACGTGAAGCGGGATCAGGCAGAGGTCGCCAAGACGGTCGTAACCGAAATGGTAATAATGGCAATCGCAATCAAAACAACCCTAAACCAGAAAATCCAGCCGCAGTAACACCGGCTACTGAGAATGCATCAGGACCTGAATCTACTACGGGTGTTGACGGTGAAGAGCATCGTGGTCGTGGTCGCAACCGTCGTGGTCGTGGTCGTGGGCAACGCGGTGAACGTACAGAGGGAAATGAAAATAATGAGAATGTAAGTGCAACAGCAGCAGTCAGCACTACTTTCTCAGGACCTCCTGCAGGAATGGCTGGCGCATCTGCCTCTATGCCGATGCAAAACCTTTCACAAAGTTTCAACGCTCCCATCGTTTCTGTGTCTTTAGCCTCTAATGCAGTCAAAACACGTGCTCCTCGCGAACCCAGAGAGCCACGTGCACCACGCCAAAGCAATCGTTCGACTAATACTTCTTCAGAAGTGATGACACCATCTTCGCCAGCGCCAGCAGCGCCAGCGATTGAAGTCATTGCCAAGCCAATGCCTGAGCTTCCTAAAGTCGCCTTCCAGGCACTGGAAGAAAAGCCTTTGCATAACGTGATTGAGTCTGCTGGCATGGTCTGGGTAGCTACTGATACCAGCAAGCAATCTTCAATACAGATTGAGCCAGAAACTGTCAAACTCGGAAGAACACCTAAGCCAGCAGTCAGCGTCTCTGCTGCCCCAATGGTCATGGTTGAAACCGGCGGTCCAGAAAACAAGGTGTAATGTTATTTCTCTGAACTACTATTTACCCAGCTAGCAACTTACGAGGGTATGTAGTAGTTTGGTAGAAACACTGTTTTATACCCATAATGAGCCATGCTTGAAAAAGTCATTCCGATTCGCTTAGACGAAGGCAAAGGTCTTACGCCAGCCATGCCAAGCCAGCTAGAGGCTGCTCATAGTTTGGTGAAAGATACGCGTGGACGCCTACTGCGTGACTTGCGCATCTCGGTTACTGACCGTTGCAACTTCCGCTGCACCTATTGCATGCCCAAGGAAGTGTTTGATAAAAACTACCCCTATCTCTCTCAGAATGAATTACTCAGCTTCGAAGAGATCACTCGATTAACAACGATATTTGCTTCGCTAGGTGTAGAGAAAATTCGTCTTACAGGTGGCGAACCCTTATTAAGAAAAAATCTTGAAGTCCTTGTGGAGATGCTGGCAAAGATTCGGTCTACTGAAGGCGAGCCATTAGACTTGACCCTCACAACCAATGGCAGCCTATTGCGAAAGAAGGCTGCCGCGTTAAAAGCAGCAGGCTTACATAGGATTACGGTTAGCTTAGATGGTTTGAATGACAACATCTTTAAAAAGATGAACGATGTAGACTTTCCGGTAACGGATGTGCTTGATGGTATTGCTGCGGCCCAAGAAGCGGGCTTTACCAACATCAAAGTAAATATGGTTGTTAAGAAGGGTACCAATGATCAAGAGATCGTTGCGATGGCGAGTCATTTCAAAGGTACTGGAATTACTCTGCGCTTCATTGAGTTCATGGATGTGGGCAGCTCCAATGGCTGGAATATGGAACAAGTCCTTCCCTCTAAGGAAGTTATTGCCAGAATTCATGCTCAATTTCCTCTGGAAGCCATCGATGCAAACTACCCTGGTGAGGTAGCTCAACGCTGGCGCTATGTAGATGGCTCTGGCGAAATCGGTGTGATCTCTAGCGTCACCCAAACTTTTTGTCATGAGTGCACGCGCGCCAGAATCTCTACCGATGGGCAACTCTACCTTTGTCTATTTGCAAATGAAGGTTTCGATTTCAAGACGCTGTTACGGTCCGATAAAACGGATTTAGAAATTGCCAATGCAGTCATGACCACTTGGGCAGGACGCAATGATCACTATTCAGAAATTCGAGGGTCAAATACGATCGATCCCAGTAGCATTCGAAAAGTTGAAATGTCTTATATTGGCGGCTAATGAGTTCTAGTACAAACATTACAGGTTTAATTCTGGCGGGTGGCCGCGCCCAAAGAATGGGCGGTATTGATAAAGGCTTAATTGCCTTTCATAACAAGCCATTAATTGAATCTGCGATTAATCGCCTTCAACCCCAAGTCGATACTATCCTCATTAATGCCAACCGTAATGTTACTAAGTATGCGCACTATGGTTATCCCGTCATTATGGATGAGACCCCGGATTTTTCTGGTCCGCTAGCTGGTTTTTCGATGGGCCTCAAAAATTGCAAAACACCTTATCTCTTAACTGCACCTTGTGATTCCCCTTTACTGCCAACCGATCTGGCAGAGAGATTACTTGCTGAACTCAAGGCCGGAGATCTGGACTTGGTGTACGCATCCACAAAAGAGAACGGTAAAGTATGGGCGCAACCTGTTTTTTGTTTAATGCGCAGTCATCTTGAAACTTCTCTAAGCGCCTTTTTAAGCAAGGGTGATCTAAAAATTGATCGCTGGTTCACAACGCTGCGCAGTAGTACTGTAGTGTTTGAAGATGTCCAAGCTTTTGCCAACGTCAATACACCCGAAGAGTTAGCAGCTTTAGAAAAACTATCCAGATGAGCAATTCAACGCACCGCTCGCCAAATAATCCCATCCTGTTAAGTGACTCATTACCTGTGAATGAGGCTCGACAGGCCATTCATCAGTTGGTAGCAGATCTGATTCAAGAATCTCAGCAAAATGATGATACAAGTCGAATTGAGTCAGTAACCTTAGATCAGGCAATTAACCGTATCCTCGCGCACGACTTACTCTCACCCATCAATGTGCCCGCTGCCGACAATTCTGCAATGGATGGATTTGCTTTTAACGGGGATTGTTTAAGTGATAGCAATAATGAGCTCACACTCCAAGTCATAGGCACAGCTTATGCGGGTAAGCCTTTTGAGGGCAAGGTTGGGCAAGGAGAATGTCTCAAGATTATGACTGGCGCACTTATGCCAAAAGATTGCGATACGGTTATCCCTCAAGAACTCACGCAAGCAGTCACTCAAGCACCAACTCAATCGACAGAAACTTCGGTAGTTACCTTTAAACCGAATCAAGTAAAACGTGGGGAGAATCGACGCCTCTGCGGTGAAGATCTACAACTTGGTAAAGCGGCAATCACCGCAGGACGCTTATTGCGCCCATCTGATTTAGGGCTGGCTGCCTCTTTAGGTATCGCCTCCCTCATGGTTCATCGCAAACTAAAGGTAGCCATTTTGTCATCCGGAGATGAATTACGCCCCTTAGGTCAGACTTTAGATCTCGGAAGCATTTACGACAGCAATCGCTATAGCCTGACTGGTCTGCTCAATCGTCTGAATATGGAGATTATTGACTGTGGCATTGTGCATGATGACCCTGCCACATTAAAGGCTGCATTCATCCAAGCAGCCAGTAAAGCGGATGTTCTAATCTCATCAGGTGGTGTTTCAGTTGGAGAGGCAGATTACACCAAACAAATCATGCAAGAACTGGGTGATGTTGGTTTCTGGAAAATCGCCATGCGCCCAGGGCGCCCCATGGCTTTTGGTGTGCTCAAGGCTGTTGAAGGTCAAGCTGACAGCCAAAAGACACTCTTCTTTGGCCTGCCCGGAAACCCAGTGGCGGTAATGGTGACCTTTTATCAGTTTGTACGCTCCGCCTTATTACAACTAAATGGCGCCACGCAAACTGAACCGCCTCTCACTCAGGCGCTCGCACAGGCAGCTATTCGAAAAAGGCCGGGTCGCACAGAATTTCAGCGAGGTATTTTAGAGCGCGGCCCTGATGGAAAGCCCACCGTTAGACTCACTGGTAGCCAAGGTGCTGGCATCTTAAGATCCATGAGCGAGGCAAATTGCTTTGTAATTTTGGATCATGATCAAGGCAATATTGCCGCTGGTGACTGGGTAGATGTGGCGCTTTTCGACGGACTGCTTTAAGATTACGCCATTATGAAATTTACTAAAAAAGAAATTGTTTTCGTTGACCCCATGCATACTGCCAAAACACTCGTTTTGGTTTACCTATGCTTTTCAGTACCGATTGTGTTGTTGGCCTTGTTTGTAGCCTTCATCCGTGATGGTGCTATTCCTGGATTTACGGTACTTTCTGCTTTGATCTTAAATGCCTTGCTCGGCTTTGCTCTGCTATGGATTGCTTGCAAGGTCTACAACTGGGTAGCTGGTAAATTTGGCGGTATTGAACTCGCTCTCAGGGAACTACCTGAAGAAATTGAAGCGGACTAAGCTTTAAATACTTCGGTATTAATTAAGCTCGGCGGCCTCTTACCCTGAAGTGCTGCGCGTAAATTTTCAATTGCAAGATCCACCATAGCTCTACGCGTTTTTTCTGTGCCACTACCAATATGCGGGGCAATCACAATATTGCTGCACTTCAGTAACTCTGGATGGACAGTAGGCTCGCCTTCAAATACATCTAAGCCAGCAGCAAATATTTTTCCAGCTTGAAGGGCTTGCGCCAAGGCGGCATCATCCACAATTCCCCCACGAGCAATATTAATCAAGGTAGCGGTTGGTTTCATGAGCGCAATTTCTGGAGCACCAATGGTGTGATGATTTTGCGCTGTGTAAGGCAATACAAGCACGAGGTGATCCGCAAGTCGCAGTAATTCTTCTTTTGAAACATAAGTCGCTCCGCATGCTTTTTCATCTTCCACTGATAAGCGACTACGGTTGTGATAAATCACATTCATACCAAAACCAAGAGCACGTTTAGCAATGCCTTGACCGATACGACCCATGCCAAGAATGCCTATAGTGCTGTGATGCAAATCCATGCCGAGTGGATTATGGACAATAGACCACTGAGCCCACTTCCCATCGCGCACCCAGCGCTCTGACTCGGTAATACGACGAGCGGTAGCCATCAACAAGGCAAAACCAAAATCCGCCGTAGTATCCGTAAGCACATCAGGGGTATTAGAGGCCATGATGCCGGCGGCAGTAATTGCTGGGACATCAAAGTTGTTGTATCCAACAGAAATATTGGCAACGATTTTGAGGTTTTTAGCATGCGCCAAGGCAGCAGCATCGATTCGTTCGCTGCCGGTAACTAAAGCCCCTTCCACCTCACCAAGGGCCTTTTGCAATGCTTGGGGGGTCAAGACTTGATCTGCCTGGTTTGAAATGACCTCAAAAGACGCTTTCAATTTAGCTAACGCTTCAGGAAATATAGCCCGGGCGACTAATATTTTAGGTTTACGGTTATGAGAGGTAAGTTTGGTTTGGGTGTTCATGGCAATACTTTACCTCAAGTAAATTACCCCCTTCGCCTGAAAAATAAGCTGATTCGGCTAAAATCAAGTTTTATAACTTGGTAGTCCAGTGATTTTGGGCACCTTAGATCTGAGCCATCATGACTTACGTTGTTACTGAAGCCTGTATCCGTTGCAAATATACCGATTGCGTTGATGTCTGCCCCGTGGATTGTTTTCGGGAAGGGCCTAATTTTTTAGTGATCGATCCAGATGAATGCATCGATTGCGCAGTCTGCGTTCCCGAATGTCCGGTCAATGCGATTTATGCGGAAGACGATGTTCCCGGAGATCAACAAGCGTTCATTAAATTGAACGCTGATTTATCTGCTTCATGGACCTCCATCACCAAATCCAAACCCGGACTTCCAGATGCAGATGATTGGAAAGATGTGAAAGACAAACTTGATCAGCTGGTGAAGTAAATTGCAGTCTCCCATTGAAACCGATGCAGTCATTATTGGCGCCGGTCCGGTGGGGCTTTTCCAGGTATTCGAGCTGGGACTTCTCGAAATCAATGCCCATGTGATTGATGCCTTGCCTGAAATAGGCGGTCAGTGTATTGAACTCTACCCAGACAAACCGATCTACGATATCCCCGCTATCCCAGTTTGCACGGGGCGTGAACTGACCCATAATCTCTTAAAGCAAGTTACACCGTTTAAGCCACAATTTCATTTAAATCAGGAAGTCACTACGCTTGAAAAGCAAGCAGATGGTCGCTTTCTAATTGGCACATCTCTCCATCAACAGTTTCTGAGTAAAACCATTTTTGTTGCCGCAGGGGTTGGCGCATTTCAGCCACGCACTCTCAATCTTGAGGGCATTGAAAACTTTGTAGATAAGCAAGTGTTCTACAAGGTGAAAGATCCCGCCCAATTTACCGGTAAGAGAATGGTGATTTGCGGTGGTGGAGATTCCGCTTTGGATTGGGCGCTGCACTTTGCAGACAAAGTAAGTAACCTGACACTCATTCACCGTCGCGATGACTTTAAAGCCGCGCCTCAATCCGTTACCCAGATGCGTGCCCTTTGTGCAAGCCATCAAATGAAACTAGAGATTGGTCAAATCACTGGTTTTTCATCATCTAATGGCCAACTCACCCAAATTGCAGTGAGCAATATAGATGGTGATGTTCATACGATTGATGTAGACGTACTATTACTCTTTTACGGCCTCTCTCCTAAATTGGGGCCCATCGCCGATTGGGGCTTAGATATTGATCGTAAGCAAATTACCGTGGATACCGAGCGTTTTCAGACCAGCACACCAGGGATTTATGCGGTTGGTGATATCAATGTGTACCCCGGTAAGAAAAAATTGATCTTGTCAGGATTTCATGAGGCAGCACTGGCAGCCTTTGCTGCGGCAGCCTATTTATCCCCTGAAAAGCCCATTCAATTGCAGTACACCACTACCTCGACCAAACTCCACCAAGTACTTGGGGTGGGTTCACCTACATTCGAGTAAGCTCTCTCCATTACTGAATGATTTAGCCAAAGATACTTATGCATCAATATCACGACCTCATGAGGACGGTCCTTGCAAAAGGAGTCCAAAAATCCGATAGAACCGGCACAGGAACGATCTCCATTTTTGGCCACCAGATGCGCTTTAATCTGGCAGATGGATTTCCGATGGTGACCACCAAGAAGCTGCACCTCAAATCTATCATTCTGGAATTACTCTGGTTTCTCAAAGGTAGTACAGACAACAATTGGCTTAAAGAGCGCGGTGTTTCTATTTGGAATGAATGGGCAGCACCTGATGGTGATTTAGGCCCTATCTATGGTTATCAATGGCGCTCTTGGCCCGCACCGAATGGTAAGCATATTGATCAAATTGCAGAAGTCGTTGAGACCCTTAAAAAGAATCCAGACTCACGTCGGATCATTGTTTCCGCATGGAATGTCGCAGATATTCCGCGCATGGCCTTAGCGCCCTGCCATGCCTTCTTTCAGTTTTATGTAGCAGATGGTAAATTATCCTGCCAGCTGTATCAGCGAAGTGCAGATATCTTTCTTGGCGTACCCTTCAATATCGCCAGCTATGCCTTACTCACGCACATGATGGCTCAGCAATGCAACCTTGAAGTAGGTGACTTTGTTTGGACGGGTGGCGATTGTCACCTCTACAGCAATCACTTAGAGCAAGTAGACCTCCAGTTATCGAGGGACTTTTTCCCACTGCCTCAACTCAAGATATTGCGTAAGCCTGACTCTATTTTTGATTATGAGTTTGAAGATTTTGAGATCGCCGGATATGAATCCCATCCAGCAATTAAAGCACCCGTAGCCATTTAAGAAAATATCGACTGTATGACCAAACCTGCTATTTCTATGATTGTTGCGCGTTCCCGTAACCACGTTATTGGCCGTGACAATCAAATGCCTTGGAAGATTTCTGCCGATCTCCAGTTCTTCAAAAAAGTGACTATGGGTCATCCCGTCATCATGGGTCGCAAGACCTGGGAATCCATTGGTAGACCACTACCAGGGCGTCGCAATATTGTGGTGAGTCGCAATACTGAGCTCCAGCTCACTGGTGCTGAGGTGGTTCACTCTTTGGATGCAGCGCTCAACACCCTCGATGAATTTCCGCGTGTATTTGTGATTGGTGGTGAGCAATTATTTACCCAAGCATTCCCTATGGCAGATCGCCTCTACATTACTGAGATTGCTATCGACGTAGAGGGTGGTGATACTTTCTTTACAGTCCCCAATCAAGCTGAATGGCAAGAAGTAGAGCGTACCCCAGCTTCAGAAGGTGATATTCACTTTCAGTTTATAACGCTTGAGCGAAAATAAAGAAGCGACTTACTTCCTCAGAGCTTTTTAGAAAAGCTGTATTGAGCAAAGGCCTGCTCAGCCAAGCCAAACCATTGTGCCTCCATGTTTCTGAAAGCACGATAGTCCTCAAAGATTTTCTTGAACTGGGGATTTTTAGCAGACTCTTCAGCGTAGGTTTCTTGACTTGCCTTAAAGCAGGCATCCATCACGGAAGTATTGAACTTTCGTAATACGGCGCCATTTTGCACAAGGCGCTGCAATGCGGGAGGATTTAAAGCATCGTACTTCGCACACATATCGACATGGGCTTCAAAGCAAGCAGCTTCCCAAGCCGCCTGGTAAGAGGGTGGCAAGGCATCCCACTGCTTCTTATTCACCAGGAAAGAAAGTCCAGCAGCACCCTCCCAAAATGCAGGGTAATAATAATTTTTTGCAACCTTTGCTAAACCTAATTTTTCATCATCGTATGGCCCTACAAATTCAGCAGCATCAATGGTGCCTTTTTCTAATGCAGAGTAAATTTCACCAGCAGGAAGTTGTTGAGGAATTACCCCCAGCTTCGCCAGTGCCTGTCCTACAAACCCTGCAACCCGAAATTTAAGCCCCTTTAAATCTTCTGGTGATTTAATTTCCTTTCGAAACCAACCGCCCATCTGAGTTCCGGTTTGACCACCGAGGAAATTGACAATGTTGTAACTTGCATACAGCTCACGCATTAACTTCATGCCGTTACCATGCAACATCCAAGCGGTCTGCTGACGTGCCGTCATACCAAAGGGTGCTGCCGTATCAAAAATAAAGGCGCTGTTCTTACCCAGATAGTAGTAACTCGCAGTATGGCCACATTCAACCGTACCGTTTTGAACGGCATCTAATACTTGCAATGCGGGAACCACTTCACCCGCCGCAAATATTTTGACGTTAAATTTTCCATCTGTCGCTTTTCGTAATGAGCTCGCAAACACCTCTGGCGTACCAAATAAAGTATCTAAGGATTTAGGGAAACTGGATACTAAACGCCAATTAAGAGTAGGCAGGTTCTGAGCAAGCGTTGGCCCTGCTAATGCAGCAGCCCCCGCACCCAAAGTGGCTTTCTTTAAAAAAGAACGTCTCTGCATTACTTTCTCCTTCAACATAGATAGCTTATGTTTTTTCAATACACATCACTACTTTATTTTCCACCAACGGTCATGGATCCAATCAAAATAGAACCCGTTTCTTTTGTACCCCGAATTAAGGAATCGCTTCCAATCATTTGAATATCTAAAAGCATATCGCGCAAGTTCCCTGCGATAGTGATCTCTTCCACTGGAAATTGAATTTCGCCATTCTCAACCCAATACCCGAATGCGCCGCGTGAGTAGTCACCAGTGACATAGTTAACGCCTTGTCCCATCAGCTCGGTCACCAGTAATCCCGTGCCCATCGCCTTCAATAAGGCGGGTAAACCGCCTTTCAGAGTTTTAGGGCTTTGCAGTGTGAGGTGATGCGAACCACCTGCATTACCAGTGGTCTTCATGCCCAACTTTCTAGCAGAATAGGTGGACAGAAAATAGCCCTGCAAAAAACCTTTATCGACCACAGTTCTTGGGGAAGTCTTCACACCCTCCTCATCAAATGGAGCACTCCCAGTAAGAGATGGGATATGGGGATTTTCGAAAAGACTAATGTGCTTTGGGAGGACTTGCTTACCCAAGCTATCCAGTAAAAAACTAGAGCGTCGATACAAGGCTCCCCCAGAGACGGCCTGGACTAAGCCTCCCAATAAACCCGCTGCTAATGGCGCTTCAAAAATCACGGGGCAGCGCCGCGTAGATAATGATCTTGCATTGAGGCGCGAAAGGGCTCGTTGTGCAGCATATCGACCAATAGCCGCTGGATCCGCTAGCTCCTCTGAAATACGCGAGCTTGAATACCAGTCATCTCTTTGCATATGGGATTTCTTACCCCCTGAGTTTGCTATCGGTGCACAAGAAATATAGTGCCGTGAAAAAGGATAGCCCCCCATAAAGCCAAGACTCGTACCCATCATAAAATGCGCATGATGAGCCGAGACGGATGCTCCATCACTATTTTGAATTTGCTTACTCACTCCAAATGCAGCACCTTCTGCAGCACGAGCAATCTCAATTGCAGTGGCAGAATCTACATCCCATGGATGAAACAAATCTAAATCTCGCGGATGTTTTTCAAGTAGTGATTTTTCAGCTGGTCCTGCACAGACATCTTCCGCCGTATGTTGTGCAATGTGATAAGCAGCCTCCACTGAAGCCTTGAGCGAGGCGGTAGAAAAATCGCTGGTACTAGCATTACCTCGACGATGCCCTAAAAAGAGGGTAACGCCTACCTGCTTATCTAAGCTTTGCTCGATCGTCTCGACCTCACCTTTGCGAACAGTGACGGATAAGCCCTGACCCTCAGAGATTTCTGCTACGGCATCCGAGGCGCCCCGCCTTTTAGCCTCTTTGAGCATGAAATCAATAATTTCTTGAAACTGGTTTGATGAATATGTAAACATACCCTAATAATAGCTAGAATAGAAACATGAAGCATACCGAAGCTTGGCAACGAACTACTCCTAATGAAATCAAAATCGGCCTGATCTCAATCTCTGACAGGGCGAGCAAGGGCGTTTATACAGACGAGGGTTTGCCAGCCCTTAAGGCATGGCTACAAAACGCCTTAAGCACCCCCTGCGTTTTTCAGGAGCGATTAATAGCGGATGAGCGAGAAATCATCACTGAAACCATTGTTGATCTCGTAGATGAATTAGGCTGCGATTTAATCCTCACTACAGGCGGCACAGGGCCTTCTCGCAGAGACGTGACCCCAGAGGCCACCATGGATGCTGGAACCCGGGAAATGCCCGGATTTGGCGAGCAAATGCGTCAAATTAGCCTGCGCTTTGTTCCTACTGCTATTTTGTCCCGCCAGACTGCGGTTCTCCGAGAAATCGAGGACCATACCGCTCTGATCATTAACCTACCAGGCCAGCCAAAATCTATTAAAGAAACCTTAGAGGGCTTAAAGGACGCTGATGGAAAATCCATCGTCCCTGGCATCTTCGCAGCAGTCCCTTACTGCATTGATCTTATTGGTGGGCCTTATATCGAGACCAATGAGGCAATCATCAAAGCGTTTAGGCCGAAGAGCGCCATCAAAAAGTAATCCCAAGAATGCCTATTGCGGCAATGGGATGATGAATTTCTCGCGATAGTACTTCAATTCTTCAATTGACTCTTCAATGTCAGCCAGGGCAGTGTGTGCCTGCTTCTTATTAAAGCCTTTGACCAACTCCGGGTGCCAACGCTTGCATAGCTCTTTTAGCGTGGAAACATCAATGTTTCGATAATGAAAAAAAGCTTCTAACTTAGGCATATATTTCGCCATAAAGCGCCGATCTTGCCCAATCGTATTACCGCACATGGGGATCGTGCCCGCTTTGACGTATTGCTTCAAAAATGCAATACATTCCGCCTCTACAGTGGCCTCATCTTGGCTTGAGGCCTTGACCTTATCAATGAGGCCAGAACGCCCATGGGTGCCGGTATTCCAGGCGTCCATAGCATCCAATAGCGCATCCTCCTGGTGGACCACCCAGACAGGCGCAGTGGCAATCGTATTGAGATGGGCATCGGTCACGATGATGGCAATCTCCAGAATGCGCTCTTTTTCAGGATCCAATCCAGACATCTCCATGTCTACCCAAATCAGGTATTCACTTGCTGGCGCTGACTTTATTGCTGATGTACTTGTTTTTTCACTCATATCTATAATCATCTCATGACCTTCACCATTATTTTCCTAATCGCCTTCATCGCCAGTTTTGGCTTACGCCACTGGTTATCCAATCGCCAAATGAGGCATGTCGCCGCTCACCGCGATGCCGTACCCGCTGAGTTTGCTACTCAGATTACCTTGGCAGAGCATCAAAAAGCAGCCGATTACACCATGGCTAAACTCAGATTAGGCACTTTAGAGAATGGTGTGAGCGCCATCATTTTGATCGCATTCACGCTCTTGGGTGGATTGCAGCTACTCAATATGAGTTTGCTTCAATTACTTGGGGAAGGGATTGCCCAGCAAATCGCCCTCCTCGTATCGATCGTTTTAATTTCTGGCATCCTCGACCTTCCCTTTTCTTGGTACAAGCAATTTCACTTAGAAGAGCGCTTTGGTTTTAATCGCATGAACGGCAGACTTTTTGTTAGTGACATGTTCAAGGGCATCGGCATTGGTGGTGCTATTGGCATCCCCTTACTTTGGGTGATCTTAAGTCTCATGGAGCAAGCAGGAGATCTCTGGTGGTTTTGGGCATGGGCTGTCATCACGGCCTTTAGCCTATTAATGCAGTGGATTTTCCCCACATTTATTATGCCCATCTTCAATAAGTTTCAAGCTCTTGAAGAAGGCGCATTAAAAACTCAAATTGAAGCCCTCTTAAAGCGCTGCGACTTTGCGAGCCAAGGTCTCTTTGTAATGGACGGTAGCAAACGGAGCGCGCATGGCAATGCTTTTTTTGCGGGCATGGGTAAAGCAAAGCGGATTGTATTTTTTGACACCCTGATTGAAAAACTCAATCCCCAAGAAGTAGAGGCGGTTCTTGCTCATGAGTTAGGTCACTACAAGTGCAACCATATCCGCAAGCGTCTCTTAGTTTCTTTTGCTATGAGTTTTGGGATGTTTGCATTACTAGGCTGGATCAGCACACAAGTTTGGTTTTATAGCGACCTTGGCGTAACACCCAATCCGAATGGCTATAACGGTGGCTTGGCTCTAGCGCTCTTTATGTTGGTCTCACCCGTATTCAGTTTTTTCTTTACACCGCTGTCTAGCCTTTCTTCCCGTAAACACGAATATGAAGCCGATGGATTTGCGGCTGATAAATCTTCGGCTAATGACTTAATCACTGCGCTGGTAAAGCTCTATCAAGATAACGCCTCAACCCTGACACCTGATCCGCTCTATACGGCTTTCTACAGCTCACACCCACCAGCACCATTGCGCATTGCTAATCTGAAGCGATTCACCTAATTACCTCATCACACCAGGAGTCAATGGAACAATTTCGCGCACTATTGACTGCCTCCTACGGAAGGCACTACTTAGCGCAGCGCTTAGTTCAGGATGGGGATCACCCTGAATCCCCTGCTGGTGAATTAATTCAAGTAAGCACACCAGCAAAGCAGCACATCGGTGCCGTTGGCGATCGAATGTTACTGGAGATGACCTCACTAGATCAAGCACGTATTGTTCACATCGAACCGAGAGAAAACTTGCTTTACCGCTCGGATGCCTTCAAAAGTAAATTGATCGCCTCGAATGTAGATCAAATATTAGTAGTCCTTGCAACGCAGCCTGCCTTTTCACCAGACCTACTCGGAAGAGCAGTGGTCGCCGCTGAAACCAACCAAATTGGTTTGCACATTCTTCTGAATAAATGTGATCTTCAAGATAATTTAGCGCAGGCTCGAAAAATCATTGCGCCCTATGCGCGTATGGGCTATCCAGTCAGCGAGGTATCTGCCAAGTTTGATGCTGCCTCTATTGAAGCCTTACGCCCCGCTATCCAAGGCAAGGTATCCGTATTTGTTGGACAGTCTGGCATGGGAAAATCTAGCCTACTCAATGCTTGGGTACCCAATGCGGCTGCGATTACTCAAGAATATTCAGTGCGCTTAGATACGGGCAAGCACACCACGACTGCCTGCCGTTATTTCGAACTCCCAGAATCTTGGGGGCGAGATGCGCAGGGAAAATTAGGCGCTTTGATTGATTCTCCTGGCTTTCAGGAATTTGGTTTAGCCCACATGTCTGTCAGCGAGCTAGAGCATGCCTTTAGAGAATTCCAAGACTTATTAGGTAAGTGCCGCTTTCATAATTGCGCCCATCAATCTGAGCCAGACTGTGCCATACGCGATGCAGTAGATAAAAATGAAATAGCGCCAGAAAGACTAGCGCTATTTAGACAATTGCGTTCCGACTCAAAAACGGCGGATACTCAAATCCAAGGAATTAGCCAAGCCAAAGAGCGATGGTCAGCATTAGCAGTAAAGCCATCCAAGCGATAACCAAGCGCCATACTAAGCCAATGGCAGAGCGCATCGTACGCTCGTTCGGCTCACTGCCTATTTCATAAAATACGGGCTCGCCAGCCTCGGCCATTTGCAATGCCTCATCACTACTAGGTTCGCTCATGGGCTCACCTAAGCGCACACCCAGTGCGCCACTACCAGCAGCAAGAATCACTGCTGATAAAGAGTCTGACCATTTTTGCGTGAGATGGCGCCATGAATAGACAGCGCCTTCAAAGTTACCAACAATGGCAAAACCAATAGCGGTAATCCGCGCTGGCACCCAATCTAAAACGAAAAAGAAATGGCGTGCTGCTTCACTTAAATTTACATCACCTTTTTCTGACCAGCGCTGAGATGCGCTATCAGCCAAACGGTAGAGCACTACTCCTGCTGGGCCCATTGGCATCAAGAACCAAAACAGCACTCCAAATACATGGTGATGTGAGCCAATAATGGCGCGCTCTAGCGCTAATGAAATCACTTCCGTTTCAGTGAGATGGGATGCATCTAATTCAGGACCATACCAGTCAGCTAGGGCTGCACGTGCCGCAGGTAAATCATGATTAGCAATCGCCTCATGAATCATCGTGAAGGAGTGACTAAATTGTCGGAAACCAAAAAACAGGTAGGCGATGACGATATTCCATATAAAACCTAATATGGGGTAGGTCAACATGCAGGCCACGTAAACCATAAACACGAGGAAGGTCGGCAATATGAAGGCGACCAAGCAGGCCATACGCGCACCAACAGGACTAGCTCCTTGATCAGTCTTGCCGCCAAATTCACCGGCGATCCAATCAAGCCAACGCGCACTGATGCGTGCAATCCAGTGCTTAGCGGTTACCGGGCGATATTGCTCAGCAATAAGGGCAAAGAGAATAGAGAAAAAAGTCATGCTTTTAATAAATGGTAAAGGTTACGTAACATTCCGGCAGTGGCGCCCCAGATAAAACGATTTTCATAAGGCATTGAATAAAACCGACGACTACCCTGATCACTCTCCCAAACCCGTACTTGATGATTGGCTGGGTTCATTAAAAAATGTAAGGGCACTTCAAAAACATCTGCTACTTCAAATGCATCTAAGACATATTCTGCCTGAGGTTTCACTAAAGCTACTACGGGAGTCACGCTATAGCCTGAAACCGTTAAATATAAAGGCAAATGGCCAATGATCTCGACGCCGGATCGATCTAGTCCAATCTCTTCCTCACTCTCGCGCAAAGCGGTTTCCCGAGGATCTACATCACCCTCATCCATCCGTCCGCCCGGAAAGCTGATCTGACCCGCATGATCATACAAATGATCTGTTCTTTGGGTCAGTAAGACAGATAATCCATCCCTTTTTATCAGCAAGGGAATTAAGACTGATGCGCGCGTCTCTTTACCGCTGACTTGACGCTTAGCAATAATGTCAGTGGCAATCACATGTCGATTCTCATCGGTGATTTCTGGCTCCCAGACGGGCGGGTTCAGAAAACGGTGTTTTATATTTTGCGGATCCAAATCCGCATCCACCACCCTAGGCTGATTAGCGCATACCTCATACACAGGAATGACTTGCGCATTAAATCCTAAAGGTGCAGCAATACTCATTACTTGCTCTCGAGGATTTAAGGGTTCTGTCATACAGATATTTTAGGGTAATAAAAAAGGCAGCCTAGGCTACCTTTTTTGTGCATTAAGGTAATGCTTACTCAGCTGCAACTGCAGCAACCTTGACCTTACGCGCAGGAAGCTTCTCTTTAATACGTGCAGACTTGCCTGAACGATCGCGCAAATAGTACAACTTGGCACGACGTACATCACCGCGACGCTTCACTTCAATGCTAGCGATCAATGGTGAATAGGTTTGGAATGTACGCTCTACACCTTCGCCAGAGGACATCTTGCGAACGATAAAGCTAGAGTTCAATCCACGATTGCGTTTAGCAATCACAACGCCTTCAAAGGCCTGGGTACGCTTACGTGTACCTTCAACTACGTTCACGCCAACCACTACGGTATCGCCAGGAGCAAAACTAGGAAGCACTCTGTTGGCAGTGAGACGAGCAATTTCTTCTTGCTCAATTTTTTCGATCAAATTCATTATTCATCCTTAAACATCTTGTCAGCGTTTAATCCCGAGACATTCGTCAACGGACCAGACAGAGGATGTAGTTAAAACCATTTCACCAAACCAAAACATCTGCTTTTAATCCGACCTTGAGATCACTCACAAAGTACGAAGAAATCGCTCATCTTCTTGGCTTAGCAACCCATTAGCTCTGGCCGATTCAATTAAATCAGGCCTGAGCCTTAGCGTCAGCTCTAAAGACTTCTGCCGACGCCAATCTGCTATTTTAGCGTGATGTCCGCCTAAAAGCACGTCCGGGACAGATAAATTTTCGTATATTTCAGGGCGGGTGTAATGCGGGTAGTCCAAAAGACCATTGATAAAGCTATCCTGGACCGCAGATTCGCCATCTCCCAGCGCTCCTGGAATCAGCCGAATGACCGCATCCATCATGGTCATGGCAGGCAATTCCCCTCCAGAAACCACAAAATCCCCTACAGAAAGCTGTAAATCAACATTGCGATCAATAAAACGCTGATCAATGGCCTCATAACGACCGCAGATCAAGGTCATATTAGGATATTTAAGAATATTGGCAGCTGTTTTCTGAGAAAAGATCTCGCCCTGGGGGGCTAAAAGACAAACGGGGCCAGATTGCAAGCCTTGAGAGTGGTGCGAGGCTCGAATAGCAGCGATTGTGTCCTCTAAAGGTTTGACCATCATGACCATGCCGGGGCCACCGCCATAAGCACGATCGTCTACTGACTTGCGGGGATCAAGGCAAACATCTCGGGGATTCCAAAGTTGTACTTGGGCAAGGCCTTGCTCACATGCGCGCCCAGTAATACCCCACTGCGTTAATGCAGAGAACATCTCCGGAAATAAAGTGACTACATCAAAGCGCATGGTGGGAATGGGTTACCAATCGAGTTGCCAGTCCAGTGTAATGCGCTTGTGCGCTAAGTCAACGTTCTGTACTACGGACTTTACAAACGGCACAAGCTGCTTCACTGTTTTAGTTTCAGAATCACCAATCGCGATCACGCCATGCGCGCCGTTCTCGGTAATATCAATGACTTCTCCTAAAACCTCTTCCTGCAAATTGACTGCCGTGCATCCGATCAGATCAACCCAGTAATAACTGTCTTTGTCTATTTTGGGGAAAACATCTCGTCCTACTAAGATACGGGCACCCTTCAAGGCCTCCGCTTGATCGCGGTCAGTGACGCCATCCAAAGTCATCACAACAGTGCCACTGTGCATCTTGGCCTGCCGTACCTGGTAGAGCGTCAGTAAAGCCTGAGCATGAGAATCACACACACCGGCTCCTCGCCGAGGAATCAGTGATAACCAAACTTCTTTACTAGACAAGAGGGTTACTGGATCAGCCGCATGAGGACGAATCTTAATCTGTCCTTGCAAGCCTTGAGCGTCCTGTACTGCACCGAGCTCAATCAAATCGACTAGGGAAGGTGTACTCATAATGCTTCCACCTCAACTCCCTAAATATCGCTACAAGTAAATTCAGTTCCCAAAAACTTCATCGCAATGACAAAGTCTTTGGAATTGCAATCTTTAAACCGCAGGATTATTTTTAATTAAGCGAGTTACGGTTGGAGAAACTTGTGCACCAACACCAGTCCAATAGGTCAAGCGGTCTTGAGCAATACGCATAGCTTGCTCTGACTCAGCTGCCTGTGGATTGAAATAACCAATGCGCTCGATAAAGTTCGAGTCGCGACGGTTGCGCTTGTCTGTAGCCACAATGCTATAAAAAGGGCGTTTCTTTGAACCGCCGCGTGCCAGTCGAATGACGACCATACTTATTCCTTAAAATCTAAAAATGAAAATAGCTTGGTTACAAGCCCATGAAATTACTGCAAAATCTGGGGCTCCACAACACCGCACAATCAAAAACAAATACACGGTTTAGCGGAAAACCTCATATTCTAGACGAAAAGCCCTACTTGATCCACCTATTTAAGCGATGACCTACAAGGCTTGACCAGTAGAATAGAATAGAGCATTTTATAAAATATTCATTAAAAACAATTACTTACAATCATATGTCCTGCAAAATAGCTGTTTTTAACACTTCCAGTAGTGCATTAAATCGGCTTTTTTTACTACTGACCTGCCTTAGCCTGAGCCTTTTAACAGCTTGTGCGAGCGTTATCCCCCCCTGTACCGCTAAAACCAGCCCCCCTAGCAGTGAGTTCATCAACACCAAATGGGAATTGGTGCGTTGGAACCTCGCCCCGAATAGCAAAGGTGAAATACGAACCCGACAAATTCCACAAGGTGAGAATAGTAACCCCATCCAACTTCAATTTGATTCCAAGGGTGAGCGAGTCAGTGGTTCAACGGGTTGCAATCGATTTACAGCTCGCATGACAGAGGATGCACGTGGCTTTACCTTGGATCAGATTACAACTACCAAGATGGCCTGTAGCCCACAGCGTATGGAATTAGAAAATGATTTTCTATACGAGTTAAATGATTACCGTTCGCTCGTCCGTAATGGTGATCAACTACTCATGATTAGCGCGAATCGTGAAGTCCTTAACTTTATGCAGCGTAATCATCTTGCGAAATAAATTTTGACCTTACTGCATTCCTTACTGCATTCCTTACTGCATCCATTAATATCTATACTCCATGAAAAAACATAAACTTCTTTTTTGCTCGCTCGGCATATTTTTTCCAGGCACAGGCTTGAACTGTTTTTATCTACAAGGACTGAAATCTTTCTGGGCCTGGGCACAGCTACTAGCCATCATTGGTGGTGTCGCAGGTTGGCAAATTCTGAAGGAAGCTCGATTTGACTCTGCCCCAGGTTGGGTGCTCATCACCTTTGGGTTTATTGCATTACAGGCCACTTGGTTAACGACGATTGTGTTTGGTTTGCGTCCCGATGAAGAGTGGGATGCTCAATTCAACCCTGGGCTCGATCCCACAAAAGCAACGCAGTCTGGCTGGCCAGTAGTCCTGATGGTGATTTTATCTCTGGTGTTTGGCGCTGTGATCATGATGACCTTCTTTGCCATCGCTTTTGAACAATTCTTCATCTCGCAAATTGAAGAAGCCAGAAAGTTATCCCAGTAAAGCAGGTAAATCAAGAAGTATGATTTATTAAAACTGCTCTGGTGCGAGCGCGTTGGTAGACTGACCACCCTCTAAAATAGAGATCGCCAAAGCCTGAGTTTGCGGCAAGAGGTTTTCTGCGAAAAACCGCGCTGTAGCAATCTTGGCATCAAAAAATGGTGGGTCACCTGCACGCAAAGCTTGCGCAGATAATAAAGCGCGTGCCATTTGCCACGCACCAAATAACAAGCCGCATAGACGTAGGTAAGCAAAACTACCAGCGTAGACTTCCTTAATTTCAGTCTTAGCATGACTCACAATATAGGTAACAGAATCCTCAAACGCATGACGAGCCATTGTTAATTGCTTGAGTACAGCGAGGGCGTCAGCACTATCGCTCTCTGCTAATGCTTTTTCAGTCTGCATTATTTTGTCGCAGAATATCTTGGCAGTAGCCCCGCCATCTCGTACCGTCTTTCTACCGACTAGATCATTTGCCTGTATAGCAGTCGTGCCTTCATAGATCGTCAAAATACGGGCATCGCGATAATGCTGTGCAGCGCCTGTTTCCTCAATGAAACCCATACCACCATGCACTTGAATACCTAAACTGGCAACATCTATTGACATCTCTGTTGAGTAGCCCTTCACGATCGGTACTAAGAATTCATAAATCGCTTGATTCTGCTTGCGAACCACCTCATCAGGGGCAGCATGTTGCGCATCAAAAGCGGCGGCTGCGTAATACGCTAGTGCTCTCGCTGACTCCGTATAGCCACGCATCGTCATGAGCATGCGCTTTACATCGGGTTGATGAATAATCGCTACCGGGGCGGGAGACCCTGACAGATCACGACTTTGCACACGGTCTTTTGCATATTGCACCGCTTTTTGATAGGCGCGCTCTGCAACTGCAACCCCCTGCATCCCTACTGAAAAGCGTGCGGCATTCATCATCACAAACATATACTCTAGGCCACGATTTTCTTCCCCAACCAAATAAGCTACTGCCCCACCATGGTCTCCAAATTGTAATACCGCTGTTGGACTCGCTTTAATACCTAGCTTATGTTCCAAGGAAACACACTCAATGTCATTTTTCTTGCCGAGAGATCCATCAGCGCTCACCATAAACTTGGGGGCTACAAATAAAGAGATGCCCTTAATGCCTTCAGGCGCATCTGGTAAACGCGCCAGCACTAAATGCACAATATTCTTGGCCATATCGTGATCACCATACGTGATGTAAATCTTGGTACCCAAAATTTTATAAGTGCCGTCATCCTGAGGAGCAGCGCGTGTTCGCACCATAGACAGATCAGAGCCTGCCTGTGGCTCAGTCAAATTCATCGTACCTGTCCACTCCCCTGAAATCATCTTGGGTACATAACGCTCTTGAATGTCAGGACTGGCTGCTGTGAGTAAGGCTTCAATAGCGCCGTCGGTCAACATCGGGCATAAAGCAAAAGACATATTTGCTGAGTTCACCATCTCAAAACAAGCAGTAGAAATTAGTTTAGGAAGGCCTTGACCACCAAACTTCGATGGATGAACAACGCCTTGCCAGCCTGCAGAAGCAAATTGAGAAAAAGCTTCTTTAAAGCCGGGGCTTGTATATACCTGGCCATCTCGAAGAACACTAGGATGTTGATCTCCAGGCCAGTTGAGTGGCGCCACTACATCTTGCGTAAACTTTGCCGCCTCTTCCAAAATCGCTGGGGCTAAATCAAGATCAGCGCCTGCTTCCACATATTGAGGATAAGTCACCACCTCTGATAAGCCCGCTAATTCATTCATTACGAATAGCATGTCCTTTACCGGGGCTACATATGGCATGACGAATCCTATTGTTTAGCTAAGAAGCTTAATGAGTTCAGGAACTGCTACGTTCAAATCTGCAACTAGACCATAATCGGCAACACCAAAGATAGGTGCATCAGGATCTTTATTGATGGCTACGATTACTTTAGAGTCTTTCATTCCAGCTAAGTGCTGAATCGCCCCAGAAATGCCGACTGCAACATAGAGTTGGGGTGCAACAATCTTGCCGGTCTGACCCACTTGATAATCATTGGGCACATAGCCTGCATCTACTGCTGCACGGGATGCACCGAGTGCAGCGCCTAACTGATCAGCCAATGGCGCTATCAATTCTTGATATTTTTCACCGGAGCCCAGACCGCGACCACCAGAAACAATAATCTTGGCAGCAGTCAACTCTGGACGATCTGATTTCGTTAGCTCACGACCAACAAAAGTAGATTGGCCAACGTCAGTAACTGCAGTACATTTTTCAATAGAAGCAGTTCCGCCGTTAGCAGCAACAGGATCAAAACCCGTCGTACGCACTGTAATCACTTTAATCGCATCTCCAGATTGCACTGTAGCAATGGCATTACCTGCGTAAATGGGTCGCTCAAACGTATCGGGGGAAACTACCTTAGTAATATCAGAGAGCTGAGCAACATCTAACTTAGCAGCAACCCGAGGCAATATATTTTTACCATTCGCTGTGGCTGGAGCCAACAGGTGGCTATAAGAAGAGACAATTGCTAAAATCTGTGCTGCCACAGGCTCAGCCAATTGATCAGAAAAATACGGCGCATCTATCTGAATCACTTTGCGCACGCCGGCTATTTTCGCAGCAGCTTGTGCTACAGCATCAGTACCATCCCCAATGACAAGTACATCTACCTCTGCAGCGCATTGCAAAGCCGCTGCTACGGTATTGAGTGTAGCCACCTTAAGGGAGATATTGTTATGTTCAGCAATAACGAGTGCAGCCATTTAAATCACCTTCGCTTCATTTTTAAGTTTATCTACCAGAGCTGCCACATCCGCAACCATCACGCCAGCTGAGCGCTTAGGAGGCTCCTCCACTTTGATAGTTTTAAGACGAGGGGTGATATCTATTCCGAGCTCTTCCGGCTTAATGATTTCTAGAGTCTTCTTTTTAGCCTTCATGATGTTGGGAAGCGTCACATAGCGAGGCTCATTCAAGCGCAAGTCTGTAGTAATCACTGCTGGTAAGGTAAGAGAAATCGTTTCAAGGCCACCATCCACTTCGCGTGTCACCTTGACCTTACCATCAGCCACGATTACCTTAGAAGCAAAAGTAGCTTGGGGAATATCCATCAAGCTTGCTAACATCTGGCCCGTTTGATTGCTGTCATCATCGATCGCTTGTTTACCCAAGATGACAATTTGCGCTTGCTCTTTTTCACAAAGCGCTTTAAGAATCTTCGCTACTGCTAAGGGCTGTAATTCCACATCGGTATCCACCAAAATCGCACGATCTGCGCCAATAGCTAAGGCAGTCCGCAAGGTTTCTTGGCACTGAGTCAATCCTGCTGAAACAACAACCACCTCGGTAGCAATACCTGCTTCTTTTAAGCGCACCGCTTCTTCAATCGCGATTTCATCAAAGGGATTCATACTCATTTTGACATTCGCCAAATCCACACCAGACTGGTCGGACTTCACCCGAATCTTCACGTTGTAATCAACTACGCGCTTTACGGCTACTAAGATCTTCATTCTCAATTCTCTACTTTGGAGGTAATCATGCTATTTTATCTGTCCTACACGGTCCTGGGTTAAACATCAATCGCTAAGGCAGAGCCAGCCTGCTTACGAAGCTCAAACTTCTGAATCTTGCCAGTAGAGGTCTTGGGGAGCTCCCCAAAAACCACTGCTCTTGGCACCTTAAAGCCAGCAAGATGCTGCTTGCAGTGGGCAACGATCTCAGCAACAGTAACCTCTACTCCTGACTTTATTTCCAGAAAGGCGCAGGGAGTCTCACCCCACTTCGGGTCTGGTTTTGCTACTACTGCAGCAGCCGTCACAGCAGGATGACGGTATAAAACATCCTCAATCTCAATTGAGGAGATATTTTCCCCACCTGAAATAATGATGTCTTTACTTCGATCTTTAATTTTGATGTAACCATCTGGATTCTTGACCGCCAAGTCACCAGAATGAAACCAGCCGCCCTCAAAGGCTGCTTGAGTAGCCTGAGCATTCTTGAGGTAGCCCTTCATCGCAATATTGCCCTTGAACATAATTTCCCCCATGGTTTCTCCATCAGCGGGTACTGGCTCCAAAGTTTGAGGATTTAATACATCAATCGCTTGCTGCATATGATAGCGAACGCCCTGACGCGCATTGAGTCGAGCACGCTCACCAATATCCATATCATTCCACTCATCTTGCTTCACACAAACTGCTGCTGGGCCATAGACCTCGGTTAGACCATAGACATGGGTTAACTCAAAGCCTAATTGTTCCATTCCTTCAATAATGGATGCTGGCGGCGCAGCACCCGCAATGAGTCCTTTGACACCTGCAGGGACGCCTACTTTTAATTCATCTGGCGCGTTGACGAGTAAGTTGTGCACAATTGGCGCAGCACAGTAATGCGTCACTCCATGAGCTTTAATGGCTGTAAAGATATGGGCCGCATCAACACGCCGCAAACAAATATTCACGCCAGCGCGCGCAGCGATTGTCCACGGAAAGCACCAACCATTACAGTGGAACATCGGCAGAGTCCACAAATACACAGGATGCCGATTAATATCCCAATCCAAAATGTTGGAGACTGCATTAATCGCAGCGCCTCTGTGGTGATACACCACCCCCTTTGGATTGCCAGTAGTGCCTGAGGTGTAGTTTAAGCAAATAGCTTGCCATTCATCTGCTGGCATTTTCCAAGCAAATTGAGGATCACCTGAAGATAAAAGTGCTTCATAGCTTAGGCTACCCAATTTCTCGCCTGGAACATCAAACTCCGTTTCTTCTACATCAATCACTAATAATGTTCGGCCGCTCTCTTTTTGAGCAATTGCGAGCGCTTTTTTCATTACTGCAGAAAACTCTGGATCCACGATAACAACTTTGGCTTCCCCATGGTTCAACATAAAGGCAATGGATTCAGGATCAAGCCGGGTATTAAGTGCATTCAATACTGCGCCAGCCATCGGAATACCAAAGTGAGCCTCTACCATGGCTGGGGTGTTAGGCAACATGACGGCAACGGTGTCCCCCAAACTAATGTCCTGTTTTTGCAAAGCACTCGCCAAACGACGGCAGCGGTCATACGTCTGACTCCATGTTTGGCGTAACTCGCCATGAATAATCGCTATCCGCTCTGGATAGACCTCGGCTGATCGCTCTAAAAATAACAGGGGGGTAATGGGTGTGAAATTAGCAGCATTACGCTCTAATCCCTGCTCAAAAATATTGGCCATTTGCACCTTCAATATTCATTAGATTTAAATACATAACTTACTAAGCTGACGATCAAATATCAGCAAGTGCCTTCACGTGTGCCACGACACTGCGACCTAAAGCAGATAGGTTATAGCCACCCTCAAGACAGCTGACGATGCGGCCTTGGGCAGATTGGTTGGCAAGCTCTTTGAGTTTTTTGGTCATCCAAACGTAGTCATCCTCTACCAAACCCATTTGCCCCAAATCATCCTCACGATGTGCATCAAACCCTGCAGAGATGATGATCAGCTCTGGTTCAAAATCCCGTAGGCGGGGTAACCACTGCTCTTCCACAATCGATCGGACTACATCCCCGCGAGTTGAGGCCGGTAGCGGAACATTGACCATATTTGTCGCTCTGTCTAGGCCGCTATAGGGATAAAAGGGATGCTGGAAAAAGCTACACATCAATATATTGGGGTCATTAAAAACGGCGGCCTCAGTCCCATTCCCATGATGCACATCGAAGTCAATAATAGCTACGCGTTCAAGACCATATTGATCCATCGCATACCGCGCTGCAATGGCGACAGTACTAAAAACACAAAATCCCATAGAACGGGTAGGTTCAGCATGATGCCCGGGAGGACGAACAGCACAAAATACATTCTCAACCTCGCCCTTCATCACGGCATCTACTCCAGCAATAGCTGCGCCTGCTGCACGCAAGGCAGTATTCCAAGTGTGGGGATTCATAATCGTGTCACCATCCAACATGTAATAACCACTGACTGGTGAACGCTCTTTGACGAAAGCAATATGATCTGCACTGTGGACTAACTCAATCTGCTCCTCAGTTGCCAAGGGTGCATCAAGATGCTGAAGAAAGCGATCTACCCCGCTACGAATTAATTGATCGTTGATAGCCTGAATACGCTCGGGGCACTCGGGATGATGAGCACCCATCTCATGTTTTAAAAAGTCTGGATGAGTTATGTATCCTGTAGTCATTACCAAAAGTCCTCTATCACAAAACTATTATTTTTATAATTCAATAAAATCTTCTCATATCCCAAAGATCGACTTGCTTGAACATGAATCTACGCACATCCCACCTTACAGCAACCCTCCTCTTAGGGCTAGTCTTGGGCGCCTGTTCGACTGCTCCGACCCAGCAAGTCAAGCCTATAGAGCCTATCGTAAACCATTCTGCGGAATCAGCCGCTCAAGTTGCTACCGAAGCCCATTTCAGCGGAAACCTCAAAACTCTAATTACTCAGATAGCCCAATCTGAAGGAATTCCCTTGTTGATCCTGGAAACGAGTTTTGCGGATACCAAGACGATCCCCTCCATTCGTAAATTGGTACTGCCACCCACAGCAACATTTAAAAAGAATTGGTTAGCCTATCGCAAACGCTTCATTGAGCCTGTCCGAATAAAAGCTGGTAAGTCTTTCTGGGAGCAAAATCAGACCTTTTTATCTCAAGTTGAACAAGAATCTGGGGTACCCGCTGAGCTGATTGTGGCCATTATTGGTATTGAAACAATCTACGGGCGTCAAACCGGTAACTTTCGGGTCAAGGACGTCCTCTCTACCCTAGCCTTTAGTTACCCTGACACCCCCAACAAGCTAGCCCGTGAACAACTATTTAAAGATCAGTTGCAAGCGTTAATTTTGATGTGTTGGTCAGAAGCTGGTGGCAAACTACCCGCTAAAAATCAAATACAGGGCCTCAACACCACTCAATTCAATACTTGCCTCAATCAAAATAGTTCTTATGCGGGCGCCATTGGATTACCTCAATTTATGCCCAGTAGTATTCGTAGCTTTGCTGTAGACGGGGATGGAGATGGTCATGTAGATCTCAAAAGAAGTCCGAAAGATGCGATTGCGAGTGTCGCTAATTTCATGAAAAAACATGGCTGGCAAACGGGTATGCCTATCTATTTTCCAGTACAAGAATCGGGCATTGCCGATGCAAGACTGCTGGCTGATGGTGAACCTCAACTTAAATATACGGTCCAAGAGTTAGTAGAAAAAGGTATTCTCAATAAAAACCAAGGTGATCTTCAAGCTGGCGGTGTAGCACCCCAAAGCCGGGCACTGATTGTGGATCTTCCGTATCCAGATCAAGATGGCAATGATCAAGTGCGCTACCTAGTGGGTTTAGATAACTTCTTAAGTATCGTGCAGTACAACCGCAGTTACTTTTATGCCCAGAGTGTTGCTGAATTTGCTGAAGCTTTAGGGTACAAAAATCAGAGTGTCGTACCAAAGTTAACAAGCTCACCCAACCCCAAAGCAATAAAACCTAGCGAGAAAATCAAATCTAAATCTAGTAAAGCCACTAAAAAGAAAAAGATTCAGTAGTACTGCTGCAGATTGCTATGCCGGGAAAACACCCGTAGAGAGGTAGCGATCACCCCGATCGCATACGATAAAGACAATCCTTGCGTTCTCGACCTGACGAGCCACTCGTAAGGCAACTACCAAAGCACCGCCTGCTGAAATACCACAAAAAATACCTTCCTCCGCGGCAAGCCGGCGAGCCATCTCCTCTGCATCTGCTTGTGAAACATATTCAATACGATCTACCCGATCGCCTTGATAAATTTTAGGCAAATACTCTGGTGCCCATTTACGAATTCCAGGAATCTGTGAACCATCCTCAGGTTGCGCCCCAATAATCTGAATATTAGGATTCATAGACTTAAGATAGGTAGATACTCCAGTAATCGTTCCTGTAGTGCCCATTGAGGAAACAAAGTGGGTGATCTCTCCATCAGTGTCTCGCCAAATCTCTGGCCCCGTGGTTTCAATATGGGCACGGGGATTATCTGGATTGGCAAATTGATCGAGCAGCCTTCCACGACCTTCTTTTTGCAGTTGCAAGGCATAATCCCGAGCAAACTCCATTCCGCCAGAAGCTGCAGTCAGAATCAACTCCGCTCCATAGGCAGCCATGCTTTGCCTACGCTCAATACTTTGGTTTTCAGGCATAACAAGAACCATCTTGTAGCCCAACATAGCAGCGGTCATTGCTAATGCAATACCGGTGTTACCACTAGTCGCCTCGATCAAGGTGTCGCCTGGTTTAATCTCGCCGCGCTCCTGAGCGCGCATGATCATCGACAGCGCAGGTCGGTCCTTCACCGACCCCGCTGGATTATTTCCCTCCAACTTTCCTAAAATCAGATTGTTTCTCGATTCGTTATCCGGGCCTGGAATGCGCTGCAAACGAACCAAAGGCGTATTACCTACGGTCTGTGAAATAGTTAAGTAAGAAGGTGTGCTCATAAGGCCATTTTAGCCATAAGCATGCTCAAACATCAAAGGGCTTAATTTCGCTGATTTGAGCCTGTGCGATCCGGATGATTGCGAGGATTACTTTGACCACGCGCACCACGTCTACTCGCGCTGGAGCCCTCTTTATTGGTACGGCCATGAGGCTCCCGAAAAGAGCTGGGGGCTTCAATAGTCAAACCGTTATCGACCATTTTTTCGACAGATTTCATACCAATTCCACGAACTCGCTTTTGCAGGTCATTCGCATCCTGAAAATGCCCCCCATCTAAACGCTCTGCAATGATAGTTTTTGCTTTAGAAGGTCCGATACCTTTAATACTCTCTAACTCTGATTGAGTGGCTGTATTGACATTGATAGGCGCTGCAGCACTGAGGCCAGAAACAGCCAGCATGGCTGAAAACAACAAAGCCTTGAGAAAAGCTCGAGCACCGCCTGTGTTTAATAGTTGATTCATTTTTTCTCCATACGTTAATAAAAAAATCCACCTACACAAAGTGCAAGTGGACTATTTACAACGAATGGCAGTGGAGTCTGTTGACTCCTTAATAGACTCTAGAGTGGACTCGCTAAGAAATCTGTATTGGCTGATAGCCAAGTAACATATCGACTGACACCCTGCTCTACATTCAGGAAGGGCTCTGCATACCCTGCAGCGCGCAATTTTGTTAAATCGGCTTGGGTAAAGCATTGATATTTGCCCTTGAGAGCATCCGGAAAAGGAATGTACTCAATTACTTTTTCTTTGACTAATTCTTGGAGGCTAGCAGGGTTTGCTTGATTAATTTTACGCATAGCATTTGCCACTGCATGTGCAACATCATTAAATGGCTGTGCGCGACCACTACCAAGATTGAATATGCCACTGACTTCAGGATGATCTAGAAAAAAGAGGTTAACTTTCACGACATCTTCTACCGACACAAAGTCACGAGATTGCTCGCCTGCTGCATATCCACCGTATTCACCAAAGAGTTTGACTTGCCCACTGGCCTTGTATTGGTGATATTGATGAAAGGCTACAGAGGCCATACGTCCCTTATGGGACTCTCTTGGGCCATACACATTAAAGTAACGAAAGCCTACTACCTGAGCAGTATTGGATTTTTCCGCAAAGCGCTTACGCATCACCTGATCAAATAAAAACTTTGAGTAACCATAAATATTAAGTGGCTTCTCATGTTCGCGACTCTCGATAAAGGTATCTGAACCACCATACGTAGCAGCAGATGAGGCGTACAGGAGCTGTACTTTTTGCTCGGTGCAGATATCTAAGAGATCCATGGTGTAGCGATAGTTATTCGCCATCATAAAAATCCCATCCGTTTCCATGGTGTCTGAACAAGCTCCCTCATGAAACACTGCCTTTACCTTACCGAAACGCCCGCCTCTAAAAGCTTCTAGAAACTCATCTTTATCAACATAATCAATAATGTCCAGATCGGCTAGATTGCGATACTTATCTGCCGGACGAAGATCATCCACAGCGATGATATTTTTCTCGCCACGGGCATTGAGTGCTTGAACAATATTGGCGCCAATAAAACCTGCAGCGCCCGTAACGATAATGGTCATTGCAATTCCTCTGAAGTGACGGTGGCAGTACCCAACTTGCCCACCACAATACTGCCAGCGCGATTGGCTAGGGCCATCGCTTTTTCTAACGGCCATTGAGCTGCTAAAGCAACTGCTAAAGTAGCAATCACGGTATCACCAGCACCCGATACATCAAATACTTCGCGTGCTTGGGCTTTAACGTGGCTTACACCATTCTTTGTATATAAACTCATCCCATCTTCAGAGCGAGTAAGCAATAAAGCCTCTAGGTCTAGAGACTGACGTAGTGCTTGGGCTTTTTGAGTTAAATCTTCTTCATCGGTCCATTGACCCACCACTTGGCGTAATTCACTACGATTGGGGGTCAGTACAGTCGCTCCACGATACTTTGCATAATCGTCCCCCTTGGGGTCAACCAAAATCATTTTCTTCTGAGCGCGCGCCTGCTCAATCATGAGGGCAACTTGGCCTAGGGCTCCTTTGCCGTAATCCGACAAAATAACGACGTCAGCATCACTGATGAGCTTTTCAAATCGCTCAAGTTTGTGAGCTAAGGCTGTTTGACTTGGGGTTTCTTCAAAATCTAAGCGAATGAGCTGCTGCTGTCTTGCGATCACCCGCAACTTGACCGTGGTCGGCACTTTAGCGTCTATTTCAAGCTGACTATCTACGCCACTAGACTGCAACAATTGAGCAATCCGCTGCCCCGGCTCATCATCACCAACCACGCCCAAGATCGTCGTCTTTGCGCCTAGTGCTGCAACGTTACGCGCCACGTTAGCAGCCCCACCCAAACGCTCATCAATCTTACCTACTTGCACAACTGGCACTGGCGCTTCAGGAGAAATGCGATACGTATCTCCGAACCAATAGCGATCCAACATGACATCACCCACCACTAATAGGCGGGCTTTAGAAAATTGTTCTCGGTTCGCTTTTTCCACGGGCAAATAATCTCTTTAATAAATTCTTTTTGATATTTTAATTATGACGGCCAATGCCTTGATATTCAATACCTAACTCTTGCATAGCTTGTGGCTCATAGAGATTACGGCCATCAAAAATAATCGGACTCTTCAGTTTTGCTTTAAGCAGGTCAAAATCTGGGCTACGGAAAGCCTTCCACTCGGTCACAATGATCAAGGCGTCACATCCATCTACTGCAGCCATAGGATCGTCCACCATCAAGACCTTCTTGAGGCCCTCTGAGTCACCCTTAAAATCTACCTCCATACAATGCTTGGCCTCTGGCATAGCCACGGGATCATAGGCAACAAGCTGCGCGCCACGCTTGACCAGCTCTTGAATAATTACTCTACTGGGTGCTTCGCGCATATCGTCGGTATTAGGCTTGAAGGCTAGACCCCATAAGGCAAACTTTTTGCCTGATAAGTCTTTACCAAAACGTTTTTCAATTTTCTCAACCAAGATATATTTTTGAGCCTCATTGACTGCTTCTACGGCATCTAAGATCTTGAGATCCCTGCCATGTTCAATCGCTGTTTTACTCAGTGCAGAAACATCTTTAGGAAAGCATGAGCCACCATAACCTGTGCCTGAATATAAAAATCCATAGCCAATACGAGAGTCTGAACCAATACCTTGGCGAACTGCCTCAATATCTGCGCCGACTAAATCAGCCAGATTAGCCAACTCATTCATAAAAGAGATACGAGTTGCTAGCATCGCATTGGCTGCATATTTAGTGAGCTCGGCACTACGCACGTCCATGTAATAAGTCCGCTCATGATGGCGGTTAAAAGGGGCGTAAAGTTTACGCATCTGCTCTTTAGCGCGTAAACCTGCTGGCGTACTCTGCGTACCAATCACAATTCGATCAGGACGCATAAAGTCTTCAACTGCAGCACCTTCTTTTAGAAACTCCGGATTAGAAACTACCGAACATAATTCAGGAGAAAGACCGCGCTTGCCCAACTCCTCAGTAATAGCAGCAGAAACCTTGTCAGCCGTACCGACTGGAACAGTAGACTTGTCGACAATCACTTTAGGGCTAGTCATATGAAGCCCAATATTTCGGGCGGCAGTGACTACGTACTGCAAATCTGCAGAACCATCTTCATCCGGTGGAGTACCAACCGCAATAAACTGAATTTCACCATGTGCAACGGAGGCAGCAATATCTGTTGAGAATTGCAAACGACCAGCTGCACGATTGCGCTCGATCATTTCTTTGAGACCGGGTTCGTAAATAGGGACACCACCAGAGTTCAAAATGGCAATTTTTTTGGAGTCTACGTCAACACAAAAGACGTTATTGCCTTGCTCTGCTAAGCAAGCGCCTGTAACTAGTCCAACGTAACCGCTTCCAATGATGGTGACTTTCAAAATATCTCCAAATGTTTCAGTATTTACTAATACGTACTAATTCAACTTACATAGAAGGACCGCTTGATACAGCACCTTCATTTCGTCTTGGGGAGTAAGCCTCCCAGTGATTACATCCTGGGCATTGCCAATAAAAACGTCGGGCCCGAAAACCACAATTTCCACAGGTATAACGCGCCAAACTAGTAGTGCGTTGCTTTAATAAGCTCAAAGTAGCCTGTAAGTCAGAAACTCGTTCTGGAGTGCCATGACTCTCAGCCAGCATCAAACGGGTTTCTGCTAATTTTGATAATGCACTTAAAGTTGGTGAGTGCTGCATAACCTCAACTAACATCACTTCAGCAGCCTGCGGTCCACGAATTTGAGTCATATGCTTTTGGACAATATCAAGCAACTCTCCAGAAGCCTGCGTCCTTAGTAAGTCATGTAGAGCACTCAATCCAGCATCTGCTGTGTCAATAGCAGTATGGGCTGCCATCCATCGATCAGCGAGTAGATGCATGTAAGCAGGATGAGTACTAGCAACGGCGCTCCACACTTCAATCGCCTGGGCGGGGCGCTCCATTGCTATCAGATAATCTCCCTGCAAAATCACAGCGCGTGCATGATTGGGTACAGCCTGCAATGCCATTTGAATCGATTTTTCTACTTCAGGTAAGTCTTTACGGCGAAGCGCCTCTTGGCCTATCTCACAATGAAATTGCGCGATTTCCGTATGGTGTGATTTGCCCTGTAAGCCCTCAAGCTCGCTAGCAGCAATAATCGCTTTTTGCCAATCACGCTCAATCTGATACATCTCTAGCAAACTCTCTTTAGCAGGTGCGGCAAACTTACCATCACCCACACGATTTAATGAGGCCTCAGCTCGATCTAATAATCCAGCTCGAAGAAAGTCGCGACCTAATTCATAAGCGGCATGATCACGATCACGGGGTTTCAGATCATCTCGCTCAGCTAAATGTTGATGTACCCGAATAGCACGCTCAGTCTCACCACGACGGCGAAATAAACTCCCCAAGGCAAAATGTAATTCAATGGTTTCAGGGTCAAGCTGTGCAATTTTTACCAGTGTTTCGATAGCCTGATCAGGCTGCTCATTCAATAAAAGACTCAGCCCTTTAAAGGTAGAGCGCTGCTGACGCATCCTTTCACGCTCATCCATACGATTTTCAAGACGTAAATCCCAGCGCGCGGCTAACCAGCCGATACCAAACACAATCGGAATCAAGATCAGCCAAGAGGTTGCAATCTGAATCATGATGTGCAGAACTTAAATAAAAAAATGGCCCGAATGGACCACTGGGTATACGCTATGTGACTATGCACCAGAACCCTCTTTAGGGCTCGCTTGCTTTAAGGGCTTGTAATCAACCCGCTCACGTAATTCTTTTCCAGGCTTAAAGTGCGGAACTCTTTTTTCAGGAATCAATACTTTCTCTCCTGATTTTGGATTACGCCCAGTACGCGCAGGACGATGATGCAAAACAAAACTACCAACACCACGCAATTCAATACGCTTACCCTCTGCCAAAGCATGAGTCATCGTATCGAGCAGTGTTTTCACGGCTAACTCTACGTCCCTAGGTAGTAACTGGGGAAATTGCTCCGCCAAGCTCTCTACTAGTTCTGAGCGAGTAATCGCTTGTTGCTCTTGATCTGACATAGTCTATCAATAAAAACCGCCGCTTCCCTTGAGGAAAGCGGCGATATTGATTTAGCCTTGATTGTCCATCTTTGCTTTTAACAAAGCGCCCAAGTTGGTTGTGCCAGACTGCGCATCACCTTGGAGCTTGCCCATAGCGTCTTGTTGATCAGAGCTGTCTTTAGCCTTGATCGAAAGATTAATCACGCGCAACTTACGATCAATGTTAATGATCATCGCTGTGACGCTATCACCCTCTTTCAATACATTACGCGCATCTTCAACGCGATCTGTTGAGATCTCAGAAGCACGCAAATAGGCCTCAACTTCATCTGCCAAATGAATCGTGGCGCCCTTGGCATCAACCGCTTTCACAGTACCAGTGACGAGGCTACCCTTGTCACTTACGGATGTGTAGTTATTGAAAGGATCGCCAGATAATTGTTTGATACCGAGAGAGATACGCTCTTTCTCAACATCAATGGCCAATACTGTTGCTTCAATTTCATCACCTTTTTTGTACCTCTTAACAGCCTCTTCGCCTGGCTCATTCCATGACAGATCTGAAAGATGCACTAAGCCATCGATACCCCCAGGCAATCCAATGAATACACCAAAGTCAGTAATGGATTTGATTGCGCCAGAAAGCTTGTCGCCTTTTTGCTGGCCACGTGAAAACTCTTCCCATGGATTTGCTTTGCACTGCTTGATACCCAAGCTAATGCGACGCTTGTCTTCATCAATATCTAGAACCATAACTTCAACTTCGGTTCCCAAGGCAGTTGCCTTACTTGGAGCAACGTTCTTATTGGTCCAATCCATTTCAGAAACGTGTACCAAACCTTCAATGCCGCTTTCGATTTCTACAAACGCACCGTAATCAGTCAGGTTAGTCACTTTGCCGAATAAACGGGTATTAGGTGGGTAACGACGAGCGATGCCAACCCATGGATCATCTCCAAGCTGCTTCACACCAAGTGAAACACGGTTTTTCTCTTGATCAAACTTTAAAATCTTCGCAGTCACTTCTTGGCCAACCGTCAACATCTCACTTGGATGACGCACACGACGCCACGCCAAATCGGTAATGTGCAAGAGGCCATCAATACCACCGAGGTCCACGAATGCGCCGTAGTCAGTGATGTTCTTCACGATACCAACAACTACGCTACCTTCTTTCAGGTTAGACATCAACTTAGCGCGCTCTTCACCTTGGCTCGCTTCAACTACCGCACGACGCGATAACACCACGTTGTTGCGCTTGCGATCCAACTTAATAACTTTGAACTCCATAGTCTTACCTTCATAAGGAGTTGTATCCTTAATTGGGCGTGTATCCACTAGTGATCCAGGCAAGAATGCGCGGATACCGTTGACCATGACTGTTAAGCCACCTTTAACCTTACCAGTAACAGTACCGGTAACAATTTCAGCTTGCTCGAGTGCTTTCTCCAAATTCATCCATGATGCCAAGCGTTTTGCTTTATCACGAGACAAAATAGTGTCGCCGTAGCCGTTTTCAAGGGCGTCAATAGCAACAGATACGAAATCGCCAGGAGCAACATCAATCTCGCCAGCGTCGTTATGGAATTCTTCAACAGGAATAAACGCTTCGGACTTTAATCCAGCGTTAACAACGACGAAGTTATGGTCGATGCGAATGACTTCAGCCGAAATAACTTGGCCGGTCTTCATATTCGATCGGGTTAATGATTCTTCAAATAATTCTGCAAATGATTCAGACATGTGTATTCACTTTGTGCCGCCAGAAGACCTAGCGGGTTAGGTTATAAAAGTCCCAAGAAACACGCTCAATGTGATCGTCGCGTTGTAGAGTTTCCTAAGACACCAAAACTACTGCTTTACTTCAAACTACCTTGATACCAATCTAGGACCGCTTTTACCGCTTGATCTATCGATAATTCCGATGTTTCTAGCAACTTAGCGCCATCCGTCATGAACAAGGGCGCCGTGCCTCTACTACTGTCTCTGGCATCACGCTCCTGTAGATCTTGCAACAAGTCAGGTAGTTTAGCAGAAATTCCCTTAGCTATCAACTGCTTATGTCGACGCTCTGCCCTGGCTGAGGGGGTTGCCGTCAAGAAAACCTTCAGGGATGCATCTGGAAATATGACACTTGCCATATCCCGACCATCTGCCACAAGGCCAGGTGTAGTGCGAAAACCATGCTGGATGCTTACTAAGGCCTGTCGAACTTCGGGATGGACTGCAATTTGTGAGGCTAATAAACCCATACTTTCAGAGCGAATTGCCTCCGTGACATCCTCTAAATTGAGGAAAACTTGGCCATTTTTAAAGGAAATGACCAATTTTTTAGCTAATTCAGCTATTTCTGGGCCATTTTTAGGGTCTAGACCGTGTTTTTGACATCCCAAGGCCACTAAACGATATAGGGCACCACTATCTAGATAATGAAACCCCAGCTTTTGCGCAACTAAGGAGGCAACCGTTCCTTTTCCAGAGGCAGTGGGGCCATCAATCGCAATTACTGGGGGCAAATTCATTTTTATTCAATGATTAAGAAACGACTGCTGCAAATTGCGCAAAGTAAGCCGGGAAAGTTTTAGCAACGCAATCTGGCTCATTGATCTTCAGTGCATTGGGGCCAAATGCAGCTAAGGAAAAGCACATCGCCATACGATGATCATCATAGGTATCAATCCCCTCCAGAGGTGAAAGCCAGTCCGCATGGTTTTTAGGCGCTTGCACCTCGATATAGTCAGGACCCTCTTCAACTATGGCTCCTAACTTTTTTAATTCTTTTGCCATGGCTGCAATCCGATCCGTCTCCTTTACACGCCAACTTGCAATACCATTCAAGCGAGTTTTGCCTTCAGCAAATAAGGCGGCAACTGCTAGGGTCATAGCAGCATCTGGAATCTCTGTGCAATCTAGCGTAATGCCATTCAACTTGCCACTCGCATTTTTAACACCTGTCACCTCAATCCAATCTTCACCTGCAGTGATCTGGGCACCCATCAAAGACAACGCATCAGCAAAGGCAACATCCCCTTGAATACTATTACTACCAACACCTAAGACACGAACTGGCCCAGCGCCAATAGCCCCTAAGGCTAAAAAATAGGAAGCAGAAGAAGCATCGCCCTCTACAGATAAAGTTCCAGGACTTTGATAGACCGCATCTGATTTTTTTTCGGGAATGATAAAAGACTGCGCATCCGGACAGCTCACTAAAACCCCAAAGCGCGCCATCAGCTTCAGCGTGATTTCAATATAGGGTCGGGAGATGAGCTCACCGATCACTTCAATCTTCACGGACTTTTTGGCAACTAAAGGCAGCGCCATTAGTAGCGCCGTCAAAAACTGACTAGAGACATCACCACGTACTTTGACAACATCATGAATGGCAATGTCTGCTGATGCAATCTTGATGGGCGGATAACCCTCTTGCGATTCATAAGTAATGTCAGCACCTACTTGACGCAAGCCATCGACTAAATCTCGAATGGGTCGCTCATGCATCCGAGGCACACCAGAAAGACGGTAGTTGCCACTCTGCATAGCAAGCGCCGCAGTGAGTGGACGAATAGCTGTACCTGCATTACCCATAAAAAGATCGGCATCGCGAACCGGGAACCGACCACCACAACCTTCCACAACACATACTTGATTCGCTTGATCACTTACTGATAAGCCTAGCTGACGAAGCGCCTTACGCATGACCTGCGTGTCATCTGCATCCAATAGATTGCTCAATGTTGTTGTGCCAGAAGCGAGCGCTGCTAAAAGTAAGGCCCGATTAGAAATACTTTTTGAGCCTGGTAAAACAATGGAGCCTTGCGCTCGTGCAAATGGTCCAGTCGTGATACTGGGAAGACTAGACATCAAAACCCGTCCATATCTTGACGTGCTTGACTTGCCTTTTTAAAAATCTTTTCAATACCAGCGCCATCATGATTAGCAATGAGTGTACGTAGATGACTAACCATCGCTAAATATTGATCCAGCTCTTTTAAGATGGGTGTGCGATTAGCCAAACAAATATCACGCCACATTTCTGGGCTGGAAGCCGCAATGCGTGTGAAGTCTTTAAAGCCTGCACCGACATGATGTAACTTTTGCTCAGCATCTTCCGAGTTCACCACACTAGCCATCAGAGCATAAGATAAAAGATGTGGCAAATGAGAAACTGCCGCATAAATAGCATCGTGCTGCACCCCAGAAATTTGCTTCACGATGGCGCCAGCAGATTGCCAAAAACCTTCCACCAATGCAATATCTTGCGGGGAGTTTTCTTGTAGCGGGCAGATAATGGTTTGCCTACCTTGAAACAAATCTACTTTAGCGGCACCAGCGCCGTGTTGCGCTCCACCTGCAATTGGATGTGCTGGAACAAACTGACAGGCTTTCTTGCCTAATACTTCTTTAGCCGCCAAAATCACATCACCTTTAGTGCTACCGGCATCCGTCAACAGAGTGCGAGATTCAAGATGGGGCTCAAGGACCTCAAAAGCAGTCCGCATTTGAGCTACGGGAACACACAGTACGATCACATCAGACTGTTTAGCAGCATCTACTAAGTCAACGATGCCATCAATCGCACCAAGCTTTAGGGCTTGATCTAAATTATCTGCACTACGCCCAACCCCCAAGACCTTATTTACCACACCAGCTTTTTTGAGAGCTAACCCTAATGAAGCACCGATCAAACCAACACCGACAATGGTGACAGTTCCGTAATTGCTAGCTGGATTCACAATACTCATTGTCATGAACTTATTTTTGTGTGGACAGAATATCGCGCAATGCGTTAATGAAAGCCGCATTCTCTTGGGCCAAGCCGATAGAAATTCTTAGCCACTGAGGTAGTCCGTAATTTCCAACTGGACGAACAATGATGCCGCGTTTGAGTAAAGCTAAATTCATGCGAGCACCAGCATCATCATCACCCCCCACTTTTACCAATACAAAATTTCCAGCTGAAGGTAAATAAGGTAAACCGAGATCATCAAATACCGTAGTGAGTTGCAAGTAACCAGCATGATTGACTTCATAACCCTGCTGCAAAAAGGCATCATCCTGAAAGGCTGCAATTGCAGCAGCTTGAGCAAGACTATTCACATTAAAAGGTTGACGTATGCGATTGAGTAAATCCGTTAAGGCGGGCTGTGCCACACCGTAGCCAATTCTCAAACCTGCTAAACCATATGCCTTTGAAAAGCTCCGCGACAAAATCATATTAGGAAAACGTTTCACCCAAGCTACAGCATCGTAACGCTGCTCTGGCGCTAGGTACTCGTTGTAAGCCTCATCTAACACCACGACTACATGCGATGGCACAGCACTTAAAAAAGCTTCAATATCATCGGGCTTTAAATAACTACCCGTAGGATTGTTAGGATTGGCAACAAAAACAAGTTTGGCTTTATCCCCTGAAGCTTTCACCGCGGCAAGGATAGCGGGCAAGTCATGGCCAAACATATCCGTTGGGGCCACCTCAATGGCTTTAGCACCCACTGCTTGAGTTGCCAAAGGATAGACGGCAAATGCATGGCGAGAAAAAATGATCTCATCACCCGACTGCGCTACTGCACGAGCAGCCAGCTCCAAAATATCATTACTGCCATTGCCCAGAGTAATCCAATCCGCAGGAACCCCTAAGCGTTCAGACAATACTTTCTTGAGTTCAAAACCATTGGAATCTGGATAGCGCCCTAAATCACTGGCTGCCTTCAACATTGCCTCTTGCGCTGACTTGGGCATGCCTAAAGGATTCTCATTTGAAGCCAACTTGACTATTTTGCTTTCATCCAAGCCATACTCACGCGCTACCTCACTGATAGGGCGCCCGCCTACGTATGGCGCAATCGCTTGAATGTGCTTTAAACCGAGTTTAGATGTCATGCTGAGTGGGGGTATGAGCCAAGATTTTTATAGAACGCAGCTATCGTTTTTAATTCTTCCAATGCTTTAGCCACTTTGACATCTTCTGCATGACCAGCTACATCAATATAAAAGTGATATTCCCAAGTACCCTTGCGGGCTGGGCGAGATTCAAAACGGTTCATGGAGACGCCATGCTTAGCCAGGGGCTCTAATAAACGATACACAGCGCCCGGCTGATTGTCGACCGACAACACTAAAGAAGTTTGATCTTGGCCAGTAGCTTGACATGCGTAGTTACCAATTACAACAAAACGTGTCCGGTTGTGAGGATCATCTTGTACTTGGGTTGCTACTTGCTGCAATTCATAGGCAAGCTGTGCAGGGTCACCGGCTATTGCTGCCACACTCGAATCACTTGCTGCCATTCTCGCAGCTTCAGCATTGCTACTGACTGCCTGACGTTTTAAATGAGGAGCATGCTGACTCAACCATTGCTGGCATTGCGCTAAAGCTTGGGCATGAGCGCAAACCGTAGTTACACCATCGATTTTTCCAGTTTTCGTCAGAAGATGATGATGAATGGGCAATACCACCTCGCCACTGATGCGCATTGAAGAATCCAAGAGTAAATCTAAGGTTCTGGAAATAGCGCCTTCACTCGAGTTCTCAACCGGCACTACGCCGAACTGAGCAGCCCCCTTCTCAACCGCCTTAAAGACTTCATCCAGGCTATTGCAATGAAGTCCCAAAATCGAATGTCCAAAGTAAGTTTGTGCTGCTTGCTCAGAAAATGTACCGATTGGTCCAAGATAAGCAATAGTTTGACGAGCCTCTAAGGCACGGCAAGCTGACATTACCTCGCGCCAAATCGCCGCAATCCCATCGGACAGTAAAGGGCCCTGATTAATATCTTGCAATCTAGCGACCACTTGACGTTCGCGCTCGGGCCTAAAAACTGGTGAGGAGAATCCACCTTTGATATGACCTACCTCTTGGGCAGCTTGAGCGCGCTGAGTGAGTAAAGCCAAAATTTGAACGTCCAAGGCATCGATCTGGTCGCGAATTGGCCCAAGGCGCTGTTCTTCAGTACCCACTTTTGAGTTCATTAAGCACGCCTTTCAAAGTCACGCATAAATTCAATTAATACTTGCACACCAGCCAGAGGCATAGCGTTGTAGATGCTAGCACGCATGCCACCTGCTGCCTTATGACCACGCAAAGCGACCAAGCCTGCAGCATGAGACTGCGCCAAAAACTCCGCATTGAAGTTTTCATCCTTCAAAAAGAAGGTGACATTCATTCTAGAGCGATAGGCTTTAGTGACACGATTTTCATACAAACTACTCTGATCTAAAAAATCATAAAGTAAGTTTGCTTTTTCTTGATTGCGTTGCGCAATGGCTTTTACGCCACCTTGCTTAAGCAACCACTTAAAGCCGAGGCCAGCCATATAAATTGCAAAGGTTGGGGGCGTGTTGTGCATCGACTGAGTAGCAGCCTGCAAAGACCAATCCCAAATTGATGGCGTGATCTTCATACTGTGCCCCATTAAATCCTTGCGCACAATCACAATAGTGACTCCTGATGGCCCAATATTTTTCTGAGCACCACCAAACCAGACGCCGCATTGAGAAATATCCATTTCTTTTGTAAGAATGTTGCTCGAGATATCTGCCACTAAAAGCTTACCATCCACATCCGGAATATCTGGAAACTCTACGCCACCAATCGTTTCATTAGCGCAGTAATGCACATATGCCGCATCATCGGAGAGTTGCCAACTTGAGCGGGCGGGAATCGTATTAAATTTTTCAGCAGCAGACGATGCGGCTTGATGCGCCACACCATATTTTTGAGCTTCTTTAAATGATTTTTCAGACCAAATACCGGTCACTAAAAAATCTGCCTTGGGGCCATTTTTACCAAGCGGCATTAAGTTCATAGGAATGGCAGCATTTTGCCCAATCCCACCACCCTGTAATAATAAGATTTCATGAGTCTCAGGAATGCTCATCAAGGTACGCAGGTCTCTTAAGGTCTCCTCGTAGAGGGCCATAAACTCTTTGCCACGATGACTAATCTCCATGACACTAGCACCCAAGCCCTGCCAATTCAACATCTCTGCAGCAGCCTGCTTTAGCACCTCTTCAGGAACAGTAGCTGGCCCCGCAGCGAAATTGAAAATGCGGCGGTCAAACGTCATGGTGGCTCAGCTATTCAAGAAATGCCAATTTGGCATTACCTGTTACCTGCTTCATCCGAATTAGAGTCGACTGCTGGATCGGCGGCAACATCACCCTCTTCTCCATCATCGATATCGTTGTCGTCATCTGAGTCACTTTCAGCAATACGCTGTAGGCCTGATAAACGCGTACCTTCGTCCACGTTAATCAAAGTAACACCTTGGGTAGCACGACCCATTTCACGAATCTCTGAAACACGAGTACGCACTAAGATGCCACCAGTGGTGATCAACATAATTTGATCTTCAGGAGATACCAATGCTGCAGCGACTACTTTGCCATTACGTTCCGTAGTCTGAATCGCAATCATGCCTTTAGTGCCACGACCATGACGGGTGTATTCACCAATTGGGGTGCGCTTACCAAAACCATTTTCGGTGGCCGTTAAGACGCTGCTTGGAATAGCAATACCACTGGCATCAACGACTGCAGCTTCCGCACCCTCAGCTGCTTCTGCAGGAGCAACTAACATAGCAATGACTTGATGGCCTTCGCCCAAGTTCATGCCGCGAACACCGCGTGCTGTACGACCCATTGGACGGACATCGTTCTCGTCAAAGCGGACTGCTTTACCGGCATCAGAGAACAGCATCACATCATGCTGACCATCTGTGATTGCTGCACCTACTAAGAAGTCATTCTCATTTAAGTCCACCGCAATGATTCCAGCTTTACGAGGATTTGAAAAATCCGACAAACGCGTTTTCTTCACGGTACCCAAACTGGTTGCCATAAAGACGTACTGATCATCTTGATATCCCTTAATCGGGAGAATCACCGTGATCTTTTCGCCCTCTATTAAAGGGAACATATTCACAATAGGCTTACCGCGTGAGATACGACTACCTTGTGGCACTTCCCATACTTTGAGCCAATACATCCGTCCACGGTCCGAGAAGCAAAGAATGATGTCATGGGTATTGGCAACGAAAAGAGTTTCAATCCAGTCTTCATTTTTTGTAGCTGTGGCCTGCTTACCGCGACCACCACGCTTCTGCGCACGGTACTCACTTAAAGGCTGACTCTTCATGTAACCAGTATTCGAGAGTGTGACGACCATATCCTGCGGAGTAATCAAATCTTCTGTGAACAATTCGGTTGCGTTCATTTCAATGAAAGAGCGACGACCAGAATCACCGCCAGCAATCCCAAACTCAGCTTGCACTTCCTTCAACTCGGCTTCAATCACTTGCGTAACGCGCTCTGGCTTAGCAAGCAAGTCAAGCAAGTCCGAAATCTCGGACATCACTTCTTTGTATTCGTTCACAATCTTGTCTTGCTCAAGACCAGTCAAACGTTGTAAACGCATCTGCAAAATTTCTTGCGCCTGACTATCAGAGAGGCGATACAAACCTGAAGTCTGCATACCGTACTCGGGCAATAAACCTTCTGGGCGATAGGCATTGCGTCCACCGGGTGTGTCAGTTTCTGCACGAGCCAACATCTCTCGCACCATCGAAGAATCCCAAGCCTTACTCATTAACTCTTGCTTAGCAATAACTGGATTCGCCGCACCTTTAATGGTGGCAATAAATTCATCAATATTTGCCAGCGCAACAGCAAGACCTTCTAAAACATGGCCACGCTCGCGTGCTTTGCGTAATTCAAAAATAGTGCGGCGTGTAACAACTTCGCGACGATGCTGCAAGAAATACTCCAGCATCTGCTTCAGGTTCAATAGGCGTGGCTGGTTATCAACCAAGGCCACCATATTCATACCGAAGTTATCTTGAAGTTGCGTACTCTTATATAAATTATTAAGAACTACTTCAGGCACTTCACCGCGCTTAAGTTCGATCACTACGCGCATGCCTGATTTATCAGACTCATCACGTAAATCAGAGATGCCCTCAATTTTTTTCTCGTTGACTAACTCAGCAATCCGCTCGAGCAGCGTTTTCTTATTCACTTGATAAGGCAGTTCATCAACAATGATGGATTGACGAGCTCCCTTGTCTAAATCTTCAAAGTGGGTCTTGGCGCGCATCACAACACGTCCACGACCTGTTCGATACCCCTCACGCACACCCTGAACACCGTAAATGATGCCGGCAGTCGGAAAATCTGGCGCTGGGACAATCTCAATCAGCTCATCAATCGTGCATTCCGGGTTGTGGAGCACATGTAAGCAGGCGGTAACCACCTCATCAAGATTGTGCGGCGGGATATTGGTTGCCATACCGACCGCAATCCCTGAACTGCCATTAATCAGCAAATTAGGCACTTTTGCAGGAAGAATCAGGGGTTCTTTCTCGCTACCATCGTAATTTGGCCCAAAATCGACGGTTTCTTTGTCTAAATCAGCCAAAAGATCATGAGCGATCTTACGAAGCCGGATCTCGGTATATCGCATTGCAGCAGCATTATCGCCATCTACGGAGCCAAAATTACCCTGTCCGTCAACTAACATATAGCGCAGAGAGAAGTCCTGAGCCATGCGCACGATGGTGTCATAGACCGCAGAATCACCATGTGGGTGGTATTTACCGATGACATCGCCAACTATACGGGCAGATTTTTTGTAAGCCCGGTTCCAATCGTTGTTTAATTCATACATTGCAAATAAGACCCGGCGATGGACGGGTTTGAGGCCGTCACGCACGTCTGGCAGGGCTCTGCCGACAATGACGCTCATCGCGTAGTCCAAATAGGACCGTCGCATTTCGTCTTCTAGGGAGATTGGTAGTGTTTCTTTAGCGGCTTGTTCCATTTATAAATAATATCATTTTGATGACTGCATGCCCCTATGCTAATATTCTGTCAGTTTGTAAGAAATTGAGATGTGTCGCTTTGCAGTTATTTGCTTCAAAGTAGGGCGAATTACATTTAAGTTTGACTTTAATTAAAAAAGATTTTTGAGGACCAAAAATGAACAAAACCCTAAAAATGTTGTTAGCTTCTGTTATTACCGTTTCTGCTTCTGCAGCAATTGCTTCTGATAACTGGGTCAACAGCACTGGCTTAAACTGGAAAAACGGCGACGGCACATTGTGCTGGCGTGACGCTGCTTGGACTCCTGCAACTGCTTCTGCCAACTGTGATGGTTGGTTAGCTCCTAAGAAAGCTGCTGCTCCAGCAAAATCTGCAGTAACCCAAAGCAAGATCACTTTACAAGCTGACACACTGTATGACTTTGACAAGGCGACATTGAAGCCAGAAGGTAAAGCGACTTTGGACAAAATTGCTAGAGACTTAGGCAAGATCAAGTTAGAAGTGGTTATCGCTGTTGGTAACACTGATAGTGTTGGTTCTGATGCTTACAACATGGCTCTTGGCCAGCGTCGTGCTCAGTCCGTTAAAGCTTACTTGGTAAGTAAAGGCGTTGAAGGTACCCGTATTTACACAGAATCAAAGGGTAAGAGCAATCCAGTAGCAAGTAATGCAACTGCTGAAGGCCGTGCTAAGAATCGTCGTACTGATATCGAAGTAGTTGGTACAACTGCCGTTAAGTAATTCTTTTTACTTGTAAAAAAGCCCGCCTCGAGCGGGTTTTTTTATTTCCGCTATATTCGTAGTTCATTCATACTTCATTACTTCTAGCCCAACATCCATGAACGTCGATCAGTCTGAAATTGCTAAATTTAGCGCCCTAGCCCACCGCTGGTGGGATCCCAATAGTGAATTCAAGCCCTTACACGCTATCAATCCCTTGCGCCTAGATTGGATTAAGTCCTATGTTGACCTCTCCGGCAAGAAAGTCCTGGACGTAGGGTGCGGCGGCGGCATTCTGGCCGAATCAATTGCACAATCTGGAGCCGATACCTGCGGCATTGATTTATCCGATAAAGCACTGAAAGTCGCCCAATTGCATGCCTTAGAGGTAGGAGCAAAGCTGGAATATCGCTCGATCTCTGCTGAAGCATTGGCTGAAGAGCAAGCTGGTCAGTATGACGTCGTCACTTGCATGGAAATGCTAGAGCATGTACCAGATCCTGCCTCCGTAGTTCGTGCCTGTGCAAAGCTCTGTAAGCCTGGTGGCACCCTCTTTTTTAGCACTTTGAACCGCAACCCTAAGTCTTACTTATTTGCGATTATTGGGGCTGAATACATCCTTAGGTTGCTACCCAAAGGAACCCACGAATACGCTAAATTTATCAAACCATCAGAATTGGTCGCTTTCACGCGGGATGCTGGCTTAGAGATGATGGGCATCAAAGGAATGACCTACAACCCCCTCACCCAAGTCTATAAATTAGGTGCTGATGTAGACGTGAACTACATGATTGTTGTTCGTAAATGAGTATTGGGTTAGTAAGCCCTTACAGTGGGGTCTTCTTTGACCTAGATGGAACACTCGCGGACACCGCTCCAGACCTAGTCGCGGCCGCGAATCAATTGCTTCTGGCGCGCAATTTAAGTCCAATGCCTTATGAGGTCTTAAGACCTCGCTCCTCTGCTGGGGCCCGCGGCTTAATTCATGGGGCATTTGGAATTACTCCCGATCATCCAGACTTTATTACCCTGCGAGATGAATTTTTAGCTCACTATGAAAGCGCCCTACTTGTTCATAGCAAGCTATTTGAGGGCGTTGACCACTTACTAGATCAATTAGATAGCGCCAAACTTCCCTGGGGCATTGTCACCAATAAAAGTGAGCGCTTTACCCATCCTCTTACCGATCAGATGGGTCTGCGCCAACGAGCCGCTTCAACCGTATCGGGAGACACGACGCCGCACTCTAAACCCCATCCAGCACCTATTCTGCATGCCGCCAAAATCGCTAATGTCGACCCGACCAAGGCCTTGTATATCGGCGATGACATTCGAGATATCGTTGCAGGTAAAGCAGCTGGCATGCAAACCATTACTGCCGCCTATGGTTATTGTGGCTGCGAAGAGCCTCCTGAAGATTGGGGTGCGGACTATCTTGTACGCCATCCTAAAGAGTTACTTCAAATCATCTTTCCCAGTAGGGAATAAAGACGGATTAAAAGATATCTGACACATTACGCTTTAAAGCCTTAAAATAGACATTCCAATGCATGAGCTCTGGGGTCGACATGGTTTCGACGTGGGTTACAAAGCATCAAGGGCATACCGAGGACCCGTTATCTCGTAAATCAATGGGAATGTAATAACTGCAAACGACGAACGTTTCGCACTAGCCGCTTAATTGCGGTTGCCCCTGAACTGATTCTCTCTTGGGTCAGCTAGCGCAAGCTAGATCAGGGTCATTTACAAGAGATAAGATCATTTCATGTCACGGGGAATGGTTCGAAAACTTAGTGAATCGCCAGCGTGGAACATGTCAGTCTGTGACTAGCTAGCTAAATTAAATGATATGACTAAGTATGTAGAACTTGTTGTAGAGGATTTGCGGACGCGGGTTCGATTCCCGCCGACTCCACCATTTTGTAGTACGTAACAGTCTAACGCCACCCAACAGGGTGGCGTTTTTCTTTATAGATAAAGGCCCGTACGTCCGTTGTGGTCTTTCCAAATCCTGCTGTATCTCAAATCCCTGGGGGTATCATTGGGGGTGACCTGTCCTGGGATTTTCAGACCAAAAGCTTTTAGAGATGATGGCTCCTTCAACCTAAGGGGCAGGTATGAAGAGAGCATATCCCTTGAAAAACCGAGCGCTAGGTTTTGCAAACGGTCAGGATCATTTTTTAAGTGCAGAACAATGCTTGAATTTTTAACAAAAGGAAAAGGGCCCTGAGGCCCTTTCCTTGAGATCTTATTAGGATCTCGCTGCGAGGCTCTGTTACCCCTGCTGGCTTGCAGGACCTATTTCTAGGCAGCTAGTTCGTGTTCTCACTCGCTCTCGAACTGTCTTTGTAAAATTATCTCCCTTTTAAGGTCGCTTTAGTTAAATACCCGTTTTACTTAAATAGTTAATTAAATTATTTCTTCAGGTATTGCGTTAACGATTCGGCGTTTTACCGACCATTTTTTCAGCTCTTAAGAAATCAAAGTCCACACCTTGATCGGCTTGAGTGACAGTATCTAAAAATAATTTGAGATAACCACGCTCTGCAGTAGGCGGAGTAATAGGATTGTCTTTTGCGCGTTGTGCTAATTCTGCATCAGATATGAGCAAGCTAATTTCACGATTTTTTACACTCAGACGAATACGATCGCCATTCTTCACGTGTGCTAAAGGTCCACCTACTCCAGCCTCTGGTGTGACGTGTAATACGATCGTCCCAAAAGCGGTACCACTCATTCGCCCATCAGAAATACGCACAATGTCTTTCACACCTGCACGTGCTAGCTTCATTGGAATGGGGATGTATCCAGCCTCTGGCATACCAGGAGCACCTTTGGGGCCAATATTTTTTAACACTAAGATATCGTCGGCAGTCACATCTAAATCAGGACTGTCGATGCGACTAGCGAGATCTGTCGCATTTTCAAAGACAACCGCACGCCCTTCATGCTCCATCAATTTTTCATTAGCAGCAGATTGTTTGATAATGGCGCCACCAGGTGCTAAGTTGCCATGCAAGACTGCGATACTGCCGCGAGGATAAATAGGGTTATCTAACTTACGAACCACATCTTGTTTGAAGCTTGGCGGGGCAGCGTCAATCTCTTCACCCAAGGTGCGACCAGTTACTGTCAGCGTATTGAGTTTTAATAAAGGCTTGAGTTCGCGCAATAAGGTGGTCATGCCGCCAGCATCATGGAAGTTTTCCATATAGTGGTCACCAGACGGCTTTAAATCGACTAATACTGGGGTTTCATCACCCATGCGATCCAAGGCGTCTAAATCAATTTCTAAACCCATACGCCCTGCAATGGCTGCTAGGTGAACGATAGCATTCGTCGAACCACCAATCGCCAATAAAACCCGCATCGCGTTTTCAAAAGCATCCGCCGTCAGTATTTTATCAATGGTCAAGCCATCTTTAGCCATTTGGACAGCGCGAGTACCCGTCTCTTCTGCCACCCGAATACGATCCGCAGTGACAGCCGGTGGCGTTGCACCTCCAGTAACCGTCATACCTAATGCTTCAGAAATACATGCCATCGTGCTTGCAGTACCCATGACTGAACAAGTACCAACGCTGGCGACTAACTGGTCATTCACTTCATCTTTTTCTGCTTCATCAATTTCACCTGCACGGAATTTTCCCCAGTAGCGACGGCAATCTGTACAGGCGCCTATACGCTCACTACGATGAGAGCCAGTCAGCATTGAACCAGTAATTAACTGAATGGCTGGTAAGCCAGCGGACGCGGCACCCATCATCTGCGCAGGAACTGTTTTATCGCATCCACCAATCATGACAACAACATCCATCGGTTGTGCACGAATCATTTCCTCAGTGTCCATCGACATCAAGTTACGCAAATACATACTGGTTGGAGCAGCAAAACTCTCATGAATAGAAATCGTTGGAAAATCCATCGGCAACCCACCTGCCAACATGACACCGCGCTTCACCGCTTCAATCAATTGAGGCATATTTCCGTGACAGGGGTTATATGCACTGCCAGTATTGATGATGCCTACAACTGGACGATCTAACGCACTATTGGTATAACCAGCCCCTTTAATAAATGCCTTACGCATAAATAAAGAGAAGCTTTGATCTCCATAGCTGGTTAAGCCTTTACGTAAGCCACCCACAGCAGGCTGTCTTTTTTTCTTTATCAGAATTGCTAGTCATAAAATATTCTTTGTATTAAAAAAGCGCCGGATTAATCTGACTGCTTCCCTGCCTGGACTTAAGGTGTAAATCCTATTGGTGTTGATAAAAATATACTGTAATAACACTATACTAAAGTTTACAAATGGCAGCATTTATGTCAAATTACTACCTACAATAATAATCGCCGAGGATGATCATGACTATCATACAACCCTTCCATCTTGCCTTTCCCGTAAATGACTTAGCGGCTGCTCGCCAGTTTTATGGCGTGACGATGGGGTGTGCTGAAGGACGCAGCTCGGATGAATGGATTGATTTTGATTTCTTTGGCCATCAATTGGTAGCCCATCTTGCTCCGGAGGAATGTGGGCACACCAGCTCGAATCAAGTCGATGGTCATGATGTTCCCGTCAAACATTTTGGAGTGGTATTGACCAAGCCCGATTGGGATGCTCTTGCAAAGCGCTTGCAAGATACTGGCATGAAATTCATTATTGAGCCGCAAATTCGCTTTAAGGGCCAAGTGGGCGAGCAGGCAACGATGTTCTTCCTTGATCCTGCTGGCAATGCCTTAGAGTTCAAGGCATTCGAAGATCCGAGTCAATTATTTGCTAAATGAGTTGGGGCCCTTGGGCCCCATGAAAACTATCTTAGTAGAACTGGTAACTCATCCCTGCCTGAAAGTTTAAAGGTGCACCAGCAAAGATGCCGTCAGGGCTTCTGCTGTAGATATAGCGCTTATTAAACAGATTATTCACTACCCCAAACGCCTTCCAGCTTTTATTGATTGCATAATTTGCACTCCAATTGACAGTAACGACTGCAGGTATCTCACCTAATGTGCCAACCGCATTAGGAGCTATCGTATTGGCTGAGTCTGGAAATTGCGCAGAAATATAGTTCGCACTAAGCAAAGAATTAAACCCTCCTTTCTGATAGTTCACTCCTACATTAGAAGTGAGCTTGGGTGTGTAAGGAAGGCGATTGCCATCTGCGCCAATAGAGGAGCTTCCAACGTATCGAGCAACAGGAATATAGGTCGCATTACCATTCACACGCCATCCGGCACCAAGCTCATAGCCAAGAGCTAACTCCATACCCTGATGTAAACTTTTTCCACCATTCGCCTTAGAAATTCCGGCAGCAAGACTTTGATTTACGATTTGATTACTAAAGTTCATGCTGAACACTGCAGCATCGTAGGTAAAGCCTGCATTTTTCCCTCTTAAGCCGAGCTCAAGATTGGTAGAGCGCTCAGGATCGAGCTGCTGATCAACGCCCTTTTCATTAATTGCGGTAGCTAGCTGCGCAGGAGCAAACCCTTTATAAATACTTGAGTAAAGCTGAATTTCTGGCAAGACTTGCCAAGTAGCGCCAAGCTGTGGAATAGTTTCAAAGTTCTTCGTACTACCAGACTTAGTTATAAAAACATTGTAACGAGTCTGGTTATAACTCTCTACTCGCACGCCAGGTATGACTGCAAAATCTTTTGTAATTAAAAAGCGGTTTTGCGCAAACGCTGCTACGGAATTGGCTTTGTTTTCTTCATGGCTAGCGAGCCTACCCGATTTAGCCAAACTCGTTGATGCCTTCATTTGATTGGTTTGTGTCTCGGTATGCAAGCGAACCCCTAACTCAATCTCATTTTTAATACCAAAGGCTTTATGCGTATGCATCATCCGAGAATCAATCCCGAGCATTTGAAATTCGCGGTTGTTACCAAACAGACAATCGGAGCTACCATCACATGGCTTAAAAACAGTCCCATCAGCAGAACGAGATTTCACACTCTGGCGCCAAAAATCTCGCCCCAACTTACTCCAGTACACCAATGTATTAAGCTTTGCATCTGGACTCATATCCCAGGAATGGTTCAAATCTACTGCATTCCTTTGAGTAATAAAGCTATCGTTTGGTGCTGGATTAGCTGATATTTTATTACTGTATTGATTAGGTCTTAACCCCACATAAGAAGTATTGATATTGTTGTCATAGTGGGTATATTTAAGACTCAGCCAATGGTCGCGATCAACACTCACACCGCCCTTAAATAGAATGTCATACATCTTGTATCCATTGCCCTGGTAACTATCAGAATCTGACTTAATAATATTGAGACCTGCAATAGCCCCATTCGATTCTGATTTTCCGCCTGCCTCTATATATGCCAACCGATAACCATAGTTCCCTGCTTTAGCTGAAACCTTAAACCCTTGTTCTGGTGTTTTTGTAAGATAGTTCACTACCCCGCCAATATTAGACGGGCCATACTGCAAACCAGATGCTCCTTTTAAGACCTCAATTCCACTTATGCGATCAACTGGAGGACTGTAATACGAGGCATTTGAAATGAATAAACTCGGCTGTATTGGCGCGCCATCCTCTAACATCAGGACTTTCTGGCTGCGACTAGGATTTAAACCCCGAATACCAATATTTGGAATGGCGCCAAGAGCTCCCTCATCGCCACGAACATGCACTCCAGGCACTGTCTTTAAAGCATCCTGTAACGATAAAGGCTGCAATATTTCTAATTGCCTTTGATTGATCACATCAATCGTCCCAGGAATTTTGGAGCGCGCATTATCTTCTCGCCCAACAATATCGATTCTCGGTAAATCAACTTCTTTAGCACACACCCCTAAAGTAAAAGTACATCCGCATACCAATGCAACACCTGGGGCCCAGGCTAATTTTTGTAGCTTCATTTGCAATCTCCAGTGATATTAATAAAAAATCGCTGGCTATTTGCATATCAAAATACATTTGCTGGCTAAAAACGAACGTCGAACTATTTTGTCAAAATGAGCTTTTTTAACTTGGTAATACTCAATCGATACTGATGACCATCATGAAGAATGATGATCGATAGATTGCCGCCTAATAGAACCTCACTAGTAATCACTTTTCCCCAATGTGCTTGAGAAGGGCAAAGCTTTTGATTTACTGCTTCAGTATGAATATTCACCTTAACCCTCCAGCTTAAAGTGGATAGGTATACGGTAGCAATCATCCGCGTGGGGTGCCGATGCATTCAGCGCAGAAAATCTCCATGTTTTCACAGTATCGAGGGCAGACTGATCTAAGTGCTCATAACCAGAGCTATTTACTAAGGCAATATTCGCAACTAAGCCATGGGTATTAATACAAAGCTTAAGCTTCACCATACCTTGCTCTCCCATACGTCTGCTTTTTAGAGGATATGGAGGTCTTGGATTGTCCAATAGATTTCTACTTGCAAAAGATGGGCTCAAAGATAGTGTAGATTCTCTAGAACCTGATTCAGAGCTATGTGCGCCGGCAGGATGAACTTCGTTAACAACTTCTGTGTTTTTATCGCTTATCTTTTGTTCAGCTATCTTTGGCTTAAATTTTGAGTAGTTCTGTATGCGCGCCTGCGCATAATCTGCCACAAGATAACTGTTTGTTAAATTTATGGTGATGGCGTCTGCTGACTGAGCATAAGATGGAAACCCCTGCATCTGTGCAAGTCCGAACAAAATACCTAGATGTAATGTACTGACGATCAAGATCGCCCAAGTTTCTTTATCTACCGTTGATTTCAAACTGTTTAGCAAATTTTACCCCTCGCTACAACACTGCACTTACATCAAATAAGAATGATTCTCATCTAATTTTAAGGAATGTTGCGTGCATTAACAACCCTTTTTTGCATGAGGGTGTTAGCGCAGGGATTTAAAAAAGCTTACTGAAACTTTATATAATAAATGGGGGAGTTAAGGCTGGGCTCTTAAACGCCATAAGGATGTCACTTCAGCAGATCTAGCGGCATGAAGCATGTCATTCTCATCAAATACTTTTTTATGTCTTGGCTTAATATCTGTTCGATCCAAAACCATCAACCCTGCTTGTTTGATCCATTCTTGTAAGGACTCTTGCGTTCTTAGTCCAAGATGCTCTGCGAGATCAGACAAAATAAGCCATCCCTCACCGCCAGGCAATAGATGAGCTTTCAGACTATTTAAAAATCCTTTGAGCATTTGACTATCTTGGTCGTAAATTGCGTGCTCGAGACGAGAGCTAGGTCTAGCCGGTAACCAGGGTGGGTTACATACAATTAATGCTGCCCGACCATCAGGAAATAAATTGGCTTTCAGCACTTCTACGGTTGAGCTGAGCGCTAGACGATCAATATTTTCTTTAGCACATGCTAATGCACGCTCATCTTGATCGGTAGCCATAATGCGCTGTACCCCCCGCATGGCCAAGATAATCGACAATACTGCAGTGCCGGTACCAATATCAAATGCAATGGATTCTGCATTTAAAGCCGCTGGCAAAGGCGCATTACAAACAAGTTCAATATATTCACCGCGGATGGGAGAAAAGACGCCATAGTGAGGATGAACACATACCGCTTCACCATCTGCATCAGCCAACACAGGCACGCCATGCTTACGCCATTCATGCGCACTGATGACACCTAAGAGTTCACGTAATGAGATGACATAAGATTCAGAGGCAGGGCCATATGCCTCTAGGCAGGCTTTGGCAACATCGGGAGCTCGTCGTAAAGAAATCGTGTTATCAGCATTGCACTGAATCAACAACATGCCTAGGATACGAGCACGTTGAGATTGGGAGAGGCGATGTAAGTTAAAAAAATCAGCGGATGTTTTTTCAGGGGAAGTTACTGTTCCAGCAACCCTCTTGTCTGCTCGTTTTGATTTCTTAGAAGGCTTATCGACTCGTCTGACCAACGCTTGCAATAACTGCCGAGCATTTTGAAAATCGCCCTTCCATAATATTGCTGTACCACCACATGCCAGATGATAAGCATCATCAGCAGTCATGGTGTCATCCCCTACTACTACTTTTTTATGGGGGGCTATGCCATTTTCAGAATGCCATTGTGCTGAACATGCCTGATCACTCTCCTCCCAATGAATAGAAGCATGATGATTCATGGCTTATTCAGGAGGATGTTCCTCAGGGTTGATGTCCAGTGCAATCAAAAAACGTGACACCATGTTGTAAGCAGCCACGACACTGACCAGCTCTACGGTAATCGTGTTACCTAAAGCAGCCTGTAGCCGCTTCATCACATCACCATCGACTTTAATATGACGCGTCATCTGTAAGGTCAGCTCAACAGCATCTTGCTCTACTGAAGTAAATAGTGTCGCTGGAAAACTAGCTTGGCCAATCAATCTCAAGGCCTGGACCTGCTCCTCGGTACCACCTGCCTTAATAAAGGGAGGAGCATGATGAAAGAACTCATACTCAGCACCATTCAGAACCGCTACCCCACACATAGCTAATTCTCGCAGCTTAGGATCTAGCGAAAGATTATTACGAATCTCTCCAATAAAGTGATTCCAGCCCTCGGCGATTGGAGTGCTATGTAACAGCATTCGATCCAGATTAATGAACTGGCCGCCGCGCCGCTGACGAATGGCGGCCACTAATGCAGCTGGCTCAGCTAAATCCATAGGTTGATAGGGGATGAGACGTTCAGACATACTAGCTTTCTATTGGCTCACTTCTTTAATATTATTTTCAATCACAAACTTACCCCAAATGCCGATTTGCTTACCAATAAAATCCGTTGCTAACTCTGGATTTCCAGCAATAATTTCAATACCTTGGGACTTTAATTTCTCAGAAACTGCGGGGCTTTTTAAAGCTTTAGTAACGGCTTGATTCATGGCATTCACAATGGCTGGGGGAGTTTTACCTGGCGCTAACATTGCCCACCATGCAGGTGCATTAAAACCAGGAAAACCACTTTCTGCAATGGTGGGAACATTTGGTAGAGCGGCCGATCTTTTGGACGTAGAGATCACTAGAGGAATGACGCCGCCACTATCAACATGAGGCTTCACTAAGAATTCAGAGCCAATACCAAGCTGAACTTGGCCGCCTAATACGTCCTGCATTGAAGGGCCGCCACCGCGATAAGGAATATGATTCCAATCAAATCCAGCCTGCTTCGCTAAGCGAGCCATTGCCAAATGTCCCAAACTACCAACTCCAATTGAGCCATAACTAAATTGCTTACGAGCCTTGGACTGATCTGTTAACTGTTTAAAGCTGGTAATTCCTGAATTCTTACTAGCTACTAAGACCTTCGGCGATGTACCAATGAGGGTGACTGGTGCGATATCTTTAATCGTGTCATACGGGAGTCTATCTTTGAGACTAGGATTAACCCCGTGTGTGTCAAGTACCACAGCAAAGGTGTAACCATCAGGCTCAGATCGCGTCATTGCCGAGGTACCAATGACTCCAGATGCGCCACCAATATTTTCCACAATCACGTTTTGCTTTAGTTCTGCCTGCAAAGCTGGTGCCAAAATTCGAGCGACTTGATCTACAGAGCCGCCAGGTGGGAAAACAGCAATCAAACGAATCGGTTTTTGGGTAGGCCAAGTACCTAATCCAGTACTTTGGGCGCCGACTATTGAGCTAGCAGCCAATAAAATGAAACCTAAGGCTAAGGCATTTTTAGTTATTTTTAAGAACGTTTGCATCGCTGTCTCCTCCGATTAAGACGCTAAGATTACCATTCCTCAGGCTAGTATGTTTGATAATAGAGCGCGTAGCCTAAAGAGATTAGCCATGAAACCCATTCTAAACATTGCCGCCTATTTATTTGTCAGCCTAGATGAATTAATAGAACTACGTGCCAAGATGTTGGATGAGTGCCACTGCCGCCACATTAAGGGAACTATTTTGCTCACTGGCGAAGGCATAAATCTATTTTTAGCCGGCGAGGAAATTGAATTACGCGGCTTTATAGATTGGCTACGACGAGATTCCCGCTTTCATGCTTTGGTGACCAAAGATAGCTGGTCAGAAACCCAGCCGTTTCAGAAGATGCTAATCAAGCTCAAGAATGAAATTATTCGCATGAATCATCCCATGATTCGTCCAGAACAAGGACGTGCAAATTTCATTAGCCCTAAAAAATTACAGGAGTGGCTAGATCGTGGCACGGATGACTTAGGTCGTCCTGTAGTCATGCTAGATACCCGAAATGCCTTCGAAGTAGATTACGGCACATTCAACCATGCGTTACATTTCAACATCAATAAATTCACTGAGTTTCCGCAGGCTATTACTGCTCATAAAGAAGCTTTGATGGATAAAACCATAGTAAGTTTTTGTACTGGAGGTATTCGCTGCGAAAAATCTGGTCTATACATGCGTGAGATTGGTATGGAGCACAGTTACCAACTAGAGGGTGGAATCCTCAAGTATTTTGAAGAGGTAGGCTCAGCACACTATACGGGCACCTGCTTTGTCTTTGATGAGCGCGAAGCTTTGGAGTCCAACTTGGACTCCATTCCTGAAGAGCATTCCATCCGACAAAAAATTAAAAGCTGCGACCGAGTAAGGACTTAGTTAGATTTGCCCACTAAAGTCATATGCTCCACAAAAGGGGGCTTCGCGAAAAAGGGGCCAACGATGGCACGCCAATCAGCAAATGCTTCTGAACCTCGAAAATCAATCGTATGGCTTTCCAAGGTATCCCAATAAATTAAAAGCAAATAGCGTGCTGGATTTTCAATACTATGGTTGACCTTGAATCCCCGAAAACCTTTTGCTTTCCCAATGACAGTATTGACGCCACGTAAAATAGCCTCTTCAAACTCTGCACCCTTGCTTGGGTCGATTTCAATATCGCAATGCTCCAAAATCATTATTCTTTCCTTTTTTTAAAATGTGGCACCAATAGTAGAATAAGTCTACAAAACAAGATAGGTCTCAATTAGATCCATCACTTTACAACTAAACAATACCAACTCAAAAATAAACAAAATGGCCCCACTACCGAATATTGTTATTTTAGGTGACTATGAGCGCGCTTTACGCCGGTTTTCCCAATGGGAAACGCTAGATCAAAAGGCCAATGTCACTATTCATCATGAACCCTTGGATGCTGAAGAATTGTACGAAGCAGTAAAAGATGCTGATGCGATTGCCATAGTGCGTGATCGATCTCCATTTAATGAGGCGATGATTGCAAGATTGCCCAAACTCAAATTCCTCATGTTTACTGGCGCCCGAAATGGCACACTAAATGCTTCAGCCTTGATATCTAGAAATATACCCATAGGCTATACCCCAGGCGGCCCATCTAAAGAAACCACTGCTGAACTTACTTGGACTCTGATCTTGGGAGCATCTAAGCGGCTCACTGAACAAAATACTTTGGTAGCAACAGGTGGATGGCGAAATGAATTTTCCGTTTTACCCATGCTTTCAGGTCAACGCTTAGGCATCATGGGTTTAGGCGCCATTGGTAGTCAAGTTGCTAAAGTGGGTCGTGCATTTGGTATGGAGATCGTGACCTGGAGTCCCAATATGACTCCAGAACGTGCAGCTGTGGAACATGCCACCTGTGTCACCCTCGATGAATTACTATCCACCTCTAAAGTAGTGACGATGCATTTAGTAGCTGGGCCTGGCACCAAAGGAATTATGGGTGCTGAGCAATTAGCGCTGATGCGATCAGATGCAATCTTGGTAAATACATCTCGCTCGGCCTTAATTAATATGTCAGAGCTATGTGAAGCACTTAAAAAAGGATTTCCTGGGCAAGCAGCAGTTGATGTCTTTGACATTGAGCCCCTTCCCCAAAACGATCCATTAAGACATACTCCCAACCTATTAGTGACGCCACATTTAGGATTCATTGCAGAGCCTATTTTCAAAGCCTTTTCTCAAGGTATCACCGATACCTTAGAGGCCTGGCTCGATCAGAGGCCTATTCCGTATCCCTTTAAGCTGTAATCATTTTGCATACGCTGACCCCAACCCAGCTATTTATTAGTTTTAGCAAAATAGGTATGTCCGGCTTTGGTGGAGTGCTGCCTTGGGCACGCCGTACCCTCGTAGAAAAAGACAAAATACTCAGCTCAGAAGAGTTCAGCGCTATTTTAGGAATATGCCAAATTGTGCCCGGACCCAATATTGTTAATCTGGCCGTCTGCATTGGCTCTCGCTTTGGTGGAGCCAGAGGTGCTATAGCTGCAGTCTTGGGTTTAACGCTAGGGCCAATTTGTATTGTGATGCTATTGGCGCTGCTGTATGAGCACTACAGCTACTTAGATTCTGTCAGAGGTATTTTGCGCGGTATCTCTGCCGTAGGCGTAGGTTTGATTGCGTCAACTGGATTCAAAATGATGCGTGATGAGTTTCAATTTCCAGCAATGTTTTTAGTGGTTATAGTCACTGTCATAGCAGCAAGCTATTTTCATCTCGGACTTGGCTGGGTGGTGCTGATCTCATCTCCGCTTGCTCTGCTCTTGGCAAACAAGAAGGCGCGCAAATTATGAGCATTCTTCTTAGTCTTTTTCTAAAGCTATCTGCTTTTTCACTTATTGCTTTCGGCGGGGTAAATGCACTACTCCCTAGTCTCCTAGATTTATCTGTACGACAAGAACATTGGATTGATCTACAAACGTTTGCTGATTACTTTGCGATAGCTCAGGCCGCTCCTGGCCCGAATTTCATGACGGTCACCTTAATAGGATGGCATGTCTACGGCGTAGTAGGCGCCCTAATCGCTACCTTTGCGATTGCGTGGCCATCTTCAATTCTGGTGTTCTTTTTACAGCGCTTTATTACTCGCATGCAAGATCAACACAAAAAGAAAGTAATTCAATACGCTGCTGCTGCCCTTGCTATTGGGCTAGTGCTCTCCTCTGCTTGGCAAATTGCCTTACAAATTAATCATAGTCAGGCTGCTTACCTTTTGACCTTACTCACAATTGGTCTAACCCTCTTTACGCGCTGGCATCCTTTGTATTTGATTGGACTAGGTGCTGGCTTAGGAGTACTGGGATACATATGAAAATCACATCCACTCTTTTAGCTTCAATTATTTGCTCAACTCTCTTGATGCCCAGTGCGGCATGGGCTCAAGCAAACTATCCCAATAAACCGATTAATTTAATCGTGCCTTATGGTGCTGGCGGTAGCGCTGATTCAAGAAGTAGGCAGTTAGCTCAAAAAATGAGTGTGATCCTCAAGCAGCCCATAGTAATCGACAACAAGCCTGGTGCAGGAGGAAATATTGGCACGGAATTTATAGCCAGAGCTAATCCGGATGGATACACCATTGGCATGGGGAACTTTGCACCAATGGCAGTCAATAAAACCCTGTTCGGCAATTTACGCTATGACCCAGAAACAGATTTAACTCCCATCATTCTGATTGAAAGAGGGCCATTAATTTTAGTTGTTAACCCCAACTCACCATACAAAACTATTCAGGAGATTGTGGCTGCCGCTAAAGCAAAACCAGGCACACTCACATTCTCTTCAGGTGGCATTGGTGGCAGCCATCAACTTTCTGCTGAATTACTGATGCAAAATGCCGACATTAAAATGATTCATGTACCTTATAAAAGTGGTTCAGCCGCACTAACAGACTTAATGGCAGGCAATGTCGATATGATGTTTGATCAAATGTATTCAGCTGTCACGAACATTAAAGCCGATAAGCTTCGTCCAATAGCGATTACGAGTAAAAAACGGTCGCCCCTCTTTCCGAATGTCCCTAGTTTCTCTGAAGTTGGTTATCCCAAAATTGAGGTGCTTAATTGGCAAGGGTTTATTGCGCCTGCAAAGACACCTAAAGCCATTATTGAAAAGCTTAATGCTGCTGCGAATGAGGCATTAAAAGATCCACAGCTTCGAGAATTAATGTTGTCACAAGGTAATGAGATTGGCGGAGGCACCCCTGCAGACTTTGCAGCACTTATAAAGTCAGAAGCTACTAAATGGAGTGGGGTTGTCAAGGCTGGAAATATTAAGCCTGAATAACTATTTCAGTGCTTGGTAGGTCAAAATACCCAAGAAGGTAAGTACTAACGATCCGACTAAATGAAGCAATGCAGTACCCAATGCCCAAGTCACTTCACCACGCTGCATTAATCCCACTACCTCCGCAGAAAAACTAGAGAAGGTGGTGAGACCACCTAAAAATCCTGTGATCACAAATAGCTTCCATTCGGGAGATAGGCTTGGATTGTTGCCAAAAAAAGCTACAGCAATCCCAACAAAATATCCTCCCACCATATTTGCCATGAACGTTCCCAAGGGTAAAGTGGATGCTATCCCAACAGTGGCTAAATTAAAACCTGCTCTGAGCAAGGCGCCGATACCAGCACCACAGAAAATCGCAAGAAGAGATGGCCACATATTTAACACTTATTGAATACTGAAAGTGAGCATGCCGATAGAGCCCATCTCGATACCATTTATGAGTACCTTTGCTTGCTCACCTTCTTCTTGCAAAGCTAAGGTATACAAAGCAGGCCAATAGTGTTCAGATGTTGGAATAGAAGAGTGGGCAGCTTCGCCAAACCGCTCCCAATGAATCAAGGCGTCGTGATGGTTAGCATGTATTTCTGAAACAAAAAAATCATTGAACTCTGTAGCCCACGCATAAGGCTGGGCATCATCCTCCCAATGCATAGTGCCTAAGTTGTGAACAACGTTTCCGCTGCTCAAAATTAAAATATTCTCATCACGTAGAGGGCGTAATTTTTTAGCCAAGGCATAGTGTTCACTCGCCGACAAAGAGCCATCTAAGCTAAGTTGCACTACAGGAATATCTGCTTGTGGATAAAGATACTTCAGAACTGACCACGCCCCATGATCTATGCCCCATTCATACTCTTCGAGCACTACAGGAATATCAAGTAATTCTTTTACGCGATCCGCTAAAGCAGGGCTGCCGAGTGCTGGGTATTGAATCTCAAATAATTCGGGAGGAAATCCCCCAAAGTCGTGAATGGTTTTGGGTTTTGGCATCGCAGTAAGCCAAACCCCACGAGTAACCCAATGTGCAGAAATCACCAATACAGCATCAGGACGAGGGAGAGATTTACCGAGAGCAGCCCATGTCGCTGTGTAGCGATTGGGCTCAATAGCGTACATCGGACTGCCATGGCCAGCAAATAATGCAGGTTGGCGATGGCTAGTCATGAATAAAAATTAGCCGAACACGTAACCAATATGGGCAGCAACTAACGCAAACAAAATAGCCAAACTTGTAGCAATCGCCAACATTACGATCAAGGTAATGATTTTCTTATTGATTTCGTCTTTCGACTCTTTATGCCACTCATTCATATCAAATTCCCATTAGACATATTGATTAATGCACTAATTATCCACTATCGGCCTCGGCCAGCCTTACGCATGATGGATTTTCCACCACCAAAGCCAGCTTGAGGCCTTCCACCAGGGCCTGATGGGCCTTTGGGGGCCGGTGGTCGCGCCGCTGGTTTTACGCTTGCTGGCTTCGCAGCCGCTTTAGGGTCAGGTTTTTTATCGTCAGTCACTTTTTGCTCCTATAGATATCATATTGTCATGATTACTGACTATTCTATCCAAGCTGTAGCCATTAATGCCATTCCTTTGATTTTCGCCATTACCATTCACGAAGCTGCCCATGGTTATGCGGCACGAAAACTGGGCGATGATACTGCCTACCTATTAGGTAGAGTCACCCTCAATCCTTTGAAGCACATTGATCCTGTCGGCACTATCCTGATTCCCTTGTTGTTGATTTTGACGGGATCACCCTTTTTGGTGGGCTATGCCAAGCCTGTACCCGTTCGCTTTGATCGCCTAAAAAATCCCCGCATAGACTCCATTTGGGTGGCATTAGCGGGTCCGGGCTCTAACTTCTTTCAGGCACTTATTTGGGCAATATTACTAATTACCCTCATAGGCTTTGGCATCAATGAGCGATTTCTGCTAGCGATGTCCCAAGCCGGGATTATTTGGAATTTAGGACTACTGGTATTTAATCTCTTCCCGCTTCCACCACTGGATGGAGGTCGCATCCTGGCTGGACTCCTACCGGCACGTCAATCCATCCTCCTAGGTAAAGTCGAGCCTTGGGGCTTTTTTATTGTTTTAGGCCTAGTTTTTACTGGGGTGATTGGATCATTCTGGATGGAGCCCCTGATAGCATTTTTTAAGAGCGTCATTTACTTTGTCACTCTTCCCCTGCAAATCCTATTTTAAGCGATGATGCTGGCCCCATGCGCAGACCTCTATGCATAGCCAATGGCATTATTCAGGTGTATGCTCATTTCGATAAGGATTTGCAATTGATGTATCAACCAAATTTAAGGAGATGTGATGAAAATTCAACAAATTATTCTAGCTAGTACTGCTGTGATCATCGCTGCTGGATCTGGCACCGCTTTTGCACAATTTAAAAAGCCGGAAGATGCCATTAAATATCGGCAGAGTGCTTACACCGTAATGGCCAACTCCTTCTCCAAAATTGGGGCTGTTGTGAAGGGTGAAGCACCTTATAACAAAGAAGATGTTGCAAAAAATGCAGCGGTTGTTGCTACCCTCTCTACATTACCATGGCAAGCCTTTGGTCCAGGCACGGAAGGTGGGAACGCACTGCCTGCTATTTGGTCAGACAATGCGAAGTTCAAAGCTGCTTCAGAAAAGATGCAGCTAGCGGTAGCGAATCTCAATACAGTAGCCCAAACAGGTGATTTAGAAAGTATTAAAAAAGCTTTTGGTGCGGCTGGGCAAACCTGTAAAGGCTGCCATGATGACTTTAAGAAAAAATAATTATTTGCTAACGAAGTAAGCCAGCGTTAGCGCTATCAGACAAAGCAACCCAGCAGCATAGCTGCGTTGCAGACCTCCATCTTTGGAGTCTTGATCCAAGTCAGCAGGCAGATATCTTGTCTCCTTGCTTGGATCAATTTCTTTATCCCCCAAAAGCATCGGCTTGACTAAGTTTTCACCTTTGACCTTTTGGTAATACAAAATGGCGGAGATATGTAGCGTTATCAGCCCCAATAAAACCCATTTATTAAAGTAGTGAATTGACGTGAGTAGTTCCACTGTAGAGTTGCTCACATATTTTGCAAAGGGACCTTCAAACGCAATCTGGTCGTTTGCAAATAAACCTGTTACTGCCTGAACCCCTATTGCGAGAATGAAGGCTAGGACCGAGAGTGAGCCTAGGGGATTGTGTCCCAGTTTTGCCGAAGGTTTTCCAGTCAAGTATTGATACAACTCTTTTGGGCTAGGAACAAAATTGATGAAACGCGCATGATGTGAGCCCAGCAAGCCCCAACAGATTCTGAAAATAATCAGCGTGAGAATGCAATAGCCTGAAAGCGCATGCCACTCCATCGCATTACCACCAATATTGACCGTGATAAAGCTAGTAACAATGCAAATTACCAATGTCCAGTGAAATAAGCGAATGGGCAAGTCCCACACTCGAATGATTTTCTTCATAAGTCCAAGCATAAAGCATGATTACAAAGATCTCACTGCAAACGTACTACAAACGCACTACTTAATTTCAGGCAACTCTTTCTGGATTAATTTCAAACCAGCACGCAAGAGATTGTCATAGCGTTCACGCTCTGCCTTAATGGTTTCCGATGTCCAAGGGAAAAACCCTTCGCCGGTTTTCATACCCAGCTTGCCACTGGCAACGCGCTCACTCAAACACTTGGCAATATTTGGAGAATTGTTTAATGAAGGATAAATACTGGCTCCAGCAGCGCCATGTACTTCTAAGCCAGCATGATCGCGCTGCATCACTGGACCCGCTGCTAAGTAGCGAAAACCAAAACCAAAACGTACAGCCTTATCGATATCTTCTAAAGTAGCAATGCCCGCATCTACCATTGAAAAAGCTTCACGCGATAAAGCATGCTGCAAACGATTGGCTAAAAATCCGGGTAAGTCTTTTTTTACCGTCACTGGCACCATCCCACAGGCAGTCATGAGCCTGAATAAACTATCTCCCACCATAGGTGAGGTTTTTTCACCATAGACGACTTCAACACAAGGCACTAAATGCGCAGGCATAAAAAAATGTAGACCGATCATACGCGCTGCTGTTTTAAGACCGCTAGCAATTTCACTAATCGGAAAGCTCGAGCTATTGCTCGCTAATACTGTCTCAGGCTTTGCATATTGCTCTAGCTTGGCAAATAAGGCTTGTTTTATATCAAGTCGCTCTGGGACACACTCGATCACTAAATCAACCTCTGACCATTCCACCTCATCTAAAGAGCCTGCTACGGACAGTAGGTGGGTACGGTGTTCATAACCCAAATCAGTCAGCGTATTTATAAAGTAGTCAGGTAATAATGCTCGACGCTCGGTCGTAAGCTCAACTACTTGCACGGCACAACCGCCACGCGCACAAACCGCAGCCACATCAGCCCCCATTGTTCCACCACCGACAATCACTACTTTTGTTTCTGCTGGGGTAAAAAGCATCTTATTTTTCCTTAATCTGAGATATGTAGACCATGAATCCTTTTACAATGATTCCATTATTCCAAGAAAAAAGTAAGTGAGACATGATCCCAGTCAATTCAGTGCTGCAGGTTGGCCTATTCCCGGAAGTAATGCAAAAACAGATTGATCAACGGCTTAAAACGATTCACCTTTTAGATCCTCAAGCTCAGCCACCTAGCGGTGAATTTACTGGCATCCTCATTCGCTCAAATACCCAGCTTCCCCAAGGATTACTGGAGCAAATACCGAGCATCCGTATGGTGGCCACCTGCGGTGTTGGTTACGACAACCTCCCCTTAGCTTATCTCAAGGCTCATGGAATCAAAGCCAGTAACACCCCAGGTGTATTAAATGATGCGGTCTGTGAGCTCGCTATTGGCATGCTTTTCGGACTTCTGCGCCGAATTCCACAAGCGCAGGAGTTTGTAAAAAGTAGTGCCTGGTCTAAGGCACCCTTTGTAACTACTACTACCCTTGCTGGTAAATGCGTAGGTATTGCTGGCATGGGGCGTATTGGCCAAGATCTAGCTGCCCGCCTTGAGTCTTTTAAGGTACAAATTGCCTACACAGGGCCGACACGTAAAAATGTGCCTTACGAGTACTACCCCAATATTCAAGCACTGGCCAAAGCCTGTGATGTCCTTTTCCTTGCTTGCCCTGCTAGCCCTGAAACAGAAAAAATGGTGGGTGCCGAAGTTTTAGAGGCCTTAGGGCCAATGGGATATCTCATCAATATTGCTCGTGGCAGTGTGGTGGATGAAGGTGCTCTTTTAGTTGCACTGCAGCAAAAAAAGATTGCTGGGGCAGCGCTCGATGTCTTTGAAGATGAGCCCAACCCCAATTCAGGCTTTCTTAGCCTTGATAATGTCTTGCTCACCCCTCATATTGGTAGTGCCACTGCAGAAACTAGGGAATTAATGACAAATTTAGCAATAAGCAACCTAGAAGCTTTTTATAATCAACAACCTCTTCTGACAGAAGTAAAAATTAAATTGGAGTAAGTATGACGATTTCCCTTCACCCCTCAACTTTGCCTGCGGTGTTATCACCAGTACTCACTCCGTTCACAAAAGACGGTAGCCCAGACGCAAAAAAATTACTCAAGCAATGCCAATGGCTTGAGAGCAATGGTGTAGGTCAAGCTATTTTTGGGACGAACTCAGAAGCGAACTCGATGTCTGACGAGCAAAAGATGCATCTACTTACCTCCCTAGTCGAGGGCGGTTTGAATCCAGCACACATGATGCCTGGAACGGGTGCGACTTCTATCGATGCCACCGTGCACATGACACGCCATGCGGTACAACATCAGTGCGCTGGCGTGCTCATGTTGCCACCGTTCTACTACAAAGATATTACCGATGATGGCTTGTTTGCTTATTTCTCAGAGGTGATTCAAAAGGTGGGTGATAGCAAATTACAGATTTATATCTACAACATCCCGCCTGTGACAAAAATCAACCTCAGCCTATCTTTACTGGAGCGCCTCGCAAAAGAGTATCCAAAAACAGTGGTAGGTATGAAAGACAGTTCTGGTGATTGGGCCTACACAGAGTCTGTCATCAAGCTTTTGGCACCATCAGGCTTTAGAGTCTATGCAGGTAGCGAAATATTCTTAATGCGCACTTTGCGGGCTGGTGGCGTTGGATGTATATCAGCTACAGCTAACGTAAACCCTAGGGCCATCTCAGAATTAGCCGCTCATTGGAGAGAATCTGATGCAGATCAACGCCAAAAATCCTTAGATCAAGTACGCTCTATCTTTGCTCAATATCAAATGATTGCAGGCATGAAGACTGCGGTTGCGCATTACAGTAAAGATGCTGAGTGGCTTAATGTTCGCCCACCACTAATGCAAATTAGTGCAGACCAACAAGCCAAATTGCTTAAAGAATTAGAAGCTATGAATTTCAGTATGCAAGGTCTTTGATTTTTTGGATTTACTTATTTAATAGATAAACAATAGATACACAATAGGAGATACCAAATGAAGCTGTTTAAAGTAATTGCTTTATCCCTTGGATTATTTTGGGGTGTTGCCCAAGCACAAAATATTTCTATCGCAACAGGTGGTACTGGTGGCGTGTATTACCCAATGGGCGGTGGATTAGCTGCTTTACTTTCCAGCAAAGTACCAGGAATGTCAGCAACAGCTGAAGTCACTGGTGGTTCTGTAGATAATTTGAACTTAATCGGTACAGGTAAGCCTTACGTTGGCTTTTCTATGGCTGATGCTGCTAAAGATGCACAAATTGGTGAAGGTAAATTTACTGGTAAAAAAGTGGATTTACGCACGCTGATGGTACTTTACCCAAACTTGATGCACGTCGTGACTGTTGAGTCTACCGGCATTAAGTCCATGAAGGATTTAAAAGGCAAGCGTGTGAGTACTGGCGCCCCTGGCAGTGCTACAGAAGTCATGGCGTTTCGTGTATTAGAAGCTGCTGGCTTAGATAAAGATAAAGATGTCAAACGCGAGCGCTTAAGTGTTGCCGAGTCTGTCAATGCGGTAAAAGACCGTAAGATTGATGCTTTCTTCTGGGTTGGTGGTCTACCAACTGCTGCGGTGACTGATCTTGCTAACAGCCCTGGTATGAAAATTGTGATGGTGGATACCGATGCTGAAGTAGCCGCCATGAACAAAAAATACGGTAATCTTTATTTTGCTACCGAGATCCCAAAAGAGATCTACTCGGGCATGACTAAAAATAATAAGGTTGCTGGTGTTGCTAACATCCTAGTAGTCAATGCCAATATGTCAGATGCCGAAGCTTACAAGATTACTAAAGCGGTATTTGATAACAAGCTGGATTTAGTTAGAACTCATGCTGAGTACATCAATGTGAAGCTAGAAAACCAGAAACAAAAATCTACTCCCATTGAATATCATCCAGGTTCTTTAAAGTACTATAAAGAAAAGAACATTAAAGTAAATTAAGCTGGTCAGTCATTAAGTGACTTTGCGATTCAGTTGTAACTCAAAGAGTGGGCATGCCCACTCTTTGAACTTAGTAGATTTGAAAAAACATACAAATAGGTAGAGCCATGACTCAGACTGCTATTGATAACGAAACCCAGGAAAAATTAGACGCCTTCATTAAGCAAGAGGAGGGGGATTCTAATGACTACAAAGGTCTCTTGGCTAAGTTCATCACTCTCGTGGCTGTGGGTATGTCTCTATTTCATTTATATGCTGCGTACTCCATTGTTCCTACCCATCAACTTCGAGTGATTCACGTCGCTCTAGTCTTGTTTTTAGTATTCCTCAGCTTTCCTATTGCTGCTCGCTTTAAAAACCGCCTGATGTGGTGGGATATTTTATTTGCTATTGGCTCTACGTATGTCGCTTACTACATTCTGAGTGGGGGCGATGACTTAATGGATAGAAATACTGCGCCTAACGCAACCGATGTTGTAGTGGGCATTGGCTTAGTTCTCATGATTTTGGAGGGCGTCCGAAGAACCAATGGCATGATTTTGGTTGGCGTCACTGTCCTCTTTTTGTTATATGCCTTATTTGGTAATTACCTGCCTGCCCCGTGGACTCACAAAGGTTACGATCTAGATCGCCTCGTAGGCTATATGTTCATGACGCTGGAGGGCATTTATGGCACAGCAGTCGATGTATCTGCAACCCTCATCATCCTCTTCACAATTTTTGGCGCCTTCTTACAATTTACGGGTGCGGGTAAGTTTTTTATCGACTTTTCATTTGCCGCTATGGGTGGTAAATCCTCTGGTGTTGGAAGAACCATTGTCCTGTCTTCATTCCTACTTGGTGGGCCCTCTGGTTCAGGTGTTGCCACGACAGTGACTGTTGGCTCTGTCGCTGCCCCCATGCTTGAAAAAGTCGGTTACGAAAAGAATGCTGCTGGTGGACTATTAGCTGCCGGTGGCTTAGGTGCAATTATTTCTCCGCCAGTACTAGGTGCTGCGGCATTCTTAATTGCCGACTTCTTAAAGATTTCGTATTTAGATGTATTACTCATGGCAACCATTCCAACCATTCTTTTCTACCTAGGCTTGTTTGTTATGGTAGAAATTGATGTCCGTAAATATGGTATGAAAAGTATGCAATTTGAGGCTGCTGAAAGTGCTTGGCAACTGACTAAAAAATATTGGTTTCATTTCTTCTCACTCATCTCCATTGTGGTCTTTATGTTGTTCGGCTTTTCACCAGTCATGTCAGTATTTTGGGCAACAGTGGTCTCAGCACTTTCGAGTATGTTGCGCAGGGATACTGCCATCATTCCTTGGGACTGGTTTAAAGGAAAGGAACCTCTCCTTGCCGGTCTTTACAAATCTAATTTGACCAAAGCATTAGCATCAGGCTCTACTGGTGTCTTGGCAATTGCAGCAACGTGCGCCGGTGCTGGCCTAATTGTGGGTACTGTGACGCTTACTGGCCTTGGCTTGAAGTTCAGTTCTATTGTGATTCAGTATGCAGGTGGCTCACTCTTACTTACTGCAATCTTTACTGCGCTGGTGGTGTGGGTAGTTGGTCTTGCCGTACCAGTGACTGCCTCGTACATTATTTGCGCAGTCATCGCTGCACCTGCCTTGATTAATTTAGGCGTGCCCGCTTTTGCAGCCCATATGTTTATCTTTTATTACGCCGTCCTTTCAGAGGTATCGCCTCCCACAGCGCTGTCACCATTTGCAGCAGCGGCAATCTGTAAGGGCAATCCGTATAAGACAACCTTGCAAACTTGGAAGTATGTTGCCCCTGCGATTTTGGTGCCCTTTATGTTCGTTCTTGATAAGTCCGGCGTGAGCCTTTTGTTAATGGGCTCAACTACCGCGTTAGAGCAAGCGGATTGGTCGCAAATTGCCTGGATCTCATTTACTGCAGTCGTAGGTATTATTTGCTTGGCTGGCGGCCTCCAAGGCTGGTTTATTGAAAAAACTAAATCCTTTGAACGCATCATCATGGTGATTTCAGGAGTGGCATTAGCCTACCCTTCTAATGAGGCTGACTTGATTGGCTTTGCGGGTTTTGGATTAGTGCTGATTACTCAGTCCATCACGCACTTTAGACTCAAGCCTAAAGCGAGCTAGCCCACCTAAGAGCAATAGCATCGACGCTATCAACAGCGTCTCTTGAATGAATAATCCCGCATTTGCTGCGGGATTTTTTTTGTTGCACTACGATTTATGCAATCTTGGTCCAAGCAGCCTTACCGGCATATTTCTTTACTGCGGCTTCATCAAACTCAAATCCGAGTCCTGGAGTTTTGTGCAAAATCAAATCCCCTTTTTTAAAACTTAATTGTTTATTAATTAGTCTGCGGAAGTTCAGGACTTGATCATCTAGGAAAAACTCTACAAAGCGTGCATTTGGAGTTGCGGCAACCAATGGTGCATGAAGGTCATGCATCCAATGGGGGCAAACAGTAATTCCCTTTAAATCAGCATAAGCAGAAATTCGACGCCATTCGGTAATACCTCCACAGACTGCAGCATCTGATTGCAAAATGGCCACTCCACCTGCATCAATCAATTCTCTAAAGCGCCAGCGCCCTGCTTCCATTTCACCGGTAGCGACATTAATAGAAGTTTGACGTGCTAAAGCCGCATGAAGGTCAATCGCATCTGGAGAAAATGGCTCCTCAATCCAATAAGGGTTGTAGGCTTCAAAGCGGCGCATATATTCCAAGGCGGTAGGTAGATCACGCCATGCATTATTCGCATCCAGGGTGAGCAGCACATCCTCTCCCACTGCTTTACGAGCGGCCTTCACGCGCGCCTCTTCCTCTCTTGGGGATAGACGACCTACTTTCATTTTCACAGCCTTAAAACCCTGCTTGACATAGGATTCCATCTCTTTACCGAGCATGGCAGGCGTTTTTCCGTCTAAATAGTAGCCACCACTGGCATAAGCAGGCACACGATCATCAACAACAGAGCCTAAATACTGGTGCAAGGGCAGCTTAGCAGCACGGGCGTTTAAATCCCAAAGAGCGATATCTAAAACAGATATGCCTCGCATGACAGCCCCAGCACGGCCTTGCAAAATAGATTCGTTATACATCTCCATCCACAAGCCTTCGCTGCGATGGCTGTTTTGTCCAATCAGTTTTGGCGCTAATAATTGCTCTACTGCCACTTTGGCAATATCGCCACCAGCACTACCGATATAAGAAAAACCAATACCCTCGTTTCCGTCCTTACCCCGTACCTTGACCAAACAATAGTGGCGCTCCGAAACGGTACGGGTGGAAAAAGAAGTCACCTTATCCAAGGGAACCGCAACAGCTGCAACAGAAACTGATTCAATAATGGGCATCAAAGCTCCTATAAATAAATAATTCAATAAATGATTTTAGGGGCATCTGACCTGAAATCAAAAAATGCTGCGTCACAACATAAAGATTCACCCTATTACAAACAATGTTGGATAATTGAGGGGTGGAAAAAAATGCGAGTACTCCGTTGCGACTTCAGAAAATAAAAATTCAGCTTCTCGCGATTGTCCTGATGAGTGCACTATATTTTGCTGGCTTAGAAATATTTTTTCATGCTCAGGCACAGCAGGCTGCAAGCCCAGCAAAAAAAACCGATAAAACACCACAGGTACGCCAAAAGACACCTAGTCAAAAACCTAATCAGGCTGGCGTAAAAATAGGGGATAAATCTACCAGTAAGTCCCCTCAGAATCTCAGTCTAAAATCTGAGCTTTCTAAGCCAGGTGATAGTGATTTCATTAGCGATACAGGCAATAATTTAGACTATCGTGTGCAGCGGGGCTGTATATCGCGCACTTTTAATGAAGAAAATCTGCCAGCCAACATTGGCTTGGAAGATCGCAGCTTGAATGATTTTTTTAAAGCGCAAACCAGAGGATTTTTTAATCGTATGCGGGGTAATTGCATTCCATATGCACTTGCTCTGGGAAGCCGTAATCGCTTTGAATCCCTCAGTGTGATGAACGGTCCTGTGCAAGACGCTAAAACTGAGGTATGGACATTTACTCCTTCAGCAGTAGGTGGATTTTTAATTCAGCAAGACTACCTAAAAGATGAATCTAAACGCTTTACTGAAATTCAGTTACTGCTGAGCGATGTGCTGTATGACCTAAAGAAAGTGGGCGATAAGTTACCGGTAGAGCTGGTCTGGGAACTCAACTCGGTTATCAAGCAAATTTATCCGGAAGACAATAACTCACTAGAAAACACGAATAGTGTTGTGCGCCTGATTGTGGATTTTGGGGATAAAGAGCGTTGGGCACAAATTTGGGCTACAGAAATTATTGAGCCTAGCTCTGGCGAAGTATTTGCTAGTGCGTTTTGGATTGAGCGTAGTGGTATTCCGGGAGGTTTTTACACCGGAACCGGAGAATCTATTGAGCGGACATTCTGGACTAACCCTTTAAGCTATCGACGCATATCACGTGGCGTAGGCAGTGTGCGCGCCTCTAGTAAAAAGCCGGTTGTAACTAAAAGTGGCCCTGCTCCTGCGGCACCGCCACAACGTTATCGCACCCATATGGGAATTGATTACTCGGCACCTACAGGAACACCCATATTTAGTGTAGCCAGTGGCAAGGTAGTGCATCTGGGCTATAGCGGTGCCTTTGGCAATCTCATCATCCTAGAGCACCCAGGAAATTACCGCACCTATTACGCTCACCTCAGTAACTACAATGTTGAATTAGGCGTAGGGAATGAAGTCAGACGAGGATTGGAGATTGGTTATGTAGGTTCTACGGGGCGCTCTACCGGGCCACATCTACATTTTGAATTAAGAAAAGATGGCGTTTATCTAGACCCATACAGCCAAAAAAATCAACTGGATTTATGGAATATGCGTGAAGGCGATAGTGGACTTCTTACAAGAGAAATACTTTTACTTGGAACACCCATTAAGAACTAAATAAAAGTCTGTCGATGAAAAAAGGGATCTGGTGAGATCCCTTTTTTGCTTACATGGTTACTGGAATTAACCTAGAACCAATACTGGTAACTTGGAATGCACAATTACTTCATGTGTCTCACTACCTAATAACATGCCACTGATGCCAGTACGCTTATGCGACGCCATCACAATGACATCTGCCTTGGCTTTTTTAGCGCCTTCCAGAATACCTTCAGCCAAAACACTGTTAGAAATATGTAAAGACTTCACTTTCAAGTCAGCCCCAAGTAAAGCAATGGCTTTTTTAAAGACCTCAGCAGCATAGGCATCAGAGGCATTTTGATGATCTTTCTGACTCACTCCATAACCTAGAGAGCTATCAGAGTAAGCGATCGGTGGCATAGGATCTGAGACATACGTCAAGGTAATAGCGGCTCCATCTGTTTTTGCCAGCGCAGCAACCTTTTTCAAAGACTTTTTACTCACATCCGAGCCATCAACAGGCACCAATAAATGTTTAAACATAGTAATTCTCCTAAAATTAGACCCTGACATACTGCTTAAGTTCATAATACTTAATATTCACCTACAAATGAATCATAAGGAGACTAAATTGCTCAAGTATCTAGTGGTCTATTTTTCTTTTCTCATTCCATTACTCATTATTGACTTGGTGTGGCTCCTTGGAATCGCAAAAAACCTATATCGCTCTGAAATGGGTTCTCTCATGGCAGATGAGCCTAAGCTATTAGCAGGGCTTGGTTTTTATCTTCTTTATGCCTTAGGTGTGACTATTTTTGTCACCCTGCCGGCACTCTCTAAACAATCATGGATGTACGCATTGCAGTTTGGCGCCCTGTTCGGGTTCTTTTGCTACATGACCTACGATCTCACTAATTTAGCAGTCATACGCGACTTTCCCACTCGCCTAGCATTTATTGACATTGTCTGGGGATCTGCTGTCACAGCGGTCTCTGCCACTATTGCATATTGGGTTGGTAATCGAATGGCTTATTAAGTAATACAAAATCCGCCTTTGAGAAGCGCATCGGGCAAATACCAGGCGCGATATAAACCGAATATACCGGCTACCAATAACAGTCCAGCAGCGAGATAGCGCACCCAGGCGTATTGGCCAAATTGAGTAAGTGTTGCCGAGAACTTCGATATCAATAGCAAATTAGGTAAGGTTCCTAAACCAAATGCCAGCATCAAGGCGGCGCCAGTCCATATATCACCTGATAAGAATGCAAGTGGTAAGACGCTGTATACCAAGCCACAGGGAACCAATCCCCACAACATGCCACTGAACCATCGAGATGAGTAACTCGCAAACCGTCCTAAATATTGAGCCCAATAAGAGGCTAAGTGTGATCCAAGCCACTTACCAATGAATAAGGGAGTAGTTCGATTCTGGCGCAATAAACGCACCCCCATCAACAACAAGATCAGAGAGGTCAGCGCAAACAAGGGCCTCTGAATCGGGATCAAGTTTTGCTGCCATACTGCGACCCCAATCCAAGCAGCTAGTCCTCCCAGCAGGACATAGGTGACTAGCCGACCTATATGCATGATCAATTGCAGATAAAAAAGTTGTGAGCGACTTTTCAGAGGCTGAAAGGTCATCAGGAGGTCATTTGTCTGCTTACCTTGGCTACCTAGGCTGCCCTGCCGCTCAATAGTAGATGCAATACCTCCACACATTAAGGCGCAGTGCCAGCCGCTCACTAAGGCACCTAGAAATACTGCTAGTACCAGACCTGAAGTTAGCATTGAATTGCCATGGACTTAAGATTGACTAAATCGTTCGGATATATAAATAAAAGAATTTTTCATACTCAAGTAGCATAAACTGATCTGATGACTACGCCCAATATGCATGATGTGCATTTAGATACCCCCAGCAGCAAATGCTCTGTTTGTGTACTCGGTCAATTTTGCCTTCCAGTAGGAATCACTCAGAGTGATATTGCTCAGATTGATCTGCTGGTCAAGGAACGTGTCCATCTTCAAAAAGGTCAAAGTTTGTATCGCCATGGAGATCCTCTTCAGTCTGTTTACAGCATTCGCTACGGCACCCTTAAAACCGAACACTGTCTTGAGGATGGTCGCCAACAAGTGATTGGCTTTCATCTTCCTGGGGAAATTCTAGGCTTAGATGGGATTGGCAACGGTCAATACCAATCCGATGCTATTGCTCTAGAAGAAAGTGATGTTTGCATCATCGGCTTTGAGGCCTTTGAAGACTTAGCACGCCAGATTCCAGTATTGCAGCAACAGTTTCATCGCATTCTCAGCCGTGAGTTAACTCAAGATCAACGTCATCTACTCTCCTTGGGTAGCCTGCGCGCTGAAGAGCGGCTTGCTGTTTTCTTGCTGAACCTCTCTCAACGTCTTGCTGCTCGCGGCTATCTTGATCATGAATTTGATTTACGGATGAGTCGCGTAGAAATGGGAAGTTACCTTGGCATCCAAATAGAGACAGTCAGCCGTATGTTGTCTCGCTTTGCAGAGTCAGGTTTAATTCAAATTAAGCAGCGCCATATTAAATTGATTGATATGGATGGCCTCTATGAATTGGCTGGTATTCCAAATCCAGAGCGCACCCTCGAAATCAAGCGACTTTAAATAAATTCCCCATCCGATTTCTTACTCATATCAGCATAAGTCCCTGGCAATATATAGGTAGTCAAGGCACTCGAGAGCGCACAAAAGAACCAAATCACAAAGAATCCAATGGTATATAAACCCTCGTCTGAAATATTAGGGTGATACCCAAAAAAGAGTATCTCCGAAGGATGTATGAGACTAAATAATAGACCTTCAGCCAAGATAGCGACTAAAAAAGAAGGCCACAGAATCCAAATCAAGAGACGGCGTCTCATTTACTTTTCTGCCCTTCTGTAAGCTTTTCAGATCGAGGCTGCTCTACTTTTAGACCATGCTTCACCACACCATCGCGTACCGGTTTATCGGCATACAGAGTGATCGCCAGGTAAATTGTAATCATGCAACCAATAGCAGCTAAAGCCGGTCCACTAATCAGCAGCCATGGCCATAACTGCTTAAACCAAGGTTTACTTACTGTGTGATCTAACATATTCATCGTCTCCATTTTTATACATAGCTTAGCGGGGGATAATAAAACTTGATTTTTCATCGCGAGTTCTGGAGATCAACGTATTTCCAGACATTTCTTGAGCAATCACATCAAAAAATATGGGGTAGTTACCTGGCTTATTGGCACCAGTGGTAGCGCTCACTTTAATAGGTATTAGTAAATTACTAGCCGGCCCAACCTCAATATCCGTAACGACTTGGCCTTGAGAATTCAGGATAGTTAAGTCAGGTAAGCCTCTTGCATTGACTTGCACCTGCATGCTATTTTCAGAGGCGTTCATAATCTGGATACGATAAATATTTTCAATTCTTACCCCATCGACTTCCCGCGCTAATGCACCACGATCTCGCATGACATCCACCCGTAAAGGATTGCGTACGAATAGCGATATTAAGAAAGCGCTAGCAAGAACAGTAATAAATCCAGCATAAATGAGCACGCGGGGGCGCAAGATATGGCGTATCGCACTATGATTTGACGCCTGATCTTCAATAGCACGCTCAGTGGTGTAACGAATCAGTCCCTTGGGATAATCTACCTTTTCCATGACCTGATCACAGGCATCAATACAAGCCCCACAACCAATGCACATATATTGCAAGCCATCCCGAATATCAATTCCTGTGGGGCATACTTGCACACAAATACTGCAATCAACACAGTCACCTAAACCCAAATGGGTATGGTCATCCGACTTAGAGCGACTTCCTCGAGGCTCACCCCGAACTTTGTCATACGTTACTAAGAAAGTATCTTTGTCTACCATCACACTCTGAAAGCGGGCATAAGGACACATATATTTACAAACCTGCTCACGCATAAATCCAGCATTGCCCCACGTTGCAAAACTATAAAAGCATAGCCAAAATGTTTGCCATGGTCCCAGGGAAAAACTTAAGATGGCAGTACTCAGAGTATTAATTGGGGTGAAATAGCCAATAAAAGTAAAGCCGGTCACAAAAGCAATCAGTAGCCATAGAGCGTGCTTAGTAAGCTTTAGGCGCCACTTACGAATACCCCAAGGCCACTCTTGTCCATCTAGGCGGATACGAGCAAAACGATCCCCTTCAATCTGACGCTCGATCCACATAAAGATTTCTGTATAAACAGTTTGCGGACAGGCGTACCCACAAAATAAACGGCCAGCGATCGCCGTAAATAAAAAGAGTGCCAGCGCAGAAAGAATGAGTAAGAGTGTGAGATAGATCACATCCTGTGGCCATAACACTAGGCCAAAGATATAAAACTTACGCTGTATTAAATCAAATAGCACTGCTTGTCGGCCATTCCAGCTAATCCAAGGAAGGCCATAAAATAGCAGTTGGGTAGCTAGTATGAGAATAATTCGCCAACGGGCAAAAAGTCCCGTGACTGATCGTGGATAAATTTTCCTCCGAACCTCATAAAGAGATTCCTCAATGACATCTATAGGAAAAGGTTTTCCAGTCGGATAATGTTCTGTCACGAATTAATACATTATTTAGATTGAGTTGTCTTATTGTTCGATAAGCCCCAAACATAGGCCGTCAAGAGATGAATTTTTTCTGGGCTTAGCACTCTGTCTTGAGCAGGCATCATAGCCATACGCCCCTTAGTGAGGGTCTCCATAACTGCTTCCTGAGAGCCCCCATATAACCAGGTTTTATCTGTCAGGTTCGGCGCACCTAAGACGATGTTGCCCTTGCCATCTAAACCATGACAAGCAACACAGTTCGCTTTATACACTTCTGCACCTCGGACCGTCTTTAGATTATCTGTAGGCAGGCCTGAAAGACTGCGAACATAATTAGCAACTTCTGTGATTTGCTGACTTTCTAAATGCGCAAATGCGGGCATTACCCCATTTCGTCCATGCAGAAGAGTTGTCTTAATATTGTCTGGGGATCCGCCATAAAGCCAATCCTTATCAGTTAAATTTGGAAAGCCTTTAGAGCCTCCTGCATCCGAACCATGACACTGTGCGCAAGAATTCAAAAACAAGCGTTGACCCATTTCTCGTGCTTTTGGATCAGCAGCCACTTGCTCGATATCCATATTGACATATTTAGCGTAGACAGGCTTTAACTCATCATTAGCATCAGTCATAGATTGCATCAGGGCGCTATCACTGCTATACCCTAAGGCGCCTGGGTAAGAACCTAAGCCGGGATAAAGCACTAAATAGGCCAAAGCAAAAATACAGGAGAGCAAAAACATCCACATCCACCAACGGGGTAATGGATTATTAAGCTCTCGTAAGTCGCCATCCCAAACATGGCCTGTATCCGCGACTGCGCCATCAGCGGTATGCACTACTTTTGCCTTGCGTTGAGAAAATAGTAGCCAAATACACCAAACAATGCCAACTAGCGTTACTAAAGCAATATACGTACTCCAGCCAGTGCTAAAAAAATCACTCATGATGGGTCCTTCCTAAATTCATCTGGAATATCAAATGGAAGCTCAGCTGACTCCATATTTGCTTTTTTTCTCCCAGGGGACCAGGCCCACCAAATAATCCCAATAAAAAATACCAGGCCTATTACGGTAGAAAAAGCAGAGAGATAGGGGGTGATGTATTCCATAAGCTTGGGATCTTTTTTATTATCAAGATAACTATTTATTTGCTAACTACTTCATCGACTGTGATGTACCGACGTGAAATCCCTAGGCCTTGAAGATAGGCAATTAAGGCATCTTCTTCTGTCTTGCCCTCTAACTCCTGTGGGGCATTGAGCAACATCTCATTGGTATAAGGCACACCTAAGCGTCGCATGGCTTGCATATGCGCTTGGATTGAAGAGGCATCAGCAGCATCTTTTTGCAACCAAGGATAGCCAGGCATATTGGACTCTGGCACCACATCCCGTGGATTACGTAAGTGAATCCGATGCCACTCATCAGAATAGCGACCTCCAACCCGAGCCAAGTCTGGGCCAGTACGTTTGCTACCCCATAAAAATGGCCGATCAAATACAGATTCACCCGCCAAAGAGTAAGGACCATAGCGCTCGACTTCAGAGCGCAAAGTACGGATTTGCTGGGAATGGCAACCCACACAACCTTCACGCTGATAGATATCACGGCCCGCTAAACGCAAAGCGGTATAGGGCACTACTCCAGGACTAGGCTCAGTAGTAGTGTGTTGAAAGAACAGGGGGACGATTTGAACTAAGCCCGCAATGGACACTACGACGATAGTGGCAATAATTAACCAACCAACATTTTTCTCAAGCGTTCCATGGGAAAAGAATTTATTTTCATTCGACATCTTCTTCTCCTTCTAGTGATTGGTGATTGCTAATGGAATAGGTGCATCAATAAAAGCTTTGCCTTGCACAGTCTTAAAGACGTTGTAAGCCATTAAGAGCATGCCGCCTAGGTAACATAAGCCGCCTATTAAACGAATGACATAGAAGGGATAGGTTGCCTTTACAGACTCAACAAAGCTATAAGTCAGAGTGCCATCTGATTCAAAAGCTCTCCACATCAAGCCTTGCATTACTCCAGCAATCCACATAGCCGCAATATAAATCACTACACCAATCGTAGCAATCCAGAAATGAATCTCGATTAACCGCGTACTGTACATATCCTTCTGCCCTACCAAACGCGGAATCAGGTAATACAAAGAGCCAATAGTAATCATGGCAACCCACCCTAATGCCCCTGAGTGCACGTGACCAATTGTCCAGTCGGTGTAATGAGAAAGGCTATTGACTGTCTTGATAGACATCATGGAACCTTCAAAGGTAGACATACCGTAAAAGGATAGTGCTACTACTAGAAATTTTAAAATAGGGTCACTACGTAACTTATGCCAAGCACCGGATAAAGTCATGATGCCGTTGATCATCCCACCCCATGATGGAGCTAGTAAGATTAAAGAAAATACCATTCCTAAAGATTGAGTCCAGTCCGGTAATGAAGTATGTTGTAAATGATGTGGGCCTGCCCACATATAGGTAAAGTTCAAAGCCCAAAAGTGCACGATAGATAAGCGATAGGAATAGATAGGCCGCTCAGCTTGCTTAGGAATGAAGTAGTACATCATGCCCAAAAAGCTCGTGGTTAAGAAAAACCCCACCGCATTATGTCCATACCACCACTGCACCATGGCATCTTGCACACCAGCATAAGCAGAATAGGATTTCCATATGCTGGCTGGCATCTCCAAATTATTAAATATATGAAGAATGGCAATCGTCAAAATATAAGCACCAAAAAACCAATTGGATACGTAAATATGTTTTGTTTTACGCTTCATGATGGTGCCGAAGAATACAACGGCATATGCTACCCACACCACGGTGATCAAAATATCAATAGGCCATTCCAGCTCTGCATATTCTTTCGAAGTCGATATTCCTAAAGGCAGCGTCAATACAGCCAACACAATGACAGCTTGCCAACCCCAGAAGGTAAACGCAGCCAACTTGTCACAAAAAAGCCTGGCCTGACAGGTACGCTGAACGATGTAATAAGAGGTTGCAAAAAGAGCTGAGCCACCAAAGGCAAAAATAACGGCATTGGTGTGTAAAGGGCGTAAACGACCGTAACTGAGCCAGGGAATGTTAAAAGTAATTTCAGGCCAGATGAGCTGCGCAGCAAGAATCACTCCCACCAACATGCCCACAATTCCCCAAAGTATCGTCACGATGGCAAATTGACTAACAACCTTGTAATTAAAATTTTCTTGATTACTCCCCACGGTAAGCCCCATGGTCTCTCCTATTTTGACCCAACAGCGATACAAGCTAAATACACTGTGTTGATTGTCAAAGTAAGCCCTGATGGGCGTTTTGATCTAGATCAAAAAGGATGCGTACATTTCAGTCCGCCTAATGCATATTTATTCACCGTCCTGGGTGATTCGTACTTTTTGGGGCTTTGGATTATCGTCATCCATGAGAATCGCCTCCCCTGGGCCCTCTAAGTCATCAAATTGACCGCCTTTGATAGACCAAAATAAAAACCATACCAACAATCCCACCAGTAAAAGGGAAATAGGGATTAACAGGTAGAGACTTTCCATCGCCTTAGTCTAAGCTTTTCTGAGGCGCCATGCATTCAGTGTCACCGCAATAGAAGATAAAGACATACCTACTCCAGCTACCCATGGATTAACCCAGCCCATCATCGCTACTGGAATAGCGAGTACGTTATACATTAAAGCCCAGAGTAAGTTTTGCCGAATAATAGATCGAGCCTTATCTGCCAAACGCAAGGATTTTGCTAATGGCAATAATGAGCTGGCAGTCAGAATCGCATCTGCTCCAGCACTTGCTAATGGCGCACCTGATCCAACAGCAATCGAAACATCAGCTCGAGCTAGCAATGGCGCATCGTTAATACCATCACCAATCGCCCATACAAAACAACCCTCTTTTTGTAAGCGTTGGACATAATCATGTTTGTCTTCTGGTGAGCAGCCCCCTTGAAAGCTGCTAATACCTGCCTCATGAGCCCACCATGCAACCGTTGGTGCATCATCTCCTGATACTAAGTGAACCTTGATGCCCCTTAAATGCGCTGCTGACAATAAAGCCTTCATGCCTGCCCTAGGAGTATCTAAGAAAATAAAGCTGGCAATGACACCTTGCTCATCTGCTAAATGTATCTGCCCATATTGACTGGCTAATAAATCTGAGGAATGTTTTCCATGTTTACTAATACCGATCCACTCAGAACTCCCCAATCGGAAGGTGCCTGAGCTAAGCCCTTTACCTAAATGGTTGATGATGGACTCATCCAGAATAGCCGGGTCTATATTTTCTATTTGGGTTGCACGCAAAAGAGAAAGGGCCAGAGGATGTTTTTGCCCAAGCTCCATAGCGGCTGCCAAAGCTAAAGCTTTTTCACGAGAGTATTCAGGGCGTACGATAATCATTTCTTGAAGTTCTGGTTGTCCCATCGTGAGAGTCCCAGTTTTATCTAATACCAAATCAGTCGTCTTTAAAAGGCCTTCTAAAACATGTCCACGCACTACTAATAAACCCAGCTTAGCAACTGCTCCTTGGGCTGCTGCCATAGCTGTTGGAACTGCAAGTGATAAGGCACAGGGGCAGCTAGCTACCAATACAGAAACCAGTACAGTCCATGCCCTACTAGAATCGATGTACCACCAAATAGCAGATGAGAGAAAAGCGCTTACAAGCAGTAAGCTCACAAAGTAGCCAGCCCATTTTTCAGCAAGACTCACCATGACGGGCTTTGCTTGCAATGCCTGATCTAACAGTGATGCAATACCAGCAATACGGGTAGCCTGGCCAATAGCTTCAATCTTCATTAAAAAAGGATTGAGAATATTGTGGGTTCCAGCATATAGGGGGTCACCTATTTTTTTGTCAATCGGTTTTGACTCTCCAGTGAGCAAGGCCTCATCGAGTGCACTCTCATATTCAATGAGGACGCCGTCCGCAGGAACAATATCTCCGGGTGATATTTGCAACACATCCCCAAGATGACAGCTAACAACTGGCACAATTTCTATTTTTTGTGATGTGGGGTATTGAGGAAGACGCTGACAGATTGCGGGTAATTGCTTCGCTAACGCTTCTGCTCCACCTTGTGCATCTTGCCGAGCCAGTAATTCAACATAGCGCGCGGCCAAAATGAAGGCAACAAACATGGTGATAGAGTCGAAGTAGCTTGGGCCAGAAACGGTTATCAAGTTAATAGTACCCGCTAGAAAAGCCAGTGCTAATGCTAGGGCAATCGGAACGTCCATACCCAATACATGCGATTGACGAAACGACATCACACTTCGCCATGCTGCTTGAAAAATAGGACCCGCTGAATACACTATTACGGGGACCGTTAAGATCCAACTCGCCCAAGATAACAATAAAGCATACTCAGGTGTGATGTCACTATCGCCCACGTATGAAGGCCAGGCATACATCATGACCTGCATCATCCCTAGCAAAGCAACTCCAAGTCGGGTGAGCAACTGCCGTCGTTCTTTTTGCGCCATTGCTATTGCTAAAGAGGGTTCAAAAGGCCACGCCTCGTAACCAATGCGTTCAATCTCAAATAGTAAGCGTGCCAGACTTGTTTTCTCAGGATTGAAATCTACTTTGACTTTTTGACTCACATAGTTGATCTGCACATCTTCAACGCCAGATATGCGACGTAAATGTTGCTCGCATAACCAAACGCAAGCAGCACACCTAATTTTTTCAAGACGTAAAGTGGTTTCGAGATACTCCTGATTAGCACTAAGACGGGTATAGCGACTCAATAAGGATGGGTCATCATACGGCGCCAAGCTTTCTGGGATCTTATTTGACGCAAGATACGCCGCCGGCTTTTCACCCGTCTGAGCACGGCGAGCATAAAAAAGTTCAAGCCCCTCACCATGAATAGTTTGTGCAACCGCCATACAGCCAGCACAACAAAATTTTCTGAGTTCTCCGGCAAGATCAGTCTCATAACATTCCTCCGGCAAGATCACACTTCCGCAGTGGTAACAGCTATTTCCACGCAGAGATAGATCCATTAATCAGAAATCAATGGGAGTTTAAAGACTTGCTTGCCCATCCGCGACGACGTTCATACAGCACAAACAGAACGCCCCATATGACTGCGGCAGCGTAAGCCCAAACCCAAGACACCTGGGACGTCCGGGAGCCAGTAAGGTCTAAAACAAAGCCAAAAATAGCAGGGCCTAATAAGCCTCCACCAAATCCCATTAAAGAATGTAAGCCCATAGCTGCGCCTTTAACATCTTCTTTTGCGCTAATTACTAAGCCTGCAGTTAAGGTCGCTGAATCAGCCATAATAAAAATAGTATGCCCAATCGATAAGGCAATAATGAGCCACCAAGCTTGGCCCATCGATAAGGCTAAGCCAAGGCCACATAAGGCACTAGCAATCATCACAAAACAGATCCACTTCTGTCGGCCAACACGTAACGCAATCTCATTACCAATGATGGAGGATGGCACTCCAAAGAAATTGATGAGTCCTGCTAATGTTGTAGCAGTGATGAAAGCAAGTTCGCCAGAGAGAATGGCGCAAAAACCAAAAAAAGCGACGATCCAACTGCGTGAGGCAAATAATTCAATAGAGTGGGCGGTGTAACCAAAAATAAATCCCGAGGCTGTTTTATCTTTGAGTACTAGGCGCCACTTATTGATTGGAAAGATATCGCCCAAGCGGATCTGAATCGGACCACGCCACTTTTCATGGGTGAGCGCTGGAATAAATAGCAGCACGGTCAAGAAAGCAGTAAATGGCCCAAGTGCGATTAAGCCAAAAACATATCGCCATCCCAAGGCATCCAAGATCCATCCAGAGCATACGTAAGAAAATCCAGTGCCGATCCCAAAAAAGGCCGTATAGAAAGCGATATGGCGCGTCAGCTCACCGGTTTTAATTCGATCCGACAGAATTTTTAAGCCCGGCATGTAAGTGCTGGCCAAACCTGCGCCATTTAAGGCCATAAAAATCAGTGCTGTCCAGAAGTTATAGGCAAAAAGTCCCATGCCCAATAAGCCACAGCTGGCCAAAATGCCACCACATAAATAGACTTTTTTTGCATCTATACGATCGGTTAATGCAGTGGCTAGGGGAACCATCAACATATAGCCAAAGAAAAACGCACTCGCGATCAATCCTGATTCCAGATTGCTCAAATGCCACTCTTCTTGCAAGGTTGTTAACACTACGGCATAACAAGCAAACCCGAGAAGAGCGCATGTTTGCGCCATTAGCATGAGCGGCGTATAGCCAGTAGATTTAAAATACATAGGAACGCTAACTCGACTTACTGTTGACTACGATTGGGCGAATCCTGAAATCCATTGGATCGGAAGGTAAGAACGAGAGTATCTCTATGGCCATGAGCACCTATCGGCTGTATAGGCGTAGATTCATGGATCATGCGCTCATCATTCATGAGTAGAAGTGACCAGGGCTGAGTAAGCGTAAAGCGTAAGCCTGCTGATCCGGTAGCATCAAAGATCCGCGTCTCTCCGCCTTTAATACTCACTCTATCTAATAAAAATACAGCTACAAAATCGACGCCATCACGATGCGCACCCTCAGGAGTGGGTCGTCCAATACCATCCGTAGTATCAATCCGAAATTGATGCGCTTCGACAAACCACGTGTTTACCAATTTCACACTATTAAGAATACGAGTAATACCTACTATGAGTGATTGCCAAGCGGAGCTATTACTGAGCTCGGCTTGTGCGGGCTCGAACCAACGCTCTATGCCCCCATGCAAAGCGTTGTAATCCACTGACTGCCAATGGGCACGATGTGAAACCATAGTCAGTGCATCGCCTTTGACCTCATAACTGACATGGCGTCTATAGCGGTATCTTCCCCCATCCTTTAAATAAGGGTCGCGTGGCAAATCATTCCAGTACTGCGTCAGATCTATTAATTGTTTTAAAGGTACCCCAGCGATTTGAGCAACGTTCTCAGCTGCAATAATGGCAAAGCCATCAGACTGTAAAGATTGTGGCAAATCTGAGATAGTAGTCAGCGGTGGGTAAAGACTTGTGAGCGTCATAAGCTTATTCTAGGCTATTGCCAGTAAATCAACTACTTACCTACCAAGATGGTAGTGGCATCCGATACATTCACCTCTTCACTTTGTTAAACATTATGCCCAGAGCCCCATCATCGGCTACAGAATGGACGGCAAAGCAATAATTCGAGATAAGATGATGTCTTTCAAAGACTATATAGGAAGATCATGAATTCAGGCCCTCATAAGGTAGCTCTAGTTACAGGCGCTGGAACAGGTATCGGTAAAGCCGCAGCAAAAGCGCTTCTCAAAGGGGGCTTTAAGGTTGTGCTCACAGGCAGAAATCAGGATCGATTAAATAGTGCCATTCAAGACATTGGCGGGGACACTACAAATTGCCTAGCAATTTCCTGCGATGTGGGTAAGCCAGAGGCAGTAAAACATTTATTCTTAGAGATCCAAAAACAGTTTGGGCGTCTCGATGTGCTCTTTAATAATGCTGGAATGGGAGCGCCCGCTATACCCATGGAGGAGCTCACCTACGAGCAGTGGATGAATGTTGTCAATGCGAATTTATGCGGTGCGTTTCTTTGCTCCCAAGAAGCGATCCGTATGATGAAAGCGCAATCACCCCAAGGCGGCAGAATTATCAATAATGGCTCAATCTCAGCTCATGCCCCCCGCCCGATGTCAGCACCTTATACGGCCACGAAACATGCCATCACGGGCCTCACTAAAGTCATCGCCTTAGATGGCCGCCCATTCAATATTGCGTGTGGTCAGATTGATATTGGTAATGCCGCAACGGAGATGACAGATCGTATGGCCGCTGGCATTATGCAGGCCGATCAATCGATTAAGGTGGAGCCCCGTATGGATGTAGATCATGTGGGTGAAGCTGTTTTGCACATGGCCCAACTGCCACTAGAGAGCAACATTCTCTCGATGACCATCATGGCAACCAACATGCCCTTTGTTGGTAGAGGATAGTTCATCGAGGATCGAGTACTTAAGGTCTGACTTTATCCACTAGTAATAGGATATTGGAAGTGCCTACTTTGATTGTTTGAGGCTCTGAAATTAAGTCCCCAGACTCTGGTGCAGCCATACCTGTTTTAGAGATACGCACCTCTATAGATACCTCTGGCAATTGCGATATCAAGGCGGTGGGACTCATTGACAAAGAGTCATTGAGAACAAAGCTTATCGGAAAAGCTCCGGCAGCTACTCTTAAGACTGCTACTGGCATGCGCTCTCCGGGTTTGCGTGCAATCACCATTAAGGTATCACCCGCCTTTACGTTGGATTTCAGCTGAGGGCTAATATCGACTTGGCCACTCACTCCTTTATTACTTATTACCGGAGTACTCGCTGGCGCAAGACCACCCTTTGCCCGCGCCTCGGCAATCGATGCAGTCAGCGCACGCGCCTCATCAGAATCCGCAGGTAACTGTTTAGCTAGTCGTTCCCAGGTTTGGACAGCTGCTTTGTAGTTCTGCGAGTCGAATGAAGCGGTTCCAGAAAGCCATAAAGCCAGTAAATTATTAGGATCTAGAGCCAGCGCTTTATTAATCAGCTCGAGGGGCTTACCGGCAAATTTTCCACCTGCATTGGCAGCGAGAGCATCTGCATAGTCAGCCAAAAATTGGGGATCTGAGTCAATGAAGGAACCTGCTCGGGCATAGGCTTTTGCAGCATCCGCATTACGACCCAAAATCCGATAAGAGCGTGCCAACATCGCCCAGCCCTGAAGATTTTCAGGGTCTTTCTCCATTTTTGCCGCGAACTCATTCACCATTTTTTCAACCGATTCTTGACTCATGGGATTTGGTGAATTTTGCTCAGCGATCTGAAATGCGCCACCCCAAAGAAAATAAAAGACGGCTGAAAGTGCTACTACAAAAATACCAACCCCAATCATGGTCTTTTTAGGGGATCTCAATACAGATAGATCATCCGCCTCATTCGTATCCTGAAAGAGGCGCTGACGCATTTCAGCATGAATCTGCTCATAACTAGCACTATCTACTACGCCAGATGTTCGATCAGACTCAAGCTTGTCGAGCTCTTCACGATAAATTGCGGTATTCATTTCGCGACGAGAAGTTTCTGATTTTTTATTAGCAAAAAAGAATGGTCGCAATAAGAAGGCTAGAACCAAAATTAATAAAGCAATGGCGGAGATTAAAAAACTAGTCATGGCTACCTTCAGTAGTACGGGATTTAGCACCCTTTAGTAATGCATCAATCCGGCGATTATCTTCATCGGATAGTTTCGTACTAGGTATGCTGAGATTTCTACGACGCAGATAAATCAGTAAACCCATAATGCCAACAAATAAAATAGCAAAGGGACCTATCCATAAAAGCCAAGTAATTGGCTTAACGGGTGGTCGATATAAAACAAAATCGCCATAACGATCCACCATGAAAGTCCGAATTTGCGCATCTGTCTTACCTGCAACGATCAGATTTCGAATCTCACGGCGTAAATCATTTGCTAAATCAGAACGTGAGCCTGCCAGTGATTCATTCTGACAAACTAAGCAACGCATTTCTGCTGAAATCTCAATCAAGCGCTGCTCAACAACAGGATCATCTGCTAAGGGTGCAGCATCTTTCGCCAAAACAAAATTGGACAAAGAAAGTACTGAAAATACAAAAAAGAAGGTAACGGACAAGCGCTTCAACATTATTTAAGCTCAGCTATTAAAGGGATAATTTTTTGATTGAGTATTTGCATAGTGATGGGGCCAGTATATTTAAACCGAATAATCCCAGTCTTATCTATCACGTAGGTTTCTGGAACGCCGTACACACCATAATCAATGCCTACTCGACCATTACCATCAAATACAGAAAGTGTATAAGGATCGCCAAAGCGTGCGAGCATCAGCAATCCATCATCACGCTTATCTTTGTAATCCAAGCCAATGAGAGGAGCTATCTTTAATTTACCCAGCTCGACTAAAACAGGATGCTCATCACGACAAGCAGCGCACCAGGAAGCCCAGACGTTCAGAATCCAAGGTTGCCCCTTCAAACTTTCTGGAGAAAAAGATTTTTTGGGATCTGCCAGTTGCGGTAATTCAAAAGCGGGGGCAGGCTTTCCAATCAAGGGGGGATGGCACATCCTGCGGATTTCGATCTAAACCAACCGCTAAAAATCCAACCAGCACTACAAATAAAAGAAGTGGAATTAAAAACTTGGCTTTCATGCAGTAGATTTTCGCAGCTTCATGCGGTAGCGCTTATCAGACATTGCCAATAGGCCACCAAGCGCCATAAATAGGCAGCCACCCCAAATCCAATCGACAAACGGTTTGTAGTACACCCTCACTGCCCAAGCCTTATCTTCAAGCTCTTCGCCCAAAGAGACATAAATATCTCGTGTAAGACCCACATCAATGGCAGCCTCAGTCATAGGCATCGTAGAAGAAAAATAATTACGCTTTTCTGGATACATAGTGGTCTCGACTTGACCATTTTTTATGAGTAAAAAAGTGCCTTGTACTGCCTTGTAATTCGGTCCAGGAACTGACTTAACACCTTCTAACTGAATCTGGTATCCACCCACACTCACGGTTTCACCAGGCAACATACGAACATCCTTCTCTTCCTCGTAAGCACCTACCATCGTGACACCAATCACAAAGACAGCGATGCCTAGATGCGCAACTTGCATCCCCATAAATGAACGCGTAGGCTTGCCTGCTTTTGCCTGACGAATGATTTGCATGACGCCCGAGGCTATCACCCAAAAAGCGAGTAAGAAGCCCATGCTACTGAGCCAGGTAAATTCGCCCATCACCATCGGAATCAAGATAGCAGCGGATACAGCCACAAGCGCAGCAATCCATAGGCGCTTAATCACTGCGACTAAATTAGAGCCCTTCCAGCTCGTCCATGGACCGATACCCATCAATACCAGTAAGGGTGACATGATCGGCACGAAGACACTATTAAAGTAGGGAGGGCCAACTGAAATCTTCCCTAAATGCAGGGCATCAATTAATAAAGGATAGAGCGTACCTAGCAAAATAGAAGCACCTGCCACCACTAAGAAAACATTACCCAACAAAATAAATGTTTCTCTTGAAGTTAAGCTGAACTTACCACCCATCGTACTTTTAGGAGCACGCCATGCGTACAACACTAAAGATGAACCCACCACGAGGACGAGGAAAATCAAGATAAATACGCCGCGCGCAGGATCGGTGGCAAAGGCATGCACAGAAGTCAGGACACCGGAGCGCACTAAAAATGTTCCAAGGAGTGATAGTGAGAATGCTGTGATCGCTAGCAAGACCGTCCAGCTCTTAAAGCCGCCACGCTTCTCAGTCACGGATAAAGAGTGTAGGAGCGCGGTACCCACCAGCCATGGAATGAAGGAGGCATTCTCTACCGGATCCCAGAACCACCAACCACCCCAACCCAGCTCGTAATAAGCCCACCAAGATCCGAGTGCAATGCCTAGGGTTAAGAAGACCCAAGCTGCGGTTGTCCAAGGACGTGACCAACGCGCCCAAGCTGCATCTAACCTACCGGAGAGCAGTGAGGCGATTGCAAATGCAAATGCTACTGAGAAACCCACATAACCCATATACAACATCGGAGGATGAAAGATCAGACCTGGATCTTGCAGGAGGGGGTTTAAAGAGCGCCCGTCTTGCGCTGCAGGCAATAGTCTTTCAAAGGGATTGGAGGTGGCTACGACAAATAACAGTAAGCCTGTGATCACAAGGCCTAATACACCAATCACCCGTGCAACCATAAATTCATCTAAGGACTTAGAAAGCTGCGCCACTAAAAATGTCCAGGTAGCCATCAAAAATACCCACAGCAATAAGGAGCCTTCATGACCTCCCCACACAGCCGATAAACGATATATCACCGGCAACAAGGAATTTGAATGCTCTGCTACATATAAAACAGAGAAGTCATTGACATAAAAACTCCATGTCAGGACTAAAAAAGCAATGGCTAGAAGTAAAAACACGGTTTGCGCCGCGGGCCTTGCCAGCATCAGCCACTCACGACGACCTTGGTGGGCGCCAACCAAGGGTAGCACCCCTTGCACCATCGCGATACATAAAGCAAGAATTAATGCATAGTGGCCAAATTCAGGAATCATTTTTTACTTCCATTTTTTTGTGCTTGATCGAGGGCATGCTGTGCCTCTGGTGGCATATAGTTTTCATCATGCTTTGCTAATACTTCGCTAGCAATAAACTTTCCGTCGCTATTTAAACGACCCTGAGCTACCGCGCCCTTCCCTTCCTTGAATAAATCCGGAAGAATGCCGGTATAGGCCACAGGGATGTCTTTGACCATATCTGTGATCACAAAGTTCACTGTTAAGTTATCGCGTTTCACAGAACCTTCTTTAACCATGCCGCCAATTCGAAAGGCTTGGCCTTGGGGTGATTTACCTGCGGCCACTTCGCTAGGGGTGACAAACAGCGCGATATTGCTATTGAGCGCATTCAAGATCAATGTGACTGCTAATCCGATGGCAATGAGTGCGCCAATAATAATGACTACTCTTTTATATCTGGGTTTTAAAGTCACTTCCGAACCTCTTGATCAAACTGATCTGCTACTGCTTCGCGTCGCAGCCTCTTGATAATCGATTGATGGCGAGCACGCACCGCCAAAGTATCTAAGGTTAGCACTAATAGGCCAACACCAAAACTGCACCAAACATACAGCGCGTAACCACCCATCGCGAAGAATTCAGCGGGGCTATTCCACATTATTGATTCACCTCTTTTAACTGTTTAACCCAGTCAGTATGGGCCTCACGCTCCAAAATGATGGCCCGGACACGCATTAACCCTACTGCGACTGAGTACATCCAACAACATAGGGTCATGATGAGCATTCCCCATAGCATTGTTTGAGCCATTGAAGGCGCCTTAGTCAAAGAAACTGAGGCTCCTTGATGCAAGGTATTCCACCACTTCACTGAAAAGTAAATAATAGGGATATTGATGACGCCCACTAGGGCCAAAATTGCGCCTGCCTTGTCTGCACGACGAGGATTATCAATAGAGGCTTTCAGCGCAATAAAACCTAAATACAAAAATAAGAGAATTAATTCAGAAGTTAAGCGCGCATCCCATACCCACCAGGTACCCCACATCGGCTTACCCCAAAATGCCCCTGTCCATAAAGAGAGGAAAGCCATCCAAGCACCAATTGGGGCTAAGGCTTCTGCCATCATCGCGGGTAGGCGCGCATTAAATACCAAGCCTATTCCAGCCCAAGCCGCCATCACTAAATAAATCAGCATGGACATCCATGAGACCGGCACATGAATAAAAATAATGCGGTAACCCTGGCCTTGTACGGCATCTACTGGCGCAATAAAAAAGCTAATCCATAGGCCAATGACGCCAAAAATAATCGTGAGCGCCCAAAACCACGGAATCATTTTTCCAGCCAATGGATAAAAGGTACTGGGACTCGAAAATCGAAACCAGTTCACTCCAGAATTTGTGGTGCTGTTATTTACATTATTCATTCAATTGCAATCTTTACAGCAGTAGCGCTCACCCAAGGTACAAACGCAAACGCCAAAATAAATAAAGCACCCAGTAAAGAAAAGTGCCCTGAAATATCTAAACCAACACTACTCGCATACACAGCGCCCGCACCAAAAATGAGTACCGGAATGTAGAGCGGCAAAATGATCAAACTCATCAGCACGCTACCACCTCTCACCCCCAAGGTTAAGGCTGCCCCAATCGAGCCTAGCAATGATAAAACAGGTGTGCCTAACAAGAGGCCTGCCATCAGGATTTTGAGGGATTCAAAGTCCAAATCAAACTGAATACCAATCACAGGGGCCAATAAAACCAAGGGCAAGCCACAAACTAGCCAATGGGCCACTACCTTACCAAGGACCAGCACCGTTAAAGAATTCGGCGACAACACTAGCTGCTCCAGCGTGCCGTCGGCATAATCCGCTGCAAACATGCGCTGTAAACCCAGCAAAGTCGATAGCAAGGCTGCCACCCAAATCACACCTGGGGCAATCTTTTTCAGCAAGGCAGGTTCAGCACCAATGCCTAGTGGAAATAAGCTGGTCACAATGACAAAGAAAAACAACGCTGTTAAGACTTCACTTTTACGACGCATCACCAGCAATAAGTCGCGTTGCACAATCGCAATAAAGGCATTCATAAATCTAATACCTTCATATTCGCAATAGCCAGAGCTTGATGACTAGTTAATATCACCATTCCATTGCTCTTGAGGTGATCCACGATCAACTGCTCTAATTCTTGAACTGCTGTGGCATCCAAAGCATTGAAAGGCTCATCTAATATCCATAGTTGAGCATGTCTTGTTACCATGCGTGCCATTAAGACCCGTTTTTTCTGACCTGCAGATAAGCAATACACCGGCAAATCTTCGCGCCCCTTTAAACCAAAGCGCCGTAGGGCTATTACAGCATCTTCATCCGTCAGCGCAATACCATCGATGCCCGCATACATTCGTAGATTCTCAAGAGCCGTCAGGTCCTCTTTAAGCGCATCACGATGACCTAAAAATAGTAATTTTTGGCGGTAACCCTGCGCTTCCTGATGAATGGATCTTCCTGCCCAGAGAATATCTCCAGACTCGGGCGAAGCGAGTCCACTCAATAAGCGCAGCAGGCTTGTTTTACCGACCCCATTTTCCCCACGCACATGCCAACATTCCCCTGCAAAGACTTGCAAGCTGAGGCTCGAAAATAATTTCCGCTCACCGCGCACACAGACAAGTGCATTAGCCTCTAGTAGTGGCTGGGTAGAGCTCGGAAAGGTGGAGATAGTGGCTGTCATGAAAGGAAATGGCATGCATCAAGCCGCCAAGGGTATTGTCCAAGAGCCCTTGGGGACTGTCAAACGACCCAAAACCCGAAATATCAATAATTCCTATTTATATCAATGACTTATGTAATTATGGGAATAGGGTCTGAGGAAATAATTACAACTAAGCCGCGCTAAAACGAGCCTTTTGATGAGATCACCGATTTTCTAAGATCTGCGAGCAACCGAAAGGCCCTGCACTTGGTATTTTTCAATCAAGCTGGCGACCATGCCATTGCTGGTGAAATCGGCGACGCAGTCACTCAAAAATGCGATGGCCTCGAGATGAGATTTTTGAGTGGCGATCGCCTGTTGGATGCCAGTAAATTGGCCATTCAAAATACGTGAACCAGGTATCTTTTGAGCCACAGACACTAGGCCTGTTTTTAAGCCGGCTAAGGCATCTAATTTTTCGCGTTCAAAAAGCAAATTGCTCGCTTGCACACTATCAGCATGAACCAAACTAGCATGCTGTAGATTACGCTGTAACCAAAGGTCATAGGCACTATTTTGAAAAGAGGCAATCCGCACCCCCACTTGATCGACTTGCGCAATATCCGTAATCGGAGAACCCGCAGGCACTAGGTAGCTGGCTTCTAGTTCAACATAGGCAGGTGTGAAGGTCACTTTTTGAGCACGCGCAGGATCGGATCCCACCAAGGCAATTCCACATCGCCCACTCGCTGCAGACTCTACTACTTCATCTTGAGTCTTCAAGCCAAATAGCTCCAGCTCTACGCCAAGCTCTTGTGCAATTGCTCGACACATGTCTGGCGCAATCCCTGTGGGCTCACCAGAAGCAGTGCTTCCCGTTACTAATAAGAAATTACCTGCATAGACTGAGGCAGAAAGAATGCCGCGAGGCGCTAATTGCGCCATGACCTGCGGTGATATTAAACGCATGCTCAAGCCCCCATTATTAAGGCGTGATGATGATAGCTCCAGCAATCTTTCTACTCTCTGCAGCCTTATGTGCTTCTGCAGCTTGCTCTAGAGAAAATTTAGCCCCAATCTTCACTTTCACTCTACCTTGTGAGATAGCCTCAAATACTGCACGGGCGTTTTCTTGAAGTAATTCTGGAGTAGCGTTGTGCGGAAACACTGAGGGTCTTGTTAAGTAGAGGCAGCCTTTTTTATTTAAAATCTCTGGCTGAATTTCTGGAGCTGGGCCTGAGGCTGCACCAAACAATGCAACCATGCCAAAGGGTGCCGTGCAATCAAGCGATCCCAAGAAGGTAGTCTTGGCAACAGAGTCATACACCACATTCGCTTTGCGACCACCAGTCGCCTTCAAAAATGATTCGACCCAGTCTGGCTTCGAGTAATCCACTACAGCGTCACAACCCGCTTCCTTCGCTACAGCGACTTTCGCTTCTGAGCCCACAGATCCGACTACAAAAGCACCCAGAGATTTTGCCCAGCCCGCTAAAATTTGACCAACACCACCAGCGGCAGCATGCACCAACACGACATCACCAGACTTCACTTTATAAGTTTTTTGAATCAGGTATTGCGCAGTCATTGCTTTAAAGAACACTGCAGCAGCCACTTCGTCAGAAATATCGTCTGGAACGGAAACCAACTTATCAATAGCTACATTACGTGCACTGGCATAGGCGCCAATACCGGCATTCATGTACATGACGCGATCGCCCAACTTAAAACGGGTCACACCCTCACCCAGCGCCTCAACCACACCAACAGCCTCATGACCTAAACCCGTCGGCAACTCTAATGGGTAATAACCAGAGCGCTGATACACATCAATAAAATTAAATCCCATCGCGGTTTGACGCAATTGCACCTCGCCCTTAGCGGGCGTAGGCAACTCTTTATCAATTAATTGAATCACATCGGCATCACCGAGTGCTGAAAGACTAACAATTCGAGCAGTTGTCACTTTGACCTTATTTTTTAAACAGAAATTTATATTACGGTGAGCGAAGAAGAAGGTACTTCATCGTCTTCTACTATAGCCCAGGTGCTATCGCCTAACTTTTTCACAGCCATGGAGTAGGTCCATGCATCGGGAATGCCACAGCTCCATTGATCGGGTCCATTCTGAATCAATAAATTGACGCCATTGCGATTATCAAAGTAGAGGTGATACACCTTGCCATGAATAGGATTGAAGCCAAATTTAGCACTATGCACCATTTCCGTTGCATCTAATCTTGCTTGGAGTGAACGCGCTTGCTTCATTAGTACTTCAGCTTGCTCCATGATGCGGTCATATTCCAGCTTGGCATTTTGACGTGCAACATTGACTGCCTTATCTTTTTCTTCCGTCACTTTAATCGGCGCAAAGACAGGTGCACCCACTTCCATGGGGTACTCAATACTGGCGTGTCTTGCTGGATCCTTGTCTTCTATTCTCATGACGGTTTCTTATTCACACTCTTTAAGGGGTTGATTCATTTAGCGAAAGTGTGACACAAAACCAGAAAATGCGTCATTTCAAGGGCCCAGAGTGGGCTACAGAGAGTCTAAATTAGCCAAAATGGTCTGAGCATGTGCCTGAATCGCTTGTTGATCCTCAGCGCTAATTTTGGACAAATTGACTGTCATCAGCCTAGTGCGGGGACTAGCGTCAAACTGAGCTCGATGCTTGATGAGAAAGTTCCAATAAAGATTCGTTATTGGGCATGCACCCTCGCCAAACCGAACATCCTGTTTGTACTGACATGAACCACAATAATTACTCATACGTTTAATGTATGCGCCACTAGCAATGTAAGGCTTGCTAGTAAAGCGCCCTCCACTGGCAAATAAAGCCATGCCTGCAGTATTAGGTAACTCCACCCACTCAATTGCATCGACATAAATTGCCAAGTACCAATCACACACTGCTTTTGGGAGAATTTCAGCGAGCAATGCAAAATTACCGGTCACCATCAGACGCTGAATATGGTGTGCATACCCATACTCCAGTGTTTGACCAATCGACTCTTGCATACAACGCATCTTGGTCTTACCAGTCCAATACCAAGCAGGTAGTGCGTTGTGATGATCGTAGAAGTTATCTTCTGCCATCTGCGGCATATCTAAGTAATACATACCGCGTACAAATTCTCGCCAGCCCAAAATTTGACGAATAAATCCCTCTACCGTGGCCAGATCTAAATCTTGTTTTTTCCACGCCACCAATACAGCAGCAATCACTTCGCGAGGATTGAGTAACTTCAGATTGAGCGAGCTAGACAATAAAGAATGCCATCCAAAAGGGGTGTCGGTCCACATTGCATCTTCATGCACCCCAAAGGTCGCTAGCCGATACTCGACAAAACCTTCTAGGGCTTGTAGCGCCTGAGAGCGAGTCACCGGCCACTGAAAATGCGCCAATGATCCCGGGTGATCGGGATATCGTTCCTCTACCTCGGCAATGACTTCTTGGGTAATCTCATCCGGCGCAAACCATTCCGGCGCTGGAATTAAGCCAGGACCTTTTTTAGGAAAAGGCTTGCGATTGTCTTTATCAAAATTCCACTGCCCTCCCTCTGGATTACCCTCTGGATCTACCAAGATTCCATGGGTCTTACGCATCAGGCGATAAAAATACTCCAGCCTTAACTCCTTCTTATTCGCCACCCATTGAGAAAACTCTTGGCGTGAACAATAGAAATGGGCATCTTCTTGCATTTCTAAAGTGATATTTAATTCTGTAGCTAAATCTTCAATCGCTTTTTTGAGGCGCCACTCTCCTGGTTCAACACAGACCAGGTGGTTAAATTGTCCTGAAGTGATTTGATCTCTCAGGCACTCGGCAATCGTTTGCGAAGATTGTTTGAGATATAGCAATGGCAGACCAAGGCCCTCCAACTGCTGAGCAAAGTGGCGCATAGCTGATAAAAATAAGGCAATCCTGGCCTTATGAGACCAAACATGCTGAGCCTCATTAGCAGACTCCACCATCAGCAATCGATCTGCTTTGGGATCGATATGTTGAAGTATGGGGCTATTGATATCGAGCTGATCACCCAATATTAATACGAGCTTTTTAACTGTGAGATTTTTAACTGCGAGCTTTTTCGATGCCATGTTTTATACGAGTAAGTTAAGTTAGCGTTTGTAAAAACTCAGAGTGACTTCACCCAAGTCAATACCAAATTTACTCATCTTAGCTTTATTGATCATCACTTTAGGACTAACAAGGTACATCCAATCTTCAAACTGCACGTGATAAATCGAGTTATCTACAGGCAGCGCCAAGGTATAAGCCCAGTACAAGGCATTGCCAGAAGCCTCGCCAATCGCTTCACCAATGACATCATCAGCCTTACCAATAAATTTTCCGGGAGATACCTCAGTCAAAGTCCAGATACGCTTTTGCTTAGTCCCATCGGAATATTCAAAACTCTCATCTAAGATACCGATTTTCTTACCATCCACTACTTTCCAACTAGCTTCTAGTAGTACGGTAAATCGTTTTTTCACATTGCCACTTCGGTCAGTAAAGATACCGTAAGCATCAATCGTTCCATTAAAATATTCACTCAGGTCTAGAGTAGGTTTCTCATTGGCATATTGCTTAATTATTGGTGAAGAACAAGCTAATAAACTCAAACTCAATAAAAGCCCAAGTGCTACTCTCGAAATAGTTTTAGTCATATACATTTAACAGGCTCCTGAAATTAATGTAGGTGGGCACCCCTTGCCAAGCAAGTCAGTTCTCAACTTAGGCACACTGGTTTTTGAATCTAGCCAAATACCAAAAAAAGGCTTTAGAAAAGTCAGCTCCTGAGATTTGAGCAATTCTTTTACCCTCATGAAAGAAAATGGTGCCTTGCTTGGGTGCATACACAGCAGTCAGCGACTGCCCCGACTCAATATTGGGCAAAATGGCTGTGAGCTCTTTTCCCCAAAGCTGAGCTTGACTTTCTGTAATACCAATATTTTTCATCTCGTCCGCAGAGCGATTGGCAATTGAAGCGCCCGAGAATGATTTTTGATACCGAATATCGAGCGCGAACTCCCCAGTATCCTTTGCTGCCGAGCGATAGAGCGTAGCGTCATATACATGTAAGCCCCAAAAGTTTAAACGCCCAGACCCTTGTATTTGCGCTTGACCCATAGCGCTCTCTAAATGGGGCAGCTCTTTCGCAAAGCTTGAGGACATTGATGTAAGCATGACAGCCACAACAGAAAAGATGGTTAAGGCCATCCCGCTACGAAGTTTTTTTACAAATAAAGATGTCATATCTTTTTAACCCTTTTTATTGACCAGCCATAATGCAGCCGGCCCAAAAATACTGGAAATAGTATGGCGATACTTAGCGAAAAAACGATAAGCTACTTTCAATATCGGCTGCAAGAGGGGCCGTGAAAATAACCATGCAAGGGTTGGCAACCGAGATCGCTGATACGCAGCTACAAACACATCAACCCCATTAATTAATTCTCCATCATCGTACTGAGCGTACATCGAATCTAGTGCTTGCTGGCAAGAAATCCCGAGCCCATCAGGGGAGTAGCGATCAGAATGAATATCCACAAATTGCAAGAGGCCTGCTTCATTACGGCCAGATAAGAAAGTAATTTCTGCCTGACAAAGAGGACAAAGACCGTCATAGAACATGGTGAGCTTTCTCATGATCTTTACTTGGGCTTGTACTGAGTACTGCAATAAGCGCGCGTCACTAACTTACTGCGCAAAGCAACATGCTTGGTTGCTCTACCGGTAACCCTTTTACGCCATAAATTAAAGGAGCTCCGTTTTAACTCTTGACGCATCACTGCGATAACCTGAGGCTCAGAAAACCCAAAGTTTTGTTCAATGGCATCAAAAGGGGTGCGGTCCTCCCAAGCCATCTCAATTAATCTTGATAGCTCTGCTTCAGTAAGCGTTTTTTGCAATGGAATCCCCATCAAGCAAGTTTAAGACTTATTCAATAAACTGGTTGGGTAAGACCCTATATTCAGTGCACGCTGCCCTTGCTCACCAAATCTATTTATGCCCCTTGTTCCTCGCCCCTTTCGCGCATTAATCATCGGATCCTCCGGAACCATAGGATCAGCCCTTGTGGAGCTATTGAAAAATAACCCTAATTGCTCAGGGGTGACAGGTATACACCGCAACTCAGACCATCCCATTGATTATCAGAACTTAACGACTCTAGAAACCTCAGCTGCCGCCTTGTCAACGCAAGGACCTTTTCAGCTCATCATCAATACCATTGGCGTGCTGCACTCGGCAGATTGGATGCCTGAGAAAAAATTGGGCGACCTTAACGCATCGCAATTACAAGCACTGATGTTAGTCAATGCCATTGGCCCTGCTCTCACCATAAAACACTTTTCTACATTATTAGATCCTACAGGCGCAGTGATGGCCACGCTATCCGCTAAAGTAGGCAGCATTGAAGATAATCGCTTAGGCGGCTGGTATAGCTATCGCGCATCCAAGGCGGCTTTGAATATGTTGATTAAAACGACTGCGATTGAGTTTGGTCGCACGAAACCCAATATAGCTCTCATAGCACTGCATCCCGGTACAGTAAATTCGCATCTATCCAAACCATTTAAAGGCCAAGAAATTGGTAGGCCAGCCTTAGAAGCTGCACAAGACATGCTTAACGTCTTGCTCTCAGTCAAGCAAGCAGATTCTGGAACCTTTATTAGTTATTCAGGAGAAAGACTGCCTTGGTAAGTCATCCCATCATGAAATCTCTTAGCCTTTGCCTTTCTTTAGTTACTCTATTGATGTTTCAGGGAACGCCCGCTATAGCGCAAACTGAACTGGCCACCGCACTCAAAGACGGTCAGCACGTGCTTTTGATGCGCCATGCCGATGCGCCTGGATTCGGTGATCCTTCAGGCTACCAGGTGAGCGAATGTGCTACACAACGCAATTTAGGGGAGTATGGTCGCAAGCAGGCTAAGGCAACGGGAGTATGGCTAACAAACCAGGGTATCGATAAAGCCAAGGTATTTAGTAGTCCCTGGTGCCGCTGTTTTGATACTGCAACACTACTAGGTAAAGGTAGCGTGACAAAAGAGGCTGCCTTAGGCTCTTTCTTTGACAATATGAGTCAATCGAAAAAATACACCGATGATTTAATTAAACTCATTGCACAAGAACGAGGCAAAGGTTCCAACAACCCTAATATGCCTATCATCATGGTGACGCATCATGTCAATATTCAGTCTTATACTGGCACGGTAGTCAGCTCTGGAGACATGGTGCTAGTCAAAGTAGATCAAAGCGGGCGGCCTGTCTCGCATAAAATTTACCCTAGCCCTTAACCCCCCAACACAATCATCTAACGGAACAGAAAGTCTTTATGCAACACGATGCCGCTTTAAATGTCTTAGGTCAGCCCTTGGTACCCTGCTCTTTTGAGCCATTAACTGGCTTCTTTCGGGACGGTTGCTGCAAGACCAATGAGCAAGATTTAGGAAGCCATTTAGTATGCGCAATTGTGAGCAATGAGTTTCTGCAATTTAGTCTCAAAAAGGGAAATGACCTTATTACCCCCAGACCAGAATATCGTTTTCCTGGATTAGTCGCTGGAGATCAGTGGTGCTTATGCTTGAACCGATGGATCGAAGCGCTAGAAGCAAACTGTGCCCCCATGATTAAGTTAGAGAGTACCCATCAAAAAGCCTTAGAAAAAGTATCTTTAGAAGTCTTACAAAAATATGCTGAGACTGCTGAAATATAACAGGCGTATTGCTGAAGAGATCAAGCCTACTTAAAGCCAAAGATCTCGATACGCTCCTTCTGGATCATGATCTTGGGTTTGTTTAGCGATATTAAATCGTCTACCGCCTCGTGGGTCTGTGCCGCGCCCTGCCAGGTACAGCCAATTTCCTTGATTACTATAGACGTCATAATCAATTAACTGAGACTCAAACCAAGCGGCGCCTGCTTGCCAATCTCCTTGCATGTCATAGACCCAGTAGCTCGCAACAATCTGGCGCATTCGATTAGATAAATACCCACTGGCAAGTAATTCACGCATCCCCGCATCTACTAGGGGCTCACCAGTATTGCCAGCGCTCCAGAACTTAAACTTCTTTGCATTCAATGCCTGTAGAGGTAGCTCGCTTAAACCTGAAGCACTATATAGTTTTTTTCCATACTTAAAGTGAATGAAACGAAAGTAGTCTCGCCATAGGAGCTCAAACCAAAGCCAATAGGTCCCATCATTAGCACCATGGTGCTGTTCATAGCTATCAATCTCAGAAGCAATTACTCGCGCAGAAAGACAACCGCTTGCTAAGCCAAGAGAGCACTTACTAGAATAGTCCAGGCCGATTAATTGATTTCGTGTCTCTTTATAGGTATCGGGTAATCGTCTTTTAAGATACTGCTGAAAGTGTGCATAAGCACTTGTCTCACCCCCTCGATAATGATGATGGATATCATTCGTCCGCTGCGAGCTATCTACCTCATTACTCTGCTGCGGTACTAATGGAATTGGAGGAATTGGTGGGATAACTTTGGGTGCTTTGACGGGTTTGGCATATCTCAATTCCGCTTTTTCTACAGCACGCCTAAAGGAAGAAAAAACATCAGGCATCTGCGGCAAATCAAATGGGAGATCTATAGGATCTAACATGCTGGACTGCCAGAATTCGTGTACTTCGATTCCCACACTCTGAAGACTAGATACCTGATCCATTTCTTCGGGCGCTTCAATGTGCTCACAGTAGATCACTTGAGCACCAGTAGCTTGCATCAAACCAGGTATTACCTCGCTCGGATGACCGGTGTATTCAAACAGATCGGAGCCCATCTGATTTAATTGTGTCCGCAGATCCTCTAAGGATTCTTTCAGAAAGCGTTTACGATGCGCGCCCATTCTCATGAACCCTAAAGGATGAGACACTTCCTCAGGCTGATGCAAATAGATGGGCAACAGATAATCTGCTGCAAGGCAGGCTTTTGCCAAACCGGGGTTATCTCTCAGCCGCAAATCATTTCTGAACCAATAAATCAAGACAGTCATTTATCCAACTTTCCATCTGAGGCATTTGAAGTTGCAGACTTTTTGAGGCGGCATGCATCCGAGCAGTACTTCACCTCATCCCAATTTTTAGCCCATGATTTTCGCCAAGTCATTTCTCTGCCACAAACTAAACATAGCTTGCTAGGCAAAGAAGCTTTGTTCCCTTTAAATCCTGAGTTTTTGGAGCTCGACATACCCACCTATACAAAAACGAATAGACTCATCAACATCAATCGAAACAGAGATCGACCTTGAAGGCTTTTTACACTGATCACTATGTTTTACCACTTCCTCCGGGACACCGCTTTCCTATGGAGAAGTACAGCCAACTGCGCGACTTAGTGTCCCGACTAGAGGGTATTGAACTCTTAGAGGCACCGAGCGTTAGCGATACCCAAATACTCTATGCCCATGATCCTGCCTATCTAATTAAGATTATCGAAGGCAAGCTGAACCCTCAAGAGCAACAAGAGATCGGCTTTCCTTGGAGCTTAGCTATGGTGGAGCGTTCACGCAGGTCTGCTGGGGCCACTCTAGCAGCTGCAAAGATCGCATTGAATGAAGGTATTGCCGCCAACCTGGCTGGTGGTACGCATCATGCCTATCGAAACAAAGGGAGTGGCTTTTGTGTATTTAATGACTCTGCCATTGCTGCAAGAGCCCTGCAAAAAGAGATAAGCTCCAAACTCAAAATAGCTATCATTGATTTAGACGTACACCAAGGCAATGGCACCGCTGCTATTTTGAAACACGATGCTTCTATTTTTACGCTTTCTATCCATGGCGAAAATAACTTTCCGTTTACCAAAGAAAAAAGTGATTTAGATATTGGCTTGCCAGACAACTGCCAAGATGATGCCTATTTAGCAGCGCTTAGCCAGGGCTTAGAAATACTAGATCAACGATTTAAAGCAGATTTCATCCTCTTTTTAGCAGGCGCAGATCCTCATGAGGGAGATCGGCTCGGTAAGCTTTGTATCAGCAAGACTGGTATGCGTCTGAGAGATGAACAGGTCTTTCAATATGGCCTGGATAACCAGGTTCCGATAGCTTTCAGTATGGCAGGTGGCTACGGCAAAGACATTCAAGAGACAGTCGACATACACCTGCAAACCATCCAAACAGCCCTGCGCTTTCAGCAAACAATACCTCGAGGCTTTAAAAGTACGTAAGTAGCCTAAAGCAGTCCAAAACACCCTAAAATGTCGACACCATGAAAGCACTCCGTGTCGCACTTATTTTCTTAGCAATCAGCAAACCAATATCGGCCTGGGCGGTAGATCTTCAACCCAATGATATTGTTGCACCTCCCCCAGGATTAAATATACTGACCTTGAGTTATTTCTCAACAGAAAACACCACTTTCTATAGAAATGGTGTGGCCAATGCAAAGCCAATTGGCGCTAGTCCCGTCATTGATACCCAATATGCCATCTTACGGGGCTCTACTACCTATTTATTGGGAGAGCTGCCTGGCGTGTCTTATATTCAGCTACCTTATGGCACCGTGAGTCCGGCAGGATCGCTCGCAAACAATCCAAACAGCACGGGTATTGGTGACCTCACGGTCGCAACGGCTTTTTGGCCTTATGCCAATAAAAATACCAGAACCTACCTTGCCATTGCTGCGTATCTCACTAGCCCCACTGGCACGTATTCACCTCAGCAAGTATTTAATGTCAGTGAAAATCGTTTTAGAACAGACTTACAAATGGGCTTCCAGACCCCTATTACCAAGAGTCTGGATGGCATGATTGCTGTAGACACCCGATGGTATGGTGGTAACAGCGAATGCGCAGCAGCATGCGGACTTGCTACGAATGGCTCACTTACTCAGAAACCACTCACCACTACGCAATTAGGTCCGATTTATAAGATCAATTCAACTTTTACTATAGGTGCCTCTTATTTTTACGTCGCGGGTGGGGCAACATCAGTGAATAATAACTATTTAAACAACGTTGTGAACACGCAGCGATTTTTATTGAGCGGGCAAGCCCATACGCCTATCGGCAGGATATCCTTGCAATACGGACGTGATATGGAAATCAAGAATGGTTTTATGCAAACACGCGTCTTAGCATTGCGACTCCAAAAAAGCTTTTAAGGCACTACAACTGAACTTGCTATAGCTAGAGTCAATGGGTTTACTTTAATTGATGTGGTTTATTGGTAGTCCAATATTTCTGCATTTCTATAAACAGAAACGAAGCAGACCACGTAATCAGAATCAACCCTGTAAGGGCCTCAACGCCGGTGAGATACCTTAAATATCCTTGAGCAACAATCTCCCCATAACCCACTGTGGTGAAAGTAATGAAAGACAAATAAGCGCAGTCCAATAAAACGCCATGGCCTGATAACTCCCCCACCAAACTACCCATCTGTGGAAACTGCAAAGTAGCAAAATATCCTAGAGCAAAGACCCAAATCTCGAGGATGTGGGCCATAAATATCACTCCAACACCAATCAATACTTTAAAGCGCGGCGCTTTATTTTCTACTCTAGGCAGATACTTATCTAATTGAGAAAGTACTTCATAATGAATCAAAGTCGCTATCAAGGCTAGCAAGCCATTCACAATGAAAGCAGAAATTAGCAGCATAAGAGGAAATGAAGTTTTTTAAACAAAGTGAATTCGAGAATCTAGTGATCCTATTTACTATACCTAAAATAGTTCGTCTTATCCAATAACATGACAGATCAAGTATTGAGATGCAATCAAAAGCAATGGATTCACTCAGGATGATTTCAGTAAAATGATTGGTATGAACTATCGCCCACTCATACCCTTCATAGCACTCTGGATATATGGAACAAGCCTAGCTGCTGAGGATGAAAATCGATTTTCTTTAAATTACCTGAATCTTAAAAATGATTCTCGGCAATATGCATCAGATCCCGTTTTAGAATTCTGGGGCTACCATGACTCTCAGGGTGATGACAATACAGTAGACACTCTCAAACTACGTTACTACCAACCGATAGAGATCGGTAAGCTGCGCGGCATGGCAAGGCTGGATACTGCCTATGCTAAAAACTATGGCCCCTCTTTTCCCGCAGAAAATCAAGGGCAATACAGTGCTGGAAACACCATGCTGACAGTTTGGGGAAGTCATCCTAATATCTTACCCAACTGGGGCGCTAATTTGGGTGCGCGAATTATTTTTCCTTTTGGCAATAATGGTCAGTGGGCCATAGGCCCTCAAATAGGAAGCAGCTTTAAGCCTACTGAAGGTAGTAAGACCATACTGGCAGACTTCTCGCCGCTTGTTCGATATATGTATGGATTTGATACCAAAAATAACTCTTTTCAAATCAATCCTAATCAACCGCACTTAGTTCGTAACCTGCAGCTCTTTCCCACTATTGGTATTACCCTGGGACCTCATACTCAAATTCGTTTCTGGGATGAGAATGGGATTATTTATAACTCTGCAGGGGGTGGCTGGTTTGTTCCTCTAGATGCTATGGTGACCCATCGCCTCTCCCGAAATTTACTCTTTGCAGTGGGCGCTGCCAAGCAAGTTGTTCAAACGTATAACGTATTCAATTTGTCTGTTTACGGTAAAGTTTCCTATTCTTTTTAGGAAGAACCCTCTTTCAGTATTTAAGCCTCTACTAGGTGGCCCGTTTTGACAAAGATGGTGCAACCTTCTTTACTGAAAGGCTGATGCTTACTCATATGGGGACTCCTAATCCATGAGCCAGTAGGATAGCGGCCATGCTCATCTTCAAACACCCCATCCACAACATAGATCTCTTCTCCACCAAAATGCTGATGTGGGTTGAAGTAGGTTTGTGGAGCCCAGCGAACTAAAGTAGATCCTGAACCTTGTCGCATTAAAGGCATCACCTGTAAGCCCGCAACCATACCCTGAAACCACTCCGCATTCCGCGTATCAATCACCTCGCGATGCACTTGATCTGCGCCTAAGTGGCGCAGCTTCACAAAGAGCGTACAGCCAGATTCGCTAAAAGGCGCATGGGCTGAGCCCGGCGGGTTCATGATGTAGGTACCCGCTGGATAGTCGCCTGCTTCATCACTCAAAATACCATCAAGCACAAGAATTTCTTCACCTAACTCATGGGTGTGTAATGGAAAGTGGGAGCCTGGCAGATATCGCACAATCGAAGTAGCCTTTGCGATCTCATCACCAATGCGATCAAACATACGTCGCTCAACCCCTGACTCAGGACTGACTATCCAAGGGAGATCATGATGGTTCAGAACCACGCGTTCTTTGTAATCTGCATTGATATTCAAAAATACCGCCTTTACTGTTTCTAAATTAACTATGGGCTGCCGTCTATCCGAGGTCCACTGTCAGAATAGCAAATAAATTACTCTATAACTCGAAAGAAGCTAGATTTTGGAGTCAGGGCCATGCAATACTGAAGAAATATCATGGCAAAAAAATCATATCATCATCAGAAATTTACCCGTGCAGACTTGGCTCATATCGCAACAATTGCCATGCTAGAGCGCGGTCTTGAGCCTGAATTTTCAGCAGAAGTACACAATCAGCTCGATTTAATTGCAGCGCCTGGGCAAGATCAGGATCCCACTATTACTGATCTGACAGGCTTACTATGGTGCTCTTTAGATAATGATGACTCTCGAGATCTCGATCAATTAACAGCATCTATCTCACTAGAAAATGGCTCTACCAAAATTTTTGTAGCGATTGCCGATGTAGATGCGGTAATTAAAAAGCATTCTCCGATTGATGAGCATGCCAAGCTAAATACAGCATCAGTGTATACATCGGCACGAATCTTCCCCATGCTTCCTGAAAAGCTCTCCACTAATCTCACCTCCTTAAATCCAGATGAGTTACGTTTAGCCTTGGTGACCGAGATGACTATTTCTCAGGATGGGACAGTAGAGGACTCTCAAATATACCGAGCCAAGGTAATCAACAAGGCCAAGCTAGCCTACGATGCCATCTCTGCTTGGATTGAGGGCGTAGGTTCCGCTCCAACCGCTCTTTGTAGTGTGAAGGGCATGGAAGAGCAACTCCATACTCAAGATCGGGTTGCACAGACACTGCGCAAGCGCCGACATGATGCGGGATCCCTTCACTTAGAGCTCTTCCAGCCTAAGGCGATTTTTAAGAAAGATCTTATTGTTGGTATTCAGGAGCAAGTGCAGAACCGCGGTCGACAACTGATTGAAGAGTTCATGATTGCAGTCAATGAGAGCACCGCACATTTCCTACTTAAGCACCGCGTGCCCTCTTTGCGAAGAGTCGTACGTAGTCCAGATCGATGGTTAAGAATTGTGGAGCTTGCTAGGCAGTATGGCGATGTCCTACCTGCGGATCCTGACTCTAAAGCCTTATCTGAATTTTTAGCGAGGCGCTTAAAGGCCGATCCTATTCGTTTTCCAGATCTGTCTTTAATTGTGGTGAAGCTCATGGGCCCAGGAGAGTATGTATTAGAGCGGCCCGGTACCGATGCTATCGGACACTTTGGTCTAGCGGTTCAAGACTATACCCACTCTACCGCCCCTAATCGTCGCTATCCCGATCTCATTACCTTACGAATGATTAAAAGCATTCTTCAAAAGCAAGCTCTAGCTTATGAAACGAAAGAGCTACAAGAGTTAGCAGAGCACTGCACTAAACAAGAGGATGCCATTCGGAAAGTTGAGCGCAGGGTACGTAAATCAGAGGCAGCACTCTTTCTAGAGCCTTATATTGGCAAGACCTTTGATGGCATTATTACTGGCATTGCCCCAAATAATGGCTGGGTACGTATTTTCAATCCTCCTGCAGAGGGTATGCTGATGAGTCGAACGCAGTTAGTGGATATCGGCAGAAAAGTACATGTGCAACTGGTATCAACTAATGTAGAAATGGGCTTTATTAACTTTGCATTAGTCTAGCGTTTACTTTTACTTATTTTTGCTTACTTTTGTGATTTGTACTTTTGAACGGCCTGCTTCAGATCTGTATATTCTTCACAGCCAAACTTGCAAGCTTTATCCAATCGAGCAAGTAGTGCCTCTGCACCAGGCAGATCACGGTTCATCAGTTTGAGCTCACCGTAATATTCAAGTGCACCTCTGTGCTTTGGGTCTATCTGCAATGCGGCTTGATAAAACTTTTCTGCTCCCGCCAAATCTGGTGGCTGCTTCTTGCGAAGACTAAATCCCATCAAGTTATTCCAGTCAGCAGACGATGTTTCATTAGCAGCCTGTAACTGCTTGACTGCCACATCATATTTTTTAGCTTTGATACTGGCTCTAGATTCAGATAACCAGACAGAATCTGACTTTACTGTTGGCGTGTCATCAGCTTGGACAAACCCAGCTAAGGTCATACACAATAAGCCAGCCAGCAAAAATGGCTTCATGAAAATCCTTAGGATTTATTGAACTGCAAATACTTGCCAAATGTGAAGACAGAATTAGGTCCGAGAGGGGCTTTTTTCACTTTGGGGCGCTTGGCTAAGGTTGCAATCACCGCGGGTGTTTTCACTTTGAGCTCTGGCGCTCTGCGAACTACTGGAGAGCCTTTAGTACTAGGCTCAATCGTGATTGTTGATTGACTGAGAGCCTTGGCCAAACTCACTTGGGCGATTTGCTCTTGCATGAAGACATGCAGATCCGTCCATAACTTGGCGCCCAAATCCTCTTGATAGGATTGAGTCCCTTGAATGACGTCCATGACTTCTTTCAAAGAAATCTCTTCTGGTTTTCTCGCAAGAGAGTAGCCTCCGCCAGGGCCACGATGACTCTGAATCATTCCCGCAGTTCTCAAAGCGGCAAAAATAAGCTCTAAATAAGAAATGGATAGCCCATGTCTTTTGCTAATCAATGGCATTGAAATGGCATGCCCATGCAAAGTGTGGGCAGCAATGTCTAATAAGACATTAAAGGCGATTTTGCTTTTACTGGAAACTCTCATAATCCTTAATATACACTTTCCCTATAAGATTGCATCTGACGCATCAAAATATATTTAAACCTATTAAAATCATGAGGTTATTAGATTTAAATAACTCACTTACCCCATGAAAAATCACCATTTACTCACTCTCAATCCCCATGATTGATGAAATGATTCGCAAGTCAATTCGGGAAATGGTTGGCGGAAGTAAGGGGCCGCCCGTTGCCTTTCTCGAGCCCCCGGGGGATCGCGGTCTTTTTGGCCCCGAATCCATGCCCTGGGAAATCCATGCTGACTTTATGTCAATGATGATTGGTGGCATTAGCTCTTTGATTCTTCAGGCCTTACACCCTGGAGCATTGGCAGGGGTTTGGGATCACTCTAGTTTTAGAGAAGATCTGAAAGGAAGATTAGGCAGGACGGCTTTCTTTATTGCTGCCACAACCTATGGCTCTACTGCCATGGCAGAAAGTATCATTACTAGAGTGAATCAGATTCATACAAAAGTTACCGGCTTTGATGAATTTTCTCGTCCATATCAAGCTACTGACCCGCATCTCTTAAATTGGGTGCACATCACCGAGACTAGTAGTTTTTTAAGTTCTTACTTGGCGCACAAAAATAAATACTTAACGCAGGGTCAAAAGGATCAATATTTTTCTGAGATGGCACGCTTAGCAGTCAAGTTGGGCGCCGTTGATGTCCCGAACGCCCAACGTGGCACAACTGAGATGATGAAGCAATATCGCAGCGAATTGTATTTTGGAGATCGCGCTAAAAATATTGTGAGTTTATTAAATCATTTCCCTGCAAGTCTCCCAGCCAAACCCTTCGTCAAGCTGATTACCGAGGCTGGCTTTGCCAATCTACCTGATTGGGCTTTTGAATTAATCCAGCGTAAGAAGCCCTCCTTGATAGAAAAGCTGGCACTCGATACCGCGGTTTCAGTGATTGCTAAGCCGGTAAGACTGGCTTTAAAAGATGGTGTTGCTGCCCATAGCTATCGCCGGATTTATGGCAAAGACAAGATCGACTAAACCGAGGCTGTCTTTTGACTGTCTTCTTTTGCAGCAATCTTTGCCTTACTCAATGCCTCAAAATCCACCATCGGGTGATGGCCCATTTGATAGCACGCACAGTGCTTACCTAAAATCCAACGCGCTAATTTAATACGAAACGCAGTAAACATAAAATTCCTTCATTCTTTTCAGCTTTATTCGTAAAGCAGCACATATATAAAAATAACAAACTGCAGTAGGTTAATGATGACGCTCGACCCATGCAATAAACCAAAATACTTTTTGTTACCAGAGTCTGCAGCACGATTAATAGCAGGTGTCAGCACTACTAGAGAGAGTAAGAATAAAGCAGCACAGAACACTAGCAATATCGTATTGACATACCCCTCTACCAAAAAGGCGGCAAGGCAGGTAAATAGGCCCAAGAAAATATAGTATTTCGGAAAGAATGCCCTCACGTATTTGCTAGACCATTCTTGAGGCAGCACTTTAAAAACCGTAGGCGCTACTGCTACCGTGAAAAATAACATGATGCCCAGCATGCCGGAAACAATATAAAGACTGAGTAAGTTACTGTTCACTATTTGATCCTACTATCAATTAAGTTTGAATTTTTGGGCTGCTATTCATCAGACAGGATTTTTCAGCAGTCTGCTGTGCATTACCAAACCAGTCAGGTTTTTTATCTAAGCCATTCATTTGCAAATCATTAAGCTGTCGATTACTGAGATTGCTCTCAAGCGTTTTGGCTACACAAGCACAGTAAGGCTGAAAGTCAATTTCTGTCATGGACTTTTTCATACCGCCATGGGCTTTTAACTGTGTACGAACGCAGTCCTGCATTAAGTCACGGGTCTGATTGGCAAACCCAGGACTGCTAAGCAACATGAAGCCTAGGGCAATAGTGAAAAGCGAAGATCGAGTCTGATGGATCATGATGGGTGCTACCTATGTGGGTTCTGAGCTAAAGAGTTACAAACTGATAGCTTAATATAGCTTGAAACATTCATCCTTGCAGAGTGGCCCATCATAAGCACCCTGCTATCTTAAATACGCCTTCAACTCGACTATTAATCGGCTTCGCTGCTCTTTCAGTAAAAACTGGCCTAGAGGAATTCTGAGGTCTGACTGAAAAATTTCAAACGACTTTGCATTCAGCAGGGTCTGATCAATCCGCGCCCAGCGGGTATTGAATTCATACACAGTCTCTTTGCAGGCAATCGATTTTTTGATCCGCAGACGCTCACCTTCAATCTCAATTTGCTCAAAATCTAGTGCATGGCGGGAGTAAATCAGGAAGCCAGCAGTTAAAGCCGTGAGCTCAATACAGGTGAATATCAAAATGATGGAGTACCCAAGCAGAGAAAACCCAATTCCAATAATGAGTGAAACAGCCACTAGGGCCCAATAGAAGCGAAAAAGCTCCTTGGGGCTGAGGGCACAGTTGCGTTTCATGAGCCAGGTTTTCATGGGGACAATATTAGAATTTCTCTCAGCATTATTTTAGGATGATTGCTGTTGATCGGCAGATCCTCAGACAAAATGCAATGTCCATGAGACACTAATGGGTATTCACCCATAGCTGGGCAAATAGACTCAAAACAAGGGAAGATTGTCTCAATGAAAAATTACTCCCCTCTATCATGACTCTTCCTAAAAAAATCAGCAAAGCCGTAGATGTACTGGTCGATATCACCATCAATTCCAAGCTAGGTAAGCCGGTATCTTTGCCAGAAATAGCTAAAAGACAACACATGTCGCGCCAATATCTTGAAAGCCTGATTCGGGTGATCAGGAATGCAGGTTACGTGAAAGCTATTCATGGGCGTACCGGCGGTTATTTATTGCTTGTAGACCCGAAAGAAATTCTTGTCAAAGATATCGTTAATCTCTTAGAGGGTCTTCGCAAAACCAGATTCAAGGTAGAGGAGTTTGCGCAAGAGATTTATGCGTCTATTGAAGATCATGCCAGTATCAATAAAGGCAAACAGTGGATTGGTGAGTTCATTTCCAAGTCTGTACCCTCTTTTGAGGATATCAGCGAGGCTCCATCGAAATTAAGTCAGTTCATTCAGTATCTTAGCCCGCAGGATGGTCCTAAGAAACGCCCTGCCTTGGAAATACAAACCGTCATCAAAAGCTCGGGCTCTTCCGTGAATTTACCAACGATGGCCTTAGGTCCCAATTCTATTTTTAGCTACGGGGCATACCTCACAAAATAAGTGGGGGTAAGCGCAGCTGCGATTTAGCTCAGTCGGACTGGGGTTTAGTCGATGACACTTCAGGACTTGCTGCTGGGGTGAGGTCTTTTATAAGACTTGGGGCTGCCATCTTTTTACCATCCCATACCTGCCCACACCAGCACTCTCCTGCACTATTAATAATACAAACGCCTGACCCACAACAACGCTCATCTGGAGAATTCACAATAAAGCCCCTATATCTTGGTTAAAAATGCCATAAGTTTGATCTAATTGATATCCTGAAGCAGTGTCAATTTTAGAATTTTTTCTGAAATAAATCTTAGCAAGCTATTAAATCCCATTTTTGAATATTTTATCAAGATCATGCAAGCCTTATTATTAGATGCACCCTCCGTCAATACGGGGATGAATTTACTAAGGAAGGATGGGTGCGTCTACTATCACCCTAGTCTGATTGATCCAATACAGTGCACAAGCTTATTTAAGCAACTTTTCCAATCGCTGCCCTGGCAAGCTGATCAACTCGTGATGTTTGGAAAGCAGATCACCACCGAACGGAAAGTGGCCTGGGTGGGAGATCAAGGTTGCACTTATACCTACTCTGGCGTCAAAAAATATCCTGAGCCATGGACGCCTGAACTTTTAGAAATTAAAGCTCTAGCGGAAGATATTGCCCAATGGCAATTCAATTCTTGCTTACTCAATTTGTATCACAACGGTAGCGAAGGTATGGGCTGGCACAGCGATAATGAAACAGAATTAGACCCGCTAGCACCCATTGTTTCCGTGAGCCTAGGTGGTGTGCGCAAGTTTGGGTTTAAGCATAGATTGGATAAAACCAGCACCTCCTTATTTTTAGAGGATGGCAGTGCTTTGATCATGCATGCACCTACCCAAGCACATTGGAACCATAGCTTACTTAAAACGAAGACCGATGTTGGTCCACGCATTAACCTTACCTTTCGCAGTATCCAGCAAGTCAGTTCCTAACTCAAACTCATGACATCTAAAAAAATTGCAATTATCGGTGCCGGAATATCAGGCCTTGCTTGTGCAGGGCAATTGAGTCAGGCAGACTATGCCGTGACCGTCTTTGATAAAAGTCAGGGGGTTGGCGGACGGATGAGTCATCGTGACTTTGAAAAATGGGGTGCTGATCATGGAGCGCAGTACTTCACCACAAAAGATCCCTTGTTTACTGCAGAAGTGCAGAAATGGATTAAGGAGGGTGTTGCAAGTCCATGGTTAGGAAAGATAGCTACTTATACTCATGGTCAATCCAAAGCTTTAGCAGATACCAAGCAGCGCTTTGTTGGGGTACCTGCTATGACTGCCCCCGCAAAGTTCTTAGCTAAAGGGCTCAATATTGAGCTCAATCATACGATCACTAGCATTAATCGAGCTCATGACCATTGGGAACTTTGCATCCATGATGAACAGTCCCTAACCGATCAGTTTGAGCAAGTAATTTTTGCCATCCCACCAGTTCAAGCGAAGCATCTGATTGCCCGATACTCTAAGCAACTCAGTGCTGTTTGCGATCAGGCAAATATGCTGCCCTGTTGGACCTTAATGGCTTACCTTAAGCAGCCCTTAGACCTGCCCTTTGATGGCGCCTTTGTAAATGACAGTCTATTTTCATGGATCGCTCGCGATAACACTAAACCAGAGCGTCCTCGTTACGAAACTTGGGTGGCACAAGCAAGTCACGCTTGGTCACAAGAACATGTTGACTTATCCCACTATGAAGTAGAACCCGCACTCGTTGAGGCGTTCAATGCATTGACTGGGGCAAGCTGTGATTTATATCAGAGCCACTTATGGCGTTATGCCAAGCTTGAAACAGAAAGTACTATCAACTTCAGCTTAGATAGCCAAATGCAACTCGGTCTATGTGGCGATTGGTTGCGAGCATCTACCATCGAAGGCGCTTGGCTCAGCGGCTATCTCCTTGCCCAAGAGTTTATTAGTTTGAATGACTAAATCCGACGCTTTTCCACCGCTTGCTTTTGTAGATATTGAAACAACAGGATCCCACTTTGAGCGTGATCGTATTACTGAAATAGGGATTATTACCCTACACAATAATGAAATAACACGATGGGAAAAGTTGATTAATCCTCACACTTTTATTCCAGGCAATATTCAAGCTTTAACAGGTATAAAGCCAGAGATGCTTGTGGATGCCCCCAGCTTTTCAGAACTGAGTAGGGAGCTATTGCAGGAGCTAGAGGGTAAGATTTTTGTTGCACATAATGCCCGCTTTGATTATGGCTTTATTAAAGTAGCATTCAAGCGAGAAGGCATTGACTTTAAGCCAAAAGTCTTATGTACAGTCAAGCTATCCCGACGACTTTTTCCAGATCAAGCCCGCCATAATTTAGATACTTTAGCTACTGTGCACGCACTAAAGATTAGTCAGCGTCATCGCGCTTTAGGAGATGCTGACTTACTATTACAGTTCTGGAACTGCTGTATTGATAAGCTAGGCGCCCATACTTTATATGGTTCAGCCAAAGATCTATTGGGGCATAGCACCCTTCCCAGTCATATAGATCCTGATTTAGTAAATCTCATTCCTGATAGACCTGGGGTCTATTTGTTTTACGGTGAAAATAAGTTACCTATTTATATCGGCAAAAGTAATTCGCTACGCACGAGAGTGCTCAGTCATTTTCAAGGCGCTCTCTCCAAGAGTAAGGAGATGAAAATTGCCATGCAAGTACGCGATATCGATTGGATTGAAACCTCTGGTGAAATTGGGGCACTCTTGCTCGAATCTACTTTAATTAAAGATAAGCTTCCTACCCTCAATATCAAATTACGACGCTCCAAAGATTTATGTGGCTGGCAACTAGCCCCTAATCATCACGGCGCTATAGTCCCAGAATTGGTAACACATCGTGATTTAAAGCCTGGCAGGCAAGACAATTTATTTGGTCTTTTTTATAGTCGACGCGAAGCACGATTAATGCTTGAATCTATTGCTCAGAAGAATCAACTATGCCAAGGATTACTTGGCCTAGAAAAACTGAGTGCTTCACAACCTTGTTTTGGCTATCAAGTAAAAAGATGTCAGGGAGCCTGTATTGGAGAAGAATCTCTCGAAATGCACAATACAAGACTCAAGATGGCATTTATAAAGTTTAAAGTAGCGAATTGGCCATTTAAAGGGCCTATAGGCATTCAGGAAGGTAAGGATGTTCATGTGATTGATCACTGGTGTTACTTGGGAACTGCCATCAATGAAGATGAGGTCGCTGAATTACTCGATTCAGGTGAGCCTGAGTTTGATTTAGATATTTACAAGCTACTCAAAAAAAGTTTACAAGTAATAAGCCCGTCTCGGATTTTTGAGCTCTCCCCTCGGCCGGCTAGATAAAATGAATATTGAAATCGTCACACCAGCCGCGCCTGGCAGTCTACATGGCAACCGTATCACCGCTCTGCGTTGGGGAAAATTCATCGAACAACAAGGTCATTCAGTTGCTATATCGGAGAGTTGGTCAGGAAAAAATCGTGATATGCTGATTGCCTTGCATGCCTACCGTAGTCATGACTCTATCCAGCGCTTTAAGAATGCCCATCCTGATAAGCCCATTATTTTGATCATGACTGGAACGGATCTATATCGAGATATGGCAAACTGTCCAGAAGTTTTAGAGTCTATGGAACTTGCTAATAGGATTGTTCTATTACAACCCTCAGCCATGCAATCTATTCCCAAAAAACTGCAAGCAAAAACGCTGGTGATTTATCAGTCAGTAAAGGCTATTAAACGCAAGTCACTGTTAAAGCGTGATTTTTTAATCAGCGTGATTGGGCATCTTCGCGCAGAAAAAGATCCTTTTTGCACCGCTCGCAGCCTTCAAGACATCACCCCTTCAAGCAAGATAAAAGTGATCCACCTTGGCAAGTCAATGAACCCTGAGATGAAGGCCCTTGCAAAAGGTTATAGCACTCAGCTAGCGCGCTATCACTGGCTGGGAGAAAAAAGCCATGCCGAGACCTTGCAGTACTTGAGCAAAAGCCATGTGATGGTCATTTCTAGCCTGATGGAAGGCGGGGCACATGTGGTTTCAGAAGCGATCGCCATAGGCGTTCCTGTGATTGCCTCGGATATTCCAGGAAACCGTGGCTTACTTGGAGATGACTACTTAGGCTATTTCCCTGTTGGCAATGCTAAGGCCCTAGCTGCTGTCCTACAAAAGGCAGAAACAGAACCCCGTTTTTATCGGTCTTTGGAAAAACAAATTCAATTACGGCAAAATTATGTACGTCCTGATTTTGAATTCAGCTCAATCCAATCACTCATAAAACAGGTGTTGCCTTAAGTCTAGGGGCTTACTCTGCGCTGGCGTAGCATACTAAAAAGTACCCTTTGTCATCACTCCAAGTTTGCGTACTTTTAAACCCTGCACTTAATAACATCTTTGTAAAATCAGCCGTCGTATATTTATAGCTATTTTCTGTATGAATTAAGTCGCCGGCCTTAAAGCTCCTTGCACCTTCAGGCCACTGCACAGTATGCGAATGCAGCGTACGCAGATACATTTCAATTCGGGATTGGGATTCGTTAAATAAAGCGTAGTGCTCCCAATTCTGTAAATCAAAATTACTACCAACCATCCGATTAATGTGTAGCAAAGCATTCAGATTAAAAGCAGCCGTAATGCCTAAGCTATCGTTGTAAGCACTATGAAGCACCTCTTTGTCTTTAATGAGGTCTACCCCAATCAATAAGCCTCCAGATCCATCGCAGACTTGCGCAATATTGCGAAAAAATTTCTGGGCCTGGTCCGGGTCAAAATTACCAATCGATGAACCCGGATAAAAAAACGTTTTTCTCTTAGTCTGCAAATCTGGAAATGCTAATGGCTGGCTCAGATCATAGGCTTGTGCCACCATCTCAATACTAGGAAAGCGCTTTTGCAAATCTGCAACGGCAGACTCCAAAAACTCTTTGGAGATATCTAGCGCACGGTATTGTTTTGGAGATAAGGAATCAAACAAGGCACTTGCCTTTGCACAATTACCAGCACCTAGATCCAACAGGACTTCGCAATCACCCACTGCGTAAGCAATTGCCTGTTGATAGGTCGCCATAATGGCACGCTCTGTCCTCGTTGGATAGTATTCATCGAGTAAGGTGATGATCTCAAATAAACGTGAGCCAATCTCATCGTAAAAAAACTTTGGTGAGATAAAGGGAGGACTAGCATTTAAGCCAGAAGTAATTTCTTGGGTGATTGCAGTGTTCATTTTGTTTTATTGAAGTATTGATTTATCAAGTGTCGAGCCGCTGACAGGCTATCCTAGACTATGCATCTGTATGCGTCGTAATCGATTGCTAATAGCATCCACCAATACCACCAATAGCAACATAGCAATAATGACTGTCGAGGTTTGAGGCTCACGTAGCAAAGATAATTCGTAATACAGCATTTGACCTAAGCCCCCTGCGCCTACAAAACCTAGAATCGTTGCCATACGTATATTCATTTCCCAACGATAGAGGGTATAGGAGAGAAGTTGAGGGGCTACGCCCGGTAAGGTGCCATATAGAAATGCACTGATTCTTCCTGCGCCGCATAAGATCAAGGCATTGTTTGCTGCTGGAGCTTGATTTTCTAAGGACTCACCAAATAAGCGGCTCAATACACCGGTGGTATGCAACACCAAAGCCAATACTCCAGCAAAAGGTCCTAGCCCTACTGCCAGCACCATTAATGCTGCCCACACTAACTCTGGAACAGAGCGGAGAAAATTACAGAAAAACCGTGTGAAGGCTTTTGCAACAGGACCAAATCGACCTGCAGCCGGAAGTGCGATACCAATACTAAGTATGGCTGAAATTAAAGTAGCTAAAGCCGATATCGCTAAAGTCTCTAGGACGCCATTCCAAATCTTCTCTAAAAATTCTCTTGATACGTCTGGTGGAAAAAATCGACTCACAAAGCGAGTGATATTTTTCATTGCTTCCATAGAAAACAATTCAGCAGGGTTTAAAGACAAATAAATAAAGCTAAAAATGACTAGGCAAAGAATACAAAGTAAAGTGAGTAAGCATTTTAGACAAAACTGACGTGCAGGCTGTCTATTAATAGCAATATTGTTTGGCGTTGTCATTCGAGTTGCTTTCGAATCACTAGGCTCATGTAGTCAGCTAATAGGACTAGGCCCAGGAAAATAATGAGGATAGTAGACACCTCACCCCCATTCAACATCTTCATAGATTGATCCATTAATTGGCCTAATCCACCTGCACCTACGAAGCCCATCACCACTGAAGCCCTCACAGCGCACTCCCAGCGGTATACGGTGTAAGACGCTAACTCTTGAGCGCAACCAGGTAGTAGCCCGTATAAAAATGCAGTAAAGCGACCGCCTCCAGATAGTAAGATGGCTCTTGCCGGTAGGGTGTTGCCAGACTCTAAAATCTCGGAGTAGACTTTCGCCAACATACCACCATAGGTAATAGCGATCGCTAAGACGCCTGCAATAGGTCCCAAACCGAATACTCTCACTAGCAATAAAGCCCAAACAATTTCAGGAATTCCACGAAAAACGAGCATGAGCATTCGCGCAAGGAATCGGACGCCCTGAGCAAGTCGGTGATCCGAAGTAGGGCCAATTCGTGAAATAGAAAGACTATAAGAAATAATGAGTCCCAAGGGAACGGCAATAATCATCGCTAAAGCAATGCCTGCTGTTGCCATTGCTAATGTCTCCACAGTTGCCTTAAAGACAAAATGCAAAAATTCAGATTCAGTATTGGGCGGAAAAAAGTGAACTAAAAAATCACTCAGCCTTTGAATATTGCCTGGATCAAATAAGCGCGCAGGTTCAAATTGGGCCAACTGCAACATAGGCCACAAAATAATGAACCCAATAATTACAGCCAAAAAGCGATAAGGCGCTGCAGGATCTAAAAGATAATGAGAGGCAGGACGAGATGTTGAAATGGGGGCCACAGTAAAGCTTTGGTTCAGGCAGTCAGTAGATTATCTTGCTTAGGCAGTATGCCCATCTCAGAAGAGTAGAGCTCTTTTAGCAAACTCTCGCTTACTTCAGACGCAGGCAAATCAAACGCAATTTCGCCATCTCGAATGCCAATAATTCGTGGAAACCATCGAAGCGCAATATCAACTGCATGTAAGCTAGCTAGCAAAGTAGCATCCCTAGAGTGAGCTTCTTCGATTAACTGACGAATGGTTAAGTCTGATAAAACAGGATCCATAGCGGACACCGGTTCATCAGCCAATAAGAGCTTTGGCGCCTGGTATAACGCCCTGGCTACCCCAACCCGTTGAAGCTGGCCACCTGATAAACAATCGCAGCGCTCAAAGAGTCGATCGGACAACTCCAAGCGCTCGAGGCAAGCTTGCGGTCCTTCTATATCAACTGGATAAATTAAAGAAACAATCGATTTCCATAGAGGCCATTGACCCAAGCGCCCAGCCAAAATAGCCGTGATGACCCTTTGGCGAGAGGGAATCGGTGGTGACTGATGGACTAAACCAATATTAGCTCGTAGGTTTTTTAATACTTTTTTACTTGCCGACCAAGGGTTGGTACCGTCAATCTCAACCATACCTGTTGTGGGCTTTAGTCCAGTAGCCAACATATTTAACAATGTCGTTTTTCCAGAGCCAGAAGGCCCAATGATGGCAATGCATTCACCAGATTTTGCTGCTAATGAAACACCTTTTAGTGCGCGCGTTCCATTAGCATGCTCAAAGCTTAATTGTTGAACTATAAAAGCCACAGTAACTACTTAATCAACCCAGCTGAACGTGCTGCTTTTTCAAGGCCATCATAGTTTTCAGACTTGGTAGGGATGTACTTACTAGCGCGCTGTAAATCCATTAACTCTTTTTGCGCTGGATTATTCACATTCAGTTTTAAAAATGCATCTGTAATTTTTTTGACTACCGCAGGGTCGAGATCACCTCGTACAGTCCAGTTGTAGTTGTAATACGGCGGTGTCGTCATCAATACTTTTGACTTTAAAGCATTAGGATTTTTGGCTTCATTGAGCTTCTCCCATACTGATGAGTTCAATGCACCGACATCTGCCCTGCCGCTACCCACAAATGCTACGGTAGCATCATGTGCACCATCAAATGCAACGCTTTTAAAATCTTTATCCGGATTAACACCTGCCTGAATCAGGAAAAAGCGTGGCATTAAATGCCCTGAAGTAGAAGATGGTGAGCCAAATGCAATGGACTTACCTTTTAATTCAGCTAGTGTCTTCAGGTTACTATTTTCAGGAACAATAAACACACTTGTAAACTTTTCATCTTCAACTCGCTGAATAATCGGTTTAGCAGCACCATTCGTTCTGAGCTTAACTTGTATATAAGTCAAACCCCCAAGCCAAGCTAAATCAATTTTATTATTCGCTAGAGCCTCAACTGCAGCAGCATAGTCCGTAACAGGAGTGAACTCAACCTTCATACCAGTCTCCTTAGCGAGGTACTCTCCTAAGGGCTTAAATTTACGCTGTAACTCTGTTGGTGACTCATCAGGAAGCGCTGTGATGCGAAGTGTAGTTTGAGGTTGAGGTTGGGCCTGCAAACTGGTTACAGCCAGCAGACTGAATGCTAAAAAAGTACTCAGTAAAGTTTTTTTACCTAAGGATATCAATGGTGATGTCATATTTTTCTTAAAGAGAAGCTAAATGGGAAAAGAGAAGCTAAAAGTAAATAATTCTGAACTACAAAACAGATAAGCCCGAGCCCGCTACAAAGCTACCAATCTTTTGAGCACTGGCAAATCCACCAGCTTGCAAAATAGCCAGCACCTCAGCTTCAGCCTCCGGCGCGCAAGAGATTAATAATCCACCGCTCGTTTGGGGGTCAGTCAATAGATTTTGCTGCCATAGGCCAAGATGACTCGCTAACGTCACTTCATGGCCATAGCCAAGCCAATTGCGTGTAGAGGCACCAGTAAAGATATTTGTTTTTACGAGCTGTACTGCCTCTTCCACTACTGGAATAGCATCCCACTCTAAGCGAGCCTCTAGTTTTGCACCCCTTGCCAACTCTAAAAGATGTCCAGCCAAACCAAATCCTGTGACATCAGTGAGTGCATGCACGCCATCCAATTGAGCGAGCGCTACTCCAGGCTTATTTAATTTGGTTGTCAAGGCAATCATCTCTTGATAACCAGCGTCAGAGAGTTTTTCTTGTTTCAGACCCGCAGATAAAATACCGACACCTAGCGGTTTACTCAAGATGATGCTATCGCCTGCCTTGGCACCATTATTACGTTTGAGCTTTTTGGGATCTACGATGCCAATCGCTACCAAGCCGTATATTGGCTCAACAGTATCAATGGAGTGGCCGCCAGCAATCATGATGCCCGCATCTGTACAAACCGATTCGCCGCCCGCAGTAATCTGCTGAATGACTTCGAGAGGCAGTACATTAATAGGCATACCCAGCAAAGCGAGTGCGAAGAGCGGCTGTGCCCCCATGGCATAAATATCTGAAATCGCATTGGTTGCGGCAATACGACCAAACTCAAACGGATCATCCACAATCGGCATGAAGAAGTCGGTAGTCGCCACAATCGCTTGATGCTCATTAATTTGATAGACCGCTGCATCCTCATTGTTATCGGAACCTGCCAATAAAGCAGCAGGAATATTGCGAATAGGAGAGGCTTTCAGAATGTCACTTAGGACACCCGGTGCAATTTTGCAGCCACAACCACCACCGTGTGAGAGAGAGGTAAGACGACCGTTATAAGACATAGATAGGGGACTGAGCCAATATTAAAAAGAAGGATGAAAGGTAGAAAGGGTATTTCTGCCTTGGAAAAGAGTTAGCTTACTCAATTTAGAGCAAACATGTGCGAAAGCCACAAAAATGATCACTTCGATGCGGCTGATAAAAATTACGTAAAGCAGGTCGACGCAATCGCTCTGGCGTATAGGCTGACCATCCCTTCAATACCTGATACGTTCCATCGAACCATGGCTGCGAATAATCAACATAAGGATCTGTTGAAAATCCAGGGAACGGGAGAAAAGCACTACTAGTCCACTCCCACACATCAGAAGATTGCCATTTTTGAATATCTTGAGACATCATGAAAGTCATCTCATGCTCAGTAGGTAATCTCACGCCACGCCAATCACAGTAGCGTAGCGCATCTTGATAAGAAATATGTCGAAGAGAACCCAGCATATCGAGCTCAATCCACTCATTGAAAGTGCGCTGGTACCAGCATCCGCCCTCACACTTCCAATGCGCAGGCATCTCTGAGCCCAGTACACCTGCCTTCACAAATTCTAGATAATCTGCATTGCTGACTGCATGACTGGAAATAGAGAACGGGTTCAAATGAATGGGATGCTGCCATTTCTCGTTATCAAACAGAAATCCAGTATTTGTTTGAGAGCCCGCCAGAAAGACAGACTCTGAAAAATCAATATAAGAATTTGACGCACTGGTGAGACAATTTTTCTTAGAATATGGTTCAAATGGGCGCGCATAGCCTAAGGTCTGCCACATATATGCAAATGCTTCGTTATGCATATCCTGATGAAAAATAGCTAGCTGAATAAAGTATGTGTCTTCTGGACTCAAGGAGTGATTCAACAGAGTGAGGGTTTGATTGACCACACGCTGGTTGTAGTCCAGCAAAGTACTGAGCTCTGGCAATGTAATCTTCCATCGATCTGCATGCGCTATGTCAGATGAATTAAATAAATAATCTGCATCAGCTAATAGAGATGGCCGTGCTTCCTGCCCTTTACGCTGAACCCAAAACTCATGAAACCACGTGAGATGCCCGAACTCCCATAGCGGGGGATTTAATATATCTCGCTGCGGAACACTCTCTTGTCCAGACTGTAGATTCTTGAGAATACCTCGTGTAATGGTATTGCTTTGAGTGAACCATCCCCTCAAAACCATCCGATCAGGCTGCGGCCCGTAAGTATGATGGTCAGGTATTGCAGTAAGAGAGGCTAATTGAGAATGCATACCAAAGAAAAAGCTATAGCGACTTAGTACGCTCTTTTGATTTTGCTAAGGCGTCTGCACTTCTCTGCTGAAAATCCACCATCGGGTGATGACCCATTTGATAACAGGGGCAATAGTTGCCTAAAATCCAACGTGCAACTTTAATACGAAGAGTTTTAATCATGATATGTTCCTTGTGATGAGTATCAAATCGAGATTGTTTACATCTCAAATTTTATTTGAGGATGAGGCTTTACAGTTAAATGAAGGGTCTATTTTGCAACGATTCAGCAAAAACTATTTAAATCCTTTAAATTAGATAAATGTCAAAAATTACCTCACCAAAGCAAAAAGTACCCTTATTTCCTTTGGGCACCGTTCTTTTTCCGGGGGGTGTGATTGCCCTGAAGATTTTTGAGGCGCGCTATCTCGATATGATTAAGCGCTGTATGCGTGAAAAGACTGAATTCGGCGTGGTGAGCATCATTCAAAGTGCCGACCCTGAGCGTGAAGATGCGCCGGTGGTTTTTTCAAGTATTGGTACGCTGGCGCAGATTGAAGATTTTGATCCCATTCAGCCCGCCCTCTACATGACCAGATCACTGGGAACCCAGCGCTTCAAGATTCTATCTACTCAGCAAGAGCCCGATGGATTATGGATGGGAGAAATTGAACTACTAGAAAATGATCCCCTCATACCGATACCGCAAGAGCATCAAAGTATTAGCGCCCTCTTAGAAGAAATTATTGCCGTGATTAAAAACGAGGATCTGCTTGGGGATGCTCCTTTTAAGCAGCCCTATAAGATTGATGACTGCGGCTGGGTAGCCAATCGTCTTGCTGAACTGCTGCCCATTTCCCTGGAGCAAAAGAATCACTTGCTAGGCCAAATCAATCCAAGAATACGACTCGATTTAATTACTGAGATCATAGAAGATGATGATTTAAGAAAGATCGTGATTCACTAAATGGATTTCGATAACTTACTGGGTTTTATAGCGGCAAGTATGACTACTGCAGCCTTTATTCCACAAACCTACCACTCCATTATTACCAAAGATCTCTCGGGCATCTCATTAGGCATGTATTCTGCTTTTAGTATTGGTGTGATTCTCTGGATCATTTACGGCATACGTATCGATAGCAGCCCTATCATAGTAGCGAACATCATTACCTTGGGACTATCTGCAACGATTTTGTATTTGAAAATTCAGCATATGCGCCAGACAAAAGAAACTCAGTACTAGAAGAGTCCCCCTACAATCAATGGCAGTATCATTGCTGGCAATGATTAGTAAAGACCTTATGAACACCCCCAAAATACCAAAAATTGTGATCGTGATCGGCAGTGCAAAAGATGCTATTCGCTACCAGTCCATCAGCAAGCAAGCACATACCCTGGTAACCATTAATAATGCCTGGCGCATTCGGGAAGATTGGGATTACCTAGTCTATCCAGAAGACTTCCCTGTGGAGAATGTACCCAAAGAGATTGCCGCAAATCAGCAATTGATTGTTGCGGAAGATTTTGTGCCCACACAAAATGCTTATGGTGGCTTTGTCTATGCAGGCGGCACTATGGCCTTTACGACAGCCTATTGGGTTTTAGGAAAACTCAAGCCTGATGTGATGGCCTTTATTGGCTGTGACATGGTCTATCCAGCGGATGGCAAGCAAACCCATTTTTACGGCTTTGGTGCACCAGACCCCCTCCGAGATGATGTGACATTGCAGTCTCTAGAGGCTAAATCACAGAGGCTACTAGTGCTTGCAGCGCAACAGAATTGTCTCTGCGTTAATCTGAGCGATCAACTCACTTCGAGATTAACATTTCCACGGGTATCCATTGCGCAATTAGAAGGTATCACTAATTTAGATGTTGAAGAGAAGCTCCATGCGGTACAAGTGCAGTTTGATGCCTCTCTAGTAAAGGGCGCATTAGATGCAGAAACTATACTGGGGCACTATATTGAATCGGGGCGCTATTGGGAACACGTCGCTAGCTTGTCTCGCACCGAGCTGGCGAAGATAGATGCGTTGTGGATGGCTAGCCAAGTAAACTAAAGTCAACTAAGGCAAACTTCAACAAACTTAAGCAAACTTAAGCAATAAAAAATCCCCGCATGACTATGACGGGGATTTTTTATGAAGCAGCGTACTTTAGAAATGGTTTTCTACTACCATTTCGGCTGAAGAAATAAAGCCAGGCTTTGGCCATGCAGGCTTAATACCTTTACCAATGACTAGCATGGCACCTACTGCATAGTCTTTAGGTAATTTGATAATTTTCGCAACTTTGTCAAAATCAAATCCCACCATTGGGCATGAGTCATAACCCATCGCTTTAGCAGAGAGCATCATGGTTTGCATCAAGATGCCGACTGAGCGCATCGCTTCATCACGCTGTAATTGCTCTTTGCCAGAATAAAATGGATTAATCCAAGGCACCAAAATGTCCTGCGCTTCTTTTGGCGCATTGGTCCAATATCGTTGCGGGTCTTTTTCCCAAGCCTTAATGTCGGCACACACTACAAATAGTAAGGAGCCCTCAGTCACCTGCGCCTGATCAAATGCCGCCTCACGCAATTGCGCTCTCAGAGCGGTATCTGTTACATTGACCAATCTCCAATGCTGAATATTGAATGAAGATGGGGCTTGCATTGCCAAATCAATTAATTGATCTTGCTCTACTTTACTAATCTGATAAGTGGGGTCAAAGGCCTTAATGGCTCTTCTTTGGCGAATTGCTTCAAATGTATCCATGATGATGTCCTGTGTAAATAGAATTTGAGCTTAGCATACTGGTCTTCATTTTCTTAATAAAAGACTACGCTGCTCACTCAGACGGCGAAGCCTCACTCAGTGCCTGGGCAATAGCTTCTTGATATACCTCTATAGGCTGAGCTCCAGAGATTAGATATTGATCATTCAGAATGACGGCAGGTACTGCACTAATACCTTCATCCGTATAGTGAGTCTCTAATAACTTGACTTCATTTTCGTAAAGCTTGCTATTGATGATCTCCAGTGCTTTAGCACGATCTAACTCACTTCTATCCACTGCACATAAGAGCGTTTCCGCCTCATCCATATTGCTAACATCTTCAAAGTAGGCACGTAAGAGTTCTCGCTTTAAGCGATATTGTGCAGCTGGACCGTACGCTTGTAATGCCCAATAAAGCAAACGATGGCAATTAAAAGTGTTGTACACCCGCTTGCGACCATCAGGATGAAATTCAAATCCCACTTCTTTTGCTTTAGCGCGAATGTTCGCTTGATTGGAGCTTACTTGCGCCTCACTCAGTCCATACTTTTGCGTTAAATGCTCCATCGCATCTTGTCCGCCGAGGGGCATGGTGGGGTTTAATTCAAATGGCTGAAAATGTAACTCAATGGACTCTTTATCATTTATCGTCGCAATGGCTTGCGTTAAATTACCTAAGCCAACAGCACACCAGGGGCATGCCACATCGGAGACAAAATCAATTTTTAACTTAGTTTGCATAGGATCTTCTCTTGACTGGGGATGGTGATAATGATTCATGAATCATAAAACAAATTTCTAGTGATGGGCTAGGCTTACCAACACCCCTACTTAAATCCTTAATGCAATAGCTATGGAGGCCTTTTACAGGTAATATCAAACAATCCTTTTAATAAGAAATAGCTCATGAAAGCACTGATATTGTTTGGCCACGGTGCTCGCGATATACGTTGGCGAGAACCTTTTGATCGTCTCAAAGTGCTATGGACTGAGCAAAACCCCGGCACTCTAGTAGAACTCGCTTTTTTAGAAATGATGCAACCCTCACTAGAGGATGCGGTAGCCACATTAAGCCAACAAGGGGCTGATTCAATCATGATCGTGCCCGTTTTTTTTGGTCAAGGTGGTCATTTGCGCAATGACTTCCCTATTTTGTTAGACGCCTGTCAACAAAAATATCCTCAGATACAGTTAAGCGCAACGCCTGCTGTCGGAGAAGATGAGACTATCTTGCAAGCTATTGTTGAGTTTGGCATTAAAAGGCTCTAGGCAGTCTTCCATCTGATGGGATAACTTGAGAGCCTGTCCAATCATAATCAGTGCCGGCGAACTACTATCAAACCATGCATCTGCTTTTCCTAGTGCTAGTTCACCTAGAGTACTAGACCAATGCCTCTCCCTAGAGGTGCTCACTGCCTCCAAAATATGTACTGTTGTATCCGCTCTGTGCTGCGGCACGTTTGTAGCCAATAGTTGACTAGCAATCTTCACGGCATCTTTGCGACCCATGTAATAGACCAAGGTATCAGCGGATGGTTGACTTATGGGCTGACCTAGCAACACATTGTCATCCCCTTGTGCCATCGTCACAAACGCGACACTCCTGCTAACGCCACGCAATGTAAGTGATTGGCCAATAGCGGCTGCACCCGCTAAAGCTGCGGTAATACCGGGTACTACCTCGACTTTGATACCCGCATTTCTTAGGGCTTGCAGCTCTTCATCTGCTCTACCAAAAAGCATAGGGTCACCGCCCTTTAAACGCACAATCACTGCATATTGTTTAGCTGCATCCACCAATCTTTTGTTAATAAATTGCTGTACCGAAGAAAGTTTACCGCAGCGTTTACCTACAGGAATTAACTTGGCCTGACTACATATCTCCAACATCTCTGGTTCCACTAGGGCATCGTAAAACACAATGTCTGCTTGCTCTAAGAGTCTGGCGCCGCGAACGGAAATCAGATCTGCCGCACCGGGCCCAGCGCCAACAAGATAGACTGTACCTAAAAGGGGGGGATGAGTTAATTTTCTAGTCATCATATTTTTATTAACTTAAGCATAAGATGCGAGAAGCGTCCGCTTACTGCGCCAGCTATTCTGGGTAGTCACTGAAAATAAATCAAATTGCCTAAGAGCAGTCTCGATATCTTGATCTGATCGCAAGTCAAAAGCATCCAAGCCAACGCGAGCCCCTTGTAAGAGTTGATCAATCAAGACATCACCAATAGCTCTGATCTCTCCATGCCAAGTAAAACGATCTCGCAATAATGCCGCCGTGCTAAAGCTTCTACCATCTCTAAAAATAGGAAAATGTACTGCTACAACTGACCAGAGCGATTTACTAACTTGGATCATGTCAGCATGCTGCAAGACATCATCATCTGCAGCAAACCAAACACCGATCTGCCCTTGTTGAGCACGGCTCATGAGCTCAGTGTCCTCAGGGTGTGAATCACTATGAATGCACCACCAAGAAAATGGTACTAGCGTTTTCTGAGCACCCCATTCTGGATTGGTCCAAGTACCGCCCTTTTGTTCACCATACCAAATATGCCAATCATTTGACACTAGCGTAGGTATTCCCTCTTTTGGGAATACCAGGATTTGATCCTTTTTACTCATGAGATACCCTCAAGTAAAGAAGTAGCCTTGGCATGATCTTTTTTCTTACTGTTTTTATAGGCTGCATCTTTAAAAGGACTTATCCCCATGCGACGATAGGCTTGAATAAAAGATTCTCCATCGATTCGTTTTTCAACATAAGTATTGATGATCTTTGTGATGACATTGGGAATCTCACTTGCATCAAAGGATGGGCCAATTACTTTACCAATCGCAGCATGATGACCTTGTTCACCACCCAGAGTAATTTGATACCACTCTTCACCATCTTTATCCACTCCAAGCACCCCAATATTGCCAACATGATGATGTCCACAAGAGTTTATACAACCTGAGATATTTAAAGAAATGTCACCCAAGTCAAATAAGTAATCTAGATTATCGAATCGCTCCTGAATTGCTTTAGCAATAGGAAGTGATTTAGCGTTTGCAAGAGAGCAAAAATCGCCGCCAGGGCAGGCAATAATATCGGTTAGTAAGCCAATATTGGGGAGCGCTACATATTGTTTTTTTGCAGCCTGCCATAAAGAAAATAATTGGCCCTGCTCCACATCCGCGAGGACTAAATTTTGCTCATGCGTAACACGCAACTCACCAAAACTATATCGATCTGCTAAATCGGCAATCGCCAACATCTGCGCAGTTGTTGCATCCCCCGGTGCCACTGTCCCATGAGGCTTCAGAGACAGCACTACGCTGACATAACCTGGCACTTGGTGTGGCTTGGTGTTGCGATCAAGCCAGCGAGCAAATGTAAGCTTTTCTGCTTCCGGTGCGATAGCCATTAATTTTGTACTGTTGAAATGTGACAACACTTTATAAGTCGGCTTTGTAAAGTGCTGAGCAACCCGTTGCCATTCAGCTTGACTAAAGTCATCGTCACCATTTTTAATGTGAGTCCACTCACCTTCTACTTGGCGCGCAAACTCTTCCGGCCCTAAAGCTTTGACTAGTATTTTGATCCGAGCTTTATACAGATTATCACGACGGCCAAAGCGGTTGTATACCCTTAGCAGCGCGGTCAAATAACTGGGTAAGACTTGCCATGGTAAGGCTGACTTGATCAATGATCCTAATATGGGTGTGCGGCCCATACCTCCGCCAGCATACAAATCAGCAATTAGCCCTCCCGTACTATTTTTCTTTAACTCAATACCTACGTCATGACAAAGGAGCACAGTACGATCTTCTTTAGCACCATTAATTGCAAACTTGAACTTACGTGGCAAGTGTGCAAACTCTGGATGTAATGTTGACCATTGACGCAGTAGCTCACAAATGGGGCGAGGATCAATATATTCATCGCTAGCAACACCAGCAAAGGCATCGCTCGTAATATTACGAATACAGTTACCCGATGTTTGAATAGCATGCATTTCAACTTTGGCCAGCTCTGCAAGAATTTCTGGGGTGTCCTCTAAGGTAACCCAGTTAAATTGAATATTTTGGCGTGTTGTAAAGTGCCCATAACCTCGATCATACTTTTCAGCAATCATGGCTAATTGCCTCAATTGCTGAGAGCTCAGCAAGCCATACGGTATAGCTACACGCAACATATAGGCGTGGCGCTGAAGGTAAAGGCCGTTTTGCAGCCTCAAGGGCTTAAATTCATCCTCCGCTAAGTCGCCACTCAGACGCCTTGCCACCTGATCTCTAAATTGAGAAACCCGCTGGTCCACCAGGGTTTGGTCAATCTTGTCATATTTATACATAACGAGGATTGTCATGTGCCGTCTTTATTTCAACAAATACTGAATAATCAGCTTGATATAACTAAATTGATATATAGAACTAGGGGGCCTTTTCATTAGCCTAAGAACACCTATAGCCAGAACCTAGTATTCCGCCATGGAATAGTGTAAAAATGAACTTTTATGGCATAAAAAATCTATTTATGGATCGCATACAGGGCATTGCTTTATTTATCCGCGTAGTGGAAACCGGCTCTTTTAGTAAAGCTGCTGAGGATTTAGGGGTGACGCAACCGACAGCAACGAAGTTTGTTGCTAGCACTGAAAAGCGTTTGGGTGTGCTCTTACTGCATCGCAGTACGCGCGGTGTCACCACGACTGAAATTGGCAGGCTGTACTATGAAAAGTGCAAAGTCATCGCAAAAGAAATTGAAGAGGCCGATGATTTAGCCACCCTATCGCAATCCAAAGTCAGGGGTAGACTCACAATCAGCGCATCGGTTGCTTTTGGAAGACGCGTGCTGACACCGACCATCCTAGATTTCATGTCCCATCATCCTGAGCTTGAGGTGAACCTCAATATGGATGATCGCTACATCAATCTCATTGAACAAGGCGTGGATCTTGCCATTCGGATGAGGCGCTTACCGGACTCCTCCCTAGGTTCTCGACTCTTAGGCTCCAATCCCTGGATGCTCGTGGCCAGTCCTACTTATATCAAGACTCATGCAGCACCCAATACGCCTGAGGATATTCGCGATCACCAAGCCTTAGTGTATTCAACAGTGCAAGGCGATCATCGTTGGAGCTTTACCAATCAGAGTGGACAAGCTAAAAATATTGAAGTCCAAGGGCCGTTTGCTTCTAATAATTTATCCTCTATCTTAGCGGCTGCAAGAGCAGGTATGGGAATAGCTGTACTACCTTGCTATGTGGCGCATCAATCCATCAACGATGGGATACTCGCGCCCATTATGGAAGACTGGTCTATTCCAGAACAAGAGATTCATGCGGTGTATTCCTCACCAAAGCATGTGCCTACAAAAGTAAGTCAGTGTATTGACTGGCTACAGGCTCAATTTAAAGGCGAATGGTGGAAAGGAATGCCAGCTGGTAAATAAGCTTACAACCAGCTAATCACTCCACATCTTCCCTGCGGTAGCCCAATCTGATTTTTTGACATCTTGATAAATGATATCGACCGAGTCTGCAGAGCAGCCCATAATCTTCACAGCCGCCTCAGTAATCGCCTGCGCATATTCTCGCTTGACTTCATCAGAACGTCCTTCAAATAGCTGAATCTGAATTAAAGGCATCTTATCTCTCCCAAAAATTATTGACTTAATAAATGCTGCAAACGCTGATAGGCTGGCCATTCTATTTGACCCTCCTGCTCTCCGTCAGCACAGAGTTGATGATAGGTCAGCTCACAGACTTCAGGGCTGGGGAGCGTTATATGATCCACATTTCCTGCTAATAACTGAATTGTGCAGGCCTTGCTCAATACATCCATTAAATAAAAAGCCTGCTGAACGCTGGATCCACAAATCACGCTGCCGTGGTTTCTCAATAAGAGTACTTTTTTATTTCCTAGATTCTGGATTAGTGCATCTTGCTCGTTTGCCGAAAGCGCTAAACCTTGATACTCGTGATACCCCACATCTTCATAAAAGCGTAAGGCATGTTGTGACATAGGAAGTAGGCCCTGCTTCTGAGCCGATACCGCAATCACCGCGTCTACATGCAAATGCAAAACACATTGGGCATCTGCTCGTGCTGTATGAATAGCCCCATGAATAGCGAACCCAGACTGATTTACTGGGCCAGTACCCGAGATAATCTCCCCAAGCGTATTCACCTTCACTAAATTTTGGGGGGTCACCTCATGAAACAGCAAACCAAATTGATTGATGAGGTATGCCCCAGGCTCCTGAGGCAGTGCAGCGGATATATGGGTATAAACGCCATCGCCCCAGCCTAACTTAGCAGCCAAACAATAGGCGGTGGCGAGATCTTCTCGAATTTTCTGCTCCTGTGCAGAAATATGGGCTGTCATTTCTTTTTCCATCAACTGAAAAGACTATCTAGGCAGACCTCTATTCTCGTTCACGTAATCTATTAATGACCCAACAGGAGATCGCGATCATTAAGATGGCACCACTCTCATAAAGAAGAATCGAGGGATCGCCATCCTTGCCTTGCAGGATGATCAATCTACTCAATGCAGTCATAGCAATAAATAGAGGGATGGTAATGGGAATGCGGTGGCTACTATAGAACGCGCCCAGCATACCGAGCACCTCGGCATAAATGAACATCAACAAGAGGTCTTTGAGCTCTACCTTACGTAACTCAATCAGCAACATAACTTCTTGCGCCATGGCGCCTACAGTAAATAGGGCAATGATGATTAAGAAACCTTTTTCTGTTGTATCTATCAGGCGTTTTACAAACACGGTATTCCCCCTATTTCTCATCGGTAAGATAGATAAAGCTTATCAGAATCAAAGCATCTGCGTGCTAATTAGCCAAAAAATAGCTGCCCGGAGACAGCTATCTTTACTAGCGATACTGAGCTTCCACTTATCGTGTCGGCATCTGGTTTTCTGCAGAACTACAGTAATTGACTATTGCCTCAGAAAATTTGAGGGATCGATCCCGGTCTTTTCTCAATCGTGTCAGCTCTGCCATGATTGGTGAGCTGACGTCCTGAAATACAGCATCTTCATACCCAGGGTGATATGGCGCTTCTTTAACAAATTGCTTAGTCATGTTTGTCCCAATAAACGACCCGCGTCTTGAAAGGCAATAGCAAGCATTCAATCACGGTTGCCGCTCCCCCTGTCCTCGGTACCTGAGAGATTCATATGTGGGCACTAACCCAATATTTGCTCCTTCGGCGCATCAGCTGAGTGATGACTCTCCAGACGGCGTTTAATTTATACAGTACTTTCCTTGCGGTACCTGAGCGTTCATGGGAGTTTGCGCCTTCGGTGGAGGTAAACCTCTCTCTCCTGTATATGGGTAATTTATATCACATTAGAAGACGCTAAGGACAGAAGTATTTAAAACTTTATTATTTTTCATAATTTGAACTAATCCGAGAGTGAATCATACGCACTGAAAGTGAGCTAGAACACTACCCATCTTGCTCTCAGGGCTAAATGAAGCTTCGCATAAAAGGCACAGCACGATAAAATGGTGTGATGATGAATCAATCTAGAAGAGCATTTTTGAGGCGGGCAATCGCTACCTCCTCTTCTATTGCCATTCCTGCTCTCGCACTACATCACAGCCCGAGCTTTGGATCCACTGACAGGTTTAGCATTCACGATCAAGATTGGGTTGATCCTGCGCGCGATCGCCTGGTACCCGTCCGCCTCTATATGCCTATGGCTACCGAAAACTCTGCGCCTATTCCATTGGTTATTTTTTCTCATGGTATTGGTGGCTCACGCTTGGGCTATACCTATCTCGGTCGCTACTGGGCCAGTAACGGCTTTGCCAGTATGCATGTTCAGCACATCGGCAGTGATCGCTCTATTTGGTTTGGAAACCTGTTTAGCTTAGTATCCCGGCTGCAGGAAGCTGCCCAAGAACAAGAGGCGATTGCCAGGACCAATGACCTCCGTTTTGCTCTAACACGCTTACTAGATAGTCCATTAGGTGGCGCCATTGATAGTAAAAATGTGATTGTCGCTGGGCACTCCTATGGATCTAATACCGCTTTACTGACATCGGGCGCACGCGTTCATCGCAACGGGGCCCCTATGGATTTGCGTGACCCGCGCATCACAGCAGCTATTCTGATTTCTACGCCGCCCTTTTATGGGCAAACAGCCCTATCGACCATACTAGAATCTGTTGCTATTCCTACCTTGCATGTGACAGCCACTGAGGATACGATTCGCATTCCTGGGTACTACAGTGGGTATGAAGATCGACTCGCAATTTTTGATGCCATTGGCAGTAAAACGAAGTCCCTGGTGGTATTTGAAGGGGGTACCCATAGTATTTTCACGGATCGCACAAATACCGGTGGCGCCGTTCTGAATCAACAAATAAAAGAGGCCACCCAAGAGTTGAGTCTGGGTTTCTTAAAGCAGATTACGCGTAAGCAAGATTCGGACATCCTTGATTGGTCTGAACGTCACAAAGCCATTTTATTTAAAGTAGTCGCTTAAATAAGGCATTTAGACAGCACTGAGGTAGAAGCCTCTTTGCTCATGAGCACGCTTTATATGCCTAGGTAAAATAGGGGTTTTAACAATAGCGTAGCATCAATCTATAGCGTATTTCGCAGTTTGAGGATCTAAGGAGCCTATTAGCATGAAGCGTATTTTTCTATTTCTAGTAACCAACATTGCCATTATGTTGGTGATCACCATCATTATTAATATTTTCGGTCTTGGTCAGATTCTGGATCAAGAAGGTATTGGTCTCGACTTACCCGCTTTGCTCATGCTATCGGCAGTGGTAGGTATGACAGGCTCCTTCATTTCCTTGGCTATGTCTAAATCGATGGCTAAACATTCCACTGGGGCTTATGTCATTGTGCAACCCCGCAATGAGGGTGAGCAATGGCTGCTGAGTGCTGTCCAAAGACAGGCTAGCATTGCAGGCATTGGTATGCCAGAGGTAGCGATATACGATGCGCCTGACATCAATGCATTTGCAACGGGTATGTTTCGTAACGATGCCTTAGTGGCCGTGAGTACAGGCTTACTGAACGGTATGACGCGTGATGAAGTAGAGGCTGTGTTGGCCCACGAAGTCAGCCACGTTGCCAATGGTGATATGGTGACCTTGGCACTCATACAGGGTGTCGTGAATACGTTTGTGTTTTTCCTATCCAGAGTAGTTGGTCACATCATTGATCGCGCCGTCTTTAAAACAGAGCGTGGTCATGGTCCTGCATATTGGGTAACTACCATCATTGCGCAATTAGTACTAGGCATATTGGCCAGCGCAATCGTGATGTGGTTTAGTCGTCACCGTGAATATCGCGCTGATGCAGGAGCGGCGCATTTAGAAGGTAAGCAAAAGATGATTAGCGCCTTAGAGCGTTTGCAAAAATCATCTAATCAGCCGCATCTACCTGAACAGTTAGAAGCCTTTGGAATTTCTGGCGGAATGGGCAGCGGACTAAAACAATTGTTTATGAGTCACCCACCACTTGCGGATCGTATTGAGGCTCTGCGCCGAATGTAGTGTGAAAATTTGAGGCTTTGCTAGTAACCCTTGCTGTAAGTTTATAGAAAAAATATGCCCCAATGCTAAGGGGAATATTTTTGAGTTGCCTCATAACCAAGCTCTTTTACTGCTCTCTGAATCGACACCGTAAAGGGATAGCCCATTAGGCAAATCATCTCTCGCACTAATGGCGGTCTACCTGGCAAGGGTAAGTATTTCCAGCCATTTTCAGTAAATCTAGCGAGCCACCATGCTAGCCGTCTTGAGATTGTAAATTTCGGAATCGGATATCCACTGGCAGTCAATCTTGCCGATATAAAAGAACGGAAGTCTACTGGCTCTCGATCGCTAATAAAAAATATTTGTTCTGTACCAGAGTAAGCCAATGTTTTCTCTACTGCCTCGCATAAGTTCATGACAGAGCAAACTGAAAAAGGATATCGACCCCCACTAAACCAACCAAATTGACCACGTTCTACTGCTGGACCAATGAGACTATCAATACTATCCCCAGAGCCCCATACAAAAGTAGGTCGCAGCACTACCGTCTTCATTTTTTTACTTCTGGCAATCAGGACCATTTGCTCTGCTTGCGCCTTACTTCTTATGTAAGGTAAAAATTCCTGATTGATTATGGGATAAGTTTCATCGATGTTCATCATAGGTATAGGCCCCGGTATCACGACTGAGGCCGCGCCAATAAAGATAAATTGAGAAACACCAGCCTCTTCGGCAGCTACTAGGACGGCTTGCGTTAACAGCGCATTTTGTGTATCGAGAACCTGCTTTGAACTACTGATATCGCGGCATCCCGCAGCATGAATGAAGGTCTCTACACCCTGTAAGCCCTTTGCTAAGGTGCCACTATCGAACAGATCGCCAGGCCAAGCTTGGGCCCCTCTCTCAAGCATCGCTTTTTCCTGAAGCTCGGAGCGTACGGCACAAATAACCTCATGGCCACTCCCGATCAGGCTGCCTAACAAGTGGCTGCCAATAAAACCGGAGGCTCCTGTTAAAAAGATTTTCATTGGATAATCTGAGTTAGATTGATTTGATGCATATCCAACAAGGTAGATATGAATAGCCCAATTCCCATTATCGCCATAGAACTTATTTTAGTTTTTGGAGGAATGGTGCTTTTTGCATGGTGGCAATTTCGCGATCTACGCAAAGAGCGGGAGAAGCGTAAAAAGCTGCCTACTCCTACTCTTGATACTAGTGACTCAGAAAAACCTTAGAGCCACCGCCAATCAGAGTGTCATGACTAGAAATTTAAAGCAGAAATAAAAATTGCACAAATACTGATACCAGAAAATATAACAATAAATACAATGGTGAAATTAGAATAAATTTTAGCTACTTTTTCTTTTATTTGAACTGCTTTACTGTGATTCATTTCAACCCCCTAATAAATTTAATGTTTTACTGATCTAAATTTTGATATAGATTATTTGAGAAATACCTACAATAACTCCTATTAGGCCACTAATTTGAAATACTTGCTCAAGCACTTTTGTACAAGCATCTAGCACCCCATTTAATCTAAGGATCGCTACAAGTAATAACGGCGATACCTCACCAAGAATTAGTGCTAGAAATTAAGACAGTTCAAAAGGGTCCATTTGCCTTCACATTAGTCCAATTTAAGCACATGGCAATCGATACCCAAATGAGATATGGTGCGATCAACCAACTAGAAATAGGCGAGTACGATAAGGGTGCAATCATAATTGCTAATACTGATAACCACAGACCAATTGCCTCAATGAGAGCCCAGTCAGGTCTACGCATCCGAAAATACAAAAAACTCCAAATTAAATTAAACAAGCCGTTAATAATAAAAAGGATGACTAATATAAGAATCGCTTCATCATCGGGAGCTCGATCATATGCCTTTACAAAAGCAATGCCTGCACAAATAAAGATGGTTGTCCACATCGGACCAAACAACCAATCGGGCGGCTTCCATGCAGGTTGTTTGAGATTTTTATACCATTCACCAATCTCCGTAGCCCAGGCACCGCCAATAGCAACGACCACACCCCAAACTACAGCAAACATGATGGGTTTATTGTCTAGTAGCCATTCTAAATTCATATGCTTTGGTAATCCTCCCCTTTTTAACCTAAGCTAAAAGTAGAGGCTGGTACTGCAAGTGCTAGTTTTTGTTTAGGAGTAATTCCTCCTAAACCCATATTGGGTCTTTCGTGATTGTAGGTCCACATCCATTTGGTTGCAAAGTCTTGTACTTCATCAATCGATTCAAAGAGGTATTGATTAAGCCAGTCATATCTCACGGTGCGGTTATAGCGTTCAATATAAGCATTTTGCTGTGGCTTACCTGGTTGGATATAACTCATCTCAATTTGGTGTTTAGCAGCCCATGCAGTCAGGATATTTCCTACGAGTTCGGGGCCATTATCACAGCGTATTTTTAAGGGCTTGCCACGCCATTCAATGATCTGATCGAGTGACCGGATCACTCGTACTGCGGGCATAGAAAAATCAATATCAATGGCTAAGGCCTCTCGATTAAAGTCATCGATCACATTAAAAAGGCGGATGGTTCTGCCATCATGAAGTTGGTCATGCATAAAATCAATCGACCAAGTGTCATTAATGCCTTGAGGTACAGCTAAGGGTAAAGGCTTTTCCCGAACTAAGCGTTTATGGGGTTTAATCCGTAGATTAAGCTCTAGTTCCTTATCCCTAAAGGGACTTCCCTTGGTCGTAATCCGGTAAACCCGCTTGTGGTTCCAGGTAAATCCCTTCACGTTACGCAAAAATAAGAAGCAAAGACCAAAGCCCCAGTTGCGTTGATTGTGAGTAAGACGGATCAGCCAATCGGCAATAAGGGCATTGTCAGAAGACAGCTTAGGGCTATAGCGATAGCAGGTCTGGCTAATGACAAAGGTATCGCACGCTAAGCGGATGCTCATACGACCCCTTTTTACTTCTTGGCTGGCCATCTCACGGCGGCGAGATGGCCGAGTTACTTTTTTTGCAAAACTTCCTTTAAGACATCTGCCTGGAGTTGGACTTCGGCGTACATCTTCTTTAGGCGGGCATTTTCAAGCTCTAACTCCTTTACGCGGGACATCATAGAAGCATCCATGCCGCCGTATTTAGAGCGCCATTTATAGAAGCTAGCAACGCTAATATTGTGCTCACGGCACAGTTCTGGGGCTGGCACGCCAGATTCGGCTTGCTTGAGAATGGCCATGATTTGGCTATCGGTAAATCGGGAGGTCTTCATAGAATTTCCTTTAAATCAAACTACATAGAAATTCTACTTTTAAATCAAGTTAACCTAGGGGACGATTACCCTTTGAAAGGTGATTATTAGTAGAGTGTTAATTATGCGCCTTCAAAATATTAAAAGAGTCCATATTAGAAGCACTTCAATTAGGGGCTGAATGCGTTTTGTAGCTCATCAAGTTACTAGTAGAGCAGGCGTATTGGCATTCCCCCAATACCCAATACCCATTACACTGGGCCAATATGTACAACATGAATACACACGAGCTCAGCCAAGCTACCCATGACACGATCGAGCATTACAACAAAAATGCCGAAGACTACCGTGAAGGCACGCGCACCCACGATGTTAGTCAAAACATTAATGCGCTCCTGTCATACATTGAAGGTAATACGCCATTTACCCTGCTAGATTTTGGCTGTGGCCCAGGGCGTGATCTCAAAACGCTAGCGGGACTTGGTCATATTGCAGTGGGCCTAGAAGGTGCTGCACAAGTCGCAGAAATGGCACGCATAGATACTGGGTGCGAAGTCTGGCACCAGAATTTTCTGAACCTAGAACTACCGAATGCATTTTTTGATGGTGTTTATGCAAACGCTTCTTTGTTTCATATTCCCAGTCAAAAGCTCACGCAGGTGCTGCAAGAAATCAATCAGACACTGAAACCACGTGGAGTGCTGTTTGCATCTAATCCCCATGGACATAATGAGGAAAGTATAGGCAGCGGACGATATGGGGCATATTACGATATTGAAACATGGCGCACCCTTGTCATCGCTGCGGGATTTGTAGAGCTAACCCACTACTACCGCCCTGCTCATCTGCCACGCAATCAGCAGCCCTGGCTAGCTAGTGTTTGGAGAAAAAATACTTAATCAGAGTTGCGCTTTGATATCAGCTCTAATACTTGCAGGTGTGCTGGCCGAAGCATATCGCTTCAGAGCTTGTCCATTTCGGCCTATGAGGAACTTTGTAAAATTCCATTTAATGGCTTCTGTGCCAAGTAGCCCAGGGGCAGCGGTCTTGAGATATTGAAAAAGGGGATGGGCATTAGAGCCATTGACATCCGTTTTTTGAAATATGGGAAAAGTCACACCATAATTCGTGGTGCAAAACTGTTCGATCTGCTCAGATGTGCCTGGCTCTTGCCCGCCAAATTGATTGCAGGGAAACGCCAAAATTTCTAACCCTTGGTCGTGGAACTCATCATAAAGAGCCTGGAGCTCCTTGTACTGAGGAGTAAAACCACATTGACTGGCTACATTGACTACTAGTAATACCTTGTTTGCGTAATCGATACTCTGTTCTTTTGTACCATTAAGGCGATGTAGTTCGATATTGGGAAGCATAGGGTATCCAGGAAATTCAGTTAAACATAAATAATTTAATCACTAGAATCAATATTAGTAATCCAAAGATGACTAGCAGAATATGTTGAAACACATCTTTACGAGATTTCTGTTTACTAGCTGCCCAAAAGAATTTGGCATAAATAATAAGGGCTAACAGTACTACGATAATAATCTCAAGAAATTTCATATAAAGACAATACTAAAGATAAAAGCATCGCTATCTTTCATACATCGTCACACCACCACCAATCTTTATCCTTTCGCTCATATGCAAGTTCAGGATCAGACAATAGTTTTTTAAATTCTTTTTGATTAGATAGATGCTGCTCTTCATGCTGTAGTTTATGAGAACGAAATAGGGTTCCAATGAGAACCTCTACATTAAACATTTAGCGATCTTTATCTTTTGGTTTACGACTGCCAAAAATAATAATGAGGAGTGTCACGATTGCTACTCCAGAGAATATTAATCCAAGTGTTGTACTGTTGATTTCCATCAGCCTACCCTTCGTATCTATTAAGATGAATTGTTAGGTTAACATCTTTTCCAGAGCTCGGAGCGCATAAAAAAGACCCTGATAAATTTAGGGTCTGGAGCCTACTTTTCGAGAATTTCTGAGGGCTCAGAAATCAGCTATTTTACGAATTTCAGCAAATAAGTTTTAGACAATCCTTACTAATTTCTTTATATATTTTCAAACTTATAGGCGTTGGTGAAAGATACTTCACTCTTCCATCGATTGGATCTTGCTTCGTGATCACTAGTTTCTTTTTAATTAGTAATTTAACGACGCCGTGCAGTGTTGCTTGAGAGGCAATATCTTCTAATTTCAAGATATCAGATACCTGTATTTTTGCCCCCAACAAATATGACTTAGTAATGAAACTGAGAACAATACATTCCCTATGTGTAACGTGGTATTTTTTGTGAACTTGAGCACGAAGTTCCATGAAGGTAAAAAATTCATACCCCAAAATTGGTTTGTCTATTACTTTTAACATTTGCCCGCCCCAAGCCCTTCAATATAACTACATCACATTTTAGTCTTTATGCAACGCCAAAATCTTTGATTTCTCAATAGTTTGAAAATTTAATTGATGCTTACTCTTAATTGTTCTGCTTTTTTATCAATTTCTATTGTTTTTGTTCCATATTTCTTATATTGTTATAAAAATAGAATAATTATAAATAATGAACTTTCTCAGAACTCTCTTTTCACCATCAAACTATTCTTTTAGTATTGTGGACACGGATTATGAAAATAACTATGTAGTTGTTGAAGATAAGAGTTTGGGATATCAACGAAAAATTGGTTGGGGCAATAAAAAACTAAAGAATCACAAAATCATAGGGGAATATGAAATTCTCTTTACTTATGATGATGGGACTACAAAGATAGTAAAAATTCTTCAATAATATAACTATGACCTTTACTTACTTATTGAGTCTGCTTAATCAATCTAAGATAAATGTAAGAGCAGATGAGCTTGGAGATGAGTTAGGGAAAATTTTCTATTTTTTTCTCTTTAATTTTCTTAATTTCAATGCTTACAAGATCACCACATCCCCTAATGTTTTTACTTATGTCTGAAATACCGCCTACCTTCTCAATCTCTTTAGCGGTCCCGTGAATTTTTATCTCTAAATCACATAATAAGTTTTTAATGGTGTTTAAAATATTTATCATCTTGATTCCTTCTAGGAAAAGATAGAACATTAGTTATATTTAATAACCACTCAGTATACGAACAATATTTCTGAATCTAAGATATTTCTTTTTTACGACTAAAGTACCAAATAAACTATTACTAAGCCAATCTGAAGGTGTTTTGAGATTTGCTCATCCTTATCTCCCCGCTTATTGAAGGGTTATAAAGGTTCGGGGATTCATTTTCCCGACAAAGATAAGTTCGCTTATGTAGACATATTACCTAGGAATCAGGGTTCAGAAATCGCTTATTTAAGCCATCTAGCTGCTGCATCCAGAAGGCCCTGGCGAACTAGTAACTGCCGTGAAGCATCTGTCTCGCCGCACGCCAATCGGCATTTCCAGTCGGTCGGCGCTTCAAAGTCACAATGGGATGCCCCTGCAATAAGATCGTCACGCCAGAGGGCTTTAATTGCTGAGCCCCATGGTGTAGCCACTGCCTGTGCATTGCAACGTGATGCGGGCGCTCTTAAAAGTAAGGTTTCGGTGTTAAGGAGTCGAGCTGCAACCACTCCTGCACGCTCAGTTTCATTGGGCAATACTCGGTCGAATGAATCTAGTCCAACAAATCCAACGACGCCCGGCGTATCTGCAGCAAGCAAGCTAGAGAGACCTCCCGCTGAAAATCCAACAAGCATGATGCGCTGAGTGCTACTGCCAAACGTTTCCGTATTACGCAGCCTGCTGACTAATTCAGCAATTGCACTTGCATTACAGCGAAAATCAAAAGTGCACGGCATGTCTGGTGTCAGTACCAGAATGCCACGAGCAACTAATGCCTGTGCGTGCTCTGCCATAGTAGTTCGGCTTCGTGTAAACCCATGGGTTAAGATCGCCGCCCCAGTCGGAAGGCCTATGGGTTTGTAGACATCCACCTCTACAGAATACCCATTGATTTTTACGAACTGTGTTTGGGGATTTATATTTGATATAGGTTCAGCGCTACAACATAGACTAGTTACCAATAAGAGGGCAAATGCCATGCATGAGTAGGGATTGTTGGATTTCATTTAGTTTTTTGTTCATCATAACTCCCCAATATGAGTCTATGCGGTGGCTATCCAAATCAACAGTCGGGCGCTCCCGCCAAGAGTCTCATAGCTATTGGGGTCTAGGGCTAAAATTGACTGCACACCAACTACACAGAAAGCATAAGAATTTTCAAAAATCCTCCGATGGACCGATTTTGCTTAGATCTCAAAAAGTTACGCCGCCGCGTTTGATCCTAGGGTTACACAGAGATTTACCCCCCCACATCTAAGTATCTAATTTGCCATAACTAAACTACGGACGCATTAATCATTTCTGCTGCTATAGAAAATTATGGGTTCATCTTCGGCGCAAGGATTAAAAAATATTTGTTGTTTAAGACGACATTGCCATTACATAAATTACTTAGATTAAAGCCAACTCGTCATATGTTTTTCTACTAAGTATTGATGCTTTCAAATCTACCCCCCCCCAAGGCTGGAAGATTTCATAAATACTGAGAAATATCCACCTCGTCTATTAACTCTGCCTGAAGATGCTTTTTAGCAAAAGTGAGATAGACCTTAGACTGAAGAAACAGCTTAAAAAGATCTAGGTCAATATGGCCATCTTTCGCCATAAATCCCATTATCTTGATGGACTCAGAAAGGGTTTTGCCTTTTTTATAGGGCCGATCCGTTGCGGTTAGCGCTTCAAATATATCGGCAATAGCCATGATGCGAGCTGGAATACTCATCTCGTCACGCTTTATACGCCTCGGATATCCTGTACCATCCATTTTTTCGTGATGCCCTCCAGCTAAGCTAACAATATTCTTCAGGTGTCCCGGGAAAGGTAATTTAGAAAGCATGATGATGGTTTGAACGATGTGATCATTGACCTTATAACGCTCTTCCTCTGTAAGAGTGCCCTTAGCTATTGATAGATTATGTAATTCACCTCGGTTATATAAATGCTCTGGTACGCTAAGCTTAAAGCCCCAAGGATTATCAGCAGCCATATGATCTTTAGCTTCGCGCTCAATAATATGCTCCAGCTTATCCGCGAGTAAGTTCTCTTGAGCCGGCAAAGGCATTGCAATGTCTCGCTCAATTCGACGAAGCTCCTCCTGAGATAGTCCAATGCGGTTATCAAGAGTGCGAAGCCAAGTCCGAGCAGCTATTTTTTGTAAACGCTCCACTTTTTCGGGCGACATAAACTCACCGCCAATATTACATTGGGCAATAAAATCAAAGTCCTCATCAATGAGCTTCAACTCATTTTTTAATTGCTCTTGAAGAGTAGCAGTATCACCGCCTGCCAGAATAGTTTTTAAAGTAGTAATTTCCGCATCCCGCTTCAAAACCTCAAATCGCATACGAATCTCATGAATACGGTCATAGATCGTCTCTAATTTAGTAGCTTTATCAACTACGTACTCTGGAGTTGTCACCTTTCCACAGTCGTGCAACCATGAGGCAATACGTAACTCTTCCCACTCTTCATTATTTAATTCAAATTCTGCAAACGGCGCATCATCTGAATCATGCGCTGCCCTAGTCAACATTTCTGTGATTTCTGGCACTCTTTGACAGTGGCCACCCGTATATGGTGACTTTGCATCAATCGCCCCAGCCACTAGGCCAATAAATGCTGTGAGTAAATTCTTTTGGGACTCTAGTAAACGTTGCTGATCAATAGAAACTGCAGCAGCACCAGAAAATGCCTTAACCATGGCCATGCGTTCGATACTAGGGGACAGCTCGCCAGGAGCTATGCAGGCACAAATAACACCAACTAAAGAGCCGCTTCGTCCTAGTAGAGGAATAACTAACATCTCAACAGATGCAATCCCGTAGCGCTCTTCAATATAACCAATACCTTGCGGGCATGGAGCATCGACTCGGAGCAAAGTAGCCTCTTTTGAATGCTTTACAGCCATGATTACTAAATTAGATACATCATCGAAAGATAAATCAGGTTGGATATCTGAGGTCAGCGTACCGTGATCCAACCAGTGCTGAGAAACATACCTTAACTGATTGGCATCTTCATCAAAAAGATAAATAACGCCGCCATCGCTACCTGCCGCCTCGCAAACCTCAAGCAAAACACGATCGATAAGCGCATTGAAGTTTCTTTCTGATGTAAGTGCAATAGAAACTTCTAAAAATTTTTGAATTGTTCCCTTCATTTGATCGATAGCTTGCCCCAATTCAAGAATTTCTGATACTCGCGAACTTTCAACAAACTCTGATTTGAAATCAAATCTTTGAACGGCCAATACCTGCTTCGATAAATTATTTAACTGACCTGCAATGATTCTTGCGCACCACCAAATTAAAGGTAGTGATAAGAGAATGATTAAGATGGATATTGCGACTAACTTACGCTCATTAGCATTCGCATTTGCCATAAGCTCATTAAAAGGAGATGCTATCGCAAGCAAATCTCCGCCGGAAGATTTTTGTAATTTAACTGTCTGAATGACCCAGTCTTCATTAGCAATATTAACAATTTGCATATCCTTAAATTGATCAGGATTTGCCGCTACCGCTGCCATACTTGGTGATAGCTGACCTAATGTTGAGCGTGTAAATTTATTCTCACCCTCTTTTAATATGAGTTTTTTAGGGTCAGAAAATGCAATAACTCCATCCTCCTCATTGAAAATTGTGAGTTGAGCAGAGGGGGTAATAACTTTCTGACTCAACATTTGGGAGAGTTCAGACATCTCAAGGTCTGCTCCAACAACTGCGTTACCTCCATTTGCTCTCATTGCAAATGTTCTACCCATTGTTTTTGTTGTAGAAAAAATATAGGGAGGCGTATGAATCAAAGTATCCGTTTCCATCGCACTCTGATACCAGGGCCGCTTACGGGGGTCGTAAATATAATCTGTGGGAGAGCGTTCACTCAGTATTTGTAGATTCGCATCTATGGCAATCCAGCGCTTAATCTTGCCGCCTTGCTCAATACTCTGAATGAGAAATGCCGTTGTTTCTGGAACCTGATAATGCGTTTGTTGTTGCTCACCACGAATGGGGCGGACTAAGAAAAAATCTCCAGAGCTATATCCAATATAGATAGAAGCCATTTCGGTAGAGCTACTTAGCGCTGATGTAAAAATGCCTAAGTAATCCATACGTTTTTTAAAGTTACTTGCCTGGGCGAGGTCATTTATAGGTGCTAGTAGTTGAACTGCAACCTCTAGTGGATCTTCCAATAACTTAAGCTCCAATCGCGAGGTGTTAGCAAATTCTCCGAATATGCTATTTGCCGAGTCAAGAACTATTTTATTTACTTGAGTTCGACTAAAAAGCAGCGTGCTTACTTGAATGCCGAGGACTAGTAGCATGAAGATCACGCCAATGTAAAGCGAAAAGCGATAGCTCTTTAAGAGTTTTTTTAACCAATGATCTTGAGAAGATGCATCCGTATTATTTATTTGCGGCATTATTAATCCTATTTTTATGGAGCCCTACCCCAGTCAACACTTAAAATTATGCGATATTTCAAAGGAGATCAAGGGTTCTTGTGCCTCAAAATTGATATGGCTTCTTACCGAATATCAAATCACTCACTCCTGACTTGCGGCCGTAACAAACAAATCTTAATATATTACGGTTCATGGAGCTCCTACATTACCTAAATGGCTATAAAGAATCGTATCAGTATTTTTTATTATTTAAAACAGCGTTTCTACATCAAGGTTACTCTGGAGATCGAGTTTAACGGTGGTCACAGAATCCAAATCCTGGACTAGGGATGAACCGGCATAAGTAAACTGGGTATCTGCTAGACAGTAAGCCAAACGGAGGTGGTGTAACTAGCAATAAAAAAGCCCTCATTTCGAAGTGTTTGGTTGTACGAATCGACACAAAATTAACTCTTTATACCGCATACATACTTTACAGTTTTAGGCATAGGAGGAAACTACTATGCCGTGGAATAAAAGTACGAAGGTGGATAAAAAGCTGAGGTTCTCATCTTTTTACTTAGATGGTTATATTTCGACAATGAAATTTCTGTAGCATCTAGCTGCTTTAGATGTATCAGTAAAAATGGTGGCTAGAAGGCGCAACATCTTGCACTAACTATATGTTGTATTTAAGTTATATAACTAAAGTTATAACATTGGATTATTGCCGAGTAGATTTCAACTGAATCAATTAATAGCGATTTTGTTACGTAGCCCGTAGTCCTAATGGTACGATATTTAAATTAACTTTCAGCATAAAAAATAAGGCGTAATGAATGTTACAGAATGCCCATCAGCCTTGGCAGATTCTCATTGTAGATGATGAAACTGGCCTTCATGATGTTACGCGCTTGGTACTGCGTAGAATGCAATATGCCGGACAACCTGTAGAGCTGATTAGCGCTTACTCCGCTAAAGAGGCCGAAGAAATCATTAAAGTAACTCCCAATATCGCCGTCGCCATTGTTGATGTTGTTATGGAAAATGACCGAGCAGGCTTAGATCTTGTAAAAATAATTCGCGATCAATACAGCATGAATAAGATCAGGATTATTTTGCGCACTGGCAATCCTGGCATGGCTCCTGAACGCGAAGTCATACAGCATTTTGAAATCGACGACTACCGTGATAAAACCGAACTTACAGCTGACCGTTTATTTACCGCCGTATACACAGCACTACGCTCATTTAACACTCTCAGAATAATCGATGAAACATCCCACGGCCTTGAGCAAATTATTCGATCAGCCGACTCCTTGCTTCAGAGCGAAAACAAAAACACAGCCCTGCTTACAGCTTTATTAAAAAATCTACAAGAAGTGCATGTGATTTCCGAGAGCCCTTTGCTTTTCGGTGATTACTTAGGGATTCATTACGCATCCACCGAGCCCATGATCGCCATAGCAAATGGCATCTATGCTGATTTAGCGGGCAATACACTTGACCATATTGGAGATGAAGACTTGCGGGAACTGCTTCATAGCCATCTCAGTTCTAGAGCGATTTATATTGGAGAAAAGGGGATTTTACTGGGCATCACCTTGCCCAATCAACAATACCTTGCATTATGGATTGCCAGCAAAGGGATGCTTCGGGCTCACGTTACCTATTTGATACAAATTCTCCTGGAACGCTTTAATTCCAATTTAATGCAAAATCATTTACACAATGAGATTCTGGAAGCTCAACGTACAGCGCTTAGTAAATTATGTGAAGCAGTTGAGATGCGTTCCAAAGAAACGGGTCAGCATATTTACCGTATGGCGGCGTACTCTAAGCTTTTAGCAAAGCTTTATGGTCTACCGGAGGATCAAGTCAATTTAATTGAGGCTGCTGCCCCACTGCACGATATTGGTAAAGTAGCAATTCCAGACTCTGTTCTGAATAAGGCGGGACCCCTAACTCCCGATGAAATGAATACCATGCGAACCCATGCGCAAAATGGATACGATTTGCTTGCACATTCATCTAGCAAAATGCTTCAGACCGGAGCAGAAGTGGCTCTTACCCATCATGAACGATGGGATGGTGAGGGTTACCCAAGGGGTCTAAAGGGCACTGAAATTCCACTATTTGGCAGAATTGTCAATGTGGCCGATGTATTTGATGCGCTGATGTCAAGGCGGATCTATAAAGAGCCTTTTCCCCTAGATAAAACCATTCAAATCATGACCGACTTATCGGATAAGGCCTTTGACCCTAAATTAATTGACCTTTTAGTTGTAAACAAGAACCAGTTCAGAGCAATATTTGAACAAAACCCTGATCAAAACGACTGAATCAATTCACTACTTAGGACGATATCAATGCATAAGTTCATTTACCCTCTGGCGCTCTTTTTTTACTCTTTATCTGCAGTAGGGCAGGTAGCGAACACCGAGATCGTGATTGGAGTTGTCCCCAATGTAAGTGCACGAATTATTAATACCAACTACCAGCCAATGGCGGAGTACTTTGAAAAAAACCTTAAGCAAAAAGTTGCTATAACAACCGGCAGAAACTTTCCCAATTTTTATCAACGTGCGCTTGCCAATGAATTTCAAATCATGGTGACTGCCCCAAACTTAGCCAGGGTTTCACAATCGGATGGTAATTGGGAAGCGATTGCCGTGCTTGAGCCGGGTATTCCGGGTCTTTTAGTAGGATTATCAGGTCAGCAAAATAATATCGAGCTCTTAAAAGGGAAAAAACTTGCCGTAGCAAACCCCCAATCTCTTGTGGCCTTAGCAGGTATTAACTGGCTTAGCTCCCAGGGGCTCAATAGCGGTAGGGATTATGAGATTTTACGTATTGCGAATGATGATAGCCTCGGAATTAGTCTAAAAACAGGTGACGCTGCATTTGCAATAATGAGTCAAGGCGAATTTAACGCAAAAGATGCTGAGCTTAAAAAAATCTTAAGTCCGATAAACACCTTTATTATGTTGCCAGGATTTTTTGTTATGGTGAATGCCAACTTAGCCCTTAATGAAAAGCAAAAAATAAAAGCCTTAATCATGGATTTTCCAAAGTCTGAGGAAGCTAAGAAATTTTTCTCATTAACTGGATTTAATGGTCTTAAGCCGCCCACCAGCGAGCAACTGAAATTTCTCGATCAATTCGTAGCAATAACGCGCCAAGGCTTAAGCCAGACCAAATAAATATGATCAGTTCATGGAGTTTTCAAAAAAAGCTTATATTTTTCTGGGTTACTGCCCAGATTTTTATTACTGGACTTACAGTTTTGTTAATAGTTGGTTCAGTATCCGAATCAATGGAAAAGGATATAGTTTATCAATCAGCGCAGATTCAACCGATACTGAATTCCGCAATAGTTACGCCGTTGATCCAGCGTGACTATGCAAGCGTAGTTTCTATTCTTAAAGAGCTGGTATCTTCAGGCAGTATTGAAGAAATTATTATCAAGGATGGTAACGGTAGTTTAATTGCTAAAGAATCAGTGCGCCTGGATGAAAAAAATAAGGTGACCATCCCCCCTCAAATAATTGAGTTTTCAATACGTGCAGATGGAATTAACCTCGGGAAGGCGACAGTTTCGATCTCTAGAGTCAAATTAATTGAGACTCGATCGAGCATTCTTTGGAATACTAGCTTAATTGGAATAGCGGCATTATTTATTTTTTATTTAATTGCGTTAATAATTAGTCGCTATATAACCAAACCGATTTCTGAACTTGTAGTAATCGCGGATAATATTTCTAAAGGATATTTTAAAACTCCTGAATTTACTAAACGGAGTGATGAAATCGGAAAACTCCAAAATGCTTTTCAATCAATGTCTGCTGAAATCGCTAAACGAATTAATGATCTATACCTTCTTAATGCGGATCTAGAAAAACGTATTGTGGACCGAACGGAGTCTCTTGAGTTAGCAAAGGATGAATTAACGCAAAAGATTGATAACCTGAAACTGTTTGGCGCTGTAATAGACAACTCTCACTTTGGCATCTCCATTGCAGATCTAAAAGCGCCCGGTACTCCTCTGATTTATGCTAATCCTGCCTTTACGAGAATAACTGGCTACACAGCAGAGCAAGCAATTGGTACACAGTGCCGAATTTTTCAGGATGGCATAGCTAATCCTGAAACGATGAACCAAATTAATTTGGCACTCAAGAATAAAACGGCATGCACAGTTGAATTTTTAGACCACCATCAAAATGGCGAAGCATTTTGGAATCGCCTCAGCATATTTCCGGTTGTCATTGAAGAAATTGAACCAAGATACTATGTGATTTTTCAAAATGACATCAGTGCACTCAAAAAAGCAAATAGTGAGCGTGAAGTCCTCCTTCAAGAAATACAAGAAAACCAACGTTTACAGTCGCTTGGTATTCTGGTTGCAGGTCTTGCCCATGAGATTAATAATCCAATTGGAATTGCAATCACAGCAACAACGCACGTAAGCCAAACTGCAGCGAATATTCGAAAAAATGCTGAGAATCTCAAAGGTACTGAGCTAAGCGACTTTCTTGAGGATGAAGAAATTGCATTTCAGCTTATTTTTGATAATCTCAGACGCGCAAGCGATCTTGTCAAGGGGTTTAAGGATATAGCTACCGATCGATCCTTGGATGAAAAAAAGGAGATCAATTTACAAGTCTATATCCAGTCGATTCAGCAATCACTCACTCCGGTATTAAAAATAGCACGCTGTAAATTAAGCCTAGACATTGATCCCACTATTTCGATACAAATTAATACTGGTTCGCTGGGGCAGCTAGTCACTAATCTGGTGCTCAATGCAACAATCCATGCATTTGATGGTCTACAAAACCGTCAAATCAAGATTTCAGGCAGACAAACTGAGAACGATATTATTCTTAAAATCTCTGATAATGGTAACGGTGTTGAATCTAATGTATTGCCGAATTTATTCACCCCATTTTTTACAACAGCTCGTAGTAAAGGCGGCACAGGATTAGGCCTTTATGTCAGCCGACAGATAGCGACTGAGGTTTTTAAAGGGTCCTTATTTGTGCAAAATATTCCTGATAGCGGCTGTGAATTTACTTTGCATATTCCGAGGCATTAATCACATTATCTATTTTTTTACCCCTCAAGAAAAAAGATCAGACATCAACTGGCGTTTTAGGCATTGCTCTTCCCCTTAACCAAGTTAATACATTTACTTCGCGATAAATCCAGCCTCTTGTATCAGCCGCTTTAGATGGCCATAGTCACACCCAAAACTTATCATGCCCTTTGCCATAGACGAAGATTTGATTCCCACCGTTACTTAAAGTAACGCTTGCGCCCTGCTAGAAAGTTTTAATTCTTAAAAATTGATTTGGCGCCCATCTAAAAAACAGTAGATCGCGCCAACCTCGAGCAATATATGTATTGGGGTCTAGTGCTGATATTTACTACACACCGACTACACAGAAAGCACAATGACTTAGCATTTATATCGCTAAGTCATTGATTTTATTGGTTGGCCCACCAGGACTTGAACCTGGGACCAAAGGATTATGAGAGCAGATACTCAAAGAAAACCGTTAGGATTTCAAGGTTTGTTGAATCACTGAATTTTTACAGCAGCCATCTAGCACCTTACTTACTCTAAGCACTGCTAGAAGTTGTAACAGTTAAGTTTACTGAAAAAATACTACCTCAACGAAGACATTGACTCTTTGCCATATTTAGGACTCCCTAAGGATGGGGTCTGCATACCCAAATCTAGCAGCTGATCGGTCTCTTGCTACGTTAATTGATGATTGGGATCAAGATGCTTAATGGCTCTGCGTTTGGGGATTGCATCAAATGTATTCATATGCTTCCTTTGTTATTTTTTCTTATGTCATGAGATTCTGGCTAGATTTTTCGATCTAACTAGACGCTTTCTATTAATAACGTCTAATAGGCTTACTGATGGCATGCTGACGATTCTCAATATGGCGAAAAGTAATTCGACCTTTATTTAAGTCATACATAGAGACCTCTAAAGAAACTTTATCGCCAGCTAATATACGAATGTGATTTTTCTTCATCTTGCCGGCGGTATAAGCAATCAACTGATGACCATTTTCAAGAGTAACCTTAAAGCGAGAATCGGGCAGAATCTCATCAACCATGCCGTCCATTTCTAATAATTCTTCTTTTGCCATTTAATTCTTTCTAGAGTGGAAATTAAAAAGCCCAGAAAAACTGGGCTTTGTACGAAGCAACTTATTAAAGTCTTAGATTCGCTTAATTTATTAAGCTGGTTGAATATTTGAAGCCTGCTTACCTTTTGGTCCCATCGTTTCATCGAAAGTAACTCGCTGACCTTCAGCCAATGATTTAAAGCCACTGCTATTAATTGCTGAAAAATGAGCGAATAGATCTTCACCACCAGCATCAGGGGTGATAAAACCAAAACCTTTAGCGTCGTTGAACCATTTCACAATTCCATTTGCCATATCTGACTATTCCTTAAAAAAATAAAAAAAGGAGGCTATGCCCCACATAAGGCGAAAGTCAAGAATGGCGGGGAGATGCTGAGAAGAACTATCGCAGAAATGCGGTATTAATCACTAGTACAACAACACTATTAGCTTGAAAATCGCTATTATCATTTTACTCTATCCCAATAAATACTGTGTTCATTAACGGTTAACCGCCCTCAGGACTAGTTGTGAGGGCAATATAAGGTCCCGCTCAAAAGACAAAACCCCCACCATTTCTGATGAGGGTTTGCTTTTATGGTGGGCCCACCAGGACTTGAACCTGGGACCAAAGGATTATGAGAGCAGATACTCAAAGAAAACCACTAGGATTTCAAGAGCTTACGTCGTCTGTTTATCGGTGCGTGGTGTTTTGCGTAGTGATTAGTTGGATGTAGCGTGGCTAGGTGATCATTTTCAAGATTTGCTAAACCACTGATTTTTTACAGCAACCATCTAGCACCTAATTTACCCTTAGCACCGTTACAAGTTGTAACGGTTGCGTCAAAAATTTTCGATCTCGAGCCCCGCCCTACCCATCAGTTCAAAAAATAACTCCAAAAATATGGATATATTTTTTATAAAATCTATAAAGCTTCTCGATAAAGATTTACAGCATCACTCAAATTAATTTCACGAGGACTATTCATAAGTAAACGAGTCTGCAACATAGCGTCACTCGCTAGCTGATCAATATCATTTTCAGCAATCCCAAACTCTGTCAAATGTTGTGGCAAGCCTAACTGACCAGCTAAATCACCCAGATAGTCAGTTAATTCTTCTGCTTGCTCAAGAGTTGAGCCTTGCAAGCCTGGCTTAATAATTTTACCAAGCTCTGAATACATTGAGTGCGCAACATTGATATTAAAGCGCATCACAGGCGCCAACATTAAAGAATTTGATAGGCCATGAGGTATATGAAATCTTGCGCCAAGTGGATAGGCTAATGCATGAACGCCTGCTACGGGAGCATTAGTAAAGGCAATGCCTGCAAGACATGCTCCTAGCAACATATTTTCGCGTGCAATGATGTCGCCCCCAGATTCAACTGCTTTATGTATATTGTTTGATAGTAGTCGTAATGCTTCTCTCGCCATGCAATCAGATATTGGATTTTTTAAGTGTTTTGTTGTAAAGGCCTCAATTGCATGAACCATAGCATCAATTCCTGTGGCAGCCGTTATGTGCGCAGGAAGCCGAAGTGTAAGTTCCGCATCTAAGAGTGCTAAATCTGGCAACAGAATAGGTGATAAAACACCTTTTTTTTCACTTTCACTGACAGTTACCACCGAGCTTTTGGTGACTTCAGAGCCCGTTCCAGCTGTAGTGGGGACAAGAATTAATGGTAAGCGTGGTCCTTTAGCCATACCAATACCGTAAATATCTACTAATTTCTCTTTTCCAGAGGCTAGTAATGCGACTAGCTTAGCAACATCCATAGAGCTGCCACCTCCAAAACCAACGATATAGTCTGCTTTACATTCCTGAGCAATAGTAATAGCCGCCTCAATGACTGCAACAGAGGGGTCAGCCTGTACATCAGAAAAAATATGAACAATAAGATTTAAAGCTGCAAATTGTGGCAATGATTTTTCAAGTAATCCCGCAGATAAAACGCCGACATCAGTAACAATAAGTACAGATTTACCACCACGCTCGAGTACTCTTTTTGCAAGCGAGGCCGAGCCTCCTCTTTCTACGATAATAGAGTGTGTAGAATAAAAATTAAATTGCATTAGCTTAGACCCAATGGAGTTTAGAAAGGTTTTAGCAACACTTTTGCTGAGGCAGTTTTTCCAGCATGTAAATCATCAAATGCTTCAGGGCCATCATCCAAGGATCTTTTTTCAACCCAAGATAAGTCTCCAAATGCATGTTGCTCTAGTAACTTTACTGTAGCCTGAAGATCTACAGTTGAATAAGTATAAGTTCCAAGTAGTGTAATTTCTGCAAGAGTTAGTTTTCTCATGTCAATTTCACTAGACCAGTCTTGCAAACCAACATGCATCATTACGCCACCCGGCCTCACTGCTACCATCGCAGAATTTCTAGTCACAGCGGAGCCAACACAATCCATCACAAACTCATAAGCGTTTTCTACTATTTTTTCATCAATTGGATTAATTATTGTGCATTTAACATGTTGCGAAATAGCTTGTCTACGTAGGGGGTTAACCTCAACCACCGTAACACCATAAACACCATAATGCCTCAGCAAAAGAGCCGATAACATGCCAATAGCGCCCCCTCCCAATATTAATACTCTGCATTCTTGAATTGGCCGATGTAATGCTCGCATTGAAAGATTAATAGCATGCACTGCCGTTGCTGCAGGCTCTGTTAGTGCGGCAGCATCCATGCTTAAGCTTTCAGGAATGGCAAGCAGTGAGCTTGTAGGAATGCTCATATACTGAGCAAATGCGCCAGGCCTAGTCATCCCAACCATGGTACGGTTTTCGCACAAATTGTTTCTGCCTTGCCTACAGTATTCACAAATCCCACAGGTGATCAATGGATTTCCTGTAACTCTTTGACCCTTTGAAAAAAGAGATGAGCTAAGATCTTCGATTGTCCCCGAAAATTCATGCCCCAATACAAGTCCTGGCTTTCTTCGAGGATCGTGTCCGTGAAATGCATGCATATCACTACCGCAAATTCCAACCGATTCGATTTTAATGATTGCCTCATTAGCCTCAAGAGAGGGATAAGGCTGATCCATGATTTTCATCTCATTGGGCCCGGTATAAACTAGCGCTTTCATCATTAATCTTCCTTATATCGCCGTATATCCACCATCGAGCATAATAGTTTGTCCTGTCACATATGCTGATGCATCACTAGCCAAAAAAATAGCAAGTCCACTGATATCACTCATTTGACCATTGCGACCAATTGCAGTTTTTTTAGCATGCATATTTACTAATTCTGAATTGCTAAAGACTGGCGTAGTTAGCGCTGTTGGAAAAAACCCTGGACCAATTGCATTGCAAGTAATACCAAATGGTGACCACTCTTGAGCGATAGCTCTTGTTAATTGAAGGATTCCACCTTTGGCAGCACCATAAGGAGCACAGTTTGGAAAAGCGCGGTAACTTTGTAAAGAGGCTATGTTAATTACTCTTCCCCAGCCATTTTTCTTCATCTGAGGTGCAAGAGCCTGAGTCATAAAAAAAGGTGCGGCCAGTTGGACATTCAACTGCTCTTGCCAACTTGTCGGCGAAACTTCCAAAAATGATTCGCGCAAGTTTATACCAGCAGCATTGATGAGAATATCAACCTTACCTAGCTTATCCAGTACTCGCATTGAAAGGTCTAAAGGTTGCTCTAGATCAGATAAATTAGCCACAAAGGATGAGACTTTTATTCCTTGGGCACCTAATTGATCGGATGCCTGGGTAAGCAATTCCTCCCTACGTGCTGCAATTGCAATTTCTGCACCGGCCAAACCTAAAGCCAATGCTATCGCTTCACCCAAGCCACTGCTACCACCCGTAACTAGGGCAACTTTTCCGTGCAAATTAAATAATTGGTTCATTGGCTCACTCATACCTCAACTGGAGTTCCTAGATCAAACTGCTCATTAGGGAAATACTTGGCCAAACGATCATCAGCCGTTCGAGCATGAGCCTCCATTCCCTCTAGGCGGCTAATTCTAGCTGTTACTAATGCCATCTCCTTACTACCCTCACGTGTCATCTTCTGCCATGTAAGTGTTTTCATAAACTTATGAACAGACAGTCCCCCAGAATATCTAGCAGCTCCTTTAGTTGGTAATACATGATTTGGCCCACTGGTCTTGTCTCCAAAAGCAACGGTAGTTTCCTCGCCTAAAAATAGAGATCCGTAGCAGGTTAAAGTACTAAGCCACCAGTCCAAATCCTTAGCATGTACCTCTAGATGCTCACTTGCATATTGATCTGAAATTTTTGCTACTTCCTCTCGAGTATTACATAGGATGACTTCACCATAATCACGCCAAGCACATGCTGCAGCATCTTTGGCTGTTGGTGGTAATGACTCAATCATTTGGGGGACTAGCCGCATCACCTCTTTTGCCAAAGCCTCAGAAGTTGTAAATAACCAAGCGGGAGATTCATGACCATGCTCTGCTTGACCAACTAGATCACTAGCAACCATCTTCGGATCCGCAGTCTCATCTGCAATTACACCAACCTCTGAAGGACCAGCAAAAACATCAATTCCCACCTTTCCAAATAGAGAGCGCTTTGCTTCCGCTACAAACTTGTTTCCCGGACCAACAACTACATCAGCCGGCTTTCCCGTAAACAAACCGTAGGCCATTGATGCAATTGCCTGCACTCCACCCAAGGTCATAATGACATCTGCCCCGGCAGCCTTAAATGCATAAAGCACATAAGGATGTATGCCGCCCCCTCGAAATGGACTAGAGCATGCAATTATTGTCTTTACCCCAGCAGCTTTTGCAGTTGCTACCGTCATATAGGCAGAAGCGATATGAGCATAACGGCCGGAAGGTGCATAGCAGCCGACAACATTAACAGGAAGAACTTTTTGACCAGCTGTCACACCAGTATGTAAGCTTGTAGAGAAATCATGAATACTATTTTTCTGAGCTATAGCAAAGTCATAAACCTGCTTCACCGCAAAATCAATATCTTTTTTTACAGAATTTGGTACATCCATCAAGATAGTGTCAATTACTTCCTTTGACATCACAATATCGCCGGACCACTTGTCAAGCTTCAAAGAGTAGTCGCGAACAGCGGACTCGCCATTCTTTTCAATATTTGAGAGCATTTCAGTTACAACTTGCTGCGCAGCTGCAGTTTCTGACTCTGGAGTCTTAGCAGCTTTTTTTAAATAATTTACAGACATTTATAACCTTCCATTTTGTAAGCGCTTACACATTATTTCTGAAAAATGAGGTTACCCTCATCCTTCAGAAAGATTTAATAAAAACTATTTACTATTGTTTGCAAATTCACGAAGCTTCTTATCCGCGTTAACCATCTTTAAAAATTCATCGGTGAGATATTCATTTGCTGCTGGTACGGTCTGAATAGCGCCAGTGGACTGCATAAATGCTGCAATAGAATTAAACCAGACATCAGCCTGAGATAAACCCTTAGTGCTATCCATTATTTTTAACTCAGTTGCAAGATCGTAGTTGGGGCGAGTATCAAACTCTTTTTTCATTGAAGCCTCAGAGATTGACACACCACCTAGTTCATAGAACTTCTTCATCATAACAATAGCTTGTGGCTTATTAGCATTCATCCACTTCCAGGCGCGCATGTAAACCGCTAGGAATTTTGCTACATTTTGTGGATTCTCTTTGGCATAGTCTCCACGAACAATTAATGCTCCAGGAACAAAGGCGCCTCCATCTTTTCCACTACATATAACCTTAGCGCCCGCCTTTTCCTCTAATGTGTAAATATTCGGAGCCCACAAACCACCGAAGTCTGCATTACCGGAAGACATCGCAGAGATAATTTCACCCTGACCCATGTTTTTAATTACTACATCTGTTTTTGCTAAGCCATACTTTTTAAGACATGACTGAACGGCATAATCGCCTGTAGAGTTTCCCGTAAGAACGATTGTTTGCCCCTTCAAAGATTGGGGATTTGTAGCAAACGCTTCAGCTGCCTTAGGGGTAGCTAATAGTGCATTTCCTGCAGACTCGTCATTACTGATTCCAATAGTTTTAATTCCAAAGCGCACATAGCCCAGAACCGCTGGCACGGATCCTGTACCACCAACATCCCAAGATTTAGAGGCAGAAGCCGCAATCTGGGGAACACCTGCTGGGAAAGTGCTAAATTCAGGCTTTAGACCTAACTCACCCCACCAATTTTTTTCAGTTGCCACAAAAAAAGGAAGGGCCCAATACAGAGCGGGTTGATAACTAATCTTAATTTCTGTGAGGGCCGGCTTAGCCTGGGCTTGTACTAAGCCTATGCTAGCTGCTAAAAGTACCGTTGCCCCTAAAACTCTAGTTAATGTTTTTTTTAATTGCATTTGTATCTCCATTTAATATTTCAAAAATAAATCAATGATCAACACCCAAGCTTTGCTCCCTTAATAACTTCCATATCTGACTACGTAACTTTACAAAAGAATTTAAATCCATGACATCCTCAATTCGAGAATGTGTATCCCAACCTTCTTTTTCACGAATAGGCTTAATCTCAATTACATCGCGAATCAGACCTGGTCTTCTTGACATAACTACTACTCGATCTGCGAGATAAACCGCCTCCTCAACTGAATGAGTAATAAATAAAACTGTTTTAGGATTCTTGCGAGCAAGTCTTACAAGTTCTTCCTGCATAACAACTCTTGTTTGCGCATCTAATGCGCCAAATGGCTCATCCATCAAAAGCACTTCTGGCTCTAAGACATAGGCACGAGCAATTGCCACACGTTGCTGCATACCACCAGATAGTTGATGGGGATAAGCTTGCTCATACCCATCTAATCCCATAAGAGAAACTAAACGTGCAGTCTTTTCTTGTTTTTCTGCGATGCTCATACTCATGGATTTAAGGCCAAACTGAATATTTTGCTGAACTGTTTTCCATGGAAACAAAGCAAATTGCTGAAATACTACTGCGCGATCTGGCCCCGGGCCCTTCACCTCTTTATCGCCAACTAATATCCTTCCTTTAGTTGGTATTTCAAGACCTGCAACCATACGCAAGCAAGTCGTTTTGCCGCACCCTGACGGACCAACAATAGCAACAAATTCTTTATCTTTAACTGTAAAGTTAATATCGCCGACAGCTAGAAATTCTTTGCCGCCCTGCTTAAAACTACGCTGCACTGAATCGAAAACAATATCTGCCATAAATCAAATTTCTTTATAGTGAATAGCAAACTTTTCAGCCTGCCTTAAAAGCACATCAATCAATAATCCAATAAGCCCTATTGCAATCATTCCACTCATTACAATATCAGTTTGAATGCTGGCCTGACCCTTGACCATCATGTAACCGACCCCACTCGACGCAACAATCAATTCAGCACCAACAAGAGATTGCCATCCTAATCCAGCAGAAATTCTGAGACCAGCAATAATCGAAGGAATTGATGCTGGAAATAAAACCTCAGCCATCAAACGAAATTTTTTTGCGCCCAACATCCTTGCCGCTTCTAGATATTTTTTATCGACATGAATTGCACCGCGATAGGTATTTATTAGTACTGGTGGGAAGGCTCCCATAAAAATCACTAATATCGGCCCTCCAATGCCTGTACCAAACCAAAGGGCGGCAAATGGAACCCAGGCTATTGGCGCAACAAATCGAATACTTTCAAAAAATGGAGTAATGAGCTGATTTGCATACTTAGACAAAGCCATTAATAAACCAAGCGGTATACCAATTAATGCCGCTAACAAGAATCCATAACTAAATCGTAGAAAACTTGATGCAATATGTGTCCATAAGGTAAATCCGGAAAAAGGCTCAGTAAGTAAATGAATGAATTTACTCAATACCTCATGTGGGTATGGTAAAAATTGTTTTGGAACAAGGTCTAACGTAACCATCAAATACCAAAAACTAATAAAACTCGCGATTCCCATGCTCGTCCACAGTACAGATTCACCCCGATTTAAATACTCATTATTTGCCATCATGCCCTCCAAGGCATAGCATAGCTCTCAGCCTTTGCCAATAGCTGAGTCATCAACCACCCAGAAATTGCGACACTAATCATGCCCACCAAAATCATGGCAGGATTTATATCTTGGGCTGCCTGATTAAGAATTGACCCCAACCCTAAAGTTGCGCCAACTAATTCTGCAGCTACTAAAGTAGTCCAAGAAGCCTGGAGCGAGAGGCGAAGGCCTGTAAAGATAAATGGTAGAGCTCCTGGAATGAGAACCTCTCGATAATAAGCAAGGCGACCGATTCCGAGCATTGCTGCTGCCTCACGTTGAGGAGCCTCAATCGATCTAACGCCAGTGAAACTATTAATAACAGCTGGCACAAATGCAGCAACATAAATCACCATAATCTTGGCAGAATTCCCAAGGCCCAACCAAACTATTGCTAATGGAATCCAAGCTAACGGAGGTATCGGCCTTAATGTCAAAAAGATTGGGTTTACAAAAGCCTCAATCTTTTTATTAGCTCCCATTAAGATGCCTAATAGGATGCCTAATGACGATGAGACCAAAAAACCAGATGTGACTAAAATCACGCTTTGCAAGATATGCTGATAGAGCTTTCCATTACCATAGCCCTGCATTGCAATAATCTTGAATGAATTCCAAGTCTCTATAGGAGATGGAAATCTTGCGCCCGAGACAATGCCTGTCCACTCAGTTAAACCAAACCAGGTGGTAAACAAAATTACACAAAATAAAAAGAGGGCTGAAAATTTGCTAAAAATTTCTAATTCCTTATAGAATATTAAAATTATGTAAGCGCTTTCATTCTAACCACAATTTGCGAACCAAATTGTCCTAATTGACCAAATTAAGTTAGGATTTTCCCTAAGTTTAAGATGAAGAAAAATATTAAATTGATCACGATTAATGATGTTGCAGTTGCAGCAAAAGTATCTACTGCGACTGTATCGCGATCAATAAATCAACCTAATACCGTAAGTGAAGCTCTTAGAAAACAAATTAGCGATGTCATCAAAAAATTAGGTTACATACCAAATGCGGGGGCTCGCTCTCTAATGTTGAGGCGCTCGGGAACAATTGGTGTGGTAGTCCCTACACTTGACAATGCCATCTTTGCACAAGGACTTGCAGAATTTCAAAGGCAATTAAACCAATCTGGGTACCAACTTTTAGTGGCCAGTAGCAACTATGATCCTACTATTGAAGCCACACAAATAATCAACTTGCTTACAAGAGGAGTGGAGGGTATTGCACTCTTTGGAACGAGCCAAAAACGAGATGCATTAAAACTTCTTAAAACACGCAATATTCCTTACATACATGTTGGTTCTTTATCTGCCCCCTTTAATGGCTATGCTTCAGGATTTGATAATCGTGAAGCTATAAAGCTTGGCGTTAAATACTTACTATGTCAAGGCCATAAGCAATTCGGAATTCTAACAGGCATCACCGCTAATAATGATCGTGCAAATGATCGAGTCGTTGGAGCTCTAGAATTGTTGTCAAAGAGCAGAATTCATTTAAAAAAAGAAGTAATAGTGGAGTGCCCCTATCAACTTGAGGAAGCGCGCCTCGGATTTAAAAAATTGTTACTTAGTAATCCCAAGATTACTGCAATTATTTGCGGTAATGATGTATTAGCATTGGGGGCACTTCTTGAAGCACAAAAACAGGGGCTGCATATTCCTAGGGACATTTCTATTATTGGGTTTGATGATTTAGAAATTTCAAGACATCTCCTTCCTAGCCTTACAACTATTCATATTGATGCTATTGGAATGTGGTCTAGTGCTGCAAATCATCTCACAGCACAAATTAATAGAGTTACCTCTCTACCCCAAAAAATTAAAACTAATGTCAATTTGATTATTCGCGAATCCACATCGAAGGCCCCAAAGTGTTAATTTATGATCACTCTTAGTCTCTGGAATATATACGGGTGACGTGTAATCTCAAGTGTTATACGAAGTAATTTTGTAGCATAACTGTTACTTAAGGTAACGCTTGCACCCCACTTTTAAGTCTCAATCCTAAAGCCACTCAAATATGGTTGTATTCAGTAGTGACAAATGACCGTTACAGCTTGTAACGGTAATCTATTGTGAAATACAGCTTTTTATCTATGAAAAGCCTATACATATACCCATCGCCTCGGTAATCCTCCCCTTTTTAACCTAAGCTAAAAGTAGAGGCTGGTACTGCAAGTGCTAGTTTTTGTTTAGGAGTAATTCCTCCTAAACCCATATTGGGTCTTTCGTGATTGTAGGTCCACATCCATTTGGTTGCAAAGTCTTGTACTTCATCAATCGATTCAAAGAGGTATTGATTAAGCCAGTCATATCTCACGGTGCGGTTATAGCGTTCAATATAAGCATTTTGCTGTGGCTTACCTGGTTGGATATAACTCATCTCAATTTGGTGTTTAGCAGCCCATGCAGTCAGGATGTTTCCTACGAGTTCGGGGCCATTATCACAGCGTATTTTTAAGGGCTTGCCACGCCATTCAATGATCTGATCGAGTGACCGGATCACTCGTACTGCGGGCATAGAAAAATCAATATCAATGGCTAAGGCCTCTCGATTAAAGTCATCGATCACATTAAAAAGGCGGATGGTTCTGCCATCATGAAGTTGGTCACCGGATCACTCGTACTGCGGGCATAGAAAAATCAATATCAATGGCTAAGGCCTCTCGATTAAAGTCATCGATCACATTAAAAAGGCGGATGGTTCTGCCATCATGAAGTTGGTCATGCATAAAATCAATCGACCAAGTGTCATTAATGCCTTGAGGTACAGCTAAGGGTAAAGGCTTTTCCCGAACTAAGCGTTTATGGGGTTTAATCCGTAGATTAAGCTCTAGTTCCTTATCCCTAAAGGGACTTCCCTTGGTCGTAATCCGGTAAACCCGCTTGTGGTTCCAGGTAAATCCCTTCACGTTACGCAAAAATAAGAAGCAAAGACCAAAGCCCCAGTTGCGTTGATTGTGAGTAAGACGGATCAGCCAATCGGCAATAAGGGCATTGTCAGAAGACAGCTTAGGGCTATAGCGATAGCAGGTCTGGCTAATGACAAAGGTATCGCACGCTAAGCGGATGCTCATACGACCCCTTTTTACTTCTTGGCTGGCCATCTCACGGCGGCGAGATGGCCGAGTTACTTTTTTTGTCAAAACTTCCTTTAAGATATCTGCCTGGAGTTGGACTTCGGCGTACATCTTCTTTAGGCGGGCATTTTCAAGCTCTAACTCCTTTACGCGGGACATCATAGAAGCATCCATGCCGCCGTATTTAGAGCGCCATTTATAGAAGCTAGCAACGCTAATATTGTGCTCACGGCACAGTTCTGGGGCTGGCACGCCAGATTCGGCTTGCTTGAGAATGGCCATGATTTGGCTATCGGTAAATCGGGAGGTCTTCATAGAATTTCCTTTAAATCAAACTACATAGAAATTCTACTTTTAAATCAAGTTAACCTAGGGGACGATTACCCTTTCATTCCTTCCGACAACATTCTCTTGTTGTCAAAAGCCATTTCAAGGGTTGAAAAACTTCCATAAGTTTTGATTGCTTTAGCAACGATGCGACGATTACAGGCTCCTAGCAAGCTCGTAAATTGATCTCGCATTTGAACAATCTGTTCATAGGATTTTTGCTGATAGCCTTTAATCGGCGGCCTATTCATGGCTTTAGCAATTGAAGCATCAATTTGGGCAAAACTAGAGGATGACTTTTGACCAGCAGAAATATGATAAAAATCGTATTTTAATTTTGGCTTGGTTAACAATAGAAAGATGGCATCCGCACAGTAATCTACGGGAATGACATCAATTTTTTGATCGATTCGGCAGGGAAATGCTTTGAGGGCCAAAGCCATTCTAAAAACCCAAAAGATACTACCCGAAGCTGAACATCCTAATTTAGTATGCCCAACCACAATCGAAGGCCTCGCAATCACAAGTGGTAAATCAGGCAACTCTTCTTTGAGCCTACGCTCAACCTCATGCTTACTATGCGTATATTCTAAAAAGTGAATGGTTTCCTGGCCGCCATCGTATCCCTCTGGAACAGGACTGGGCGCATTTGCTCCACAGGCCATTGCTGTGCCAATGTGAATAAATCTTCTTAATTTACATCGGTGACTCAAACCATGCGCCATATTTAAAACACCATCCACATTGGTAGGCCAAATAGATGGATGGTTGCCAAAAGAGGCTATGGCTGCTGAGCTCACTACATTTTCAATGGATCTTAAACGTGGATCATCAATCCATCGATTGACTACATTTAAATCACCACAGATTATTTGATGGAGTCCTAAAGTCAGTAATTGATCAGTCCTTACACCATGCTTACGGAGTGTGTTGGCTAGCCTCATTAACCCTTCTTCAGGGGTACTGGAACGAATCAAAAAGATGGATTCTTTCCACAAAGGCGTACTGATTAACTTGGCCGATAGTGCTCCACCAATAAAGCCGTTTGCTCCAGTAATCAATATTTTTGGTTTAGAAAGCAATTTGAAATTTCAAGATTTAGTTTTATTGATATTAACTAATTCAGATGATACTAGTTAAATATGCCCCGCCCCATTTGGCGTCGGATCAAACCGACACTAAATGACGAGCCCCGCTAGTGGATCAGTCGCCAGCCGTAATTGACCATGCACATGATGAGTTGCGAATAGTTAAGGGGATCACTCATGCTAGAACTAGGTGGGCTATACGCTAGACAGCATTGAGGTGATAGTTCCACAGTTCGAGCAATCCGCACGCTGTTCATTTAATCTGGAGAGTTTGGCCTGCCCAGCACGATTCGAACCAGCGCACTTGGCCTTGGGACATGTCCTAGTTGCTTGGGGTGCCCCACCGTTACTTAAAGTAACGCTTGCGCCCTGTTTGAGAGCTTTATAACAATGTTCAAATAGCTTGTCTTAAACACCTATAGCTATTATTGAAAGACTTAAAAAGAGATCATTCTAAAGAGCTCCCGCTTAACGTAGAAAAATAAGAAGCTCCCACTCATTTATATTTACTTACTAGTAGGTGCCTTAGCAAAGCGTAAATAGGGCAACTTGATATCGAGTACCCCAAACTTTTCTTTAGCCGCTTCATCTGTCAAGGCTAAGCCTACAATTACATCTTGCCCTAGTTGCCAATTAGCTGGGGTGGCAATCGGCGCACCGTCAGTGATTTGAATCGCATCTAACGCTCGCAAAATCTCAGCAAAATTACGCCCAACTGCCATTGGGTATGAAATGGTGAGGCGAATCTTTTTATCAGGTCCAATGATGAATACTGTACGTACCGTAGCAGTGTGTGCCGGGGTACGACCATCAGGCAGAAAAGCCTCTGCTGGCAGCATGTTGTACAACTTGGCCACTTCCAGAGAGCGATCATCAATGATGGGGAAATTGGCTGGGGCACCAGCGGTAGCCTCAATGTCTTTTTTCCATTTGAGATGCTCTTCAACGCTATCAACAGATACACCAATGACCTTAGTATTGCGCTTCTCAAATTCACTAGCTAATTGGGCTACAGCACTAAACTCCGTAGTGCATACAGGTGTGAAATCTTTGGGATGGGAAAATAAAATCGCATATTGATTGCCGATCCATTCATGAAAATTTAATTTTCCAGCTGTTGAATCCACCGTGAAATCAGGTGCTACATCATTAATTCTGAGAGACATACTTAACACTCCTTATAGGCGCTTCATTACTTGTTTTTACTATAAATGAGTTCATCTAACTATCAAAGGATAGAAAAGCTATATCTACAGATTAATTAGCTATATCGGACTCAATGATGGGTTTGGCTGCAATTTTAGCGAACTTGAATCAAAGCAACTTTTATTCCACCTTACTTTAAATAGAGTCAAACCGACACCACAAGATCAACCCTGCCAATGGATCCGACCTGATCAAAGTTGAGCCAATCCGTACGCTATTTTCAGTATATAAATTGGCCTGCCCAGCACGATTCGAACCAGCGCACTTGGCCTTATGGGTTTCTTCAATTTGTTCGGTGACAGGCAATCCAAAACAATCCTTCTTACGAGGGAACGATCCAGTAACTGTAACCGAGATGACGGTGGGTGTGGTCGTGGGTTAACTTAGTCGAATAAGTACGATACCAATACAAATACCGACTATTCCGATAATACGCTGAGGATAGATTGGCTCTTTTAAAAATACGACCGCGAACACAAAGGCAAACAATACCGAGGTCTCACGAATAGCCGCTACTATCGTGATTGGCGCTTGCGTCATTGCCCACAGAGCAATCGAGTACGAACCCATGACGCAGGATCCTCCGATGAATGCATAAAGCCCCCTGTGCTTTACATACTGCATGGTTTGTACAAAGGTGAATGTATTCCTACGCTGCCACATTAAGATGGCAGGAAAAACGTAGCCATTTAAGAGCATCAACAGACCGATATAGGACCAAACCTGAGTTGCAATTCGTGCTCCCTGTCCATCCACAATCGTATATGCTGCAATAATCACAGCATTGCCCAAAGCAAATAGTAGAGTCTTTTGATGATTGGCTGTGCTTGGTGACTTTTTTAATCCCAAAAGAATTACCCCAAGACAAATAAGAATAATACCCACTGCAATCACGGGATGGATAGCATCACCAAAAATCATACCCCCAAAGATTAGAGTCAGAATCGGGGCTACTCCTCGCATGATTGGGTAGGCCATATTAAGATCCCCATAGCGATAGGCTGATGCTACAGAGTAAAAGTAGATTACATGCAAGATGAGAGAAAGAAAGATATAGCCATAGGTCTCAGGCTCAGGTAATCCAAAGATGAGTAGGAATGGAATGGCAACTAAGGATGTTGAGAAATTAGCCAGTGCGGTCTCAAGATTTTTATCGGGCGCTGACTTCATTAGCGTATTCCATAAAGCATGCATCATTGCAGCCGTTAGAATACTTAGAAAGACGAAACTGCTCATCAGGATAAAACGCTCATCATTAAGATGCTGATCCCAGAAATAGCAATGACCCATTCCATCAGGATGACAAAGCGTTCCTCGGGCATCTTGAGAACAATCCGTTTAGATAAGAGTGAGCCACCAAATACACAAAGCCCTAGATAGATGCCTTGAGTAATGGCAGTCATATCAATCACTCCGAGTTGATGAAATACAATTCCTTTAGTAATAAAGATCGATAGAGAGCTTGCGGCCTCGGTTCCTAAATATGCCCCTTTGGTCAGTCCAAAGGCTAAGAAAAATGGTGTATTGATGGCACCAGTTGTGGCCACAATACCAGTGAGATAGCCAATACCTGCTCCCACGATTGCCATTTGCCAAAGTTGGACAGTCATGTTCTTCGAACGCATCCACCGGCGGATGGGGATAAGCGCTAACAAAAACACCCCCAAGATGAGCTCGATGATGCTTTGATTAAGAAGAACTAGGGTATTGGCCCCTAAGATTACTGCGGGAATGGCTGTGGCACTATAAATTGCGCATACCTTCCAATCAATTGAACGCCACCAGATCAATACTCGAGATAAGTTAGCGATGGTTGCGGTAATTGCGATAATAGGAATAGTGAGCAATGATCCATAGAGATAAACCAAGGGGGGCATCAAAATGATCGTAGTTCCAAAACCAATCACGCCGCCCAGTAGCCCTGCTCCGATACCCAAGATACCTAATCCAATATTAGCGAGTAGCAGTTCCATCCAAGGATCTTAATCTAGAAACACAAAGAGATCGCCACCGCGAGTTCCACTCAAAGTCACTTGCATAGATTGAGCACACACGGCAAAAGATGCTGGGCTAACAAAAAGTTCAAAAATAAGCCTAGAAACCCAGCAATGTTCTATATTTAAACGTTCAGAGCTGTGAAGTTTTAAAGTAAAAAGCTAAATGAATGGTGCATTTTTCGGTTAGCCCCACCCATTTGGAGTCGGGTCAAACCGACACCACATGACAAGCCCCATCAACGGATCAGCCCTGATCACAGTCAAGCCAATCGATTGCCCTATTCATTTACTTGCAAGTTTGGCCTGCCCAGTATGATTCGAATCAGCGCACTTGGCCTTGGGACTAATCGTGGCTGCTCAAGTGCCCCCACCGTTACTTAAAGTAACGCTTGCACCCCACTTTAAAGTCTCAATCCTAAAGCCACTCAAATATGGTTGTATTCAGTATTGACAAATGACCGTTACAACTTGTAACGGTCCTAAGACAAAACTCTCGCCATCTTTAATGAGGGCTTGTTTTTGTAGTGCATCCACCAGGACTTGAACCTGGGACCAAAGGATTCCGGTTTGTGTTGCTTTCACAACTCCCTGGACTATGCCTTCATCATATTCAACGAAATCTATCTAGTTTTGTTCTATTTTGGCGCTTTTCACGATTGCCCCAAATTTCTTACTTTCACTATTAGAAAAAGCTTGGAACTCAGCCATAGTCATTTGGCCTGGTTGCGCTCCTTGCTTTTCAAGCGCCTCTTTTACCTCTGGCATTTTGAGCACTTCAACAATATCCTTTTGAATCTTTTGACTTATTGCATTTGGAGTTCCGCTTGGTACATAAACACCAAACCACTGAGTCAGATCAAAATTTTGCAACCCAGGGGTTTTCGCCAACGGTGGAATATTTGGTGCTGCAACCGAGGGTGCTTTAGATGATAGCCCCAATGCTTTGAGCGCATCAGATTTAATATGAGGAAGTGCTGTGGGCAGGCCAGCGAAGCCAACATCCACATGACCAGCCAATAAATCAGAAACAGATGGGGCCACACCTTTATAAGGAACATGTACTAATTGAATGCCGGCCTGCTCTTCAAGCATTACTGCTGCTAAATGCTGGGCTGTTCCAGGCCCGGAAGATGCATATGTCACTACATTTGGATTCTTCTTAGCAAAGGCAATTAGTTCAGGTGCACTTGAGTAAGGCTTGGATGGATTTGTTACTAATACAAAGGGGAGCTTCACTAGCAAGGTTACCGGCTTTAAGTCCACATCTGGGTTGTATGACATTTTTTGCATGAAGTGTTGATTAATCACTACTTCGGCAGTAGCAGACATCAATATAGTTAATCCATCTGAGGGAGACTTAGCCACAAAGCTTGCCCCAATAGTTCCGCTACCCCCTGCTTTGTTTTCAACTACTACTGGTTGCTTCCATATCTCCGCTAGCTTCAAACTAACTAAGCGCGCTACTGGATCAACACCGCCACCTGCAGCATATGGCACGATAACCTTTATAGGGCGATCTGGCCAAGATTGGGCACGACTTAATCCTGAGGTCATTAAAAGACATAGAGTAGTGAGTAATAGAGCTGATTTAATAAGTCGCATAGAGTGTATGAAAATAAGTGAATTTAGGATTAATGGATTCGAAATTGGGCAAGCTCATCTAAGTTTGGCTCAAGTCCAATTCCGAGCTCTTCTGTCAGTGTAACCATGCCCTCAATAATATGCTCAATTGGACTGCCTGCTAATGATCGCAAGGGATTGGGGTTCGAATCTATTTCTAGCATTCCCTGGGAGCCGGAAGCAGCTAACAAATGCGCTGAGGCCAGTAATCCAATTCCTCCGCCAAGGTAATGAGGGCAATACTCAATAGAACGGCCTTCAAGCATCTGAATTATAGGTAGGCATCCAGAGATGCCACCCCACTTCGCAACATCTGGCTGTATGACTGCGAATGCCCCAGATTGAATAGCATCAGTGAAATTTTTCTGACCCACTATATTTTCGCCAGCCGCTAATCTGGCATGGCTATTAACAGCAAGTCTGCGCCAATCCTCAAGAGCAAGGTCTGCACGAATTGGCTCTTCTATCCAATTGAGATGAAATTCTTGCAGTGCCTGAATTTTTTCAAGTGCTTCAGATACATCCCAAACCTGATTGGCATCAACCATTAAAAGGTGATCTGGAATAACCGTTCGAATATTTTTTAAATTTTGGTGATCTATAGCATCTCCAAAACCGATCTTTAACTTAAAGGCGTTGTACCCATTATCCAGAAACTGTTCAACCACTTGCTCAGGATGATCTGGATTGATACCACTAGCATACGTCTTTATCGAAGGACTATTGCCGCCTAAGTATCGCCATAAAGGTAGCTGTGATTTTTTTGCGAATAAGTCCCAAGCAGCAAGATCAAGACCCGCACATACTTGTGCAATAGGCCCATACTCGCCAGACTGAATTGCAAGAACTTCTGTCTTTTTAGTCAGTAGCTGATAAATTTCTTGTGGTTGAGTGAATTTCTCATTAATTAATAGTGGCTTAAAGGTTTCTTCCAGCAATATTGCGCGATGCTCTGCTCCACAACTGGGAAAATTACACCAAACCTCTCCCCAGCCAATAACTCCATCCTGATCTTCGATCCGAACAAAAACAGCTGGCCTATTCAACATGAGTCCGAATGATGTCCTCACTGGTTTCGCTATTGGCGCTCGATAAACAAAAGCTTGAATAGACTTTATTGTGACAAATGTTTCCAATAGTTTTTTCTTTCGCTAAAAGCTAATAAGAATGGTGAGAAATTATCTGAAGTATTGCAAAATTAATTTATGAAATATTGTAAGTCTCAATGAAAAAAATACCAACCCGAAGGTTGGTATTTTCATTTCTGGTGGGCCCACCAGGACTTGAACCTGGGACCAAAGGATTCCGGTTTGTGTAGCTTTCACTACTCCCTGGACTATGCCTTCATCATATTCAAACTCTACATCTGAACTTAGATGGGTGCCGTCTAGTCTCTACACCTTCAACAGCACTTTCATGCTGAAGCTTGGCTCGGCGTTGGCTTGGGTAGTTGATACTTGAGCTACCTTTAGCTTTCTCCGAATTTGACACCATCCCTTATGCAGTTTCCACGCATAAGGCACAACTTTCGCTATGAGTCCTCTGCTCTAACCAACTGAGCTATGGGCCCTTAATCGTTACATTCACTACTATTTACTACACACCTTTTGAGGGGTGCTTTGATTGTAAATTCATACTCAAACTACATAAAACCGCTATTTACTACACACCTCGGTTTTTGCTCCGGTGTGTAGTTGGTGCGTAGTGTTTTTTACCCACCATTTTCACCACTAACCTGTTGAAATCATTGAGGTCTTTGCTACAAGACCTCAAGGGCTTCTCAATTATGAGTCCTCTGCTCTAACCAACTGAGCTATGGGCCCGATAAGGCTATTGTAAAGGAAGGACCTCCCTGAATTCACAGCTTCGCTCAGGGGTTTACTCTCCACCCTAATTAGATATACATTATTATATGTATATCTAATGTAAGGGGCATAAAAATGGTCATCTCAAAATGGGGTAATAGCCTAGCGATTCGGCTGCCAGCGCAGATAGTAGAAATCCTTAATCTCAAAGAAGGTGACGATATTGAAATTGATGTTGCAAGTCGAAGCCATTTTAAAATCAAGAAGAAACCCTCTGCACAAGAGAGGCTTATGAGTTTGCGAAAATATAGAGGTCGACTACCAGCTGACTTTCACTTTGATCGTATGGATGCCAATGAACGCTAGGAAAAACTTTTTTGATACTAATACCCTACTCTACTTACTATCAGATCAATCAAGCAAAGCGGAATGGGTAACCCAAAATCTGGACCAAGGAAGCATCATTAGCGTCCAAGTTCTCAATGAATTCACTTCAGTTAGCATAAGAAAAAGCAAGCTTTTACCAAAAGAGATTGATGAGTTTTTGGAGCAATTTATAGCAATATGTAATGTTCAAGCAATTGACTTGGATACTTTTGCATCGGGGCGAGAAATTTCAAGAAGGTATGGCTACCATCATTACGATTCAATGATCATCGCCTCTGCACTTCAATCAGGATGTGAGAAGCTTTATTCAGAAGATATGCAGCACCGACAAATTATCGATAAGAGACTGCATATTGTGAATCCCTTCATTTAAAGGGATTCACAAATTTTATTCAAATAACAATCAATCTTCTTCTAAGAAAGTCTTCAGTTTGTCACTACGGCTTGGATGACGCATCTTTCTCAAGGCTTTCGCTTCAATCTGACGAATACGCTCACGCGTCACATCAAACTGTTTACCGACCTCTTCAAGCGTGTGATCTGTACTCATCTCGACACCAAAGCGCATACGTAATACTTTTGCTTCACGGGGTGTTAATGAATCCAGTACGTCTTTCACAACATCGCGCATTGACTCATGTAATGCAGCTTCAGCTGGTGCCAAGGTATTGCTATCTTCAATGAAATCGCCCAAGTTAGAATCAGCATCATCACCGATAGGGGTTTCCATTGAGATTGGCTCTTTAGCAATCTTCATGATCTTCCGAATCTTGTCCTCAGGAATTTCCATCTTGAGGGCTAAAGTTGCTGCATCTGGCTCGTGACCGGTTTCTTGCAAGATTTGACGACTAATGCGGTTCATCTTGTTGATGGTCTCAATCATATGCACTGGAATACGAATCGTGCGAGCCTGGTCTGCAATAGAACGGGTAATCGCCTGACGGATCCACCAGGTTGCATAGGTAGAGAACTTATAACCACGGCGATATTCAAACTTATCTACCGCCTTCATCAAGCCGATGTTCCCCTCTTGAATTAGATCCAAGAACTGCAAGCCACGGTTGGTGTACTTTTTAGCAATCGAAATTACCAAGCGTAAGTTTGCTACGGTCATTTCACGTTTCGCTTCACGCGTACGCTTCTCACCGGCAATCATTTGTTTATTCACTTCTTTTAATTCTGGAAGTGGGATAACAACCCGAGTCTGAATATCAATGAGCTTTTGTTGCGGCTCTTGAATAGCCGGAACATTACGCTGCAAGAGTGCAGTGTAAGGTTTGTTTTCTTTTAAAAGCTTGTCTGTCCAAGTTAAATTCATGGACATCTTCGGGAAGTCTTTAATAACATCACCACGATTAACGCCAATCTTGTCAACTAACAAATTGACAATACCGCGCTCGAGCTTCCAAACCTGATCCACCTGTGAACGCATGGTGTCGCATAACTTCTCCACACTCTTAGCGGTCAAGCGGAAACCTAATAGCTCATTGCGAATAGCCTCTTGCGCTTTGATATAGGCAGGGCAGTTGTAGCCCTCTTTATCAAAGGCACGGCGCATCTTGTCAGCCTGAGTACGAATGATCGCAAACTTCTCTAAGGAAATTTGCTTAAGCTCCTCCAATTGCTTGGCATTAGCTGATGCTGCAGCTGCACTAGCAGCGCCTTCATCTTCTATTTCTTCGCTCTCTTCTGCATCAGGGTCGACCTCTGGCTCTTCTGGTCCCAGCTTGATATCTTCAGCATTTGGATCTACTAATCCGTCAACAAATTGGTCGATCTCCATTTCGCCACTAGCAATCTTATCGACGTTACCTAAGATTTCAGCGATGGTGACAGGGCATGCCGCTAAAGCCATTACCATTTCTTTTAGACCAGCTTCAATCTTCTTAGCAATCACAATCTCGCCTTCGCGAGTTAGAAGATCGACGGTACCCATCTCACGCATGTACATACGTACTGGATCAGTAGTACGTCCAAACTCAGAATCCACCGTGGAGAGAGCGGCTTCCGCCTCTTCTTCCGCCTCTTCTTCAGTTGTTGCTGCAGATACATTTTCATTTAAGAGCAATGTTTCTGCATCAGGTGCTTGCTCATAAATAGTAATATTGATGTCATTGAGCAAGCTAATCAGCGTCTCTAATGCTTCAGCGTCAGATAATTCATCTGACATCACGTCATTCATTTCTCCATGAGTTAAATAACCCTTGGACTTACCCATCTTGATCAAGGTCTTCAAACGGGTACGACGTAATTCTTGCTGCTCTTCAGAGCCTAACTGCTGTGCCGCGAATTCTTTTAACAATGCTTTTTCTTTTGCCTTACGCTCACGCGCCTTTTGGCGATCTGTCAAAACAGGTTCAGCACCCTCAACGGAAGCCTCTACCTTTGGCTTACGGCCTTTTTTAACTTCTTCAGTATCGCCATCTTCAACTTCAGCTGCCTGAGTTTTTTTACCTTTGGCGCCCTTAGCACCTTTAGCATCCTTAGTATCTTTTTCAACTTCGGCTTTTGGTGCGGTGGCTGCTTTGCCTTTTTTAGGCGCTTCCGCTTTTGCTTCAAGCTTTGCTTTTACTGCAGGCTTAGCGGGAATCTTTTCTTTAGCGGCTGGCTTAGCTACTTCCCTCCCCTTCACTGGGACTTTGGCTTTTGCAACAGGTTTAACGGCTGGCTTAGCAACTACCTTGGCTTTTGCTACTGGTTTAGCGGGTGTCTTTACTTTAGAGACTGGCTTAGTTGCTACCTTAGCAACTGCCTTAGCTACTACCTTCCCTTTGACTGGGGCTTTGGCTTTTGCAACGGGCTTGGCTTTTGCTACTGGTTTAGCGGGTGTCTTTGCTTTAGAGACTGGCTTAGTTGCTACCTTAGCAACTGCCTTCCCTTTGACTGGGGTTTTGGCTTTGGCAACAGGTTTAGCGGCTGGCTTGGCTTTTACTGCTGGTTTAACTGGCGTCTTTGATTTAGCGACTGGCTTAGCAGCTAACTTCACGGGTTTTTTCTTGGTATTAGGCATTTATGGGTACTTACTCACGTTGCTGATGATTGATCTCGACTGCTGATACATAGACATTTGTCCGCTTGCCCAAAATTTTATGAAAATAAAGCGCAAGTGGCTGAATTAAATCGGTTTTTTTCTGGGAATAAAGGATTATAGTCGATTGCAACTTTTTTACCCCCAGATCTACCAAATATAGGGGGCTGATTTCTGGTTTTGGTAGTGCCAAATCAGAAAATACTTACGTATATTTCAGTCTTTCACCAAGCTCACGATAGCGCGCCCGATCTTGCTCAGTGGCATTACTAGCAGCGATCTTTTGTGCAATTTCTGTCATTTCTGTCTTCAGATGGGTTAATTCCAGCTTTTTAAACGCCCCCTCCAAATCTGCTACCGCACCTTCTAAATCAAGATCTGAACCCATCACCCGTTTTCTCAAGACTTCATACAAGGGCGCTAACTCACTGCGAGCAAGTTGATCCTGAAACAAAGCGAAGGCACCACTACCTACCGTCGCTGGCATGCCTTGCTCACCAGGAATCAGCTCCACCCGGTCACATTGGACTAACAAGTCCTGCATCAGCTCCATCGCTTTGGCGGAGCGGAGTTGAGATGCTTGCAAAGCTAGCGCTCTTTTGTTGGCATCCAAAGCCTTACCTAAATGCGGAAACTGAATTAATACCCGCAACATCTGCTCTGCTAAATCGGTAGGTGCCTGAGGCGGTGCCATATTTTGCGTTGCTACGCGTTTGGCTGAACCTTTAGATGCTTGCCAAGGAGCGCCTTGAGCGCGATTGCCCAAATTGCCTTGATTAAAACTGGGTGCACGTTGGCTAGTGTTGGAATAGGATCCTGATTGAGCTGGTGCTGGCACAACACTTAAGCCACAAAAAGATTCTAATTCTGCAGCGGTAGAGTTTGTCCGAATCGCTAACTCACGCAAGATTTGTGTACGCAACGCAATCGGCGGCATCGACAGTAACAGCGGTTTTGCGGCGTGATGGGTTTGGGCTCTGCCTTCGGGTGTGGCAAGCTCATGATCTTGACTGACGATCTTAAAAAAGAAACCTGAAATAGACATGGCTTCTTTAATCACTTTTTCAAAAGCAGGGGCACCATAAGCACGCACATAGCTATCAGGATCATGCTCTGTTGGTAAAAACAAGAAACGAATCTCTTTGTCATCTGACATCAAGGGTAAGCAAGCCTCTAGTGCGCGCTGAGCTGCACGCTGACCTGCAGCATCACCATCAAATGAAAAAACAATCCGATCGGTTTGTCGCAATAACATCCGCACGTGATTTGCAGTACAAGCCGTCCCTAAGGTAGCCACGGCGTTTGGAAAACCTAACTGAGCCAGGGCAACCACATCCATATACCCCTCACATACCAAGACATATTCTTGTGCACGAATTGCCTGCCTTGCTTCAAATAATCCGTATAGCGTATTACCCTTGGAGAACAGTGGGGTCTCTGGAGAATTTAAATACTTAGGCTCACCTTGATCCAGAATGCGCCCACCAAAGCCAATCGTCTGGCCTTTAGGATTGCGAATCGGAAACATCACCCGATCACGAAAACGATCATAACGACGTCCGGTTTGCTGAGTTTCTGTTTGTTCACTCTGTATCAGTAAGCCACCCTCTAATAAAGTTTTTGCCACTTCATCATTGGCATACGTTCCAAAGACGGCCTCAAGGCCTTGCCAACCATCGGGCGAGTAGCCCAAGGCATAGCGCTTAGCAATTTCTCCAGTAAGACCGCGGCCCTTGAGATATTCCACAGCACGGGGTGCAACTTTCAGTTGCTGGCGATACCAATCTGCCGCAGCACTCATGACTTCACTCAAAGCCATAGTTTGCTGTTGACGCGCCACATCATTTGCGGTGCGTTCTTCGCGAGGTACATCTAAACCTGCGGAGCGGGCTAATTCTTCAATGGTGTCAACGTAACCTAGACCGGAGTACTCCATTAAAAAACTGATTGCAGAACCATGGGCACCACATCCAAAGCAATGATAAAACTGCTTAGTTGGGGAAACCGAAAAGGAAGGAGATTTTTCAGAATGGAAGGGGCATAAACCCTGAAAGTTCGCGCCCGCTTTTTTTAATTTCACATACTGCCCCACCACATCCACGATGTCCACCCGATTTAATAAATCAGCGATGAAGGATTGGGGAATGAGTGCCATCAGCGAGCAGTACGGTTTAGCAGCTTATGTGACGCGCTATTGAGCGAGTGCGGCTTTCACCAAGCCAGATACTTTACCCATATCGGCTTTGCCTGCTAGCAGTGGCTTGAGGACCCCAATCACTTTACCCATATCTTGTGGGCCTGTAGCGCCCGTAGAGGCTACTGCTGCAGCAACGGCTTCCACTACTTCGGCATCCGATAACTGCGCTGGTAAATACGCTTGCAACACAATCATTTCAGCGGCTTCAATGGCAACTAAATCATCACGCCCTGCTTTTTCAAATTGAGTAATCGAGTCTTTGCGCTGCTTGATCATTTTTTCAATCGTGGAAATTACGCCAGCATCGTCGACCACAATGCGCTCATCAATTTCACGTTGCTTAATAGCAGCGAGTAAAAGGCGAATAGTGCCTAAGCGTGCGACATCTTTCGCACGCATTGCGTTCTTCATATCTTCCGTTACTTGATCTTTGAGGGTCATCCCATTGGCTCCTGATTTACTTGAGGTTTACTATCACTTCAGTGTATTGACTTTTTACGGTGAAAGCTAAAAAGCAAAAACCCGCTGCGTTTCACCGTCAGCGGGTTTCAAAGCAGCTCGGTGAGGAGCGCTTTTAAATACGATTAGTAGAGCTTCTTAGGCAACATTTGGCTACGAATACGCTTGTAATGGCGTTTGGCAGCAGCTGCCTTTTTACGCTTACGCTCAGCCGTTGGCTTCTCGTAAAACTCGCGGGCACGCAAGTCGGTCAAAAGGCCATTTTTTTCAATGGTGCGCTTGAAACGGCGCAATGCCACTTCAAAAGGTTCGTTCTCACGTAGGCGGACTGTAGTCATACTTGTTTAACTCGTATATGCTCGAAAAATATCGAAAAATTAATCTGAATCATGGATTCTAGCACGGCCAAGCAAAAAAATGATTGTTTTAGGGATAGAAACTTCTTGTGACGAGACCGGGGTAGCCCTTTATAACAGCGCGCCCTGGGAAAACAACGCCCCCGCCCATCAGGGAATTATGGGGCAGGCTTTGCATACCCAAATCGCCATGCACCGAGATTATGGGGGCGTAGTCCCAGAATTGGCCTCTAGAGACCACATCCGGCGGGTTTTGCCCCTCCTCGATGAGGCCTTACTGGCTGCCCAACTTGAATTAAGCGATATTGACGCCGTAGCCTATACCCAGGGACCTGGTTTAGCCGGTGCCCTCTTGGTAGGGAGTGCTTTTGCCAAATCCCTTGCTCAGGGCCTCAAGCTCCCTTCGATTGGTATTCACCATTTGGAGGGGCATCTCCTCTCCCCCCTTTTAGGGATATCTGCCCCGCAGTTTCCCTTCATTGCATTATTGGTGTCTGGTGGCCATACCCAGCTCATGTTGGTTAGCGGGGTTGGTAAGTACCAACTTTTAGGCGAGACTTTGGATGATGCTGCGGGTGAAGCCTTTGATAAAACAGCCAAATTACTCGGTCTGGACTACCCCGGAGGCGCAGCGTTGTCTAAGCTAGCAGAGACTGGGCAGTTAGGCCGTTTTGATTTGCCCAAACCCATGCTGCATTCGGGAGATTTGGATTTTTCCTTTTCCGGACTTAAAACGGCTGTTCTCAATCAGGTGAATAAATTTCTTAGCACGGGGGTTTCAGATACCCAAGAGATTGCGCGCTTTCATGCGGATATTGCGCGATGCTTTGTCGACTCTTTAGTCGCTGTACTGGTCAGCAAATCTGAGAAGGCTCTTAAACAAACTGGCTGTAAGCACCTGGTGTTAGCCGGTGGTGTTGGCGCTAATGTTCAGTTGCGCACCGCCTTAAATGCCAGTGCGAAAAAGCATGGATTTGAAGCGCACTACCCGCCAGTAGATTTGTGCACGGATAACGGGGTCATGATTGCATTTGCAGGAGCACTCCGAATGTTGGCCGACAACAATGGCTCAACTACTTCAGGCGCTTTTGATGTCAAACCCCGTTGGGATTTAGCAAGCAATAATCTAATTTAATGTGGTTTGCAATGCCATCAGGCTCGGAAAACGCAGCTGGATAGCTTTCAAAATGCCTGCAACATCCAAGCCGCAATGGCTCATTAAGAGTTTGTAGTCGCCATGCTCAATGAACTCATCAGGCAGCCCTAATTGCAGTAACGGTTTATTTATCCCCATCGCTGATAGCGCCTCTAAGCATGCGCTCCCCGCCCCACCTTGAATCGCACCATCTTCAATCGTCACAAAATAATCATGGTCTTGCGCAAGTGTCTTTAATAAATCGAGATCCAAGGGTTTTACAAAACGCATATTAGCCACAGTGGCGTCAATTTGCTCTGCCACTGCCAGGGCTGGATACAACAAAGTACCAAACGCCAAAATAGCAATTCTCTTTCCAGCAGATGCATGTGATGTGCGACGTAATTCTCCTTTACCCAAGGGGATAGTGCGTAATTCAGTGGAAGGAATAGTCCCTACTCCGGCACCACGTGGGTAACGCACCGCACTTGGGTGCGCTTGATGGAATGCTGTTGTCAGTAAATCACGGCACTCTGCTTCATCAGCTGGTGTCATCACCAACATATTCGGAATACAGCGCAAGAAAGGAATGTCATACGCGCCCGCATGGGTAGCGCCATCTGCACCAACTAAACCAGCACGATCTAATGCAAACAACACCGGCAAATCTTGAATCGCTACATCATGAATCAATTGATCGTAGGCACGCTGCAAGAAGGTTGAGTAAATCGCTACGACAGGCTTCATACCTTCACAAGCCATACCCGCAGCAAAAGTCACGGCATGTTGTTCAGCGATACCGACATCGTAGTAGCGCTGTGGGAAGCGCTTTTCAAATTCGACTAAGCCTGAGCCTTCGCGCATAGCGGGTGTAATGCCCACCAATAATGGATCGGCTTGCGCCATATCGCATAGCCATTCTCCAAACACCTGCGTAAATGTTTTGGGGGCAGGACCGGCAGATTTCTGAATACCTTCTTCAGGATTAAATTTACTCGGGCCGTGATAAAGCACGGGGTCTACCTCAGCCAACTCATAGCCCTGACCCTTGCGCGTCACTACATGCAAGAACTGAGGGCCTCCACCCTCGAGCGCTAGACGACGGACGTTTTGTAACATCGGAATTAAGGCATCCAAATCATGTCCATCAATCGGACCAAAATAATTAAAGCCGAACTCTTCAAAAATAGTTGAGGGAGAAACCATGCCCTTAGCATGATCCTCAAGACGTTTTGCAAACTCCCGTAAGGGAGGCGCAATCGACAACACACTATCAATCCCCTTTTTAGTAGCCGAGTAAATATTGCCACTGAGTAAGCGTGCAAGATGTCGATTAAGCGCGCCCACTGCAGGCGAGATCGACATATCGTTGTCATTCAGAATTACCACCAGTGGAAGATCCTCATAGACACCAGCATTGTTCATCGCCTCAAATGCCATACCACCCGTCATGGCACTGTCACCAATCACGGCAACAGCTACTTGCTTTTCCCCTTTGGTTTGAAAAGCGCGCGCCATTCCCATCGCAGCAGAAATGCTAGTAGAGGAATGTCCCACCCCAAAAGCATCGTATTCACTTTCGGAGCGGCGCGGGAAGCCAGACAAACCATGCAACTGACGCAAGCTAGCCATGCGATCACGACGACCCGTCAAAATTTTATGGGGGTAACTCTGATGACCTACATCCCAAACAATCCGATCCTTCGGGGTATCAAACACGTAATGCAGCGCAATCGATAACTCTACTGTTCCTAAATTTGAGGAGAGGTGCCCTCCTGTTTTAGACACAGAATCTAAAACAAATTGGCGCAACTCATCCGCTAAAGCAGGAAGTTGCTCACGGGATAGTATTTTTAAATCTGCAGGAGAATTAATAGAATATAAGGTCATACAACTTCATTAATCTTAATCAGTGTTATTTGCCTCTGTGAACCACAAGCCCAGCCAAATCTTGCAGTGCTTGGGCTTGATTACCAAAACTTGCCAAGCTAGTCAGTGCAACAGCGTGCAAATCTGCTGCAGCTTGGCGTGCATAGTCTAAACCCATCAAAGTGACATACGTTGGCTTGTCGTTTGCAGCATCTTTGCCAGCAGTTTTTCCTAAGGTATGACTATCGGCAGTCGCATCCAGCACATCATCCACAATTTGAAAGGCTAGGCCAAGTGCCTCGGCATACTTTGCTAAATGCTGCATTTGAACTGGACTCAATTGCGCAGCAATACCACCCAAACTCACAGCACACGATAACAAGGCACCGGTTTTCATGGCATGCATTTGCTTTAAGCCAGCGAGATCTAATTTTTTACCAACACTCTCTAAATCAATCGCTTGACCACCAGCCATGCCTTTCGATCCAGAGGCACTCGCCAGAGAAGCGATCATCGCGATCCGCATTTCTGAGGAACAAGCAGTATTTGCCAAAATCTCAAACGCACGGGTTTGCAAGGCATCGCCAACCAGTAAAGCAGTAGGCTCATCAAATGCTTTGTGCACCGTTGGGCGACCACGACGCAGATCATCATCATCCATGCACGGTAAATCATCATGTACTAGTGAATACGCATGAATACACTCAATCGCTATTGCAGCAGCATCTAAAGTGGCGGCAGTCTGCGCCATGATGTTGGGATCTGTTGCACTACTTAACTCGCCAGCGGCATACACCAATAAAGGACGAATACGCTTGCCACCACCCAGCGCGGCGTAACGCATGGCTTCATGTAAGCGAGCTGGATGAATATCGCTAGAGTTGAGCGAAGCTTCTAAGGCCGCTTCAGTTCGTTGCCCGTGGCTACGAAGCCATGCCTCAAATTGAAAAGGTGTATTCATAAAAGTAAGTGCTTGAGCGCAGTCTTAGGCTTCAAATACCCGGACTTGTTGCTCGACCTGAGAGAGCACGCCTTGGCAATGCTTCAACAAAGCGGCGCCCCGTTGATAAGCTAATAGCGTCTCTTCCAGAGAAAACTTGCCAGACTCCATGTCAGCAATTAACTGCTCTAGCTCTTTGACGGCTTGCTCATATCGCAGGTCAGAGTCGATTTGGATCTCAAGACCCGGTTTTTGACCGTCTGATTTCTTGCTTGCCATGGATTTGATTCCTTCAAATTACGGATAGATACAGCCCTCTATATTAAAGCGAGATGGGGGTCCGATGGGTATAATGACCCCTTCCTTTCCAATATCGATCCGTCGATGGTTGGATTGGTTATTCCGCTTAGCTTCGGCTGACGTTTTCGGGGGTGGGGAGAATGACTAATCTGGCTACCGCGCAGCAACTTGCGCCGTCCAACTTACAACTGCCGGTTTCGGCCTATTTTGACGTTGATCTCTATCAGCGTGAAATTGAACTGCTTTTTAAGCAGGGCCCGGGCTATGTTGGTCACGAACTCATGGTGCCTGACATCGGCTCCTACCAAACTTTGACCTCAGAAAACGAAGGTCGCCTGCTCGTTCGTAATCCCCAAGGCATTGAACTCCTCTCGAATGTCTGCCGTCATCGTCAGGCGCTGATGCTCAATGGTTCTGGCAAAGTAGACAATATTGTTTGCCCTTTGCATCGCTGGACTTACGATTTAAATGGCTCCCTACTGGGTGCCCCTCATTTCGAAGATAAGCCTTGCCTGCATTTAGGCAAGTCGCCCTTACAGAATTGGCAAGGACTCTTATTTGAGGGTCCGCGTGATGTGCGCACTGATCTCGCTAAGCTAGGGGTTGCAGATGATTTGCAATTTGAGGGTTACATCCTTGACCATGTCGAAGTGCATGAATGCAACTACAACTGGAAGACCTTTATCGAGGTCTACCTCGAGGATTATCACGTGGTGCCTTTTCATCCGGGGCTAGGTAAGTTTGTTTCTTGTGAAGATCTGCATTGGGAGTTTGGTGACTGGCATAGCGTCCAAACAGTGGGGATACATAAAAACCTTGAAAAACCAGGCTCGCCCACATATCAAAAATGGCATGAAGCGGTTCTGCGTCATTACCAAGGAAAGACCCCGCGCCATGGTGCTATCTGGCTCACCTATTACCCTAATGTCATGGTGGAGTGGTATCCAGGTGTGCTCTGCGTCTCAACATTACATCCGCTGGGTCCTCATAAAACCCGCAATATTGTTGAGTTTTACTACCCTGAAGAAATCGCCTTATTTGAGCGGGAATTTGTTGAAGCTGAGCGTGCCGCCTATATGGAAACCTGCATGGAAGATGATGAGATTGCAGAACGGATGGATGCAGGCCGCGCAGCGCTCTTAGCCCGTGGCGTAAATGAGGTAGGCCCCTATCAAAGCCCCATGGAAGATGGCATGCAACATTTTCATGAATGGTACCGTCGCGCTATGGCTTATTCAGGGGCATAATTTAGAAAAGAGCTTGGCGCAATTGCGCCCAGTTTCACACTTTGCATTTCACTTGAATAGGAAGACATCATGACTCCGCTCATTACTGCCAACCAGTTAGAAGAAATTATCAATAGTGGCGAAAACGTCTTAATCTGTGATTGCCGTTTTGATCTGGTAGATCCACAAGCAGGTAAAAAATCTTATTTAGAGGGTCATATTCCGGGTGCGATCTATGTGGACCTCGATCATGATTTATCAGGTGATGCGACCGGTCAAAATGGTCGTCACCCCCTCCCATCACCAGAGGCTTGGGCGCTCACCAAAACCCGTTTAGGAATGGATTCTCAAACCTTAGTAGTCGCTTATGACAATCAAGGTTCGGTCTATGCTAGCCGCCTATGGTGGATGCTAAAAGCGACTGGGCACGCAAAAGTGCAAGTACTAGATGGCGGGCTCGATGCCTGGAATGGCCCGATTGGTAATCTGCCACGCCAAGCAAGCCCTGCCAATACGCCTGTGCCAGCCATGCCCTATTTTGGCCTCGTGTTGGTGGATGAGGTACTTGCTAATTTAGAGAGTAAAAAATATATCGTGGTGGATGCCCGCGCAAGCGATCGCTTTCAGGGGCAGAATGAAACTTTAGATCCCGTCGGTGGCCATATACCTGGTGCGATCAACTACTGCTTTAGAGAAAATTTATCTCGCAAGAGTTTCAAGGCGCGCGAGCAACTGTATCAAGACTTTGTTGCCTTACTCGGCTCTGTTAAAGCTTCTGAGGTCATTCATCAATGCGGCTCTGGAGTCACCGCTTGCCACAACATGTTAGCGATGGAAGTGGCAGGGCTAACGGGCTCACGTTTGTATGCTGGCAGTTGGAGTGAATGGTGTGCCGACCCTAGTCGGCCTGTTGCACTCTAGTGCAATAAGGACAGCAAAATAATCAGGCCTACCCCGCAAGCGATCAGCAAGGTTTGACGCAAAGACTCGGCCCAATGGGGGCGACGATGCATTTGGGGGATGAGGTCACTTACGGCAATGTAGATAAAGCTGCTAGACGCAATCACTAATAAGTAAGGCATTGCACTGTGCGCTTGTTCTAAAAAGAAATACGCCAGCACTCCACCAAGCACCGCAGACAATCCACAAATCAGGTTGTAAATTAAGGCCCGCGTGCGTGTAAAGCCTGCGTTCAAGAGCACAATAAAATCACCAATCTCTTGAGGGATTTCATGGGCAATGATGGCAATCGCCGTAAAGATGCCTACTTGAAAATCCACCATAAAAGCAGCTGCAATTAAAATACCATCGACAAAATTATGGAGGCCATCGCCTACTAAGATCATCCAACCGCTGCGGCCAGCGACTTCCGCATCATGGCCATGGTGATGATCGTGACCATCTCCTTCGTGATGATGACTGTGACGTAATAAAGCAATTTTTTCAAGTAAGAAAAAACCTAGAAGGCCAGCAAGCAAAGTAGCGAAGAGTAATTGTGGATTAGCGCCTTCCATCGTGAATGCTTCAGGCAAGGAATGCAGCAAAGCGGTAGCCAACAAAATACCGACAGATACGCTCACCATGTTGTGAACCATCTTCGACAAAAAGGCCACGGAAAAGCTGGCAGCTACTAAAACACTAGTAGTGCCCGCTAATGCCGTTACCAACACGATATTTTGTAGTGCTGACATATAAATTACGCTACTCCGTTTTGCTTAAACCAAGCAAGGCATTTTGCCCAACCATCTTTAGCAGGGCCTTCACGATACGTCGCGCGGTAGTCCGCATGAAAAGCATGGGGAGCCTCTGGATACACTTCAAAACGAGATGCCTTAGCTGCAGTATTTTTAGGAGCTGCTTTTGCCAGCGCCTCACGCATTTGCTCGACACTCTCTAAAGAAATACCGGTATCGGCCGCACCATATAAACCTAATACAGGGGCCTTGAGATCAGCAGCAATATCTACGGGGTGACGTGGGCTATTTTCTGTTTTCTCACCAATGACGCGACCATACCAAGCAACACCTGCACGCACCTGCGGCAGAGTCGATGCCAACCAAGTAATGCGACCACCCCAACAAAATCCAGTAACGCCCACCTTTTTTAGATCGCCGCCATTTTTACCAGCCCATACGAGCGCTGCTTGCAGATCATTTAAGACTTGCGCATCGGGAGTCTTAGCAACGATATTGCTTTGGATTTCTGCGACAGTTCCAAAGGTATTTGGATCACCAGCACGCATAAAGAATTCAGGGGCGATAGCTAAATATCCTAATTTGGCGAACCGTCTAGTGACATCAGCAATGTACTCATGCACACCAAAGATTTCACTAGCCACAATCACTATCGGCAAAGGCCCTTTAGACTGCTCCGGACGAGAAACATAGGCCGGCATCTGAAAGCTACCTACAGGAATCATCTGCTCAGCCGCTTTTATGCCAGCAAAGTCAGTGACGATCGCTGCAGCCATCACCGGCTGTGAAGCAGGCGCAAAACCAATACCTAGCGTAGTGGCGGTGACTGCTGAGGCCTTCATAAAGCCTCTTCTATCACTAGAAGCCGGCTTTAAATCTATATTTTTTTTGATTGTCATGTTTTCAGTCTCCTTCACTTATATCTATGAATGAATTAATGTGCTTCTTCCCAATTATCGCCAATCCCAATACCAACTACTAAAGGAACCTTCAGATCCGCTACTTTACACATCAGATCAGGCAACTTGGCCTGCAATAGCGCCAATTCATCCAAAGGTACATCAAATACCAACTCATCATGGACCTGCAAGAGCATACGGGTCTTTAATTGCTCCTTTTCCAACCAGTTCTCCACTGCCACCATAGCCAATTTAATCAGATCTGCGGCAGTGCCTTGCATGGGTGCATTAATCGCTGCGCGCTCAGCACCTTGACGACGAGGGCCATTAGAGCCTTTAATCTCCGGCAACCATAAACGCCTACCAAAGACGGTCTCCACATAACCATTTTCTCTTGCCTCTAGACGAGTTCGCTCCATATATTGGGCTACTCCTGGGTAGCGATCAAAGTATTTAGTGATATAGCTTTGGGCTGCAGAGCGCTCAATTCCCAGATTGCCTGCTAAGCCAAAGGCACTCATGCCGTAAATTAAACCAAAGTTGATCACCTTGGCATAGCGACGCTGCTCTGAATTCACAGCATCTAATGGCACCCCAAAAATCTCTGCTGCAGTAGCTTGGTGCACGTCCTTCCCTGCAGCAAATGCTGCTAGCAAATTTTCATCTTCAGCGATGTGCGCCATGATGCGCAATTCAATTTGAGAATAGTCGGCTGATAACAACTTACAACCCTCTGCCGGAATAAAGGCTTCACGAATACGACGACCTTCTTCTGTGCGTACGGGAATATTTTGTAAGTTGGGCTCACTCGACGCTAAGCGCCCTGTAACTGCGGTAGCCTGAGAAAAGTTGGTGTGTACGCGCCCTGTTTTAGGATCGGCCATGCGTGGCAACTTCTCAATATAGGTTGACATTAATTTAGCCAGACTGCGGTAATCCAAAATACGGGCGGGCAAGGGATAGTCTTCGGCTAACTTTTGCAATACTTCCTCATCCGTTGATGGCGCACCAGAGGGCGTCTTTTTAATTACTGGAAGTTCTAGTTGTCCGAATAAAATTTCAGCAATCTGCTTGGGTGATTGGATATTAAAAGGTTGTCCCGCTAGCTGATGAATTTCTCCCTCTAAAGAGAGTAGCCGCTTGCCCACTTCCTGCCCTTGGCGAGAGAGTAAGGCTGAATCAATCCGAATACCATTGCGCTCCATGATGCCCAAGACCCGCATGGCGGGCATCTCAATCTTTTCATATACGTACAACAGACCAGGGCTTTCCTGAATCTGTGGCCATAAAGCTAAATGCAAACGCAACGTAATGTCAGCATCCTCAGCGGCATAGTCTGTGGCTATTTTGAGATCGACTTGATCAAAGCCAATTTGGTGAACCCCTTTACCGCAGACCTCTTCATACCGAATCGTTTTTATGCCCAGATGCCGATCGGCCAAGCTGTCCATATTGTGTGGCATATGGGATTCAAGCACATAGGATTCAAGCAAGGTATCAAAAGCAATGCCCTGCAAGGTAATGCCGTAGTTTGCAAAAATATGGGCATCGTACTTGAGGTGCTGCCCTACTTTATGGTTCGTGGTGCTTTCTAACCAAGGCTTCAGGCGGGCTAAAACTAGCTCACGACCCAGCTGCGTCTCTCCATTGCGATGTGCTACAGGAATGTAACAAGCATCGCCAGGCGCAACACATAGCGAGATACCTACCAGCTCTGCAGCAAGTGCATCTAAACCTGTCGTTTCAGTATCTACTGCAGTCAGTGCTACGCCCTCGATCTTTTTGATCCAACGCTCCAAGGCAGCTTCATCAACAACACACTCATAGTGTTTTGAAATCGCGCTTTGTAAATCAGTCGTTGCTTGAGATAAAGCAGTGGTTGGTGATGTGGCTACTGCACCCCATTTTTTACTAGTTGTATTGTTACCTGCAACGCTTGCAGGTTGAAGTGGACTCCCCGCCAAATCAAAACCACTGCTATATTCCTCACTAGCAGTTTCAGCAGATACAGCAGGTCTTCCCAATTGCTTTTCTACATCTCGCAACCAAGTCTTAAATGCATAACGTTCAAATAACTCTCGCAATAGCGGTGCATCTTCAGGCTTGGCATGCAGATCGTCTAAGCCTGGTAAGTGTGGCGATAAATCACAATCGGTTTTAACCGTAATGAGTTGGCGGGCTTTGGGTAGCCACTCCAAACTATTGCGCAAGTTCTCGCCAACAACACCCTTCACTTGATCGGCATTAGCCATCAATTGATCTAAGTCGCCGAATTCTGCTAACCATTTGTTGGCTGTTTTTGGTCCAGCCTTCGGGACACCAGGAACGTTATCCACGGCATCACCAATAATTGATAGGTAATCTACGATTCGCTCTGGTGGCACACCAAACTTCGCAATCACGCCTTCGATGTCGAGCTTTTCATCAGTCATCGTATTGATTAAGGTAACGGAAGGATTGACTAATTGCGCGAGATCTTTATCGCCAGTAGAAATAATGGTTTCCCATCCTGCCTGGGTTGCTTGGCAAGCTAAGGTGCCAATCACATCATCTGCTTCGACACCGGACACCATCAACACAGGCCAACCCAGAGCTTTGACCATCGCATGAATGGGTTCAATCTGCTTCACTAAATCTTCTGGCATGGGCGAGCGATGGGCTTTGTAGTCAGGGTACATTTCGTCGCGGAAGGTCTTACCCTTGGCATCAAAAACACAAGCGATATGGTCAGCCTGAATATCCGATCTAGCCCGGCGCATCATATTGACCACCCCGTAAATTGCCCCAGTTGGGTCGCCCGCCCCATTTCGGAGGTCTGGCATGGCATGAAAGGCGCGGTAGAGGTAGCTAGAGCCGTCTACCAACAAGAGTCTATGTTTAGTCATACCGCAATCGTACAATCTAGTTGCTAACTGCCTACAGATCCGGTGTAAATCTCCCTAAAATGGGTACTTAAAGGTGAAAAATGATGCATGCTCTAACTAACGTAATCCACTCCTCAATGAACCATACCCTTGTTTTTATGAGCTTTTTTATGGCTTTTGCGGCTTTTGGGCTCCATTCTGCCCAAGCACAGAGTAATTCTCAGGCTCTGAGCCCAGCCGAGTTACAACGCATCAATAAGCAGCCACTTTCTCCGCCCGTGAGCGCTTCCCAAGAAACCAATGCCCCGGAAGCGCGCAAACCGAGCTTTCAGCATAAAGAAGCGACTGGCACTGAAATTACTGAATACAAAGATGCCAATGGGCCCACTCAGGTGGATGTCAAAACCCGCTTCACTACTTATGAAATGGCGCCCCCTGCTACTGTGATGCCTGGGCCTCCGAAAGAAACGGATCTCATCAGCGTTCCCAGCATCAAATTGCCTTTTTGAGTACAGTCATCGATTTAGAACTTCTCATTCCTTAAATAGTTATGGCTGTGTTTACCCCCATTGCGTTAAGCGATATTTCAGAATGGATCGCTCGTGATTTTGAGATTGGCACAGCTATTGATATCCGCGGTATTCATGGTGGCATTGAAAATTCGAATTTCTTCTTAGATACCGAGCGAGATGGTCAGAAACAAGAATATGTTTTAACTATTTTTGAAAGACTCTCTGCAGAACAATTGCCTTTCTACTTGGAGATCATGCGTCATTTGGCTAATAAAGGCATTCCTGTACCCAAGCCTCTTGCTAACCATGCGGGTGCCATTCTGTTTTCTCTTAAAGGCAAACCGGCAGCGATTGTCAGTAAGCTGCCTGGCCTATCGAGGCTAGCACCAGAAGAGTATCACTGTGAACTAGTAGGTAAGATGCTCGCAAAGATGCATTTGGCAGGCGCTGATTTTCAACATACCCAAGCAAATTTACGCAGCTTACCCTGGTGGCAAAAAACGGTCCCTCAAGTACTTCCGCACCTTAACACCGCGCAGCAAGGATTACTGCGTGACGAACTGGCTACCCAAGCGGATTTTTTCGCATCAGCGGACTATTCCGCACTCCCTGAAGGCGCGAGTCATTGCGACCTCTTTAGAGATAACGTCCTCTTTGACCCAAAAGGTTCAAGCGCTTCGGATACCCAGCAAGATCAGCTTGGTGGCTTCTTTGACTTTTATTTTGCAGGCACGGATAAATGGCTATTTGATCTAGCAGTGACTGCAAACGATTGGTGTCTCGCAGAGAACAAACAGGATTTAGATCCTGGTCGCTTAAGATCATTGCTAGATGCCTATCAAGCGATACGCCCACTGACCAAGGAAGAGCAAGCGAGTTGGTCATTGATGCTGAGGGCAGCAGCGCTGCGCTTTTGGATTTCTCGTTTGTGGGATTTTTATTTACCACGTAATGCCCATATGCTGACACCCCATAACCCGCAACATTTTGAAAATATCCTTTTGAGCCGCAAAAAAATATGAACCTCAATACTGTTTCCCCTAAAGAAGCGCATACCTGGATCCGTCAAGGCATTTGGCTATTTAAGCAAAATCCTTTAGGCTTTTTGATGTTGATATTTATGTATATCTTCATAGCGCAATTAGCAGTGCTCATTCCTTTTATTGGCGTGTTGGCCGTACTAGTACTCACGCCTACCCTCTCCGTTGGATTTATGACTGCCTGCCGTCTCGCTATTTTGAAAGAGCGCATTCTGCCGACGGTCTATTTAGCAGCACTAAAATCAACGCCACTCGTCCGTAAGCGTATTTTGCAATTAGGCTTAGTGTATGCAGCGCTCGTGATGATTCTGAGTTTTATCTTGAGCATGCTGGTCGATTTTGAATTACTTCTACCGCTCTTAATGAGTGATAAGGTCACAACGCCTGAAATGATTCAAGAAATTTATCTACTGCTCTTTTATGGCGGCTTGTTTTATGTACCTATAGCCATGTTGATGTGGTTCTCGCCTGTGCTGGTTGCCTGGGAAAATATGCCGATTCCGCAAGCCCTCTTCTCTAGTTGCATTGCCTGCTGGAGAAATCGTGGGGCATTCTTTTTGTATCTTGCTATTTGGGGTGCTGTTTTAGTGGGTATTCCGCTGACTATTGGTTTGGTTTTTGATGTCTTTGGTTTAAGCCAAGTGGCTACCTTCATCGTTGCCCCTCTTTCGATGGCTGGACTCACCGTCATGCACTGCTCTTTCTTTGCCACCTGGAAAGCATGCTTTGCCGATCAAGAATCCGCTGAACTGATTGCCTAAGCAGCTGCTCAAAAATAATTAATCAATCGCAGCCAACTTAGCGATACTGAGCTGTAACCATTTCACACCATGGCGCTTGAAGTTCACCTGAGCGCGCGCATCTGTGTCGTTGCCCTCTAAGCCTGTCACACGGCCTTCGCCAAACTTGGTATGAAAAACATTCTGCCCAATAGTGAAGGGGTACTGACCCCGTGGTGGTGACGCCATTCTTTTGACGGTGGTAGATGCTGAACCTACACGACCAATTTGCTTGGCGGGTTGCCTGTTCTCACTACCAGAATCAAAAAAATCATTCGACTCATAATCCCGTTGACGGGTATAACCATCTTGCCAAGTAGATCCTGTGCGACTGCTGCTACCGCTACTACCGCCCCAACGCGCGTCTTTCACTTTGGGTGTCAACCACTTTAATGAATCCGCTGGTAGCTCTTCTAAAAAACGAGAAGGCATGTTGTAACGTACTTGGCCATGCAGCATGCGTGACTGGGTGTGCGAGAGATATAAACGCTCTTTAGCACGGGTGATAGCCACATACATCAGGCGGCGCTCTTCCTCCAAACCATTGTGCTCATTAATACTGTTCTCATGAGGAAATAAACCTTCCTCTAGGCCAGTAATAAATACTGCTGTGAACTCCAAACCTTTGGCTGAATGCACTGTCATTAATTGCACTGCATCTTGCCCTGCTTGTGCTTGGTTATCGCCAGCCTCTAGGGAAGCGTGGGATAAGAAAGCAGCTAATGGCGACACCTCTACGACACCCGGTGCGTTTTCACCAGGCAACATGGCTGCAGCCGCATCCTGACCATAACCCTCTTCCGCAATAAAAGCCGTTGCTGCATTGATTAATTCTTGTAAGTTCTCTACGCGGTCTTGTCCCTCGCGCTCTGAAAGATAGTGTTGTATCAAACCACTATTTTGAATCACAAACTCCACTGTTTCGGGTAAGGTGTTGTGACGGGTGGCTTCACGCATGTGATCTACTAAACGAACAAATCCGCTGAGAGCAGCCCCTGATTTACCCTCTAAGGTAGAGGCGGCTAGATACAAAGAGGATTGTTGATCTCTGGCTGCATCTTGCACAGATTCAATCGATCGCGCCCCGATACCCCGCGTAGGAAAATTCACCACCCGCGAGAAGGAAGTATCGTCGTTCGGGTTTTCTAAAAGACGGAGGTAGGCTAAAGCATGCTTAATCTCAGCACGCTCGAAGAAGCGCAAGCCACCATACACACGATAGGGAATAGCTGCCGAAAATAAGGCATGTTCAATAATCCGGGATTGCGCATTACTTCTGTAAAGCAAGGCGATCTCCGTGCGTTTGATGCCGCTGTTCACTAGAGCTCTAATTTCATCAACTAGCCAAGCCGCTTCAGCATGATCACTTGGTGCATCGTAAATACGCACAGGCTCGCCATGACCCGCATCGGTACGAAGGTTTTTTCCTAGACGGTCGGTGTTATTAGAAATCAAGAAATTCGCGGTGTCGAGAATATGTCCGTGGGAGCGATAGTTTTGCTCTAACTTCACCATCATCGGATGGTATTGGTTTTCATAGAGGCGCATATTCTCTACATCAGCACCACGGAAGGCATAAATACTTTGATCATCATCACCCACCGCAAAGACTGCACTACTGCCAGCACCGCTGACATTGATTTGACCGGCATCATGACCAGAGAGTAATTTGAGCCAAGCGTATTGCAAGGCATTGGTATCCTGAAACTCATCAATCAAAATGTGACGAAAGCGCTCTTGATAATGTGTGCGTATCGCTTCGCTATGTTTAAGTAATTCATAGCTTCGCAATAAGAGTTCAGCAAAGTCGACGACGCCTTCACGCTGACACTGTGCGTCATAAGCCTCATATAGCTGCGCCATCTTGGCTTGGAAGTCATCCCCCACGGAGAGCTCACGCGCCCGCTGGCCACGCTCTTTGGCATGGGCAATAAAGTATTGCAACTGCTTAGGAGGGTATTTCTCATCATCGACCTTTAAACCCTTTAAAAGACGCTTAATGGCAGATAGCTGATCTTGAGTGTCCAAAATCTGAAAGGTAGAGGGTAGGCCAGCCTCTTTATGGTGTGCCCGTAATAAACGGTTACAAAGACCATGAAAGGTGCCTATCCACATGCCCCGCGTATTGATCGGGAGCATAGCGCTCA